>JBBRNE010000006.1:0-176458 GCA_038230475.1 Hyphomicrobiales bacterium
GACTGGCGGAGGGAGTGGGATTCGAACCCACGGTACGGTTTCCCGCACACACGCTTTCCAAGCGTGCGCCTTAAGCCACTCGGCCATCCCTCCGGATGCGCTGTCATGAAGCGACGCGCGCGGATTTGCAAGGGAGCGCGACGTGGCCGCCGCAGATTTCGCTAAATTATTGATCGGGTATCGCTATTTTCAGGCTGCGGATCGCCGTTAATGGAGGAAAGCACCACTCGCGGTCCGCAGCGGTCGCGCGCCCGAACGCTGCGGAGACGATGCCTCTGCCGCCGTTTTCGACGAATGCGCATCCTCCAGCGCATCGACAAATCCCGCGAACCATTGATGAATCGTGCCGGTGCGCAATTTCCGCATCATCGCTTCCCAGCGCATTCGTCGCTCGGTCGCGGGCATCGCGAACGCCATAGCTATCGTGCGCGCCATACCGTCGATATCGTGAGGGTTCACCAGCAGCGCGGTCTCAAGTTCATTGGCGGCGCCGGCGAATTTCGACAGAACGAGGACGCCGGGATCAATTGGGTTTTGAGCCGCGACATATTCCTTGGCGACGAGATTCATGCCGTCGTGCAGTGGCGTCACGACGCCAACCTGCGCGGTGCGATAAAAGCCTGCGAGAACCGTCTGGCCGAACCCCTTATTGAGATAACGGATCGGCGTCCAATCGACTTCACCATGTCGGCCGTTGACGTCAGTGACTTGCTTGGCGAGTTCGTTTTGCAGATTCTCGTAAGCCTCAATGCCGCCACGCGAAGGCGTTGCAATCTGCAACAACGACACTGCGCGTTTGAGCGAGGGCTGCATGTCGAACAGCCGGTCGAACGCGGCGACGCGATTGACCAAGCCCTTGGAGTAATCCACGCGATCGACGCCGATCGCAAGGCGCTCACCGTTGAGACTTTTGCGGAGACGCGAGACATCGGGATGCGACGCCGCGCGCTGCGCCATCGCCGTAAATCCATCGACATCGATTCCAATCGGGAACGCAGCGAGACGCGTGACGCCGAAGCGCGATCGCACGATTCCACCATGAACATCGAGATCGAGTTCACCGCTCAGATAGCTTGCGAAGTTGCTACAATCGTCCTCTGTTTGAAAGCCGATCAAATCGTAGGACAGCATCGCCTCGATCAATTCGCGATGATGCGGCACGCCGGAGATCACGTCCCGCGCCGGCCAGGGCGTGTGAAGAAAAAATCCAAGCGGATTGGTCACGCCGAGTTCGCGCAGCTCCGCGCCAAGCGAAAGGAAATGATAATCCTGAATCCAGAAAGCCGTATTCGACTTGCGAAAACGCATCAGCGCACGCGCCATGAATGCATTCACCTCGCGATACGAATGATAGTCGTCCTGCGATACGTGAATGAGGTCGGTTCGCGAATGCAGCGCAGGCCACAATGCTGAATTCGCAAAGCCTTCGTAATAACCTCCATAATGCGCGGCGGGTAAATCCAGCATCGCGAGCGCGCCTGCGCCCAGCGATTCAACGCGCGCGAACGAATCTTTGTCGGTTGTGCTGCTGACTTTTCCGCTCGATCCGACCCAGATCGCACCGGACTTTTCGACGATTGGCAGCAATGCTGCTGCCAGGCCTCCCGTCATGGGCTCATTTGCTTTCGCGCGCGCCACGCGATTTGAGACAACCACCAAATCCACAACGCGCTCTCCTCATTTCGCACTGCAATAACAACACGCGTTCATCAATATGGTTCCTCGCCATCGTTTCAACGAAATGAAGTCAAAATCGGGCGTGGCGAAATTGGAACCCGGTTCCAATTTTTGGAACGCGTTGGAATCGCGGCGCCTTATTTTGTTCGCGAAAATTGGTCTCAAATTTTTATGCGTCTTAGCTACGCCAGTACCGGTCTTCCCAATTGCGCGAAATTTTCATGCCGGTGAGAATTAATCCGGCCATCGAATATGTCTGCGGGAAATTTCCAAATAGCGCGCCAGTTTTCGGATCGACATCCTCCGACAGCAGTCCGTAACGATTGCGATTCGACATCGCGTCGACAAATAATTCGCGCGCTTCGTCCTTTCGCCCCTGCGCCCACCACGCGTCGATCAGCCAAAATCTGCAGATCATGAATGCCGTCACCGGCATTCCGAAATCGTCTTCGGCCGCATAACGCATCATATGTTTCTCGCGCAGTAGCTCGCGCTCCATCGCCGCGACGGTTTTCACGAAACGCGGATCGTCAACCTCGCACACGCCTAGGTCCGGCAGCAGCAACACGCTGGCGTCGAGATCGTCTGAGCCAAACGCCGCCGTGAAAGCTTCGCGCTTTGGATTCCAAGCTCGTTCGAGCAATTCAGCATGAATGGGATCGGCGACCGAATTCCAATATGCTGCGCGATCCGATAAACCCAGCCGCGCCGCGATTGACGCAAGGCGATTGAGACCCGCCCAGCACATTGCAACCGAATGGGTATGCACGCGTTGCCGCCCGCGATATTCCCAGATCCCCGCGTCCGGCTTCAATGCATAATGCGCCGCTTTGTTGCCGAGCGATTCGAGCAGTTTGAAAAGTTTCTCTCCCGCAGGGCGCGGCAAGCGCCGGTCATAGAACAGTGGCAGAGCTGCGAGAATGATACTTCCATAAGTGTCGTGCTGGATTTGATCGGCGGCTGCATTGCCGACGCGCACAGGTCCATCGCCGCGATAGCCCGTGAGATCGTCAGCGATCCATTCGTCGAGTGGCAAATTGGGCACGACGCTGTAGACCGGCTTTAGAAGCTCTTCGGTGTTCGATGCAATCGACAGTGTGAAGCCGATGAAGTCTTCCATTGTCTGCGTTGCGCCGACACGATTAAGCGCCTTCACAACGAAATACGCGTCGCGCAGCCAACAGAAACGATAGTCCCAGTTGCGGCCTGACCCTGGCGCTTCCGGTATCGAGGTCGTGTGTGCCGCGATGATGCCGCCGGTCTCCTCGAAGTTCGACAACTTCAGTGTAATCGCCGCGCGGATGATCGCTTCCTGCCAGTCGTATGAGATATAAAGACGACGGACCCAGTGCTCCCAATAATCCTTGGTCTGCGCTTGGAAGGAATGCGCTGTAGCGGCGAGATCGCCGGGATATTGTTCGTCGCTGCCGAATACCATGTGCACCGGCTTCGTCAGCACGAACGACGCCTCATTGTCGATCATCGCAATCGGCGCGTCGGTGGTGACGCGGAAATTGGATTCGTCTTCGACGTAACGAATGTGATTACTGCCGAGCGAACTGCGCTTGAGCGGCTTGCCGTAAGAGTGCGTTGGCCGCACGCGAATCGTGATGCGCGGCAATCCCGAGATTGGCTGGATGGTCCGAAACAACTGCGGCGGACGAAACATGCGACCGAATTGGCGGAAGCGCGGCGCAAAATCGGTTATGCGAATCGAATTGCCGAGCTTGTCAGACATGATTGTTTCGACGATGGCGGTGTTGCGCACATAGTCCGACTGGAAATCGCACATGCCTTCGAGCACGACGTCGCTGAAACCTTTTTCTTGGTCCCCGGCGAGTAGGCGCGAGAATACCGGATCGGCGTCGAAGCGCGGAAAGCACCACCACACGATCCGCGAGGTCGGATCGACCAGCGCGGCGGTCCGGCAATTGCCGATCACCGCCAGATCTAGGCCGTGATCGATGTTACCGGCTACATCGGCAAGACTCGTGTTGACCCTTGGTATCGTCATTTCATCGCCATCGCGCCATCATCCAGCAAATGCAAAAGCCAAGCGCGAACGTCTTTCGGTGCATTGAAATGCCCGTTGACGCCATGCGCGCGGCGTCCCACCGAGAACGATATGCCATTGTAAGAAGGCATAATCTCGAAAACAGATTCGTCTGTGATGTCGTCGCCGATGAACAGCGGCAATCGTCCCTCGAACGGTGCGTGCGTCATCAATTCGCGTACGCCCGTCGCCTTGCTAATTCCCAGCGGCTTGATCTCGCACACCGACTTGCCGGGCAGCACTTCGAAAGATGCATTCGGCAGGTCCGCTCTAATAGCTGACACTGCCTCATAGATCGTGCGCTCGAATTGCGGAGCAAGACGATAATGAAGCGCGATGGAATAGCCTTTGTCCTCGAGCAGGATGCCAGGACTGAGTGCCGCAATCGCTGCAAAACGCTTTTTCAGATTGTTGTCCATCGGCGGCGCGCGCGCCGCGACGGCCTCAGATTCCCGCGACAAGCGCATTTCGGCGCCGTGCCCACCGACTGCGGGGAATTGCAGCGGCGCAAAAATCACGTCGATATCGGTCAACGAACGCCCGCTCACAAGCGCGAGTGCGCCAGATGTTTTCTCATGGAGACTTTGCAACGTATCCGCGAGCCGCGGAGGCACCACGACATCGCGCGGCGTCGGTGCAAGCTCAAGCAACGTGCCATCAATATCGAGCAGCAAAGCGTACTCGTCGAGATTCGGCGAAATGCCGGCCGGGGCAGGAAGCGTGTCGCGTCCGATTTTCGGCTGCGTTTTGTCATCCACGTCTTGTTTCACGCCCTACTCCTGCGCAGCCGGAGACCGCGCAACCCATTCGACGACTCGTCGGCTAAGTGGGCGTCTGGATGCACGTCAAATTTCACATCCCCGTAAACCGTAGGGCCTTAAGGTTGTTCACCCTAGGCCTCTACGCTCAGAGAGGGGTACATCCGCCCTCTCCGTGTGAATATAACCGCAAAACAAGGCAAAAGTTCCGCATCGGTCCCAGCTTATTCGCACATGCGAGAAACTGGCATGCCAAGCAACGCGCCCAGCGTAATTTTTAATTGGCACAAATTCGCTCACGTTCTGATGATCGACCTATGACACCCGCGACGAAAATCGCCGTTGCAAAGTTTTCCGTGCCGGTTGTTAATTAGAACAATTAAAAAATCAAAATCGGGTGGAAATTCAGGGAGGTCCAAGTGCCTGCAATCAAATTAACTGTCAACGGCAAGGCGGTTTCCGCCGATGTCGAGGACCGCACGCTGCTCGTTCATCTGCTGCGCGATCATTTGGGCCTCACCGGCACGCATGTTGGCTGCGACACCAGCCAGTGTGGAGCCTGCATCGTCCATATCGACGGACGCGCGGTGAAATCCTGCACCACACTGGTCGGACAAGCCAATGGCACGAAAGTCACGACCATCGAAGGCATCGCAACCGGCGATCAACTGCATCCGATGCAGGAAGCCTTCCGCGACAATCACGGCCTCCAGTGCGGCTACTGCACACCGGGCATGATCATGTCGGCCATCGATATCGTCCATCGTCACGGCGGGAAGCTCGACGAAGAGACTGTTCGCCATGAGCTTGAGGGTAATATCTGCCGCTGCACCGGCTACCATAACATCGTGAAGTCGGTACTCGACGCCGCAGGAAAGATGAAGGTTTCGCAGGCCGCGGAATAATCCGCGTCGGCAACTCAACGAATTCATTTCAAGGCTGCGCCGCGCGACAATCGTGACGAAAGCAGCCAGACAGGGAGACTTCATTATGGGTGTCGAGGGAATTGGCGCACGAGTGTTGCGCAAGGAAGACAAGCGCTTCATCACCGGCAAGGGCAAATATACCGACGACGTTCGGTTGCATGGCATGACTTATGCGTCTTTCGTGCGCAGTCCGCACGCTCATGCCAAGATCAAGAAGATCGACACCGCGGCGGCCAAGAAAATGCCCGGCGTGGTCGATGTTCTCACCGGCCAGCAAATCGTTGACGACAAGATCGGCAATCTGATTTGCGGTTGGATGATTCACTCCAAGGATGGCTCCCCCATGAAGATGGGCGCGTGGCCGGCAATGGCGCCGGAGATCGTGCGCTATGTCGGCAACGCCGTTGCCGTCGTGATCGCCGAAACCCGGAATCAGGCGCGCGATGCAGCTGAAGCGGTCAACGTGACATACGAAGAACTTCCCGCCGCCGCCAGTATCGCGGCCGCCATTGCCAAGGGCGCGCCGCAAATCCATCCCGAAGCACCGGGCAATATCATCTATGATTGGCACATCGGCGAGAAAGACCCGACGGACGCGGCTTTCAAAGCGGCCGCGAATGTCGTGGCTCTCGATATCACCAACAATCGTCTCGTGCCGAACGCGATGGAGCCGCGCTCGGCGGTCGCCGAATATGATTCCGCCGAAGAACATTTCACGCTTTATACGACGTCGCAGAATCCGCACGTTGCGCGGCTTGTGCTGTCGGCGTTCTATAATGTCGCGCAGGAAAACAAGCTGCGCGTGATCGCGCCGGATGTCGGCGGTGGTTTCGGTTCCAAGATTTTCATCTACCCTGAAGAAATGGTGGCGCTGTGGGCCTCCAAACGCACGGGGCGTCCCGTGAAGTGGACGTCGGACCGCACCGAGGCGTTTCTCACCGACGCCCACGGACGCGATCACGTTACCAAGGCGGAGATGGCGTTCGACAAGGACAATAAAGTCATCGGACTTCGCGTGAAGACCCACGCCAATCTCGGCGCGTACATGTCGCTGTTCTCGTCATCGGTGCCGACTTATCTCTATGCAACATTGCTGTCGGGCCAATACAACATTCCGGCGATCTACGCCGAAGTCATCAGCGTCTACACTAACACTACGCCGGTCGATGCCTATCGCGGCGCGGGTCGTCCCGAGGCAAGCTTCGTGATGGAGCGGTTGATGGAAACGGCGGCACGTCAATTGAAAGTCGATCCGGCGGAATTGCGGCGCAAGAACTTCATCACGCAATTCCCGCATCAGACGCCGGTCATCATGGCGTATGACGCAGGAGACTTCGGCGCATCGCTCGATGCTGCGCTGAAAGCCATCGACTACGCGGGATTTCCTGCACGCAAAGAGAAGGCCAAGAAAGCGGGTATGCTCCGCGGCATCGGTTTCTCATCTTATATTGAAGCCTGCGGAATCGCGCCGTCAAAAGCCGTCGGCAGTCTCGGTGCCGGCGTCGGCCTTTGGGAATCGTGCGAAGTGCGCGTCAATCCGGTCGGCACCATCGAAATCCTGACCGGCTCGCACAGTCACGGCCAAGGCCACGAGACGACATTCGCGCAAGTTGTAGCCGACCGTCTCGGCATTCCAATGTCTCAAATCTCAATAGTGCACGGCGACACTGATAAAGTGCAGTTCGGCATGGGGACCTACGGCTCGCGCTCAGGCGCGGTCGGGATGTCCGCTATCGTGAAGGCAATGGAGAAGGTCGAGGCGAAAGCAAAGAAGATCGTCGCACATCAATTGGAAGCCTCGGAGAACGACATCGTCATCGAGAACGGCGAGTTCAAAGTCACGGGTACCGACAAGAAGATCGCGCTGCCGATGGTCGCGCTCGCAGCCTACACCGGGCACAACCTTCCTGACGGCATGGAGCCGGGCCTGAAAGAGACGGCGTTTTACGATCCGACCAACTTCACCTTCCCGGCAGGTACTTATATTTGCGAAGTCGATATCGACCCGGGTACCGGCAAGACGACGTTCGTGAATTTTGTAGCAGCAGACGATTTCGGACGCCTCATCAATCCAATGATCGTCGAAGGCCAGGTTCACGGCGGCATCGCCCAAGGTATCGGGCAGGCGCTTCTCGAAGGCGCGGTGTATGACAAGAGCGGTCAGCTGCTGACGGCGTCGTTCATGGACTACGCCATGCCGCGCGCCGACGATCTGCCGTCGTTCAAGGTGTCGCACACGGTCACGCTTTGCCCGAGCAATCCACTCGGCATCAAGGGCTGCGGCGAAGCAGGTGCCATCGGCTCGACACCGGCGGTCATCAACGCGATCACCGACGCCATCGGCCACAACAAGATAGAAATGCCGGCGACACCCGATCGGGTGTGGCACGCCATTCACGGTTAAGGGAGAAGGACCATGTACGAGACAAACTATCATCGTCCTTCCAGCGTCGATGACGCCGTCGCTCTGTTCAAGAAGGGCAAAGAATCAAAATACCTCGCCGGCGGTCACACGCTGCTTCCGGTGATGAAGCAGCGGCTGGCGCAACCCTCGGATGTCATCGACCTCGCAAAAATTCCAGCACTCGTCGGAGTTTCCGTTTCGGGGGACGCGCTCGTCATCAAAGCGGCGACGACCTATTACGACATCATGACGAGCAAGGATGCGCAGAAAGCGATTCCCGCCATCGTGCATCTGACGTCGGTGCTTGGCGATCCCGCCGTGCGTTATCGCGGCACCATCGGCGGCTCTATCGCCAACAACGATCCGGCAGCGGATTTTCCTGCCGCCATTCTTGCGCTCGATGCCACTGTGAAAACCAACAAGCGAAGCATCAAGGCTGACGCTTTCTTCAAGGGCTTGTTTGAGACGGCGCTGGAAGACGGCGAGATCATCACCGAAATCTCGTTCCCGATTCCTGCCAAGGCGGCCTATTCGAAGATGCGCCATCCCGCCTCGCGTTTTGCGCTGACCGGTGTGTTCGTCACCAAAACGAAATTGGGCGACGTGCGCGTGGCGGCCACAGGGGCTTCCGAGAGTGGCGTCATGCGCGTCCCCGACATCGAGAAGGCGCTGAAGGCCAACTGGTCGGCAAGCGCCATCGACGCCGTGAAGATTTCAGCCAAGGGCATGATGGCAGACATTCACGGCACGTCGGACTATCGCGCCAATCTCGTGAAGGTGATGGCGCAACGCGCGGTGACTGCCGCAGGCTAACGTCGTCAAATCGAAAATAAAAAGGCCGCCTTCGCAGGCGGCCTTTTCCATTTAGGAAGTTCAGATCTTAGTCGACGATCTCGACAATCCGGCGCGTGCCGGGTTCGACCAGAACGGTGCGGCCGTTGACGACCGTGTAACGATAGTTGGACGCACCGTATTCAGCCGGCACCTCGTAATAGGTCACACCGTCGCTCGGCAGCACGACGCCAACCGCAAGATTATCGCGATACTGATACGACGCACGATGCTGCCCGCCCACATAAGTTCGAAAACGCGGACGCTGATCGATGCCCAACACGCCGTTCACACCGCCGACCACACCGCCGACGGTGCCGCCGACAATCGCGCCGACCGGTCCAGCCGCGCGGTCGCCTTCACGTGCGCCGCGTTCTGCGCCGCCAACGACGCCCTGCGCCGATGCGATGTTCGGCGCAAACGCGCCTGCCGAAATCAATGCCAAAGCAATCATTGTTCGCTTCATGTCAGTCTCCCAGTTGAATGATTAACGGGAGCCAGAAGTCATCTCAGCGCAGATCGTTCCCCCAATTCACCAAAAGCCCCGATATGACCTTATTGTTTGGAAAATTCGGCCAGTAATCGTTGGCGCTTTGCAACATATTGGCTTAAAGGAACCCAACTCATCGATCCCTGCACAAATAATGCGCTGCGCATTTCGCGCGCGACTTTGGCGCTTTTTGGCATCACTCCCGGCGGTCATCCGCCGACCAAGGTTCAACTGCCGTGAAATCCCTGTCCGCAAGTCCGCCGCTCGCACGCGCATTAGCCGAGCGCAACTACAACGATCCCACGCCTGTGCAATCTGCCGTGCTGGCGAAGGACGCTGTCGGCCGCGATCTCCTGGTGTCGGCGCAAACTGGCTCCGGCAAGACGGTCGCTTACGGTCTTGCGATGGCCGCCGATCTTCTCGGCAATGCAGAGCGTTTGCCCAAAGCTGCAGCGCCACTCGCGTTGATCGTCGCGCCGACGCGCGAACTCGCGTTGCAGGTTCATCGTGAGTTGAGCTGGCTTTATCAGTATGCAGGCGCGCGCATCGTCTCCTGCGTCGGCGGCATGGATCCGCAGCGCGAGAAGCGCGAACTTGAAGCCGGCGCACATATCGTCGTCGGCACGCCGGGCAGGCTTTGCGATCACATCCGGCGCAAGCGTCTGAACGTATCCGAATTGAAAGCTGTCGTGCTCGATGAAGCCGACGAAATGCTCGATCTCGGCTTCCGGGAAGACATGGAGTTCATTCTCAAAACGACTCCGGATACACGACGCACGCTGCTGTTCTCCGCAACTCTGCCGCGAACCATCGTCAACATGACCAAACAATACCAACACAACGCATTTCGCGTTGAGGTGGACGGCGGCGACGGCGGGCACGCCGACATTGAGTATCGAGCCATCAGGATCGCGCATGGCGACGTCGAGCATGCCGTTGTCAACGTGCTGCGATTTTTTGAATCTCCGAGTGCCATCGTGTTTTGCAATACGCGCAACGCGGTCAATCATTTGCAAGCAGCTTTGCTTGAGCGCGGATTCTCTGTCGTCGCACTGTCGGGCGAGTTGACGCAAAGCGAACGAACCAAGGCATTACAATCCCTGCGTGATGGGCGTTCGCGCGTGTGTGTCGCAACTGACGTGGCCGCACGCGGTCTCGATCTGCCGAGTTTGGGTCTCGTCATTCACGCCGATCTGCCGAACGATGCCGAAGTCTTGCAACATCGCTCCGGTCGCACCGGGCGCGCTGGCAAAAAGGGCGTCAGCGTCATGCTGGTGATTCCTGCACGCAGACGCCGCGCCGAGTTGCTTCTCAGTCAGGCTGGCATCGATGCGGTGTGGGGCACCGCACCCACCGTTGAGGAAATTGCCAAGCTCGACCAGCAGCGCATCATGCAGGATTCGCTGTTCAATGACGAATCGACGCCCGACGATCTTGTCCTGGCGCGCGCACTGCTCGCCGAACGTTCGGCCGAAGACATCGCGTCTGCATTGGCGCGGCTCTATCGGTCGCGGCTTCCCTCGCCTGAAGACATTCTCGATCCGGGCCAGGGGAATCGTGATGGGGGTCGGTCGCGTGACGAGCGCACACCGAGGAACGATCGCGGTCCTCGAAAGGAACGCGGCGACTCGCTGAGCGAAGATCGCAGTCCCAGATCTAAGCCAATGTCGCGCGGTGGAATGTCGGACGGCGCGGTTTGGTATAGCGCAGCGATCGGCCGCCGAAAAAACGCCGAGGCGCGATGGCTGCTGCCGATGATTTGCCGCCGCGGCGGCATTACAAAAGGCGACATCGGCGCGATCCGCATTTTCGACACCACGACCGAGTTCGAGATTTCGGCACGGGCGGCAGACGAATTTGCGACGAAAATCAAACGACCGGACAAGGAAGACAATATTCGCATCGAAGCGTTGCCGAATGGTCCGCAGAGCGATAGCGCACCCGAGCCGCGCGATCGTAAACCTGATTACAAGGGCAAGAACAGCGGCAAGCCTGCTTATCGGGAGAAGTCCGCCCATCAAGGCAAGCCTTCACACGATTCCAAGCGGCGCTACGACGAGAAGCCGCGCTACGACGAGAAGCCGCGCTACGATAGCAAGCCGCGTTACGACGACAGGCCGCGTCACGACGAAAAACCGCGCTACGAAGATAAACCGAAGCACGATGCCAAGCGCGGCAAACCATTCCGTTTTGATGACGCGCCACCGCGCGACAAGAAACCGAAGCATGCGAGCGCGGGTGCCCATCAGGGCAAACCATCATTTGCACGTCCCGACTTTACAAAAAAGAAGAAGAAAAAGAATCGCGGCTGATTTGATACGTCAAACGCCGTAGCGTTCGGTCCGCACGATCTTCGACGAAATGCCTGCATCCATCAGACCGTGCGCGGCCATTTCCACGAATGGATTCGACCCACAAACAAACGCCTGCTTCGGCGGCTGCGGCAATTTTGCGAGCACCTCGGCAATCATCGCATCGTCAATCCGCCGCGAATAGTCACCCGTCTGCCGCGCCTTATCGCGCGTCAGCGTCATCGCCATCTCGAAGCCGTCTTTGCGATTATCCAGTTCTATAAGTTCATCGCGGAAAATGACGTCGTCCCATGTGCGCGACGAATATAGGAGAACAATCGGCGTTTTATCGCTCCGCGCAACCCGATGGCGCAACATGCTCATCAGCGGCACAATACCGGACCCGCCGCCGATCAGAACCAGCGGACCGCCGTCTGAGGTTGACCAAACGAAGTGTCCTCCAATCGGAGCCTTGATCTCGATCTCGTCGCCGACCATCGCGGTCTCATGAAAGAATCCGGAAACTTCGCCGCCATCGAGTCGCTCGATGGCGAGTTCGATGATCTCGCCGTTCTCCGGCGCGGTCGCGATGGAATAGTTGCGTTGCGCGCGATAGCCGTCCTCTGCGGTCAGACGAACCGTAGCGTGTTGCCCCGCCTGATATGAAAATGGCTTTTGAGGCCTGAGAAAGAAACTCGCGACACGGCTTGTGCGCGGAACGATCTCGGTGATCGTCGCGGGTTGCCAGACGGTCATCTTGCGCGACGCGGCAGATGTGACGTTCATGACATTCATGGGTCACGCCCTTATGGATCGTCGGTGTAGCGCTGCTCGCGGAATGGATCGCCATACATGTGATAGCCGCGCAATTCCCAAAATCCCGCTGTATCAACTTCAGTGAATTGCAGCGCGTTGACCCACTTCGCCGATTTCCAGAAATACAAATGCGGCACCAGCAGACGCGCCGGTCCGCCGTGATCCGAAGTCAGCGGCTTGGCATCGAAATGCGTCGCCACCATCGCCTTGCCATTGACCAGATCCTCGACCGGCACATTGGTCGAATAATCGTCATAGGAATGCGCCAACGCGAACCGCGTCGGCGCTTCAATGCCCGCGGCGTCGAGAATGTCGTCAATCAAAACACCCTGCCAGCCGGTGTCGAACTTCGACCATGTGGTGACGCAATGTATGTCGCGCGTGATTTTCGTTTGCGGAAGCGCGTTGAATTCCGTCCAGTTCCATTTCTTGACTGGTTTCGGACCGACCTTGAGCGTGAACGACCAATCCTCAATGCGAATGCGCGGCGTCGGTCCTGCGGAAAGGACAGGGAAATCCTGCGTGAGGTGCTGGCCGGGCGCGAGCCGCTTCGCCATATCCGTCGGTTGCGGCCGTCCGGTAAATCCGCGAGTCACCATCGGAATTCTCCGTTGTCGTTGCGCGGAATGTTTCAGACGTTGGCCTTCGAAACAACCGCAAATTCGACACCGATAGGCCTTTGGCGCGCCGCGTCATCGGTTCAATCGTTCTGAAGCGGATGATAGGGTCAGTCATGACGAAAGCCGATTCACCATTGGTCTCTACCTTTGTCGCCTCGCCCAATCATGAACTGCGCATGGGCGATATCGTCGACATTATCGTGCTGCATTACACGGGCATGGAATCTGCGGCTGCCGCACAGCGACAATTGTGCGATCCTGCAGCGAAGGTCTCGTCGCATTATCTCGTGAACGAAGACGGCTCAGTTGTCCAAATGGTCGAGGAATCGCGCCGCGCCTATCACGCCGGTGTCTCGTCATGGCACGGCGAGGCCGATATCAACTCACATTCAATCGGAATCGAGATCGTCAACGGCGGGCATGACTACGGCACTCCCGATTTTCCGCCGCGCCAAATCGACGCCGTGATTCGGCTATGCTGCGATATTCAATCGCGATGGCCAATTCCGCAGGCGAATGTCGTGGCGCATTCCGATATCGCGCCATCACGCAAACGCGACCCCGGCGAGAAGTTTCCCTGGCACAAATTGTATAGGGCGGGTGTCGGATTGTGGGTGAAACCGGAGCCGGTTGCTGCAGGCCGCGCTTTTCGGTTGGGCGATCGGAGCGATGCCGTTGCCGACCTGAAGATGTTGCTGCGGGAATACGGCTATGGAACCGACACCGCCAAAGAATTCCACGAAGCGGCGCGCGATGTCGTGACCGCCTTTCAGCGTCACTTCCGCCCGGAGCGTGTCGATGGAATTGCGGATGTATCCACGGTCAAAACGCTCGCGAAACTACTCAAGTTGCGCCAGACAAAATCGTCGTGACTCCTCAAAGTAAAAAGCCGCGGGATTTCTCCTGCGGCTTCATACAAAATTGAACCCTACGAAAATTACTTCTTGTTGTCGGTGTTGAACAGCGGCGGCTTTTGTCCGCCCTGACCGCCGGCAACGCTGAGCTTGTTCGCTTCAACGTTGGTCCTGTTATCGGATGCGTTGGGATTGTTGGACACCACATGCGGCGGCAGCGGCAGATTGGGCTGCACCTTCGGTGTTTGGGTCTGACGGTTGTCACCGCTCTTGATCGTCGAGACGTCGCCCGAAAGAACGCCGCCCTTTTCGATTTCGATATCGCCGTAAGTAGCGGAGCCTTCGACGCGACCGGTCTTGCGCAGCGAGAGACACACCTTGGCTTCGATATGATCGAAAACTTTTCCCTGAATGTCGGCCTGATCGACACTAACCTTGCCCTTGATCGTGCCGGTCGGACCGACGAGAAGATCGCGTGCAACGACTTCACCTTCGACGGTGCCGTGAACAACAATTTTTTCAGGTGCCGTGATCGAGCCTTTAAAAACCACGCCCTCGCCAAAAAATGCGCAGCTGGTTTGGCCGATTTCCCCGGCCTTCTTGGGATCAAAATCACTCATTACATACTCCAGCGTACTCAAACGCAGACGTTAAGATGAATTAACTTCCTCCCAACCCGCCTTCGCTGCAACCAAAGAATACCACTGGCAGCGAACCAATCTTAAAGAGGGTTAATTCCACGCGTGAGGGAATCGCTCCGATTCATGCGGAATTCGTAAATCCGTTCAATGAGATATGAGGAGCGGGCTGGCGGAGAGGGAGGGATTCGAACCCCCGATAGGCTTGCACCTATGCCGCATTTCGAGTGCGGTGCATTCGACCACTCTGCCACCTCTCCGGGCGCCGAAGCGGCAGTGTCCTGCCGGGTCGCGGGGCGAGTTCTATGTGAGGATCGTCCGATTCACAAGGCAAGGACGCGGCCGCAACGCCCTTTGACCCAGTGAAATGTTGCGCGGTCGAAGGAATATATTGTTCCGCCGATCAGATCACTCGCAGTAGCGCTTGCCGTTGAACGAGAAGCACTTGCCTCCACCTCCACCACCCGCAGGCGCGGCAGGTGCAGCGCGCGCTGGCGCTTCGGATCGCGCGACCGATTTGCGCTCAGGTGGATCGGGGCGTTTCTTACAGGAGCCGTCGGAATTCAGGACGAAGCCACTATCGCAGGTGATGGCGACGCAGCGATCGCCTTCGACCTTGAGACCTTTGCCGCAGACAAGGGGACAGACGCGGCTGGTCTTGGAGCGCACACCATCGAGCGATTCAAGGCTTGCGACCTTGACGTCGAACGATGCACTCGCGCTCTTATTGAACAAGTCGAGCGCCTTGCGCGAACTGTCGTTCCAGTTGCCATCGGTATTGCCGGGATCGCAGCCGACGCGCTTGAGATGAGCCTGCAACAGCCGCGCAATGTCGGTTTGATCCATTACCGACACCGGCGGTGCGGGTACGGGTTGTGGTCCTGCAGACGGTGAAAGCGAAGCGACCTTGGCCTTGTCGGCTTCCGCCTTCGCAGCCTCGACCTGCTTGCGTGCATCTTCAACGGCCTGCTTCTTGGCATCGTCGATCTGCCTTTGTGCGTCGGCGGCCTGCTTCTTGGCTTCCTCGACCTGACGCTTGGCGTCGTTAAGTTCCGCTTGCGCTTTTTCTGCGATTTGCTGTCGCGCTGCTTCAAGATCTTTCTTGGACTGCTCAGAGTATGCGCGCTTGTCGTCTTCGGCCTGCTTCATCGACTGCGCTTCGAGTTGCCGACGGAAGTCTTCCGCTTTTAGGCGTGCCTGCTCCTCGGCTTTCTTGATACCGTCGTCAGCCTTGGCCCCAGCGCTTTCCGCAGAATTCAACTTGGCGGCCTGCGCACGGGCGAGGTCTGCATACAACCCAGTCGGGCGAGCGGCGAGGAAAGATCCCCACGCCTGCTTGGTGCCGATTTGAGCGGCGAATTCGTAGTCTTTGCGCGCCGCCGCGTCAGGATCGGCCACAGGAATGACCGACTGCGGCACCAGCGCAACGGTGTCTCCGCCTAGCGAGCCATACATAAAAGGCTCCTGACGATTATTCGTACTCTTGATAACGTCGTCGCGCACCTTGCCGAAGGCAAGACGAAGGTCGAGGCCGGGTGCGGTGAGATACTTCATCAGCGCGGTCGCGAACGGGCTGTTGTTGCCGTCGCCGTCGCCTGCAACCGCACCGGCTTTCGCCGCAAACGCAATCAGCGTGTCAGTCGTCGTCGGCTCTACTTTCGCAAGACCGCGTCCAATCGAACGCGTGCCGCCAAGACTGCGCTTCATCGACTTGTTGAAAGGATTATCGCGGCAGGCATCCAGAATGACCAGACGCAAACGCTTCACAGGTTCAAGCGCCTGCAACACGCGATCGAGCGACACCGTCTCGTCGGGAATATCGAAATCGCTCTGAAGTCGCGCGTCAGCGGGGATGAGATAATTCGTGCCGTCGACCTCGATGCCGTGGCCCGCATAATAAACCACCGCAATGTCGGCATCGGACGCTGCGGCGGCGAAATCCCTGATCTCGCGGCGCAGGCCGGAGATGGTCAGATCGAGCTTGGTATCGACCGCATCGAAGCCAGCCTTCTTGAAGACTTCGCCCATCGCGGCCGCGTCGCGGGCGGGATTGGTCAGTGCCGGCACGTTCTGATATTTCGACATGCCAAGGATGAGCGCCACGCGCTTTTCGGCAAGCGCTGTGTGCGACGCCGCAAACGTTAGCATCGTTGCCAAAACGGCAATCAGGCTCAATCGCTTGGACATTTTCCTTGGTCGTCTCCGAAAGGAAATCGGTTCACTCGCTACCGAATACGTTTCCGTCCTGAATCCTGCAGCTTGCCGCGCCGGTTTTCACCGAGAGAATTTCGAGATTTGAACCTGTCACGATGCTCGTGGCCCGGATGGCGGAAGCCCCCTCTTCCTTGCCCGTGATGACTTGAGCGCTGCAGCCTCCGCCATCGACAGCGATACGAATGCTGCGTGCCCCGCCCTTCATTGATTTGCCGCCCAGCACGTTGATAGTATTGCCCTGAAACGAAATGTTGCGCGCCGAACTTTCTCCGCCAACCGCATCCCTGCTGCCTGACTTCAGGCCGCCGCGCGCACCTGAGAACGTATAGCTCATTCGGCTGAACGGCTTTCCAGATGAGCTCACATACACGCTGAACTGAGCGTTTCGCATCACGTTTTGAACCGTAGCCTCACCATTGGCGCGCTGATTGCGCTCTTCGGTCCAGGTCACGACAACCGATTTGCCGTAAAGCTGCGATGGCGCGGCTGCAGCCGCACCTCCCCACAGCGCGACGGCTCCGGCAAAACCCAATGAAATCAGGCTGATTTGACGCATCGTTTCCCCCCGTCGGCCGCCCCTGCGCATTTCAAATCAACAGCGCGGGCCGGTCCCAAATTTTTTAATTTCTGGAGGTATTTTAGCGATTTGGCCAAGGCGCGGCAATCCGCCGTGCCAACTGGCCCGCTCTTTATTTCTTCGGGCTGCGCATCGTGAAGCGAGCGTTGCCCAGTCCCGTCCCGATCGTGAGAATTCCCCAGCGCTTGTAGTCCTGCATGAACGGGATTTCGCTCAAGCCTTGCACGACACCATCGTTATGCATCAGCACCGCCGTGTCGTGCTTGCCGATTTCCGGGATGGCTTCCATCAGGCTGGCGGGCAGGTTGAACTTGCTGCTCTCCCAATTGCCGGGAAGGTTCTGCGCCCCCTTTTCAATGGAGCCGTCCTCGTTGATCACGCCGGGACATGCGATGCCGATGAACGGGGTCAGTTTTAGCCCCTCGGCTTCGGCCTCCTTGATGAAATCCTTGAGCATGCCTGCGAGTTTTGTCACCGCGCCTTCGCGGGTCGGCTCGTCGTCGGCGTGTCGCCAGACTTTGGATTTCCAGACCTGCGCCTTGGAAAGGTCGGATGCCTTCTTTTGGCGTGTCTCGACGACACCGCAGCGGATGTTAGTGCCGCCGATGTCGACGGCCAGAATGCAGTCATGTGCCTCGAAAATCCATGATGGCGCCAGATGTGCGCAGCCGATCAGCGCCGCCTCGTCGGGATGAAAGCGGATCGGCATCATCTCGACCTTGATGCCTTCGGCATTCAGGATGAAACCTGCGCGGGCGATGACAAGTTCGCCGATCCGACGTTGCCGAAACCCGCCGCCGACAACGATAGCCTCGGTCTTGTCCCATGCCTTGGTCTTCATGAAGCGCTGGGTGACGTAAGCCAGCTCGTTGGCGAAGTCCTCGACCGCGCCGAGCATCACGGCAGCTGCTTGAATGTCATCGCCGACCAGAATCTGGTCGAGCTCTTTCTTGCTCATATCCTCGGACGACTTTTCGCCGAGCGGGTCTTCGCCCTGCTTACGAAGCGGCTTGCGCAATTCGTCGAGAATCTCGTGAAAGGCACCCTTGCTGGCGCGGTCCCCGAGGAAGCCATCTTCGTCCTTGAGTTCGATATTGTAGCTATCGACGTCCACGGACGGCAGCCGCGCGGCGCCATGCCTGCCGATTCCAGCCGTCGTGAGCGTGTCCTCAGCCATTTCCTGTGCCCCTCGCCGATTGAATTGGACAACGGCGGTGGAACCGCTTGGTTGCATGCACGGAAATCCGCGCATAATCCGGCTCGCTGAAAAGGCAAAAACTCGCCAAATCCCCTATATTTGGCCTGTTTTCAGGCCGCCTTGCCTTGACTTGGAAGCCTCGGCGGCTATAAGTCCCGCACCCGGCGCGGAGGTTTCCTGCGCCGTTTGTTTTGAATGGCCGATTGGCCGTCGAACTCAACATAACGACTGAATAAAAAGCCGACCCGGATTTGTCCGAGGCCGGGACCGAACACGAAGGAATAAAACGATGTTCGCAGTCATCAAAACCGGCGGCCGGCAATTCCGCGTCGTTCCGGATGATGTGCTCGAGATTGGCAAGATCGCCGGCGATGTCGGAACGATCGTGCAGCTTGGCGAAGTGATGGTGGTGGGCGGCGATACGCCGACGCTCGGATTTCCTTTTATCAAGGGTGCATCCGTCGCGGCCGAAGTGCTCGACCACAAGCGTGGCCCGAAGGTAATTTCCTTCAAGAAGCGCCGTCGCAAGAATTCGAAGCGCAAGCGCGGTTATCGCGACGAGATCACCGTGATCCGCGTCACGGAAATTTTGACCGACGGCAAGGCTCCCACCGTGAAGCCACGCCCGAAGAAGGAGAAGAAGGTCGAGGCGGCGCCGGTTGACGGCGAGGCCAATACTAACAAAACCTCGGCCAAGACCACGAAGAAGGCGCCGGCCAAGAAGGCCGCTGCTCCTGCCGCTAAAGCAAAAGCTCCGGCGAAAGCCGCAGCCAAGCCGAAAACCGCAGCCAAAAAGCCGGCCGCGAAGGCAAAGACCGACAAGAAGTGAGATGATTCCGTCACGGAATAAGTGCATGATCCTGAAAAGTGGGTACCGGTTTTCGGAAAAGATCATGCCCAATGAATTGATGCGAAACTGATCTCAGTTTCGCGTTAGAGATTAGGCGAAGTTTGGAGACGGGCTATGGCTCACAAAAAAGCAGGCGGTTCATCGCGCAACGGACGTGACTCGGCAGGCAAGCGCCTCGGAGTCAAAGCGTTCGGTGGCGAACACGTGATTCCGGGCAACATCATTGCCCGTCAGCGCGGCACGACCTGGCATCCCGGCCTCAATGTCGGAATGGGCACGGACCACACGCTATTCGCCAAGGTCGCAGGCACTGTCGAATTCCGCACCAAACGCAATGAGCGCACGTTCGTAAACGTCATTCCACTCGCGGTAGCGGCTGAATAATACGGTAGACACATCGCCTCTGCCGGTCTCGTTGAACCGGCAGAGCGCCACCCACGTCAAATGGGGCTCTCAAGGGGAGACGGGAAACCGGCCTCCCCTTTTCGTTTGCGCGTTCATTGGTCTCAAAGATGAACGCAACAGGAGCCAGCCATGTTGCAGGAAAATCCGGATCGGATCGTGCGAGAATCCAGAGCCGTCATCCTTGAGACGGCGCGTCTTGTGCTGCGTCAGCCGACGCTCGCGGACGTCAAAGTCATCGCAGGACTGGTCAGCGACAAGCGCGTGTCGATCAATCTGCGCCGCGTGCCGCATCCCTATTCGCTCGATCACGCGACGGATTTCGTCACTTCGACTGCAAATTCGGCTCTCGACACCGTTTTTCTGATTGAGGCGGCGCGCGACGCCGTAGGTCTCGTCGGGCTGAACTGGGAAACCGAAGGCGTGCCCGAACTCGGTTATTGCTTCGGCCTCCCACATTGGGGCAAGGGGTACGCCACCGAAGCCGCGCGCGCCGCAATCGACTATGCGTTCGAGGAATTTTCCATCGAACGCATCACCTCAAGTGCGCGCGTGCTCAATCCGGCGTCGCGTCATGTTTTGGAGAAATGCGGCTTCAACTGGACCGGCGTTGAGCTTCATCGCTTTCTCGCGCTTGGCTCATCGACTCCGGTCGATTGCTTCAAGCTCGAGCGCAGCGTGTGGTCGTCGATCCGCAACTGGAGCAACGCGACGCGCAATTCATAACTGCATGGATCAGGCCGGTGGTGGCACCACCACCGGCTCGGCTTCGTTACGGCTGCGTTCGCGCAGGAAGATATAGAACCCCGCAAGAATGATAATCGCCGCGCCGACCAATGTGTGGATTGTCGGCACATCGCTGAAGACGACGTAACCGAAAATCACGGCCCAAATAATCATGGAGTATTGATAGGGTACGACGACGCTGGCGGGCGCCAAAATGAGCGAACGATTGACGCTCAACAGCGCAACGACAGCGATACAGCCGGCGAGCAGAAACAACACCGCATCATGTGGCGTCGGAGTCGTCCAACCGACGATCGACGTCAGCAACGCGCCTATCACCAGCGTGCTGGCAAACTGGCTCGACGCCAGCACCACATCAGGCGTATTGCGCAGCGAACGTGTGATGAGCATCTGGACTGCGAACAACATGCTGCCGGAGAGCGCGATCAGCGCAGGCCCACTGAGTGATTGCATCGAGGGTTGCAATGCGACGAGAACGCCGACGAAACCTGCGACAACGGCGCTCCATCGCCGCCATCCGACATGCTCTTTGAGAAAGAGAGCAGACCCTGCGGTGACAAAAATGGGTGATGCCAGATAGTACGTAATAATGTCGGCCAGCGGCAAATGGATCGTCGCCCAGAAAAACACGACGACCTCCGCGCTCGACAGCACGACGCGGATCAACTGCAGCCGGGGTCGCTCAATCTGTGCAAACGCCGCACGATTGCGCCAGATCGCCGGTGACATCAACGCAAGCGATGCGATCGATCGCAACAGCAACAACTGACCGACTGCGTAGATCGTTACAATGTGTTTGCCGAGCGCGTCGCCGAGAGAGAACAAAAAAACGCCAACCAGCATCAGCCCGATGCCGGCGAGGCGTGCGGATCGTTCGGACATGTCGCGGGGGAATTTAGCGAGCATTGCTGCGTGGCTATTCGGTTTTGCTGAAATTCGACGGCTGGTGTCGTGTAAGCGCTCAACGCGCCTTCGGCAACATGCCGAAACTGCGGCAATTAACCCTATGCCATGCATTCAATGTGTTGCCGCTCGCGGATGCGTACGTTACGGATGAGCCATGAAATTTCTCGATGAAGCCAAGGTCTTTATCCGATCCGGGGACGGGGGAAACGGCTGCGTGGCGTTCCGCCGCGAGAAGTTCATCGAGTATGGCGGGCCGAGCGGCGGCAATGGCGGACGCGGCGGCGACGTTATTATCGAGGTTGCGGACGGCCTCAACACGCTGATCGATTATCGCTACCAGCAACATTTCAAGGCGGCCAAAGGCACCGACGGTATGGGCTCGGATAGGCACGGGGCCAATTCAAAAGACATCGTCTTAAAAGTGCCGCTCGGAACGCAGATTTTCGACGAGGATAAAGAAACACTGATCCACGATTTCGACAAGGTCGGCGATAAATTTGTCCTCGCCAAAGGCGGTAACGGCGGTTTCGGCAATGCACATTTTAAGACCTCGACCAATCGCGCACCGCGCAATGCCAACCCCGGACAGGCTGGCGAAGAGCGCTGGATATGGTTGCGGCTGAAACTGATCGCCGATGCGGGCCTTGTTGGATTGCCGAACGCCGGCAAGTCTACATTCCTCTCGGTCGTCAGCGCGGCGAAACCGAAGATCGCGGACTATCCGTTCACAACGTTGCATCCGCAGCTCGGCGTCGTGCGTATCGACGGGCGCGAATTCGTGATCGCCGATATTCCAGGATTGATCGAAGGCGCGCATGAAGGTGCTGGTCTCGGCGACAGATTTTTAGGTCACGTCGAGAGGTGTCGTGTGTTGCTGCATCTGATCGATGCCACCTGCGAACACGCGGGCAAAGCCTATAAGACGGTGCGCACCGAGCTTGAAGCCTATGCCGATACACTCGCCGACAAGATCGAGATCGTGGCGCTGAACAAGATCGATGCCGTCTCGCCCGAGGATTTGAAAGAACAGAAGGCGCGCTTGAAACGCGCGTCGAAGAAGACGCCGCTGTTGATGTCAGGCGTGTCCGGCGAAGGCGTGACTGAAGCATTGCGTGAACTGGCCAAGCTTATCGCCGAGCAGCCCGTTTCGGCGAAGGCAAAGAAAGCCGCAGAGCCTGAGCCAGAGCCGGAATCGGCATGGACACCGCTGTCGCGGTGATGTTGTCTCGCTCCGCTTCGATTTACATCTCCATCTCAGCTCAACCATTCATCTCATGACCACGCCCGCTCTCAATCAATTCCGCCGCATCGTCGTCAAGGTCGGCTCATCGCTTCTCGTCGATGCAACGCAGGGCGAGGTGCGCGCGCAATGGCTCGCGGCGCTCGCACACGACATCGCGAAACTTCACAAAAAAGGCAAAGACGTGCTGGTTGTGTCGTCGGGTTCGATCGCGCTTGGACGCAGCCGTCTCAAACTGCCAAGCGGCGCATTGAAGCTTGAAGAAAGCCAGGCCGCAGCGGCGGTCGGGCAAATCGAGCTGGCGCGTATCTGGTCGGAAGTCCTCGGCGCTCACGGAATTGGCGCAGGGCAAATTCTGGTCACGCTGCAGGACACCGAAGAGCGACGTCGCTACCTCAACGCGCGCTCGACCATCACCAAGCTGCTCGAATGGCGCGCTGTGCCGATCATCAACGAGAACGACACGGTCGCTACCAACGAAATCCGCTACGGAGACAACGACCGCCTCGCCGCGCGTGTCGCCACCATGACCAGTTCGGATTTGCTGGTGCTGCTGTCGGATATCGACGGTCTTTATACGGCGCCGCCCGGCACCAATCCGAACGCGAAACTCATTCCCGTCGTCGAGGCCGTCACCGCCGACATCGAGGCGATGGCGGGTGCTGCGGAATCCGAATTGTCGCGCGGCGGCATGCGAACAAAAATCGAAGCCGCCAAGATCGCGACCTCATCCGGCACACACATGCTGATCGCTTCCGGCAAGATCGAACATCCACTGCAGGCCATCGCCGACGGCGGCGCCTGCACATGGTTCTTGACGCCAGCCAACCCCGTCACCGCGCGCAAAAGGTGGATCGCCGGATCGCTTGAACCAAAGGGCACGCTCACCATCGATGCAGGAGCGGTTGCGGCGTTGCGCGCGGGCAAGAGTCTTTTGCCGGCAGGCGTCATTCGCGTGGATGGCCAATTCGCGCGCGGCGACGCAGTTGTCGTGCGAGGCCCGGATACGCACGAGATCGGCCGCGGTCTGGTTACCTATGACGCTGACGACGCCGAGAAGATTAAAGGCCGGTCGTCGTCAGATGCCGCACAAATCCTTGGGATCAGCGGCCGTGCCGAGATGATTCACCGAGATGATCTGGTCGTCGGCGGCCCGCGCGGCGGCGATAACGGCAAATAATCCGAATAAAAATCAATATCGGCCAATGGCCTACAGCACCCACTAGGCCTTTGGCCTAGTTGTTATGTTTCCGATGCCTCGCCGGTTCCAAAAATTCGTGTTACGCCATGACCTTAGAGATAAACAACGCCATATGTCCTGACATGTCCGCGCCTCTCAAAGCACTCGATGGCACGCCTGATTTGCCATCCTTGATAACGGAACTCGCAGCGGGCGCACGCCGCGCCGCGCGGGTGTTGGCGCTTGCTCCGACCAAACAAAAGAATGATGCGCTTGCCGCGATGGCTGCTGCCATCCGCACCAATGCGTCGGCCATTCTTGCGGCCAATGCAGAAGACATCGCCGAGGCAAAGGCTGGCGGTGCGACAAGCGCATTCGTGGATCGACTCGCGCTCAACCCGTCGCGCGTTGAGGCCATGGCGGATGGCATCGACGCGGTGCGCCGAACCGACGACCCGATCGGTGTCGTGACCGAAACCTGGACGCGACCCAACGGCATGACCATCGAGCGCGTGCGCGTGCCGCTCGGCGTCATCGCGGTGATTTTCGAAAGCCGCCCCAACGTCGCAGCGGACGCCGGTGCGCTTTGTCTCAAGTCGGGCAATGCGGTGATCCTGCGCGGCGGCTCGGACAGTTTCCGTTCGTGCCGCGCCATCCACGACTCGCTGATTCAGGGATTACGCGAGGCGGGCTTGCCAGAAGAAGCAATCACGCTGGTGCCGACGCGGGATCGTGCGGCGGTCGGTCTATTGCTCAGTGGCCTCAACGGAATGATCGACGTGATCGTGCCGCGCGGCGGCAAGAGCCTCGTCGCGCGGGTGCAGGATGAAGCCCGCGTGCCGGTGTTCGCGCATCTTGAAGGCGTCAATCATGTCTATATCGACAAGGCGGCTTCGCTGGAAATGGCGAAGGCCATTGTCTTGAACGCGAAAATGCGTCGTCCCGGCGTCTGCGGCGCGGCTGAGAATTTGCTTGTCGACAAAGCCGCAGCGCCCGCCCAACTCAAGCCGCTGGTGACGATGTTGTTGGATGCGAATTGCGAGGTGCGCGGCGACGAGACCGTTCAGCGCATAGACGCGCGAGTGAAGCCTGCGACGGAAGAAGACTGGTCCACCGAATATGAGGACGCGATCATTTCGGCACGCGTCGTCGATGGCGTGGACGATGCCATTGCACTCATCGCGCGCTACGGCTCGCATCATACCGATGCCATCGTGACCGAAGACGCAAAGACGGCCCAAAAGTTTCTCAACGAAGTGGATTCGGCAATCGTTCTGCATAACGCCTCGACGCAGTTTGCGGACGGCGGCGAATTCGGCTTCGGCGCAGAGATTGGAATCGCCACCGGCAAATTCCACGCCCGCGGGCCGGTCGGCGTCGAACAGCTGACCAGCTTCAAATACCGGATTCACGGTTCAGGCCAAACACGCCCGTGAACGACGCGTCTTCGTCTCATGCTATCCCGCTTCACACCGACGGCATGCGCATCGGCCTGCTCGGCGGTTCGTTCAATCCGCCGCATGAAGCACACCGCGCCATCAGCCTGTACGCGATGAAACGTCTGCAACTGGATCGGGTTTGGTGGCTGGTATCGCCGGGCAATCCGTTGAAGGAAAATAGCGCGCTGCATTCACTCGATGCACGTATTTCGGCTGCCGAGAAAATGGCGCGCCACCCGCGCATCGATGTCAGCCGCATCGAGACCGTCATCGGCACACGCTACACAATGGACACGATTTCCTATTTGCGGCGGCGCTGCTCGGCGGTGCGGTTCGTTTGGATCATGGGCGCGGACAATCTCGCGCAATTTCATCATTGGGAAAACTGGCGGCGTATCGCCGATGCGGTACCGATCGCGGTGGTCGATCGCCCGCCGGATAGTTTCCGTGCTTTGTCTTCTGTCGCAGCGAAGACTTTGGCGCCTTATCGCATCGATGAGGGGGACGCCGGCATGCTGCCCGACCGCCACCCGCCGGCATGGGTTTTCCTGACCGGGCTGAAATCCGATCTGTCATCGACCAGACTGAGGAACCCCGATGGAAGCTGGAAGGAAACATGACGCTTTCATGTAACAACCGCCTAAAATCATCCGCCGCAATCTGGAAGATTGAAACCATTAACCCCACATTCGTAGTATGATTGTCGTGCATCGAGATTCGATGCGCGCGATACAGTGAAAGGAATGGTCCCTGGCCACATCTGTATTGTCTAAAGCTGTTTTGGCGAAGTCAGTATCCAAGTCCAAAGCAGTGCCTGGTGCGGTCTTGAGTAAGCGGCCCGCCGCTGACGAGACCCTGAACCTAATCCTCTCCCGCCTCGACGATATGAAGGCGGAAGAAACGGTCACCATCGACCTTCGCGGCAAATCCTCCATCACCGACTTCATGATCGTCACCACTGGGCGAGCCAATCGCCATGTGGGCGCGATTGCGGAAAACGTGGCGAAGGGGCTCAAGGAAAGCGGAATCGCAGCCCCTCATGTTGAGGGATTGCCCAATTGCGACTGGGTGCTGATCGATTCCGGCGATGTGATCGTACATGTGTTCAGGCCGGAAGTTCGCGAGTTCTACAATCTCGAAAAGATGTGGGCCTCCGAGAAACCGGCTGCCAAAGCGCGCAAAGACGCACGCTGAGTGAGCTTGAGTGGTGCGTGTCATGCGTTCGCGCGCATGTTAGTTTGCGCGCATGCGCATCGTCGTCATCGCCGTTGGCAAATTGAAGCAGGGTCCGGAACGCGAACTTAGCGATCGTTACCGCGAACGGTTCGACGATTCCGCCCGCAAGCTCGGCTTTCGCAGTATCGAAATCCATGAAATTCCGGAAAGCCGCGCGCGCGAAGCTGCCGCGCGCATCGCCGAAGAAGCCGCCGCAATATCGGCATTGATTCCTGACAAATCGTCCATCATTGCGCTCGACGAACGAGGCGATGCCATTGGCAGCGCCGATTTCGCGCGGCATCTTGGGCGATGGCGCGACGACTCAATTCCGGCGACAGTTTTTTTGATCGGCGGCGCGGACGGACTTTCGCCCGAATTGAGGCGCAAAGCCAAACTCAGTATTGCCTTTGGTAACGCGACTTGGCCACATCAGATTGTGCGCGTCATGTTGCTGGAACAAATTTACCGGGCCGCGACGATTTTGTCGGGCCACCCCTATCACCGCGCTTAAAAGGCGCGACGGAAAGAATCCACCCCGTGACCGAGGCAACAGGCAACGCGACTTCACCGGCGATGCGCAGACTGCGCGTTGCAGTATTGCCGCTCGGTCTTGCGCTGCTCTCGCCGATCATGATCGATAGATCGCACGCACAAACCCCTGTCACGAAAATCAACGCTCCCGATCCGGAAGAGCTCAAGCAGCGCGCGAAAGAATTGGAAACCACCCGCGACGCGCAACAGAAGGCGCTTCAGCTTCAGGATAAACTCAAGAACGATATCGCCGCCATAGGCCAGGATCGATCCAAGCTCAATCAACAATTGATCGACATCGCCGCGCGCGTCCGCACCATTGAATCGCAGATTGCTGACACCGAGGGCCGGATTCGTCCGCTGGACGCACGCGAGCAGCAGATTCGTGTCTCGCTTGCGACACGCCGCGAGGAAATCGCCGAAGTTCTCGCCGCCTTGCAACGCGCAGGACGCCGCGCACCTCCTGCTTTATTCGTGCGGCCGGAGGATGCGCTACAATCGCTGCGCACGGCGATGTTGCTGGGGTCGGTGGTGCCGGAGATGCGCGCGCGCGCCGTCAAGCTCTCGAGCGATCTCGGCGAACTCATCGCACTTCGCAAGAACATTTCGGAAGAGCGCGACCGGCTTGCATCGGATCGCGACAATCTCAACGACGACCGCACGCGCCTCGCGTCACTTGTGCAGGAGCGGCAGAAAAATCAGACCGAGGCTGAGAAGGATATGGACGCCGAGCGGCAACGCGCGGTGACACTGTCCAAGCAGACCGAGGACCTGCAGAGCCTGATCGCTAAGATGGAACAGGACGTCAAGAGCGCGGCAAAGGCGGCTGCGGCTGCAGAGCTTCAGGGAACTCCCGCTGCGCTGAGCGGCAAACCTAATCTGGCAGCACTGAAAGACCCCGGTAGGCTCAGTCCGGCGATTGCTTTTGCGTCGGCCAAGGGACTTTTACCAATGCCGGTTAACGGCACCAAGATTCGCAATTTTGGCGGTTCAGACGGCGGCGGAGGCCAAGAAAAGGGCATTTCCGTCGCAACGAGGCCCGGCGCGCAGGTCACAACACCGTGTGATGGCTGGGTTGTTTACGCTGGCCCCTTCCGCAGCTACGGACAACTCTTGATCCTCAACGCGGGCGGCGGGTATCATGTGCTCATCGCCGGGATGGAACGCATTTCGGTCAACATTGGCCAGTTCGTTCTGACCGGAGAGCCGGTGGCGACAATGGGAACGACGTCCCAAGTCGCCTCGATTCTGGCGGCGGCATCCAGCCAGCCAATACTCTACATCGAGTTCCGTAAGGACGGCGCTCCAATCGATCCGGGTCCATGGTGGACCGCAACTGCAGGCGAAAAGGTTCGCGGATAATGCGCAAGACTTCACTCATCCTTCTCAGTGTCGCCGCAGGCGCCGCAGCAACGCTTCTTCTGACCCAGCCACGTGCCGCGCTGGTCGGATCGACAGCGCGCGCCGCATCGTCAGACACTTACCGCCAGCTCAATCTGTTCGGCGATGTGTTCGAACGCGTGCGCAGCGACTACGTGGAGAAGCCGGACGACAGCAAGCTGGTGGAGACCGCAATCAGCGGCATGCTCACCGGTCTCGATCCGCATTCGAGCTACATGGATGCGAAGAGCTTCAAGGACATGCAGGTGCAAACTCGCGGCGAGTTTGGCGGGCTCGGCATCGAAGTCACAATGGAAGACGGTCTCATCAAAGTCGTCTCCCCAATTGATGACACGCCTGCGTCCAAGGCCGGTATCCTCTCCAACGACATCATCACCAACATCGACGACGACGCCGTGCAGGGTCTGACGCTCAATCAGGCCGTCGAAAAAATGCGTGGCCCGGTCAACACCAAGATTAAGCTCAAGATCGTCCGCAAGGGCCAGGACAAAGCGCTCGAACTGACGCTGACACGCGACAACATTCGCGTTCGCTCCGTGCGTGCGCGTGTTGAAGGCGATGATATCGCCTATATCCGCATCACCACTTTCAACGAGCAGACCACTGAGGGTCTGAAGCGTGAAATGGCCAGTCTCTCGACCCAGATCGGCGACAAGCTCAAGGGCTACGTTATCGATCTTCGTAACAATCCGGGCGGATTGCTTGAAGAAGCAGTGTCGGTTTCCGACGCTTTCCTCGATCGCGGCGAAATCGTCTCGACCCGCGGCCGTAACGCCGAGGAAACCCAGCGTCGCACGGCAAAGCCAGGCGACCTTGCCAAGGGCAAGCCGGTGATCGTCCTCATCAACGGTGGCTCTGCATCGGCCTCGGAGATCGTCGCCGGTGCGTTGCAGGATCACAAACGCGCAACGCTGGTCGGCACGCGCTCGTTCGGCAAGGGCTCAGTGCAGACGATCATCCCGCTCGGTTCTGGTAACGGCGCGCTGCGTCTGACCACGGCGCGTTATTTCACGCCGTCTGGCAAATCGATTCAGGCCAAGGGCATCACGCCGGATATCGAAGTTCTGCAGGATCTGCCTGACGACGTGAAGGCGAAATCTGACACCAACACCAAGGGTGAAGCCTCATTGCGCGGCCATTTGACGGGCGACCCCGGCGCCGAGCAGACTGGATCGCAGTCCTACGTGCCGCCGGATGCCAAGAACGACAAGGCGCTCAAGACCGCCGACGATCTTCTCCACGGCATCAAGCAGACCTCGTCGTCTGCACCCGCTCCGGACAAGGCAACGACCAACAAGTCCGCGAACTAACAGCGCCTTTACCGGTCAACATTTCGGGCGGCCTTCGGGCCGCCTGTTTTGTTTTTGGCCCCAAAAAGCATGCGGACCCCATCTGAACCAGCGCAACAGCAGGCCGCCTTTACGGGCCGGCCCGCGAGCGCCGTGGTAGGATTCCCGCAATTGATTCGCGAGGTTGACGGCAGTGACCACAGACGATCTGAGCGCCCCGCTCGGACAGGACCGGCCGCGCAAGCGCCGATTGCGACTTCCCTTCACAGCGCCGCAAGCGCTGGGGACGGTGTTTGGCCTGTTTCTGCTGACGTTTCTCGGCTTCGCGCTCTTCAACGGCAATCCGATGGGTGGCGAGCCGATTGCGAAAGTCGCCTACGATCCATCGACGCTGCCCGGCGACAAGACCAAGCCGAAGTCGGCGATGCAGATGGCGCCACAGCAGCCGGTCGCCAAGGATGCCGGCACGCAGCAGACGGTCACCATCATCGACGGATCGAGCGGCAAGCGGCACGATGTTCTGATCGGAACAGAAAGCACGACGGACGCAAAAATCGAGACGGAAGCGCCGCCCGCGATGGCGGGCATCAATCAGGCGCTGCTTGAAAATTCGCGTTACGGCATGATCCCGATTGCTGCGGATGGCGTGAAGCCGTACCGCGCTTACGCGGGCGGCAGCGATGCGAGCCGCGCGCTGGCAGCTAAAACGCCAAGCATTGCGATCGTAATGTCAGGCTTGGGCGTGGGGGCTGCGAAAACCACCGATGCCATCATGAAGATGCCGGCTGCCGTCACGCTGGCATTCACGCCCTACGGCTCGGAACCGATCAAGCTTGTCGAACGCGCCCGCGCGCAGAAGCATGAAGTGCTGTTGCAGGTGCCGATGGAGCCTTTCGACTATCCAGACAACGATCCCGGCCCGCAGACGCTACTCACCACGCTTGGCGCGGAGCAGAACCTCGATCGCCTGACCTGGCACATGAGCCGCTTTCAGGGCTACGTCGGTATCGCGAATTTCATGGGGTCGCGCTTCGTCACGACCGATGCGGCGTTGCAGCCGATCGTCAAGGATGCGGCGAAGCGCGGATTAGCGTGGCTGGATGACGGCTCATCACCGCGCAGTGTCGCTGGCGTGATCGCGGAAGGTGCAGCGATGCCGTTTGCGAAGGCAGACGTCAGCATCGACACTGTGCCGACACCTGCGGAAATCGACCGATCGCTCGCTAAACTGGAAACACTGGCGAAGGAGCGTGGCTCTTCAGTTGGCATCGCATCTGCATTGCCGATATCCGTCGAACGCATCGGGAACTGGGCCAAGCAACTGGAAAGCCGTGGTATCATGCTGGTGCCGTTGACAACTGTGATGCTTAAACCAAAATCCAGCTAAGCAGGTATCCGCGCGCAGGCTAGCGACACAAGGCTTTCATACGATGGCGCGTTACGACGATCTTCCCTACCGTACCTGCGTTGGGATGATGCTGATCAACTCTAAGGGTCTCGTTTTCATCGGACGTCGCGCGGGCGGCCCCGAACACGTCGATGCGGAGCATGTCTGGCAGATGCCGCAAGGCGGTGTCGATTCGGGCGAAGACACGTGGGCAGCAGCGAAGCGCGAACTTCACGAGGAGACGAACGCGCAATCAGTTGAAAAGCTCGGCGAAGTCCCTGAATGGCTGATCTACGACATCCCCCGCACCATCGCAGGCCGCGCGTGGAAAGGCCGGTTTCGCGGCCAAAGACAGAAATGGTACGCGGTGCGCTTCAAAGGTCCCGACAGCGAGATCAATGTCGCATCACCTGCGGGGCACAAAGCTGAATTCATCGACTGGCGCTGGGAGCCGATGGAAAATCTTCCGGAATTGATCGTGCCGTTCAAGCGACCGGTCTATGAGCGTGTGGTCAAGGAATTCACGAAGTTCTCCAGGAAATAAATTCTCGATGATTTCAAATAAAAAAAGCCCCGCAAATGCAGCGCTTTTTGATTCGTGCGCAGCGACGAAAATGCAACTCAGTGCATGCCCGTCGAATTCATCTGGTGCTGTATCTGTTTGAAGTGGTCGAGTCTCTCGATCGCCTGATCGAGGTCGTTGCCGTCTTTTTCTTTCAGGCCCTCTTCCATCTCAGACACCTTGTCCGCGAACGCGGCGCGATCGAGTTCCTCCATCGAGGTCGCGGTATCGGCGAGAACCGTGAGGCCCTTCTCGGAGACTTCCGCAAGGCCACCGAGCACGATGATCTTCTCGTGCTTGCCGCCGGTCGTGACCGTCAGGATGCCGGGGCGAATGGTTGCAACCACCGGCGCATGTCCGGCGAGCACGCCGAAGTCGCCTTCGACGCCCGGAATGTCGACCTGATCGACTTCGCCGGAGAAGGCTATTTTTTCAGGCGAGACAAGATCGAAATGGAAGGTGGCCATCGTGATCAGGCCGCCTCAGCCGCGAGCTTCTTGCCCTTCTCGACGGCTTCTTCGATGGTGCCGACCATGTAGAACGCGGCTTCCGGCAGGTGATCGTACTTGCCTTCGCAGAGACCCTTGAAGCCTTTGATGGTGTCGGCGAGATCGACGAACTTACCCGGCGAACCGGTGAAGATTTCAGCGACGAAGAACGGCTGCGACAGAAAGCGCTCGATCTTGCGGGCGCGTCCGACCGCGATCTTGTCCTCTTCGGAAAGCTCGTCCATGCCAAGAATGGCGATGATGTCCTGCAACGCCTTGTAACGTTGCAGCACCTGCTGAACCATACGCGCGGTCTGGTAGTGCTCCTCGCCGACAACCAGCGGCGACAACATGCGCGAGGTCGAGTCGAGCGGATCGACCGCCGGATAAATACCCTTTTCCGAAATGGCGCGGTTGAGCACCGTCGTTGCGTCCAAATGGGCGAACGAGGTTGCAGGCGCAGGATCGGTCAAGTCGTCAGCCGGAACGTAGATCGCCTGCACCGAAGTGATCGAGCCTTTGTGTGTGGTGGTGATGCGCTCTTGAAGAGCGCCCATGTCGGTTGCGAGCGTCGGCTGATAACCCACCGCCGAAGGAATACGACCGAGAAGCGCCGACACTTCGGAGCCTGCCTGCGTGAAGCGGAAGATATTGTCGACGAAGAACAACACGTCCTGTCCCTGATCGCGGAAATGTTCAGCGACGGTCAGGCCCGTAAGGCCGACGCGCGCGCGCGCACCCGGAGGCTCGTTCATCTGGCCGTACACAAGCGCGCACTTCGAGCCCTCGCCGCCGCCTTCCTTGTTCACGCCGGATTCGATGAACTCGTGATAGAGGTCGTTGCCCTCACGCGTACGCTCGCCAACGCCTGCGAACACCGAGTAGCCGCCGTGCGCTTTCGCGACGTTGTTGATCAATTCCTGAATGAGAACGGTCTTGCCGACGCCAGCGCCACCGAACAGACCGATCTTGCCGCCCTTCGCATAAGGCGCGAGAAGATCGACGACCTTGATGCCGGTGACGAGAATTTCAGCTTCGGTAGACTGGTCGGTGTAGAGCGGCGCTTCCTGGTGAATCGCACGCAGACCTTCCGACTTGACCGGGCCTTGTTCGTCAACCGGTTCGCCGATCACGTTCATGATACGACCGAGCGTCCCAGCGCCGACCGGCACCATGATCGGTGCGCCGGTGTCTTTCACTTCCTGTCCGCGCACCAAGCCTTCGGTTGTGTCCATCGCAATCGCGCGCACGGTCGATTCGCCAAGATGCTGGGCGACCTCGAACACCAGGCGGTTACCGTTGTTCGTGGTTTCGATGGCGTTGAGAATGGCGGGCAGATGACCCTCAAACTGCACGTCGACGACGGCGCCGATGACCTGTGAGATACGTCCGGTCTGGTTGGCGGGTGATGCCATGGGATAGTCTCCTTGAAACTTTTTCAGTTAGCGCGTGATCCGAGATCAAGCGCTCATACAGCAGTCAGCTTGACGGGCACATTGCCCTTCGTCGCCTTTGAATAGGGGCATATGGTGTGAGCGTCTTCGATCAGCGCCTGCAGCTTGGCCTTATCGGCCCCAGCCAGCGCGACCTTCAATTCGGCAGCGAGTGAAAACGCGCCGTCATTAACGTTGAGCGTGACTTCGCACGTGACTTTCGCGGCCTGACCGTCGAGACCGTGCTTCTTGGCGAGAACTAAAATCGCCTGGCCGAAACAGGACGACCATCCCAGCGCGAAAAGCTGCTCAGGATTGTGACCATCACCCGCGCCGCCGAGATCCTTCGGCAGCGCCATCGCCAGCGCGAGGCCGCCATTGTCGAGGACCGCGCGTCCGTTGCGTCCGCCTGAAGTTGTAGCCTTGGTGACATAAGCCATGACGTTTTTCCTCAGACCGCTTCTGCGCCGGAAATGATTTCGATGAGTTCTTTTGTAATCATCGCCTGACGGGTTCGGTTGTAGATCAGCGTTTGCTTTTTGATCATTTCGCCCGCGTTGCGGGTCGCGTTGTCCATCGCGCTCATCTGCGCGCCGTAGAACGATGCATTATTCTCCAACAGCGCGCGAAAAATCTGCACAGCGAGGTTGCGCGGCAGGAGTGAGGCGAGGATTTCGTCTTCTTCCGGCTCGTACTCGTATGACGGCGCAGCTGCCGCGTTTGCGTCTTTCGCTTCAACCACCAGCGGAATGATCTGCTGCGCGGTCGGGACTTGAGCGATTACCGACTTGAAGCGCGAGAAGAACAATGTGCAGACGTCAAAATCGCCCGCCTCGAACATCGCTGCGACTTTTTTCGCAATCGTCTCGGCGTCCTTGAAGCTGAGAACCTTCACCGCACGCAAATCGACATGCTCGACGATATTTTTCTCGAACAGACGACGCAGCTGCTCATAGCCTTTGCGACCGACGCAGAAAATCTTGACCTCTTTGCCCTGATTGATCAGCGACAACGCGCGCTCGCGAGCCAGACGCACGATGGACGAGTTGAACGCACCGGAGAGGCCGCGCTCGCCGGTACACACCAGCAGCAGATGAACCTTGTCGTTGCCGGTGCCGGTCAAAAGCTTTGGCGCCGAACCCGAACCCGCAGCAGCGCTCGCGATATTGGAGATCACGGCATCCATGCGCTCGGCGTAAGGACGCGCAGCTTCAGCGGCGGCCTGCGCACGGCGAAGCTTCGACACCGCGACCATCTGCATGGCCTTAGTGATCTTCTGCGTCGCCTTGGTTGAGGCGATGCGGACGCGCATGTCCTTGAGGCTGGCCACCGTCTGTCTCCGAGCGCGGCGTTACGAGAATGTTTTGGCGTAACCTTCGACCACGCCCTTCACCTTACCGGCAAGATCGTCGGTCAGGTCACGGGTGTCGCGAATGGCGTTGAGAATATCGACATGCTTGCCGCGGAACAGCGACAGCAGGCCGTCTTCGAATGCACGCACCTTGGCGACCGGGATGCCGTCGAGATAGCCGTTGACGCCTGCGTAAATCACCACGACCTGCTCTTCCATTTTCAGCGGCGAGAACTGCGGCTGCTTCAGAAGTTCAGTGAGGCGCGAGCCGCGCGCAAGCAAACGTTGCGTCGAGGCGTCGAGGTCCGAACCGAACTGCGCGAACGCCGCCATTTCGCGGTACTGCGCAAGTTCGCCCTTAATTTTACCGGCGACCTTTTTCATCGCCTTGGTCTGAGCGGCAGAGCCCACGCGCGACACCGACAGGCCGACGTTCACCGCAGGACGGATGCCCTGGAAGAACAGATCGGTTTCCAGAAAGATCTGGCCGTCGGTGATCGAAATCACGTTAGTTGGAATGTAGGCCGACACGTCGTTCGCCTGCGTCTCGATGATAGGCAATGCAGTCAGCGAACCGTTGCCCTGCGAGTCGTTAAGCTTTGCCGAACGCTCAAGCAGACGTGAATGCAGATAGAACACGTCGCCGGGATAGGCTTCGCGACCCGGTGGGCGGCGCAGCAGCAGCGACATCTGGCGGTAGGCAACGGCCTGTTTCGACAAATCGTCATAGATGATAACCGCGTGCATTTTGTTGTCGCGGAAGTATTCGCCCATGGTGCAGCCGGTGAACGGCGCGAGGTACTGCATCGGCGCGGGATCGGACGCGGTCGCAGCAACGATGATCGAGTATTCGAGAGCGCCCTGCTCTTCGAGCACCTTCACGAATTGTGCGACGGTTGAACGCTTCTGCCCGATGGCGACGTAGACGCAATAAAGCTTGAGGTTTTCGTCAGGCTGGGCGTTGAGAGGCTTCTGGTTCAAAATCGTATCGAGCGCGATTGCGGTCTTGCCGGTTTGACGGTCGCCGATGATCAGCTCGCGCTGGCCACGCCCGACGGGAATCAAAGCGTCGATGGCCTTGAGGCCGGTCGCCATGGGTTCGTTGACGGATTTACGCGGAATGATGCCCGGAGCCTTCACGTCTACGCGCATGCGCTTGTCGGCCTTGATCGGACCCTTGCCGTCGATGGGATTGCCGAGCGCGTCAACAACGCGGCCGAGAAGTCCTTTGCCGACCGGCGCGTCCACGATGGCGCGGGTGCGCTTGACGGTCTGGCCTTCTTTAATTTCGCGGTCGCCGCCGAAAATAACGATGCCGACGTTGTCGCTCTCGAGATTGAGCGCCATGCCGCGCGTGCCGTTTTCAAATTCGACCATCTCGCCGGCCTGAACATTGTCGAGGCCGTAGACGCGGGCGATACCGTCGCCGACGGAGAGAACCTGACCGACTTCAGTGACTTCGGCTTCCTGGCCGAAATTCTTGATCTGGTCCTTGAGAATTGCGGAAATTTCCGCGGCGCGGATGTCCATCAGCCTGCCTCTTTCATCGCGTGCTTGATCGAATTGAGTTTGGTACGGAGTGAGCTATCGACCATGCGGCTGCCGAGCTTGACGACAAGCCCGCCGATGATCGACGGATCGATTTTGACATTGAGATCGACGTCCTTGCCGGACACGGCTTTCAGCGCGGCCTTAAGAGCGTCAAGATTCTTATCGCTGAGTTTTTCGGCGACGATGACTTCGGCGGTAGCTTCACCGCGAAACTTTGCAACAAGCGCGCGGAAGGCGCGCGCAACATCGCTCACCGCAAACAGGCGGCGATTCTTGGTCAAAACTTTCAGGAAATTGGCGGCGGTGCCGCCGATACCAGCCTTGGTCAGCACGGCGGAGAGCGCCTTGCCCTGCGCGTCGGATGTGAAAACCGGGCTGCGCACAAGACGCAAAAGGTCGGGACTGTCGGCCAGCATGGCCTCGAACTTGTCAAGATCGGCCTTCACGGCGTCGATGGATTTCTGCTCACGGGCGAGTTCGAACAACGCCGTCGCATAGCGGCCGGATACGCCAGAAACAGAAGGATTTTCAGCTGCCACGAAAAAGCTCTTCTAACTGCAGAACGCCCAAGAAAAAGACCATCGCCGAAGCGATCCAAGTCCTTGATATTTCCTTGGAATTCAAGCGGGACTTCGATTTTCAGCCGGAGCAAGATGCCCTGCGGCCCAAAATCGCCGGTTTGCTAACATAGGGCGAGAGCAGGTGCAACACGACCGCGTGAGCGAAATCGCCCTCTGCGAAGCCGGTTTGTCGCAGTTTCCGGGATCAAAAATTGGCGCGTTCGCCAATGGATTGTGTGACTCAAAATCCGCCGGAGTTAGATTTGGATCGGCCCTGAAAACCGATCGCTAAATTGCGCATGCGATTTCCAAATCAGTCATGCTTCGACCATGGTTGGCGGCCTCAGCAGGTCTGGCAACGTCGTGCAGCGAGGATTCTGAAACTCATCTGCAGCTAACACGCGCTAAGCTACTCTCTTCGCACATGCAGCATAATACATTTTGCATGGCATCACGCAATGAGTCGGGAATGAGTCTACTGGCGTTTATCAAAAGATGGATACGAAATACAGTATATCAAAGTATATATGAGAAAACTAGCGTATTAATACTCATGTATACAAGCTCAGTTAGATTACATTTCTCATTTTCACCACATATGTGATCGTTTCGTAACTGATCATCTGTCGCCTTTACGCCCCATTATTGCATCATCCACCGCCCTTCGTTGTTCTGGCTACGATCTAGCCAGCCGCGTGTTGGAAATACAATAAAGGGACAAACTAAATGCTCACCACTCTCACAAGCGTGAGGGGGTCGGCTGCGGCGATTCGGAATATCTCGATGGTATTTTTGGCTGCAGGACTACTGACCCTTAGCGGCTCGTCAGGAGACGCTGGCGCACGAAACGAACAGAAGCCTAGCTCGAACGACAAATGGCGAGACGCGAATGCCTCGCTCAATTCGAGCCGAACCTTTTCCGGCATTGCGTCGTTCTATGGCGACAACGATGAGCCGGGCGGACAGACCGCCTCTGGTCAAAAGTTCGACCAGGAGGCGATGACGGCGGCGCATCGAACCTTGCCGTTCGGTACGCGATTGAAGGTCACGTATGCAGGTCGCAGCGTGGTCGTCACCGTCAACGATCGCGGTCCTTTCGTGAAGGACCGCGTGCTCGATCTCTCGACGGGCGCTGCCCGCGCCATAGGGATCACCGAGGAAGTTGGTCTCGGCCAAGTGGTCGCAGAAGTTCAGTAAGCGTTGCGTCTAGTCGCGTCGCGTCGCGTTGAAGAGGCTGGTACATTCATGTGCCAGCCTTTTTCATTTTGACTTTCGGGGCATGATCTTGTCCGAAAACCGGTGTGCATTTCTCAAGATCACGCCTAGAGAAAACTCTGCGGATCGACGTCGATCGTGAGCTTGAGATTGCCTTTGGTCTTCGGTCCGGACGCCACCCAGCCGCGCAGATATTCCGACAGATCGACGTTGCGCGATGACTTCACCAATATCCGAAAGCGATACCGTCCCTTGATCACCGCAAGCGGTGCCTCCGCGGGACCGAGCACTTGAATCTGTTCGTCGAGAGGTGCGGCTGCCACGAGCTTGCGCGCAAAACCTTCGGCCGATGGACGATCGCCTGCTGAGATAATGAGGCTCGCCAACCGCCCGAACGGCGGATACAGCGCGCGTTCGCGCGCCTCGATTTCACTAGCGTAGAACGCTTCGCGATCCGACGCCACGAGCGCCTTCATCACCGGGTGCTCCGGCTGATGTGTTTGTAGATAGCCGACGCCATATCCCTTGTCGCGACCCGCGCGCCCGATCACCTGATTGAGCAACTGATACGTGCGCTCGGCGGCGCGCGGGTCGCCATTGCCCAAACCCAGATCGGCGTCCACCACGCCGACAAGATTGAGGCGCGGGAAATTATGGCCCTTCGCCACCAATTGCGTGCCGATGATAATATCGACGCGACCCTCGGCGATTTCATTCAATTCGGAGCGCATGGTCTCAACCGATGTGATGAGATCGCTCGACAGCACCATTGTCCGCGCTTCGGGAAACAGAGCGGCAGCCTCTTCCTGCAAGCGTTCAACACCGGGACCGATGGCTGCAAGCGACTCCTCGGCCGCGCATTGCGGACAGATATCTGGGCGCGGCATCGAGAAGCCGCAGTGATGGCAGACAAGTCTTTGCCGAAAGCGATGATCCACCAGCCACGCGTCGCAGATCTTGCAGTCGAAGCGATGACCGCATGCGCGGCACAGCGTCAAGGGCGCATAGCCGCGGCGATTGAGAAACAACAACGCTTGCTCTTTGCGTTCCACTGCAATTTTGATTTCGCCAGCAAGACGCGGCGAGATGAATTTTCCCCGCGATGGGCCTTCGCGGCGAAGATCAATAGCTTCGATTCGCGGCATATGCTGGCCGCCGAAACGCGACGGCAGCACCACGCGTTGGTAGCGCCCCTTGCGCGCGTTGACTTCGGTTTCCACTGATGGTGTTGCCGAGCAAAGTATGACGGGAATCTTCGCGATGCTCGCGCGCACCACCGCCATGTCGCGCGCGTGATAATGCGCGCCATCGCTTTGCTTGTAGGCTTGGTCGTGCTCCTCATCGACGATGACGAGTCCGAGATTCGCGTAAGGCAAAAATAGCGCCGAGCGCGCGCCGACCACGACCTGCGCAGCACCTGACGCCACCGCTGTCCAATTACGCGCGCGCGTGCGTGGCGTCAGTTCGGAGTGCCATTCGATGGGGCGCGCGCCGAAGCGCGCCGCAAACCGATCAAGAAATTGCCCAGTCAGCGCAATCTCCGGCATCAGGATCATGACCTGCTTTCCGTGCCGGATGATCTCCGCAACCGCCTCGAAATAAACCTCGGTCTTGCCCGAACCTGTCACGCCATCCAGCAGCGCAACATGAAACTCGCCTTCCGCAGCGAGCGCCTTCATCGCATCGGCAGCGATGCGCTGATCGCTGGAAAATTCAGGCTCCGCGAATGACGGATCGGGTGAAGGGGCCGCGATTTCGTGCGGCATCGATTCGGCCGCGAGCGTGCCTTCATCGACGAGACCATCGAGAACACCGGCGCTGACGCCTGCTTCCTTCGCAACTTCGGATTTTGCGTGCAGTAATCCGTCAGAGAGCGCATCGATCAATCGCCGTCGCGCCGGCGTCATGCGCTGCGGCGGCGCGCCGACAAGCCGCACCCCCATCCGCACGCGCTCAGGTCCGAGATGCTCGCCCATTCGCAACGTCATGCGCAGCACCATGCCGCGGGCAGACAGCGTGTAGTTCGCAACCCAATCTACGAAACTTCGCAGTTCAGCCTTCAGAGGGGGAACATCGAGCTTCTCGCCGACATCTTTCAGACGGTTATGAAGTCGGGGATCGGGGTTGGGATTTTCCGCCCAAACCACAGCGGTGACTTCGCGCGGCCCCAACGGCACACAAACGACGTCACCCGGCTTCAGATCGGCGTCATCCGGGACGCGATAGGAATAGGCCTGGTTCAGGGCGACCGGCACGAGAACATCGACGACTCGCCTGGCCATTCCCGTGGTGATCCAAATTTAAGAAGGGGTAAGGAAAAAGGTGCGATAAACCGATTCCTGTCAAGCATCGGGCATCCACGCACACTGAACATATGATGGCTAAAACCGCCGCGACAAGTGAAACGGAATCGGGAGATCTGCGCCTCACCTGCGCCGCGCCGGATTTGCAATCCGAGATCGCGCGCTGGCTGACGCATTTGCGCAGCGAGAGACGGCTGTCATCAAAAACGCTCGAAGCCTACGAACGCGATTTGCGCCAATGCCTCGTATTTCTCGGTGCGCACTGGGGCGGTCTTGTCACGCTGAAGCAATTCGCCGGAATTGAGACAACTGATGTTCGCGCCTTCATGGCGGCCCGGCGCAGTGACGACGTCGGCAGTCGATCTTTAATGCGAGCGCTTGCAGGATTGCGCTCATTCGGAAAATTTCTAGAACGCGAAGGCAAAGGCAAGGTCGGCGCATTGTCTGCCATTCGCGCGCCGAAAATCGGCAAGAGTCTGCCCAAGCCAATTCAAATGTTGTCCGCGCGCCAGATGGCGGATGCTGAGACGCGCGCCGGTGACACGCGCGATCCGTGGATCTGGGCGCGCGATGCCGCCGTGATGGCGCTGCTCTACGGTTCGGGCCTTCGCATTTCCGAAGCGCTTGGCCTCAAGCGTCGCGATGTGCCGATACCAGGTGAAGGCGACGTCCTCGTCATCACCGGCAAGGGCAACAAGACGCGCATGGTACCGGTCTTGAAGAATGTGCTCACGTTGATTCACGATTATATCGCGATGAGTCCGCACACAATTGCGCAGGATGGTCCGATATTCGTCGGCGCACGGGGTGGCCCACTCAGTCCACGTATTATTCAACTGACGATGGAGCGCTTGCGCGGCGCGCTCGGGCTTCCCGACACCGCGACACCGCATGCGCTGCGTCATTCATTCGCAACGCATCTGCTGACACGAGGAGGCGATCTGCGGTCCATTCAGGAATTGCTTGGACACGCATCGCTATCGACGACGCAAATCTACACCGGCGTCGATGCCGATCGCCTACTCGACGTCTACAAGACCGCCCATCCCCGCGCCTGAAATAAATTTGTCATTTGACAGACATGCTTTGCACTTGCGCGGCATACATGGTTCGGTCAATCGTGGGGCAAATCAGCCGGAGGGATTGAGCAATGGGCGCACATGAGAGCATGGAGCACGCCGAACACGCGGAACACGCATCCGGTGAAAACAAAAAGATCGCGCTGCTAATCGCGGTCATTGCGCTTTGTCTCGCTCTTTCTGAGACGCTCGGCAAAGGTGCTCAAACCGAATCCATCAGCAAAAATGTCGAAGCGTCGAACCTCTGGGCGTTTTTCCAAGCCAAGAGCATCCGCCGAACTGTTGTCGAGGCCACGTCCGATCAGGCGAAACTCAGTCTTGGAACGATCGGCGACGATGCAGCCAAAGCCGCGCTCGCGAAACAAATCGATGCGTGGGGCAAAACAGCAGCCCGATATCGTTCCGAACCGGAAACCGGCGAAGGCTCCGAGCAGCTCGCCGCCCGCGCCAAGAAAGCCGAGGAAGAGCGCGATCTCGCAATGGCGCGCTATCACCACTATGAAGTGGCGTCGGCAGCATTTCAGATCGGAATCGTGCTGGCTTCAGCGACAATCATCACTGGAATGATCGCTCTTGCTGGTGTCGCGGGATTTCTTGCTCTTACGGGTGTGGCGTTCACGGCGATCGGATTGTTCGCACCGCATGCCGTGCACTTGATGTAGTGAACTCCGAATCAGCGGAACATGTGAACGCGTTTGCGCAGACGTTCCACGAAACGCGACGACGAGCGCATGCGGAATCGCTGGCGGAATTTCACTAGTGCAGCCTTAACGGGTTCTATCTGCGCTTTCGACCATGCTCGCGCTGCGAGTAACCATTCATAGAGCCTGTTGAACCATCGCATCTGCAACAGCTTCTCGCGCGTCACATCGAATACAAATGCAGTGATGCCAAGGCCGAGCAGCTTGGCAAAGACGATCACAGCGATCGCGCTGAGGAAATATTTATGAGCGAGCAGCCAAAGACCGAGCGCTTTGAGCGGAAGTAGCGGAATCACCGGCACGAGAAAAACGATCAGGGTCGCGCCGGGAGAGAGATGATGCACACGCCCCGCGAACCAATCCTTCAGCGACTTCAGCGGAATGCGATCCACAATCCACGCGACGAGCGGCTCAAGTCGGTCCCATAGCCACGCTTCAATTAAAAAGATGAAAGCGAGTAGGACCCAAAGGGGACGAAGCAGGCGGCGCATTCTGCACTCTCGTTCGTCGTGATCCGGTAATGCGTATCAATCACATATGGATAGCACGTTTGCCAACGGCAAGCGCTGCTTCCTTCACAGCTTCCGAACGTGTCGGATGCGCATGACAGGTACGGGCGAGATCCTCAGCGGATCCACCGAATTCCATCAAAACCGCAGCTTCGTGAATCATTTCACCGGCTTCCGCGCCGATGATATGCGCGCCGAGGACACGATCGGTCTTCGCATCTGCGAGAATCTTTACGAAACCATCCGTGGTCTGGTTGACCTTGGTGCGGGCATTGGCCGTAAAGGGAAATTTGCCGACGTTGTATGCCACGCCGGCCTGCTTCAACTCTTCTTCGGTCTTTCCGACCGATGCAACTTCCGGGAACGTATAAACGACACCGGGAATCACATCGTAATTCGTGTGCCCGGCTTGGCCTGCGAGAATTTCGGCAATCGCGATGCCTTCGTCTTCTGCCTTGTGGGCGAGCATGGGACCGGCGATCACGTCGCCGATGGCAAAAATGCCTTTGACGTTGGTTGCGAAATGCCCGTCGGTCTGTACGCGACCGCGCTGGTCGAGCGCGACACCTGCTTCCTTCAAACCAAGTCCTTCGGTGAATGGCACGCGGCCGATTGCAACCAGCACCACATCGGCTTCCATCGTTTCAGCCTTGCCTCCTGCCGCAGGCTCAACACTCGCTTTGAGTTTCTTGCCGGAACTATCGACACCTGTGACCTTTGCACCGAGCTTGAACGTCATGCCTTGCTTTTCGAGGATGCGCTGGAATTGCTTTGCGACCTCGCCGTCCATCCCGGGCAGGATGCGATCGAGAAACTCGACAACCGTCACTTGCGATCCGAGACGCCGCCAGACTGAGCCAAGCTCCAGGCCAATCACGCCCGCGCCTATGATCAGCATCTTCTCCGGCACTTTGTCGAGCACCAGCGCGCCGGTCGACGACACAATGCGCTTCTCGTCGATCTCGACGCCCTTGAGCTTCGTCACATCAGAGCCGGTCGCGATCACAATGTTCTTGGTTTCGAGCGTCTGCGTCTTGCCGTCATTGCCCTTCACTTCGACTTTGCCGGGGCCGAGAATTTTTCCGGTGCCTTCGTAAGGTTCAATCTTGTTCTTCTTGAACAGAAAGCCAACGCCCTTGACGTTGCCGTCGACGCCATCGGTCTTGAATTTCATCATGGTCGCCAGATCGAGCTTCGGCTTGCCGACGCCAATGCCCATCTTCGGCAGCATATGGGTGACTTCCTCGAAGCGCTCCGACGCTTGCAACATCGCCTTCGACGGGATGCAACCGACGTTCAGACATGTGCCGCCGAATGTCGGCCACTTCTCGACGACGGCGACTTTCATGCCGAGCTGTGCGGCACGGATCGCGCAGACATAGCCGCCGGGGCCGGTACCGATGATAACGAGGTCGTAGGAGGCCATGATGAAAATCCTGAGTTCAAAAGGCGCCGCGGCGTCAGCGTTAGCGTCCGCCGGACACGTCGAAAATCGTACCTGTTACGTATGATGCGTCGTCCGACATCAGCCAAACTACCGCGTTGGCGATTTCTTCCGCAGTGCCAACGCGTTTCATCGGCACCATATGCGCCAGCTTCTGTGCGCGACCGGGTTCGCCGCCGCTGGCGTGAATCTCCGTATCGATCAATCCGGGCCGGATCGCATTGACGCGAATGCCCTCAGCACTGACTTCGCGCGCGAGGCCGACCGTAAATGTATCGATCGCGCCTTTTGAGGCTGCATAGTCGACATATTGCGCGGGCGACCCCAACGTCGCAGCCACAGAGGAAATGTTGACGATGATTCCGCCTGTGCCGCCAAATTTTGTCGACATCCGCTTGACGGCTTCACGTGCACATAAAATGCTGCCGACAATATTGATGTTCATCATGCGCGTCAGCCGCGCGGCCGACATCTCGTCAACGCGAGCGGTCATATCGACGACGCCGGCGTTATTCACCAATACGCCGAGCTTTCCGAATGCATCGGCCTTCTTGAACAGATCGAGAATATCGGCCTCAACGCCGACATCGCATTTCACCGCGACGGCTTTTCCATTGCTCGATTCGATTTTCGCGACCACTTCATCGGCAGCAGCCTTATTGCTGGCATAACCGACGACAACCTTGTAGCCGCGCTTGGCGGCAGCGAGCGACGTGGCGCGGCCGATGCCGCGGCTTCCTCCGGTAACGATGGCGACGCTGTCCATATTAGAGGTCCAGCACGAGCCGCGCCGGATCCTCAAGGCCTTCCTTGACGCGCACCAAGAACGTCACCGCATCCTTGCCGTCGATCACACGGTGATCGTAAGAAAGTGCAAGATACATCATGGGACGAATCTCGACCTTGCCGTTCACCGCAACCGGACGTTCCTGAATCTTGTGCATGCCGAGAATGCCGGACTGCGGCGCATTCAAAATCGGTGTGGACATCAGCGAGCCATAGACGCCGCCATTTGAAATCGTGAAAGTGCCGCCCTGCATGTCTTCGATCTTGAGCTGTCCGTCGCGAGCCTTCTTGCCGAAATCGCCGATGCTCTTTTCAACTTCCGCCAGCGATTTGTGATCGCAATCGCGCACAACCGGCACGACAAGTCCCTTGTCGGTGCCGACAGCCACGCCAATGTGGTAGTAATTTTTGTAGATCAAATCCGTGCCGTCGATCTCGGCATTGGCCGCAGGCACTTCCTTCAGCGCCTGAACGCACGCTTTCACGAAGAAGCCCATGAATCCCAGCTTCACGCCGTGCTTCTTCTCAAACAAATCCTTGTAATGCGCACGTAGCGCCATCACCCCCGTCATGTCGACCTCGTTGAAGGTCGTGAGCATGGCTGCGGTGTTCTGTACGTCCTTGAGGCGACGCGCAATGGTCTGACGCAACCGTGTCATCTTCACGCGCTCTTCACGCGCAGCATCGTCCGCTGGCGAGGAAGCGCGAACTTGAATCGACGCGGCAGGTTGATTGATGGACGTCGGCGACGACGCGGCCTTCTCGATGGCAGCGAGCATATCGCCCTTAGTGACGCGGCCATCCTTGCCCGAACCTGGTACGCTCGAAGCATCCACACCCGATTCAGCAGAGAGCTTACGTACCGACGGCGCTTGCGGCGCGTCCGAGGGTGGAGATTTCTGTGTCGGAGCTGGAGCGACAGCCGCAGCAGCTTTCGGCGCAGGAGCATCCGCGGCTTTAGCCGGCGCAGCGGTGGGTTTTGCGCCGCCCGCGCCTTCGGTGATCTGACCTAGCAATGCGCCGACCGCGACCGTCTCGCCATCCTTAGCGACGATTTCGCCCAGCGTTCCGGCGAACGGAGCCGGGACTTCGATCGTGACCTTGTCCGTTTCCAGCTCAACCAACGGTTCATCGACTGCAACCGCGTCGCCCGCCTTCTTGAACCATTTGCCGATGGTTGCCTCGGTGACAGACTCACCAAGTGTCGGAACGCGAATTTCAGCCATTGTTCTTTACCCTATTACGCCGCAAGCGGCTTCTTCAGCCCTTGGCGACTTGATCAAATCAATAGAAATGCAATGTCGCCTGCGTAAATCTCAGCGTCATTGTCAACCAAGCGCTTCTTCAAGAAGCGCTTTGAGCTGCGCCAGGTGCTTGGACATCAAGCCAGTTGCAGTCGCAGCTGCAGCGGCGCGTCCGGCATAACGCGGGCGCTTGTGCGTGGCGCCCACCTGATTGAGGACCCACTCTAAATATGGCTCGATGAAGTACCAGCCGCCCATGTTGCGCGGCTCTTCCTGACACCAAACAACTTCAGCATTTTTGAAGCGCTCAAGCTCCAGCACGAGTGCCTTCAGCGGTACTGGGTAAAGCTGTTCGACGCGCAGCAGATAAATATCGTCGACACCGCGTTTCTCGCGGTCTTCAAGCAGGTCGTAATAGACCTTGCCCGAACAAAGGATGACGCGCCGAATCTTCTTGTCTTCGACGAGCTTGATCTCCCCACCGCGCTCCGCATCGTCATGCAGCAGGCGATGGAAAGACGTATCCGGTCCCATCTCCTCGAGCTTCGAGACCGCACGCTTGTGACGCAGCAGCGATTTCGGCGTCATGATGATGAGGGGTTTACGAATCTCGCGCTTCAATTGGCGGCGCAACGCATGAAAAAGATTAGACGGTGTCGTGATGTTGACGATCTGCATGTTGTCTTCGGCGCTCATTTGCAGGAAGCGTTCGAGACGTGCGGATGAATGCTCCGGGCCCTGACCCTCATAGCCGTGCGGTAGCATGCAGACGAGACCGGACATGCGCAGCCATTTACGCTCGCCGGACGAAATGAACTGGTCGAACAGCACCTGCGCGCCGTTAGCGAAGTCACCGAATTGCGCCTCCCATATTGTCAACGCATTCGGCTCGGTCAGCGAGTAGCCGTATTCGAATCCAAGGACCGCCTCTTCAGACAGCAGCGAGTTGATGACTTCGTAGTGACCCTGCTTCTCACCAAGATGATTGAACGGCGTATAGCGGCTTTCATCTTCCTGATCGAACAGCACGGAGTGACGCTGCGAAAAGGTGCCTCGCTCGCTGTCCTGACCCGACAGGCGGACGCGATTGCCGTCCACCAGCAATGAACAAAACGCGAGCGCTTCGCCGGTCGCCCAGTCGATGCCTTCTCCGGTGTCGATCGCTTTCGCACGTGCGTCGAGAAAGCGCTGAATGGTTTTGTGGATACGGAAACCGTCCGGTACCTTGGTGATCTTGCGGCCGATGTCCTTCAACTCGTTGAGCGCAACGCCGGTATTGCCCTTGCGTGGGTCCTCGCCAAGGTCGGCGGACTTGAAGCCGGCCCATTTGCCGTCAAGCCAGTCGGCCTTATTGGGCTTGTAGCCCGACCCCGCTTCGAGCTCGACATCGAGACGTGCGCGCCAATCTGCCTTCGCCTTATCGACTTCGCCTTCGGTCATGACGCCGTCTGCGATCAATCGCTTGGCATAAATGTCGAGCGTCGATGGATGGCCCGCGATCTTCTTGTACATCACCGGGTTGGTGAATGCCGGCTCGTCGCCTTCGTTATGACCGTGGCGGCGATAGCAGAACATGTCGATGACGACAGGCTTGTGGAATTTCTGCCGATACTCGATCGCAACCTTGGCCGCGAACACCACCGCTTCTGGATCGTCGCCATTCACGTGGAAGATTGGCGCGTCGATCATCTTGGCCACGTCCGACGGATATGGCGAAGAACGCGAATAACGCGGATAGGTCGTAAAGCCGATCTGATTGTTGACGATGAAGTGTAGCGAACCGCCGGTGCGGTAGCCTTTCAAATCCGAAAGCGCGAAACATTCCGCGACGACGCCCTGGCCCGCGAACGCCGCGTCGCCATGCATTAACAACGGCAAAGTCGAGATACGCTGATCCGGCGGATCGCCGTGCTGGTCCTGCTTGGCGCGTACTTTTCCGAGCACAATCGGATCGACGATTTCGAGATGCGATGGGTTGGCAGTGAGCGATAGATGAATCTTGTTGCCGTCGAATTCGCGATCCGACGAAGCGCCCAAATGATATTTGACGTCGCCTGAACCTTCGACTTCGTCGGGATTGGCGGAACCGCCTTTGAACTCGTGGAACAGCGCGCGGTGCGGCTTGCCCATCACCTGCGTCAGAACGTTGAGACGTCCGCGATGTGGCATGCCAATGACGATGTCCTGCACACCGAGATTGCCGCCGCGCTTGATGATCTGTTCGAGCGCCGGAATCAGGGATTCTGCGCCGTCGAGACCAAAGCGCTTGGTGCCGGTGAATTTCACATCACAGAATTTTTCGAAGCCTTCGGCTTCGACCAGCTTCATCAAAATCGCGCGTCTGCCTTCGCGCGTGAAACTGATTTCCTTGTCTGGGCCTTCGATGCGTTCCTGGATCCAGCCCTTCTGCGCAGGATTCGAAATATGCATGAACTCGACGCCGAGCGTCTGGCAGTACGTACGCTGACAGATAGCGACGATCTCGCGCAACGTGCCGGTTTCGAGACCGAGCACGTGATCGAGGAAAATTTTGCGGTCCATATCGGCGTCGGTGAACCCGTACGAACGCGGATCGAGTTCTTCGTGATCCTTTTGGCCTTCGATGCCGAGCGGATCGAGATTGGCATGGAAATGTCCGCGCATGCGGTAAGCGCGAATGAGCATCAATGCGCGAACGGAATCGCGCGTCGCCTGCTGCACATCGGCTGAGGAAAGATTGTCACCCGTGACCTGAGACTTCGCCGCGATCTTGCCGCTGACGATCTTCTCGACCTGCGCCCAGTTGCCGTCCAGCGCAGAGGTCAGTTCATCGCGTGGAGACGCTGGCCAGTTTGCCTTTTCCCAGGATGGGCCCTGCGCGTTCTTCTGAACGTCGGCAGGCGAATCCTTCAGGCTTTTGAAGAACTCGGCCCACTCCGGATCGACCGACGACGGATTCTTCTCGAACCGGGCGTACATGTCGTCGATGTAGGTGGCGTTGGCACCGTCGAGGAAGGAAGTGAGGGCAAAATTGGCGTTCGCGTCCTGGCGAGACATGTTCGCGTCCTGATTCTGGTATCGCGCGGAAAAACCGGGACAATTCGCCCAGCTGGCGGCGGCATCGAGTTGAGACCGCACCTTTACCCTATTTGGGGCGAAATTTCGCGCCGAAAAGAACCAAAAACTGAATTATGACTTCAATTTTTCAAGAAGCGTGGTTCCAAGCCGAGCCGGGGACGGAGAGACGGTAATTCCGGCAGATTCCATTGCCGCGATCTTGGAATCGGCGTCGCCCTTGCCGCCGGACACGATTGCGCCGGCGTGACCCATGCGGCGGCCCGGAGGTGCTGTACGACCGGCGATAAATCCAACGATCGGCTTCTTGCGGCCGCGCTTGGCTTCGTCTTTCAGGAACTGTGCGGCGTCTTCTTCGGCCGATCCGCCGATTTCGCCGATCATGATGATCGATTTTGTTTTTTCGTCGGCGAGAAACAGTTCAAGAATGTCGATGAACTCGGTGCCCTTCACCGGATCGCCGCCGATGCCAACCGCGGTGGTTTGACCAAGACCGACCTGCGAGGTCTGGAAAACTGCTTCGTAAGTCAGCGTGCCGGAGCGCGACAGAATGCCGACATTGCCCTGCTTAAAAATATTAGCCGGCATGATTCCAATTTTGCATTCGCCGGCGGTCACGACGCCCGGACAGTTCGGTCCAATGAGGCGCGACTTCGACCCGGACAACGAACGCTTGACGCGCACCATGTCGAGCACGGGCACGCCCTCAGTAATACAGATGATGAGTGGCACTTCAGCGTCGATGGCTTCGCAGATCGCGTCGGCCGCACCCGGAGGCGGGACGTAAATCACCGATGCATCGGCGCCGGTCTTGTTGCGCGCTTCCTGCACGGTGTCGAATACCGGCAATCCGAGATGCGTGATGCCGCCTTTGCCAGGCGAGGTTCCGCCAACCATCTTGGTGCCGTAAGCGATAGCGCCTTCGGAGTGGAAGGTGCCGTTCTTGCCGGTGAAGCCCTGGCAGATGACTTTCGTGTTCTTGTCGATCAGGACGGACATCGGCTTACTTTCCCTTCACGGCTTTGACGATTTTCTGCGCCGCGTCGTCGAGATCGTTCGCCGACAGCACGTTCAAGCCGGATTCATTGATGATCTTCTTGCCTTCCTCGACATTGGTGCCCTCAAGCCGCACCACCAAAGGCACTTTCAGGCCGACCGCCTTCACTGCGGCGACAACGCCAGCAGCGATGACATCGCACTTCATGATGCCGCCGAAGATGTTGACGAGAATGCCCTTCACGTTTGGGTCGGCAGTGATGATCTTGAACGCCGCGGTAACTTTTTCTTCGGACGCGCCGCCACCGACGTCGAGGAAATTCGCGGGGCTTTCGCCATACAGCTTGATAATGTCGAGCGTGGCCATCGCAAGACCCGCGCCGTTCACCATGCAACCGATGGTGCCGTCGAGCGCGATGTAGGCGAGATCGTATTTCGAAGCTTCGATTTCCTTGGCGTCTTCTTCCGAAGTGTCCCGCAGCGCGACGACATCGGGATGCCGATAAAGAGAATTGGAATCAAACGCCACTTTCGCGTCGAGGCATCGCAGTTCGCCCTGCTTGGAGATGATCAGCGGATTGATCTCCAGCATCTCCATGTCCTTGGCGACGAACGCCGTATAGAGCTGCATCAAAAGTTTCTCTGCCTGCTTGGCGAGATCGCCCTTGAGGCCGAGCGCCTGGGCCACGGTGCGACCGTGATGCGCCATGATGCCGGTCGCAGGATCGACCGAGAAGCTCACGATCTTCTCAGGCGTGTCGTGCGCGACCTTTTCGATGTCCATGCCGCCTTCGGTGGAAACGACAAACGAAATCCACGAGGTTTCGCGATCGACCAGCGCGGAGAGATAAAACTCCTTCGCGATCTCCGAGCCGTCTTCGATGTAAAGGCGATTGACCTGCTTGCCGTGAGGGCCGGTCTGAATCGTGACCAGTGTCGCGCCGAGCATTTCCTTGGCGAACGCCTTCACTTCATCGATGGACTTGGCGATGCGGACGCCGCCTTTGTCGCCAGCCGCAGCTTCCTTGAATTTTCCTTTGCCGCGACCACCGGCGTGAATCTGGCTTTTGACCACCCATATCGGACCGCCGAGTTCTTTCGCCGCGGCCTCGGCTTCGGCTGCCTTGAAAATCGCGACGCCGCGCGAGACCGGCACGCCGAACTCTTTCAGGACTGCCTTGGCCTGATATTCATGGATATTCATCGAACGCTCCCCGCGACCGCGATGGTGAATTCAAAATTCCCACCGGTTTTGAGACTGGCATACCATATACCAAGACAGCTACAAGCGCAAAACCGTCCGGAATTACTACTCTTTTCAATCAAGACAATGGCGTGGCCCGCAATCAAACGAGCCTTACTTTCCGAGCAAGTCCGGCGCGATCTTCTTGCAAGCATCCACGAGGCCCTGCACGGAAGCGACAGACTTGTCGAAACCTTCGCGGTCCTTGCCGGAGAGTTCGATTTCGACAATACGCTCGACACCCTTAGACCCAATGACGACCGGCACGCCGACATACATATCCTTCACGCCGTATTCGCCGCTGAGATAGGCAGCACATGGCAGCACGCGCTTCTTGTCGCGCAGATAGCTTTCCGCCATCGCGATTGCCGACGCTGCTGGCGCATAGAACGCCGAGCCCGTCTTGAGCAGGTTGACGATTTCGGCACCGCCGTTGCGGGTGCGATCGACGATCTCGTCGATGCGCGCCTGCGAGGTCCAACCCATTTTCACCAGATCAGGCAATGGAATTCCGGCGACCGTGGAATATTTGGTGAGCGGCACCATGGTGTCGCCGTGACCGCCGAGCACGAACGCAGTAACGTCTTCGACCGACACGTTGAACTCATCGGCGAGGAAATAACGAAAGCGCGAAGAGTCCAGTACGCCGGCCATGCCGACGACTTTCTTGTGCGGCATGCCCGAGGACTTCTGTAGCGCCCACACCATCGCGTCGAGTGGATTGGTGATGCAGATAACAAATGAGTCGGGCGCGTATTTTTTGATACCTGCGCCGACCTGCTCCATAACCTTGAGATTGATGCTCAGAAGATCGTCGCGACTCATGCCCGGCTTGCGCGGCACACCGGCGGTCACGATGCACACCTTGGCACCGTCGAGCGCTTCATAAGAATTCGCGCCCGTGAAGTTGGCGTCGAAACCATCGACCGGCGAAGACTGCGCGATGTCGAGCGACTTGCCCTGTGGAACGCCTTCCGCGATGTCGAACATCACGACGTCGCCGAGTTCTTTCAACCCGACAAGGTGAGCAAGCGTTCCACCGATCTGACCCGAACCAATCAATGCAATCTTGTCGCGCGCCATGAGAAAACAGTCCTTATAATGGAGTGAATGAGCCTGAACGGCTGGTTAGACCTTTCGCCGCAGGCGTTCAAGTCGCCCTTCGCCCAACAAAGCGGCGGCAGACGTATTGGGATCAGGTTTCGACCAGGCCCGTCGTCTTGCCGCTGGCGGTCGAGTCGCCGCGACCATGGGGCAGAGCCAGATAGGATTCGGAGCCCATCTCGATCAAGCGCGACGCCGTGCGCTTGAACTCGTTGGCCTCGAAGCCTTCCGTCGCGCTGTAGAGCGAGAGCGGGTCGACATCGGCAGACACCATTAGTTTCACGGCATTGTCATAGAGCGTGTCGATCAGCGTGATGAAGCGCTTGGCGAAGTTGCGGTGCTCGTACCGCATCGCCGGAATGCGATCGATCATAACGGTGTGATAATCGCGCGCGATCCGCAGATAATCCGACGCGCCCAGCGGCTTTTCGCACAGGTCTGCAAACGAAAACCGTGCAACACCGTGCGCGGAATGCGGCACATGCAGCGTGCGGCCCTTGATCGAAATGTCTCGCGGACTGTCCGTCGCACCCGACGTCAGCTTCTTCCACGCTTTGTCGAGCGCGGCATCGGCTTTTGCATCCGCCGGAACCAGCCACATCTTGATTCCGGCGAGCTTCTCGAGGCGAAAGTCCGTGCGCGCATCGAGCCGCAGCACATCCATCCTCCGCTCGAGTTGCGCAATGAACGGCAGGAACAGCGCGCGATTGAGACCGCCTTTATACAAATCCTCAGGCGCGACGTTGGATGTTGCAACCACAACAGTGCCGAGTTCGAATAGCCGCCTGAACAACCGGCCCAGAATCATTGCGTCTGCGATGTCGGTGACATGAAATTCGTCGAAACACAAAAGCCACGTCTCGTCGAAGATCGACGCCGCCGTCAACAGCACAGGATCGGTGTCGGTAATTTCGTGGCTCGCGATCTTCTGGCGAAACGCATAGATTCGTTCATGCACGTCCGCCATGAACTCGTGAAAATGCGCGCGGCGTTTATGCGTGACTGGACTGTCGTGAAAAAATAAATCCATCAGCATCGTCTTGCCGCGACCGACGTCGCCGTGGATGTAGAGACCACGCGGCGGCGCATCGTTGTCGGCAAAAAGACGCTTCAGCAAACCACCTGAGCGCTGCGGGCGATAGCCGGCGAGCTTCGATTCAAGCGAAGATAGAGCCTCGACCGCACCCGCTTGCGCGGGATCGGCCTCGATCGCACCCGACGTGACGAGTGCCCGATAGTGGTCGCGAAACGAGGCCGGCACGGGAGCATTCATGGGCGCAAACGGCCCCAAGGGCGAGGAAATTGCAAGCGTACAAAATAATAATGGAGTTACGCGCTCAATGCATAGGCATCTTCGACCACGTAAGGGCCACCGCCAACAGACGCTCGCGATGAAAACAGCACGAACCGAGACACCAAGAAGCTCCGTGTCGGGAAGTATCCCCGCACGGACAGATAGTCCGCAACATCCTGATTCGACGCATCGCGCAACCGCGCAAGAGTAACATGCGGAATGAATTTGCGGCCCTCGGGATCGAAGCCGAAGCGCTGCACGATGCGCTCAAGTTCAGCCTGCAATTCCATCAGCGGACGGCTCGGCACGACGGACGCGACGACAGCGCGCGGTTTCTTGCTGCCAAAACTGGACAGGCCCTGGAGCGCGACCTCGAACGGCTTGCGGTTCACACGCTCCAGCGTCGATGCGATTTCGTTGGCGGCGACACCATCGATGTCGCCGATGAAGCGCAATGTGACATGATAATTTTCAGGGTCGATCCATCGCGCGCCCGGCAATCCGCCACGCATGCCGGACAGCGTCTGGCCGATGTCGGGCGGAATTTCCAACCCTGTGAACAAGCGCGGCATCAGCACTCTCCTCGATGCGAGAGGATCACGAATCACCTTCTGTTGTTTTATCGCAGCGCGATGACAACGCGAAGTGATCGGCGTCAGCTTAGCCCAGATTTCACGCTAGGCGGGCATTTAGGTCACAGCACCTTTGCCCGCGCCGTGCGATTCTTCAGGAATGCCTCGACCGTGGGCAGGATGCGTTTGACGATAGCGTCGACGCCATCCGCCGTGGGATGAAGTCCGTCGGACTGATTGAGCTTCGAATCGCCCACGATGCCATCGAGAAAGAACGGATAGAGCGGAACACCGTAGGTCTTGGCGAGGTCCGGATAGATGGCATTGAACTTCGTTGCGTAGTCGCTGCCGTAGTTCGGCGGCGCGTACATTCCGCACAACATCACGGCGATATTGCGCGCCTTCAATTTTTTGAGAATGTCGTCGAGCGCAGCCCGGCTTACCTTTGGATCGACGCCACGCAAGGCATCGTTGGCGCCAAGCTCGACAATCACAGCCTCAGTGTCTTTAGGAATGGACCAATCGAGCCGATCGCGGCCACCGGACGTCGTATCGCCCGATACACCGGCGTTGGTCATTACAGTTTCGATGCCTTTTTCCTTCAATGCCTTCTGCAGGCGGATTGGAAATGCCGCCGATGCCGGAAGTCCATATCCAGCGGTCAAGGAATCGCCCAGAACCGCGAGCTTGATGGGTTTCGTCTCACTCACCGAAGCCGTTTCCGCCAAAGCCGTTGCCGACATCGTAACCGTTGCTCCTAGCGCTGCGACGATAATTACCCGCGCCAGCCTCTCGACCGCACCCGGCAAAACCCCATATGAAAAGTGCATGGACAGTCTCATCGAACCCTCATCGTCGGCCGGTCTCAAGCCGGACACCATTTCCATTTCCAACGTCAACCTTTCGCTGGGGACGGGACCGGCACGCGTTCACATCCTTAAAGATGTCAGCCTGCGCGTAAAGTCCGGCGAAGCGGTAGGATTGATCGGTCCGTCAGGTTCGGGGAAATCCACGCTGTTGATGGTGATGGCGGGATTGGAACGTCCTGACAGCGGAGAAGTGGTGGTCAGCGGAGCATCTTTCAATGCTCTCGATGAAGATGCGCTCGCGCGTTTTCGCGGACGGCATGTGGGAATCGTGTTCCAGTCGTTTCATCTCATCCCTACCATGACGGCGCTTGAGAACGTGGCGGTGCCACTCGAACTTGCGGGTCGAGAAGACGCCAATGAGCGCGCCTCGCGCGAATTGTCCGATCTCGGCCTTGGAGAACGTTTGCATCACTATCCATCGCAACTCTCCGGCGGCGAACAGCAACGCGTGGCACTTGCGCGCGCGCTCGCGCCCGATCCGGCAATTCTAGTGGCGGACGAGCCGACGGGAAATCTCGATGAGGCGACAGGTCAACAGATCGTCGATCTGATTTTCGCAAAACATCTCGAACGTCAAATGACATTGGTGCTCGTCACGCATGATCTTGCGCTTGCGCAGCGTTGCGACCGTGTCGTGCGCCTGCGGTCAGGCCGCATCGACGGACCTGCGACAGACCGCCACTGGATCGAGACGGCGTCGGCGTCATGACCGAGGTCGCCCACGCTAAGGCTCGCTCGCAAACTTTATCGCTGGCTGTAAAATATGCCTTGCGCGAATTGCGCAGCGGCCTTCGGGGCTTTTATGTTTTCATTGCCTGCATCGCACTCGGTGTGATGGCGATTGCCGGCGTGGGATCGGTTGCCGGAAGTCTCAGCGAAGGCCTTGAACATCAAGGGCGCATGCTTTTGGGAGGCGACGCTTCTTTCGCGCTGATCCAGCGCGAAGCAACCGATCAAGAAAAAAACTTCCTCAATTCGCGCGGCAAGGTTTCGTCAGCAGCGATCATGCGCGGCATGGCCCGCTCGGACACCGGCGAGTTTGCACTGATCGACCTAAAAGCGGTTGATGACAGCTATCCGATGCTCGGCGATGTCAAGCTTGCGCCTCCAATGCGTATGTCGGATTTGCTGGCGCAACATGACGGCGCGTTCGGCGCAGCGGCGGATCCCATTCTGCTGGCGCGGCTGAATCTAAAAGTCGGCGATCGCGTAAGCGTCGGTAATGTCGTGTTTGAGATTCGCAGCGTCGTGAACAGCGAACCGGACAAGCTGGTCGGTGGGATTGGATTGGGACCGCGGTTTTTAGTAAGCGAGGCCGCGTTGCGCGCGACGGGGCTTCTTCAACCTGGCACGCTGGTGCGGTGGATTTACCGCGTGCAATTGCAGGGGCAATCTGTCGACGAACGGGCAACGCAGGCGCTTGTTGACGACGCGCGCAAGGCGTTGCCGCAAGCGGGGTGGGAAGTGCGCTCCCGCAGCAATCCCTCGCCGCAACTCGAGCGCAACATTACGCGTTTCTCGCAATTCCTGACGCTGGTGGGGTTGGCGGCCCTTCTGGTCGGGGGAGTCGGCGTCGCCAACGCGGTCAAAAGCCATCTCGATCAACGCCGCGACGTCATCGCGACCTTCAAGGCCCTCGGTGCCACCGCCCGTGAGGTCTTTACGATTTATCTGACACAAGTCGTTGTCCTTGCGGTCGTCGGCTCTTTGATTGGGCTCGCAATCGGCGCGGCGCTGCCTTTCGTCATCGCCGGCGCCTTCGGAAAAATACTGCCGCTGCCAGTCGAGCCTACATTTCATGCTGGTGAACTAGCATTGGCATTCATTTACGGTTTGCTCACGGCGCTTGCATTCAGCCTCTGGCCGCTTGGCCGCGTGCATGATGTGCCGGTTGCCGCGCTGTTTCGCGAGGACGTTGCGTCCGAGTTTCACTGGCCGCGCAAACGCTATCTCGCGCTGATGGCCGCAGTGATAGGGGTGCTGATCGCAGTTGCAATCGGGCTAGCGTTCGACAAGCGCGTGGCGGCGGTGTTCGTCGCTTCATCGATTGGTGTGTTCGGTGTTCTGCGCGGTGTTTCGTCCGCTTTAATGTGGCTTGCAAAAAAAATCCCGCGCCCTCGCTACACGATGTTGCGCCTCGCGATTGCAAACATCTACCGTCCCGGCGCGCTGACGCCATCCGTCGTGATGTCGCTCGGCCTCGGTTTAGCCGTGCTAGTGACGATCACACAGATCGACGGCAATTTGCGGCGACAGTTCACCGCGGCGTTGCCCGAGCATGCACCGTCATTTTACTTCATCGACATTCCGTCGAGCGACACGACGCGCTTCAGCGATTTTTTGAAACAATCCTCTCCCGGTGCAAATGTAGAGTCCGTGCCGATGCTGCGCGGGCGCATCGTCGCAGTGAAAGGCGTGAAAGCCGAAGACCTCAAGCCACCGAACGATGTCGAGTGGGTGCTGCAAAGCGACCGCGGACTGACTTACACCAATGAAGTTCCGCGTGGGTCAAAGGTCGTTGAAGGGCAATGGTGGGCAATCGACTACAGCGGACCGCCGCTGGTTTCTCTTGAAAAGAAAATCGCGGATGGATTCGAACTTAAAGTCGGTGACGAGATCACCGTCAACGTGCTCGGCCGCGACATTACCGCGAAAGTTGGCAATCTACGCACGGTCGATTGGCAAAGCCTCGGCATCAATTTCGTTCTGGTCTTCACGCCCAACGCATTCGCCGGAGCGCCGCATACAGGCATCGCCACCCTAACCGATCAAGGCTCGACGATTGCCGGCGATGCCCAGATCATCAAGGCTGTCGCGGCGACATTCCCGATGGTGACAAGCGTACGAGTGCGCGAAGCGTTGCAATCCGTCGGCGCCGTCGTCACCAATCTCGTTCTGGCGATTCGGGGTGCAAGCTCCGTCACATTGGTCGCAGCGATCCTTGTGCTGGGCGGAGCGCTCGCCGCCGGCCATCGCCACCGGGTTTACGACGCGGTTATTCTCAAAACCTTGGGGGCCACGCGCGCACGCCTGATTGGTGCCTACGCGCTAGAGTACCTAATAGTAGGGTTGGCGACCGCCATTTTCGGGGTTGCCGCCGGATCGATCGCCGCCTGGCAGATCGTCACGCGGCTCATGACACTTAGTTTCGTCTGGCAAGCGGGCAGCGCAGCAATTGTCGTGATTTCGGCGCTAGCGGTGACAGTGGGGCTTGGTCTCGCAGGAACGTTACTGGCTCTTAATCAAAAGGCCGCCACTGTCTTGCGCAACTTATGACAATATGTAGCAGCTAAATAGGTGTTTCGCGACATTCCGCCGCGCGCCTGAACTTGCGGCGGCTGTGGTAGTTTCCCACATACCGAGTGGGTTCGGAATTCAGTGTGGCCAGTCGCGAGACGGCTTAACAGGGTTTCGGGAATAACTTATAGCTGGCGGCGCTGACCCTTCGTATTCGCCAGTCAAACACGAGGTTTCGACAATGTCGGACTTGGACCGCAACTATAATTCTCCATTCGGCCGGGCCGCCGGGCGCGCTGACGCCGCGACCGTCGATGCCGGTCTGCGCTCGTACATGCTCAAGATCTACAACTACATGGCGATCGGTCTGGCGATCACCGGTCTCGCGGCGCTTGGCGTCTACATGGCCGCCGTGACAACCGACTCAGCTGCGGCCGTCGGTAAGATCGGCAACGTCATGCTGACGTCGTTCGGCGTTGCGATGTTCGTTAGCCCGCTGAAGTGGGTGTTCATTTTAGCGCCGCTCGTCATGGTGTTCGCGATCTCGTTCGGCATCAACCGGCTTCGCCCGGCAACCGCACAGATGTTGTTCTGGGCGTTCGCTGCGCTGATGGGCATTTCTCTCTCGTCGATCTTCCTGGTGTACACACACACCTCGATCGTGCGCGTGTTCTTCATCACGGCGGCTTCGTTCGGTGCGCTGAGCCTCTACGGCTACACCACCAAGCGTGACCTGACCGGGATGGGATCGTTCCTGATGATGGGCCTGTTTGGCATCATCATTGCGAGCGTGGTGAACATCTTCATTGCAAGCTCGATGTTGCAGTTCATCGTCTCGGTGGTCGGTGTGTTGATCTTCGCAGGTTTGACCGCCTGGGATACCCAGCGCCTGAAGAACGATTACATCTACGGTTACGCCAGCCAGGGCGGCGACATTGCCGAGAAGGCTGCAATCACCGGCGCGCTGTCGCTGTACCTGAACTTCATCAACCTGTTCACGCTGCTGTTGCAGCTGCTCGGACAGCGCAACTGACAATTCAGTTCAGCTGAATAACTCAAGCCCCGGCCTCACCGCCGGGGCTTTTGTTTTGAGCCTTTTGTTTTAAGTCCTGCGATTCTAGTCTCGGCGCATGCCCGACCTGAAAATAAGACCTGCCGCACCGGACGATCTGCAGGCCATCACTGCAATTTACGAACATGCGGTACGCACCGGCACGGCAACATTCGAACTCGATCCGCCCAATATTTCGGAAATGACGCGCCGTTATCGGGCGTTTCTCGATGGGGATTATCCCTATCTCGTCGCAGCGATGAACAATCGGATTGCGGGTTACGCCTATGCCGGGACCTATCGGCCACGTCCGGCTTATCGTTTCACGGTCGAAGATACAGTCTACTTGGCACCTGAGGCCCAGCGGCGCGGCATCGGGCTAGCTCTGCTGAATGAACTCGTCTTGCAATCCACTGCGCGCGGCTACCGGCAGATGATTGCAGTGATCGGAGATTCCGCCAACAAAGGCTCCATCGCGCTTCACACCAAGGCAGGATTCAACACGATCGGAATGCATCCCAATGTCGGGTTCAAATTTGGACGCTGGCTCGACAGCGTCCTGATGCAACGCGGCCTCGGCGATGGCGCATCTAATCTTCCGAAAGACTAGTCAGACCAGTTCGAGCTTGCGGTCGATCGCCAGCAGTACCCGGTCCAGTTCATGGCCACGCCGCAGGATTTGTCCGCTGGCAGCGATCACGCTATAGGCACCCTGCTTGCGCGCGAGGCGAGGATCTTTCTCGATGCGGTAGATCGGCACTTCCGAGGCGCGCCGAAAAATCGAAAACACAGCACGATCCTTTAGAAAATCGATGGCGTAGTCGCGCCATTCGCCGTCCGCCACCATGCGTCCGTAGAGATTGAGGATACGATTGAGTTCGAGGCGATTGAACGTAACGTTCGGAGGGAGTGCCGTGCGGCGCTCGGCAATTCGTGTCTCGCTCAAATCCGTCTCGCCCGATCCTGAACTCATCGGCGTCTCCCATGTCACTTGGATGCCATGATCCACCCACATTGGCGGGCCTGCAAGCACGAATCGATGTGCGCCCGGCAAGTTGCCGCACCCGGTATTCGGCAACGTCAACCTCACGCTTAAGTTAAGCAAATCATAATGCCGCCCGAATTCGGTCAATCGTACGCCGCGCTAGATAGCGACAAACAGGAAACTGCGTTGGCCCGGTCCTTTCGGTTCCGGATTCCTCAGCCCCCAGCCCCCCGGGGTCGTCGGGATCGGGTCTAGCAGCAGATGGATCCCCCACTCCTTCAGGTCAGCGCAAGCTGGCCTTTTTTGTTGACGGGTCTGGCCCAGACTCAGCACAAGGCGCGCGTCCCAGGCGGCGCGCGAAGGCCCTTGAATAGAGTTGATAATTTTCAGTTCAGCGACGTGAACGCTGCGCCAAGCATTGGGCCGGGCTTGTCGCGGCTGCCGTCCTGAACGAACACCGCCGCAGCGTCGACACCTTCGCGACTGATGTTTTCAAGCGGCACGCTCCAGCTGCCTGCCTTGCCGTTCCAGTCGCCTACCTTCAGAACGTTTCGCACGACGTTGTGGTAGGTGATCTGGTGTCCGCGATTTTCACCGCGGTTAATTGTGATCGGCACCTGTTTCGAAACTGCACAAATCCAGATCTCGCCGGATTTTCCATTCGCCGCCGCAATCGCAACATCGATCTGCTTGCCGGATTTTTTTAACGTGACCGGCACCGACATCACGCCGCTTGCATGAGTAACCTCAGCCGCGGTTTCGATTCCTGCCCGATCGCTCCCCAACACATGAACCGAACCGTTGACGACAGCTTGCGGCGTGTAAACGTCGCGGTCGCCGCGCATTCCTGAATACGCCTTTTGACGTGCGCTGAAACGCGAATCCGCAAGCGTGTCTTTCCAGCCAAGGTAATCCCAATAATCCACCGGCAGGCTGAGCGCGATCACGGTCGGATCTTTTGCAAGGTCGCCGAGCACCTTGTCGGCCGGCGGACACGATGAGCATCCCTGCGACGTAAACAGTTCAACCACGGCACGAGGATCAGCGGCGGCTGACGTTGCAACCGCGAACACCGCAAAGACGCCCAGCGCTCCCGATAGACGCGCGGCAACGCCGCCACCTGTCTTCGCCTTGCTGCCTAGTTCGCCAAACGTCACGAGCAACTCGCTATCAATCAGTGCCCTCATCGACAAGAAGGCGCGGTTCGTTTTAAGCCGCCGCCACTTTGCCCGCTACTCACGTCGCAGTGAGCCTGTTCACGGATTCGTTTTCAAGCCCGTTCGCATGTCATTTGACCAGCAAAAGCGCCGACGACCTCTCTCGATTAGGCCGCCAGTTTGCGCAGAACGTAGTGAAGGATGCCGCCGTTCCGATAATACTCCAACTCGTCGAGCGTATCGATGCGACACAGCAACGACACGCGCTTCAGCGAGCCATCGCCAGAAACAATCTCAGCCGTCAGCTTCTGACGCGGTTTCAACTCACCTTGTAACCCGCGAATCGTGACCTTCTCGTCGCCCTTAAGTCCGATCGACTGCCACGATGCACCGTCTTCAAACGTCAGCGGCAAGACGCCCATGCCGACCAGATTTGAACGGTGGATGCGCTCGAAACTCTGGGTGATGACCGCACGCACGCCGAGCAGGCGCGTTCCCTTCGCCGCCCAGTCACGTGAAGAGCCGTTGCCATATTCAGCACCAGCAAACACAACGAGAGGTACTTTCTCCTGCTGATACTTCATCGCGGCCTCGTAGATCGACATCGATTCGCCGTCCGGCCAGTGCTTGGTCATACCGCCTTCGGGAATGTTGCCGTCGGCACCCTTCATCATGAAGTTCTTGATACGGATGTTGGCGAAGGTGCCGCGCATCATCACTTCGTGATTGCCGCGACGCGTTCCGTACTGATTGAAATCCGCCGGACGCACCTGATGCTCCGATAGATATTTCCCAGCGGGTGACGTCAGCTTGATGGCACCTGCCGGTGAAATATGGTCAGTGGTGATCTTGTCGCCGAACAACGCGAGGATGCGCGCGTCGAGTACATCGATGATCGGCTCGGGCTGCATCTTCATGCCTTCGAAATACGGCGGGTTCTGCACATAGGTCGATGACATATTCCATGCGTAAGTATCGCTGGTCACGGTCTTGATCTTACGCCAGTTGGAATCACCCTTGAATACGTCGGCATACTTCTTCTTGAACACTTTTGCCGTGACGAACTTCTTGGTGAAGGCGTTGATCTCCTTCGACGTCGGCCAGATGTCCTTCAAATAAACCGGCTTGCCGTCCTTGCCGGTCCCAAGCGGCTCCTTCGCAAGGTTGATGTTCACGCTGCCTGCAAGCGCGTAAGCGACCACAAGCGGAGGCGATGCGAGATAGTTCGCTTGCACGTCCGGCGACACGCGGCCTTCAAAGTTGCGATTGCCAGAAAGCACAGCGGCCGCGATAACGTTATTGTCGTTGATGGATTTTGAGATTTCTTCCGGCAGGGGACCTGAGTTGCCGATGCATGTCGTACAGCCGAAGCCGACGAGATTGAAGCCGACTTTATCCAATGAAAGTTGCAAGCCCGAATTCGCGAGATACTCGGCAACCACTTGACTGCCGGGCGCCAACGAGGTTTTGACCCAAGGCTTTGCAGTGAGGCCCTTCGCCGCTGCGTTACGTGCGAGCAAGCCTGCGCCGAGGAGCACGCTCGGATTTGACGTATTGGTGCAGGATGTAATCGCCGCAATCACGACATCACCGTGACCGATGTCGAAGTTGCGTCCGGCCACATTATAGCGCTTTCCGTCGAGCGCTTTCTTGTATTCGTTCGCCATCGCGGTGGCGAAGCCTTCGGAAACTGCTGGCAATGCGACGCGGCCTTCCGGGCGTTTTGGGCCCGCAAGAGATGGCACGACCGAGCCGAGATCGAGCGTCAGCAATTCGGTGAACACCGGATCCTTCGACTTCGAATCGCGATAGAGGCCCTGTGCCTTGGAATACTTCGTCACCAGCGCCACGCGATCCGCCGCGCGGCCCGTGGTCTTGAGATAATCGATGGTCTCGGAATCGACCGGGAAGAAGCCGCAGGTCGCGCCGTATTCCGGCGCCATGTTGGCGATCGTTGATTTGTCGGCAACCGACAAGTGATCGAGACCCGCACCGAAGAATTCGACGAACTTTCCGACCACGCCCTGCTTACGCAGCATCTGCACGACTGTGAGCACGAGGTCAGTCGCCGTTACACCTTCTTTCAACTTGCCCTTGAGCTTGAAGCCGACAACGTCGGGCAGCAGCATAGACAGCGGCTGGCCAAGCATCGCGGCTTCAGCTTCGATGCCGCCGACGCCCCAGCCCAAAACGGCGAGGCCGTTGACCATCGTGGTGTGCGAGTCAGTGCCAACCAGCGAGTCCGGATAAACTACGTCGAAGGTGCCCTTCTTCTTATCGACGGTGAGCTTGTCTTTCTTGGTCCAGACTGTTTGCGCCAAATACTCAAGATTGACCTGATGGCAGATGCCGGTGCCCGGAGGCACGACGGAGAAATTCGAGAATGCTTTCTGTCCCCATTTCAGGAATTCGTAGCGTTCTTGATTCTGCTTGTATTCTTCCGTGACGTTCTTTCCGAACGCCTTGTTGTCACCGAAGAAGTTCACGATCACCGAGTGGTCGATCACCAGGTCGACCGGAACTAGCGGATTGATCTTCTCCGCATCGCCGCCGAGCGACTTCATGGCATTGCGCATCGCTGCCAAATCGACAACAGCGGGAACGCCAGTGAAATCCTGCATCAGCACGCGCGCGGGGCGAAACGCGATTTCGTGCTCAAGTGTCTTCTTCTTGGCCCACTGCGAGAACGCGACGATGTCGGCCTTCTTGACCGTGCGGTCGTCCTCATTGCGCAGCATGTTCTCGAGCAGCACCTTCATCGAATATGGCAGCCGCGAAATGCCCTTCAACCCGTTCTTCTCGGCAACAGGAAGGCTGTAATAGACGTAAGTCTTGCCTCCGGCCTTGAGGGTTTTCTGGCATTTGAAGCTGTCGAGTGAGGGCATGTGAGCGGTCCGATTCAAAAGTTGGAGGCGCTCCCGGACTAAGGTAATGAAGCACCGTCCGAGGCGAAATTCCGTGGCGCACCGCATGTTTTGCGGACGCCGATTGTGTGCTGCACCAAGTTCCGGTTTTATAGAATCTTTCCAGTCTGTCCACCACACCCACTATGGATTGTCTGGCATCCCACCAACCTTCAGGTCCACCGGTCATCTCAACATGAGGCTTTCAGGACGCGGCGTCGGGTGTGTGCGGGGCGGTCGAAGTATTTTCACAAATCTCGGTTTCGCGGTCGCATCCGGCAAAGCGCTGGCGGTGACTGGACCTAACGGTGCAGGCAAATCGTCCGTCCTGCGGATGATTGCTGGGCTGTTGCCGATCGCGGAGGGAAACATCGCCCTTCATGACGGCGATGACGATCTCACTCTCGCCGAGCAGGCCCATTATCTCGGCCACAAAGACGCGCTGAAACCGTCGCTGACGGTGACGGAAAATCTTGAATTCTGGCGCGACTTTCTCGGCGGTGAGACGACGAACTCTGAAGCAAGTCTCGAAGCCGTCGGTCTTGGCCATGCATCCCATTTACCCGCATCGGTGCTTTCCGCTGGGCAACGGCGGCGGCTTTCGATGGCGCGGTTGCTCACGGTGAAACGAAAGCTGTGGTTGCTCGACGAACCGTTGTCGACGCTCGATGCCTCAGGCCAGAAGATATTTGGATCGCTCATGACCAAGCATCTCAAGACCGGCGGCCTGATCGTTGCCGCGACGCATGGCCCGCTCGGGATTGCCGCGAAGGAATTGCACATCGGGAGCGCTGCATGAACGCGCTCGTTGCAATCATTCAACGCGACGTCAGGATTGCGCTGCGCGTCGGCGGCGGCGCGATGATCGGCGTTCTGTTTTTTCTGACAGTTGTGGTGCTCATGCCGTTTGCAGTCGGGCCGGATCTTGCGCTGCTCAAGCGCATTGGCCCCGCGATCCTTTGGCTCGGCGCGCTGCTGGCAAGTCTGCTCACGCTCGATCGCTTATTCACGGCAGACCAGGAAGACGGTTCGCTCGATCTCATCGCGATGAGCCGCGCGCCGTTGGAACTGACTTGTGCAGCAAAGGCGCTCGCGCATTGGCTCGCTGCCGGAATTCCATTGATCGTGGCAACGCCGATCATTGGCATCCTGCTCAATCTCGATGCCGCCACGACATTTGCCGTCGCATTGACGCTGCTGGCCGGCACACCGGCTTTGACATTCACGGGCATGATCGGGGCTGCGCTCGCGGTGACATTGCGACGAGGCGGATTGCTCCTTGCAGTTTTAATACTGCCGCTATCGATCCCCGTCTTGATATTCGGCGTGGCGGCTTCCAATGCTGCCATTGCCGGCACCGCTTCGTTCGGAACTCCATTCTCGATTCTGTGTGCGTTGTCTCTCATCAGTCTCGTGATCGGACCGTTCGCCGCCGCCGCGAGTCTACGACAGGGATTGGGCTGAGCGATGAATCTTGCCTTCGCGGTGAACCGCAAATCTTCGGCACTTTCAACTGAACCGCATTGCCTGAAACAGTCGCGGCGATTATCAGGGCCATCATGAGCATCATCGACCTCGCCAATCCGACGAAGTTCCTTTCGCTCGCCGCAAAGATTCTGCCATGGCTTGCAGCAGCGACGGCGTTGTTACTTGCGCTTGGTCTTTATCAATCCGCGATGGCGCCCGACGACTACCAACAAGGCGCGACCGTCAAAATCATGTTCATTCACGTTCCGAACGCGTGGCTTTCGATGTTCGTATGGGGCGTGATGAGCGTCGCGGCTTTAGGAACGCTCGTTTGGCGGCATCCGCTTGCCGATGTCGCCGCGAAAGCCGCCGCACCACTCGGCGCGGCTTTTACATTTCTCGCGTTGGTGACGGGCTCACTATGGGGCCGTCCGATGTGGGGCACGTATTGGGAGTGGGATGCACGGCTGACGTCGGTCTTGATTCTATTTCTAATGTATCTCGGCATCATGGCGCTGTGGCGCGCAGTTGAAGATCCGTCGCGCGCCGCGCGCGCAGCGGCAATCCTGACTTTAGTCGGCGCAATCAACATTCCAATTATCAAATTCTCGGTCGATTGGTGGAACACGCTGCATCAGGGCGCATCAGTCATTCGCATGGGCGGGCCGACGATGGACAGGGCGTTTTTGATTCCCCTGCTCGTGATGGCGCTGGCGTTTTCGCTTTTGTTCCTGACGCTGCATCTGGCCGCGATGCGTAACGAGATCATGCGGCGGCGCGTGCGCACGCTGCAAATGATGCAAGCCGGCAAACGGACGAAGTGATGGCGCTCGGTCCGTATGCATCGTTCATAGTGACGTCTTATGTCCTGGTCACGCTTGTCGTCGTCGTACTGATCGCTTGGATCGCGGCGGATTATCGGCGACAGCAGCGAGCGCTTCACAATCTCGAAGCGCGCGGTGTCAAGCGCCGCTCCGGCAAGCCTTCGAGTAGGTCAAAATGAACAGCGAAAACGCGCAAAAGCCGCGACAACGTTCGTTGCTCGTGGCTCTGCCGCTGGTGGCGTTTGCCATTCTTGCAGGGCTGTTCTGGTTTCGGCTCGGGGCAGGCGACCCGGCGCGTATTCCATCCGCATTGATTGGACGGCCCGCACCGCAGACGACACTGCCACCGCTGGATGGGCTTTCGGCGAACGGCACTCAAGTGGCCGGGATCGACCCTGGCGCATTCAAAGGCAACGTCAGCGTCGTCAATGTCTGGGCGTCATGGTGTGTACCCTGTCATGACGAGGCGCCGCTTCTGCTAAAACTCGCGAAGGACAAGCGTATACGAACGGTCGGCATCAACTACAAGGATGCTCAAGACAATGCGCGGCGCTTTCTCGGACGCTACGGCAATCCGTTCGCAGCGGTCGGCGTGGACGCCAACGGTCGCGCATCGATCGAATGGGGGGTCTATGGTGTACCGGAGACGTTCGTGGTCGGTCGCGACGGAAACATCGCCTACAAACTCGTCGGCCCGGTGACGCCGGACAACATCGACGGCGTTCTCAAAGCCGAGATCGACAAGGCGCTGAGCGCCGCAAACTAGTTAACGCGCTTGCGCGCGAAAATAATTATGCGCTTTTATCTGCCGTTCATTTTGTAGCCATAGCGCAGCCACGAATTCGCACATACCTTCCACGCGTTGCAATCACCGCAATGACCGTCCTTGGAGGGACACCTTAATGCGCTATTCCAAATTTGCTTCATTGACCGCTGCCACGCTCGCCCTGGGCTTGCTCGCCTCGACGCCGCTGTTCGCTCAGGCGACGCAGCCTGCCACAGGCGGCAAGATGGCGCCTCCGCCAGCCGCCGACTCGAAAATGGCGCCGACGCCTAAGAGCGACAAAATGGCACCGGCTGCGAAGGCCGATACCAAAACCGACGCCAAGCCGGCAACCAAGGCTGATCTTATCGATCTGAATTCGGCAAGCTCGGCGGAGCTTGAGGCCCTCAAGGGCATCGGCAAGGTGCATGCCGCCGAGATCATCAAAGGTCGCCCTTACAAGGGCAAAGACGATCTGGTGACGAAGAAGATCATCACCGAGAAGCTCTATGCGGACATTAAGGACCAGATTATCGCAAAGCAGAAGTAATTCTGTTTTTTGGATCTCGGACGAGAACGCATCGGCAGCAATGCCGGTGCGTTTTTCGTTTCCGCATTGAGTATCAACCGCGCTTAACGTCGCCGCGCTTGGCGTCGGCAATGTCCGCCGCCGCCGGCGCAAGATGAAAGCGCTTGATCAGCGAAGATTGCGCCATCGCGAAGATCGCCGTGATCGGAATCACACCAAACGCCTTGAACGACACCCAGAAATCCGTGCTCTGCGTTCGCCAGACGACTTCATTCAGTATCGCCATAAGTGCGAAGAAGATCGCCCAGCGGATCGTCAGGATACGCCAGCCTTGCGGCGTCAGGTTGAACATCTGGTCAAACATCACCGCGATGAACGAGCGCCCGAACAGCAAACCTATTCCGAGCGTTGCCGCGAACAGCGAGTAGATAATCGTCGGCTTAATCTTGATGAAAGTCTCATCGTGAAAAAACAGCGTCAGCCCGCCGAACACCAGCACAATTATGCCTGTGACCAATGCCATCAGTGGGACATGTCGCGTCACCACATAGGACGCGACAATGGCCGCAACAATGGCGACCATGAACGCACCGGTCGCGGCGAATAGGCCGAATTTGGCGTTTGCTGCGAAAAAAATAATCAACGGGCCCAGCTCGGTTGCAAGCTTGAAGAGGGGATGCGGCGCGGCTTTGTTCATGAGTCCTGTCCTGCAATTGCGAGCGCAAATTCTCGTGCGGTGAAAGGGGCGAGATCGTCGACGCCCTCGCCAACTCCGATGAAATGCACCGGCAGTTTGAATTTCTCAGCAAGGGCTACGAGAATGCCACCCCGCGCGGTGCCGTCGAGCTTGGTCATAACCAATCCGGTCACGCCCGCGGTTTTCTGAAATGCCTCGACCTGCGACAGCGCGTTTTGTCCGACTGTTGCGTCCAGCACCAGCAATACAGCATGCGGTGCCGTGCCATCGACCTTCTTGATCACACGCACGACCTTTTCGAGTTCGAGCATCAACTCGGTCTTGTTCTGAAGACGCCCCGCAGTATCGATCAGCAATACGTCGCGGCCATCGACCTTCGCCGCCTCATACGCCTCGAATGCGAGGCTTGCGGAATCCGAGCCGTGTCCACGCGCAATCACGGGCGATTTCGTGCGCTCGCCCCAGACTTTCAGTTGCTCGATGGCGGCGGCGCGGAACGTATCTCCAGCGGCGAGCATCACCTTCTTGCCTTCGGCGGAAAATTTCGAGGCCAGCTTGCCGATGGTGGTAGTCTTGCCTGAGCCATTGACGCCGACGACAAGGATGACGAATGGCTTGTGGTTTGCTCCAAATTCCAGCGGCTTCGCAACTGGCGCTAGAACTTTCTCGACCTCGGCTGCAACGATCGATGTCACGTCATCCGCCGAAACGGATTTATCGTATCGGCCTTCGCCCACGGCGTTTGCAATGCGCATCGCGACTTCGGTTCCCAGATCTGCACGCAACAGCACATCCTCGATGTCGTCGAGCATTGCGCGGTCGAGTTTGCGCTTGGTGACGAGATCGGCCATCGCGTTGCCAAGCGAACTCGACGTGCGCTTGAGGCCAGACGATAATCGCCGCCACCAGCGTTGCTTGTGATCTTGAGTGCTGTCGCTCATGTGAAGGGTGTGTTACCCGGTTCGTGCAATTTGCGAAAGTGACCTATCCGCAATGGATACGCCGCAGCCGACGCCGGAAGAAATACAAGCTCGCGTGCTTCATCGCGACGGGCTGATGCTGGTGATCGACAAGCCGGCTGGCATCGCCGTGCATCGCGGGCCCAAGGGTGGCCCCAATCTCGAAGCATCTTTCGATGCACTGCGGTTTGGCTTGCCGCGTCCGCCGGTTCTTGCACATCGGCTCGACCGAGATACGTCCGGCTGTCTCGTGCTGGGCCGTCATCGCAAGGCGACGGCATCGCTCGGTCTCCTGTTCAAGCACGGCAAGATTTCCAAATCCTATTGGGCCGTCGTCGAAGGCGGCCCCACGGAAAACGAAGGCGAGATCGATATTCCGCTCGGACGGCTCGATGCGGACCGAGGCTGGTGGCAGAAACCCGACCCGAATGGATTTCCGTCGCTGTCGAAATGGAAAGTGCTAGGGCGCGGCGATGGATTGACGTGGCTGGCGTTGGAACCAATTACTGGACGTACACATCAGCTGCGCGTGCATTGCGCAGCACGGGGCTGGCCCATTGTGGGCGATAACATTTACGGGAACGGTCCGCGCTTCGGCGAACCGACACTGCATCTGCATGCGCGCGAGATTGTGATTCCACTATCGAAAAATAAGCCCCCGGTGCAAGTCGTTGCACCGGCACCCCTCCATTTGCAGGAACGCCTCAGGGCGTGCGGATGGAGCGGCGATACGCTGGCGTCGCGAGAGATGGCGGAATCAGCACAGTAGCCGCGCGCCATCGTTGCCGGAGATTTTCAGCGAACGAACATTTCCCGGCGTTCCGCCCGCAATCGCGACCGGCATAAAATGCTCCGTGCGCCCCTGCGTCGCGCTCTCGATCAGCACCTGACGCGTCGCACCGATTTCGGAGGCGAGACGGCGTTGCAAGGCTGCCTCACCCGTCGCACGCAAGCGCTTCGCACGATCCTTGATTGCGCGGCCATCGACCTGCGGCATCTTCGCAGCCGGCGTGCCGGGACGCGGCGAATACGGAAACACATGCAGAAATGTGAGATCGCATTCATCCACCAGCTCTTGAGAGCGCATGAACATGTCCTCGGTTTCGGTAGGGAAGCCCGCGATGATATCGGCACCAAGCGCAATGTCGGGTCGCAGCCGTTTCACTTGTTTGCAAAATTCAATCGTATCCTCGCGCGAATGCCGCCGCTTCATGCGCTTGAGAATGAGATCGTCGCCGGCCTGTAGCGACAAATGTAGGTGGGGCATAAATCGTTCTTCGTTCGCGATGACGTCAAGCAGATCAAGATCAACTTCGATGGAGTCGATCGACGATACGCGTAATCGCTTAAGATCGGGAACGTGTTTCAGGATTTGCTTTGTCAATGCGCCGAGTTTCGGAGTTCCCGGCAAGTCGGCGCCGTAGCTTGTGAGGTCCACGCCGGTAAGAACAATCTCGGCGTGGCCAACTTCGACCAGCGCCCGCACCTGATCGACAACGGCACCCATAGCGACCGAACGCGAATTGCCGCGGCCGTAAGGGATAATACAAAACGTGCAACGATGATCGCAGCCATTCTGCACCTGTACGAATACGCGCGGCAATCCGCTTTGAAATCCCGACACCAGATGCGGCGCCATCTCGGTGACGGCCATAATGTCGGTGACGGCGATTTTATTCTCGTTCTCGAACCCAGACATCGAAGCGTCGAACACGGCGCGGGTTTCACGCCAAGCGTCGCTGCGCATTTTGTCATCATTGCCGAGCACGCGATCGACTTCGGGCATCGATGCGAACATTTCAGACTCGATCTGGGCCGCACAGCCGGTCACGACGATACGCGTATTCGGATTGTCGCGGCGAATCTTGCGGATCGCTTGACGCGCTTGCGCGACGGCCTCGTTCGTGACGGCGCACGTATTAAAAACAACCATCTCAGAAAGACCCGCACTTTCTGCTTTGCTTCGGATCACTTCTGATTCGAAAGCATTCAGCCGACAACCGAAGGTGACGACCTCGACGCCCATCAGGCCACGTTCGCAAACAATGATGGATCGAATCGGCCTTCGAACTCGAACTCCGCGGGGCCCGTCATCAGCACATGATCGTCGCGCTCGCGCCACTCGATGGCAAGTTCACCGCCGGGCAGCGTCATGGTCACGGCGCGATTGGTGCGCTTGAGGCGTGCCGCAGCGACCGCAGCTGCGCAAGCGGCCGAACCGCATGCCTTAGTTAGGCCTGCGCCGCGCTCCCACGTCCGCATCGTGATGTGATCGCGGTCGACGATATGCGCGAGTGTGATGTTGGCACGCTCCGGAAAGATTGGATGATTTTCCAGCAGCGGCCCGAAGCGTTCGAGATCGTAGGCGTTCACATCATCGACCCAGAAGATCGCGTGTGGATTGCCCATGCTCACGACCGAAGGCGTATGCAGAATCGGCGCGTCGATCGGGCCGATCTGCAATTCAATGGACCGCGTGTCACGAAATTCCTCCGCGAGCGGAATGTCCTTCCAGCCGAATTTCGGCGCGCTCATGTCCACCGTGTAAAGATTGGACGAAGGCCCCTCCTGCCAGCAATTCAGTGTTCCGGCGCGCGTCTCGAAAGTCAGCGCGTCTTTGCCGGTTTCCGCAAACATCAGCTGCGCTACGCAGCGCATGCCGTTGCCGCAGGCCGCAGCTTCGGAGCCGTCATTGTTAAAAATGCGTATGAACGCGCTGGTGCCATGCGCGCGCGGCTTATGTAGCACCATGAGCTGATCATAAGGCACGCCTTCGGGAGCCGCGACCGCGCGTGCTTCATCGGCGGTGACGGTGGCGACCGAATCGCGCATATCGACAACGACAATTTCGTTGCCGATGCCGTTCATCTTGACGAATGAATGATTTGCGAGCGCGCCCATGAAGATGTCCGGTGTCAAATCTAGCTGGCGCTGGTCTATATGGCGAATGAAGTTACGATTGGCCAGTGCGGCGGATGCATCACGGCCTCGTTTCGGACTTGGTTTTCCGCCGTTATAGAATGAGGGTAGAGGTTCATGTTAATGCTGAAGCGTTGCCGCGGAAAAGAAAAGTCGGGCCGTCGGCTGAAGGAGATAGACGAATGAATTGCGCCGCTTTTTCCCGTTATGCGGCACTCGCGCTGCTGGCTACGGCGATGTCCGGCAGCTTATGTGTAGCCTTTGCGCAATCGCCCCCGGCCACACCACCCGCCGCGACCTCCCCGGCGACGCCCGCCCCTACCCCGCCGCCGACGACGGCTACTCCACCTTCACCGGTCCCGGAGACGCCCGCAGCCATAGCACCGCCTGCAAAACCCGCCGACGGTACACCGGCCGCACAAGCCCCAGCGACGCCACCGCCAGCCGCTTCGCCGCCACCCGCGGCGGCGCAGACACCGCCAGCCACACCTGTCCCCGCAGCGAAAGCTCAGAACTCCGATCCGTTCGGCGAAGAGCAGACGCTCACCTCGCGAAAAGTCATCATGGTCAAGGGCACCGCGAACTGGGACACGGCGTTCGAAACGCTGACCGGATCGCTTAAGACATTGACTGCCTTCATTGACAAACAAAGCATCAAGTCGGTCGCCAACGTCCTAATCGTCTATACGTCGACCGACGACACCGGATTTTCCTACCAGGCCGAAATCCCTGTCGATCAAGACCCGAAGAATCTTGCCAAGGGAATGAGCATGGGCAGTTCACCCCAAGGCAAAACGCTGAAATTCGTCCATCGCGGCTCATATGACAACATGGACAATACTTACGAGGCGATCACCAATCACCTCGACGATAAAAAGCTTGAGGCGCGGGATACCTTTATCGAAGAATACGTCACAGACCCGCTGAAGACGGCCGAGGACAAGCTCATCATCAACGTGTTCGTGCCGCTGAAATGAACCGGGCAATGATACACTCGTTTTTGTTCGCCACCTTTGCGCTCATCGTGTCGCCCGCGATGGCGCAGACGCCACCGCCGGCAATTTCCGTGACGGGCGAAGCAACTGTTTCCGCAGCCCCGGACCTTGCGCAAATCGATGGCGGCGTCACCAGCGACGCAAAGACCGCGCGCGAAGCATCGGAAGCCAACAACAAGGCGATGGGAATCGTTTTGCTCGCTCTGAAAAGCGCGGGTCTTCCAGAAAAGGATTTCCAGACGTCGCAATTGTCGTTGCAGCCGCAATATGCGCCGAACCGCGCCGGGCCGTCGCCCGTCGTCGGCTTTCGTGCGAGCAACCGTGTCAATGTCATCGTTCGGGATGTTGCGAAGGCGGGAAGCGTGATCGACACACTGGTGGCGAACGGGGCAAACGACATTGGCGGAATTTCCTTCAGCGTTGCACAACCATCGAAACTGCTTGATGAAGCGCGACCGAAAGCCATTGCAGATGCGCGGCGTAAGGCTGAAATCTATGCGCAAGCTGCCGGCGTCGCACTTGGCGCGCCGTTGAGCATTTCCGAAGAAAGCTCGCCGTCACCGATTGCGTATCGCAAAATTTCGGCAGGTTTGGCGGCAGCAACGCCGATTGCTCAAGGCGAGGAAACGCTGCGAATCTCGATCAGCGTGTCCTACGAAATCAAGCCGAAAGCGCCTTGAGCCTTCAGCTTCGATTAAATCTCGAACGTCTGGCCGGGTTTCAGCGCAACAAATTTCTCGCGCGGAACCTTTGCAGCGTCGAGCGCCACCGCGAGATCCGCCACTGGCTGATCGATGGCCTCGTCCGTTAACTGGAACGTGCCGTGGTGATGCGCGAGCGCCTGCGCCGCCCCACAATCCGCAAGTGCCTTCACGGCATCCTCCGGGTTCATGTGCATCTCGCGCATGAACCAGCGCGGCTCGTAAGCACCGATGGGGAGTGTTGCAAGCCGTATCGGACCATGCGCATCGCGCACGCGACGAAAATGCGAGCCGTCGCCATAGCCAGAGTCGCAAACGAGATAAATTTTTCCCGCCGGCGTTTCGAGCACGAAGCTCGCCCACAGCGCCTTGTTGCGGTCGAACAACCCACGCGCGGACCAATGCCGGGTCGGCACCAGGGTGACGGCAACGCCGTTGCCGATCTCGACACGCTGGTGCCAATCGAATCCCTCAGCGCGAATATTCGCGTCGGTCGATGTCATCGTGACGTCGTTGCCGAGCGGCGTAATGACGCGCGGCGAAAACTTTGCGGCCAACTTTGAAAGCGTTCGCACATCCAGATGATCGTAATGGCCGTGCGACACGAGCACGACGTCGATCGCCGGCAATTTGTCGAACGCAATGCCGGGATCGTTGACCCGCTTCGGTCCTATGGCGGCGAAGGGCGAGGCGCGGTCCGACCACACCGGATCGACCAGAATATTGAGACCGGCGGTTTGAATGAACCAGCTTGCGTGACCAGCATAAGAGAACCGGACTTTGCTACCGGTCACTTGCGCAGGCGGTGTATCGGAATAGGGACTCGGCGCGCGCTCAGGCCATTTCGCCGGACTGCGCGTCGCTTGCCAGCGCAGCACGTCCCAGAGCTTTTTCGGCGGCGAGCCGTCCTTGTCGAAAAAATACGTACCGTCGAAATGGTCCGAGACAGGACCGTCATAGGTTTTCATGCGGGACATCCAGACTGAAGGCACGCCGACCGCGGCGGCAGCACCGGCCAATAATCCGAGGACGTGACGGCGGGTGACTTTCATGGTCGCGATTGGACCTAAAAACCGTGCTTGGGCAAGGGGCTACCGGCAGGACAGCTCAGTCGGAAATTTGACGATTCTGAGGAGTTTTCTTGACTTAGAGGCCATCTGCGGGTTTAACCGCCCCACTTCTCGGAAAGACTTTCTTTTCGACCCGCCGCCCGGTGCAAGACGCCGGAGGCCAACGCCCGACAGCGCTATGCGCCCTCGGGCGCAAACGTGTTTTGGAATTCGCTTCTTCGGAAGCGCAACGGGATTTAGCGCTGCGATGTTCGACAATCTGTCGGAAAAGCTTGGAGGCATACTCGATCGGCTGACGGGGCGCGGCGCGCTGTCCGAAGCTGATGTCGATGCCGCCATGCGTGAAATTCGCCGCGCGCTGCTTGAAGCGGACGTCGCGCTCGATGTGGTGCGCTCCTTTACCGAGAAAGTCCGTGAGCAGGCTGTCGGCGCGACCGTCGTCAAATCGGTGACGCCCGGCCAGATGGTCGTGAAGATCGTTCACGATGAGCTTGTGGCGATGCTTGGCTCGGACGGACAGACCATCGATCTCAATGCGCCAGCGCCGGTTGCGATCATGATGGTCGGCCTGCAAGGCTCTGGCAAAACCACAACCACGGCGAAGCTCGCGCGCAGACTCGTACAGCGCGACAAGAAAAAAGTTCTGATGGCGTCGCTTGACGTCTATCGTCCCGCAGCCCAAGAGCAACTCGCGGTGCTCGGTCGAGATCTTTCTATCGAGACATTGCCGGTTGTCGCGGGACAAATGCCGACGCAAATCGCGCAACGCGCGCTGCAAGCCGGCAAGCTCGGCGGTTACGATGTCGTCTTGCTTGATACCGCAGGCCGCACCACACTCGACGAAGAGATGATGCAGGAAGCAGCGAGCGTGAAAACCGCTGCGAAGCCGCATGAGGTTTTGCTGGTCGCGGATTCTCTCACCGGTCAGGACGCCGTCAATCTTGCGCGCGCCTTCGATGAGCGCGTCGGCCTCACCGGCATCGTCCTCACCCGTGTCGATGGCGACGGACGCGGCGGTGCTGCGCTGTCGATGCGCGCCGTCACCGGCAAGCCGATCAAGCTGATCGGTACCGGCGAAAAGACGGACGCACTGGAAGATTTTCATCCCTCGCGCATCGCGGGCCGCATTCTCGGCATGGGCGACATTGTCTCGCTGGTCGAAAAAGCCGCAACGCATATTGACGCTGAGAAGGCCGCGCGGGTGGCCGAGAAAATGCGCAAGGGCAAGTTCGATCTTGCCGACATGCGCGAACAATTGCTGCAGATGTCCAACATGGGCGGCATCAGCGGCTTGATGGGCATGATGCCTGGTGTCGCGAAAATGAAAAATCAGGTCGCAGCAGCCGGTCTCGACGATAAAGTTTTGAAACGTCAGGTCGCGGTGATCGATTCGATGACGCGCGATGAGCGCAAAAATCCCGACATTCTGAAAGCCAGCCGCAAAAAACGTATCGCCGCGGGCGCAGGCTCGAAAGTCGAAGAAGTCAACAAGCTGCTCAAGATGCACCGGAACATGGCCGACATGATGAAGGCGATGGCTTCAGGCAAGCGCGGCCCGATGGCTGGCATCGCGCAGGCGATGGGCATGGGCGGAGGAATGGGCGGCGGCATGCCGTCGCCGGAGCAGATGAAGGAATTGGCCGCGAAGATGCCGGGTGGACTCCCACCGGGCGCAGCGTTGCCGAAAGAATTTCCCGGCCTCTCAGGGCTTGGAAAACCGAATTTGCCGGGGCTTGGAAAATCAACACTCGGAGGATTTCCGGGCCTCGACAAGAAGAAGTAACGCAAACAATTTTACGAACAAACCAACGGAGAAAAGAATGCCAGTTGTTATCCGCCTCGCACGCGCAGGCACCAAGAAGCGTCCGGTCTATCACGTCGTCGTCGCCGACTCGCGCTTCCCGCGCGACGGCCGTTTCATCGAGCGCCTCGGACATTTCAATCCGCTGCTGCCGAAGGACAATGAAGCGCGCCTCAAGCTCGACATGGACAAGGTCAAGGCGTGGATGGCCAAGGGCGCGCAGCCTTCGGATCGCGTAATGCGTTTCCTCGATGCTGCCGGTGTCAAGAAGCGCACGCCGCGCAAGAATCCTGAGAAAGCGATTCCGCGGAAAGAGCGCAAGGCTGCTGCTGAAGCTGCTGCCGCCGCTCCAAAGCCCGAAGCAAAGCCGAAGGCCGAAGCCGCGCCGGCGAGCTAATCGCTTCCCCGCGTGACGAAAGACGCGCGCATCTGCGTTGCGAAAATCGGTGCCGCGCATGGTGTGCGCGGCGAAGTGAAGTTGTGGCCGTTCACGGAAGACCCGATGGCGCTTCTGCAATATGGCCCGCTCTCGACCAAGGACGGCGCGCGTCAGTTTGAAGTGCTGCGCGCCCGCGTGGCGAAGGATCATCTCGTCGCCACGCTCAAGGGTGTTGTCAATCGCGACGATGCCGCGCGCGTCAACGGCATCGAGCTGTACATTTCGCGCGCGAAGTTGCCTGCGACTGAAGCCAATGAGTACTACCATGCCGATTTGATTGGCCTTCGAGCGGTCGATCCACGAGGCGAGGTTCTCGGCACGGTGTTTGCGATTCACAATTTCGGTGCCGGCGACATTATCGAAATCACGCCCGTTCAGGGATCGTCGTTGTTGCTACCGTTCACCAATGCCGTCGTGCCCACAGTCGATCTTACGAAGGGGCATGTGGTGATCGCGTTGCCGCAGGAAATCGACGGCGACACACCGGACCAGGCGGATCGATAGCGTTTTCAAGCGAAGTGGGAACCGGTTCGCGTTAAGAAAACGCGTCGAAGGAAAAAGTCCATGTGGCACGCAACCGTTCTCACGCTGTTTCCCGAAATGTTCCCCGGCCCACTTGGCAGTAGCCTCGCAGGTAAAGCGCTCGCGTCGAATCTTTGGTCACTAGAGACACGCGACATTCGCAACGCTGCCACCGACAAGCATCGCAGTGTGGACGACACGCCTGCGGGCGGCGGCCCCGGTATGGTATTGCGCGCAGATGTTTTGGCGAAGGCGATCGACGACGCGAACGCGACACCTGATCGTCCCCGCCTTTTGATGAGCCCGCGTGGGGCGCCGCTGACGCAAGCCAAAGTTGCTTCGCTTGGCGAAGGTCCGGGGCCATTGATCGTGTGCGGCCGCTTCGAGGGCGTGGATCAGCGGGTGATCGATGCTCGGCAACTCGAGGAAATTTCCATCGGCGATTACGTCCTCTCCGGTGGGGAACTTGCGGCCATGGTCCTGATCGACGCCTGCGTGCGGCTGCTGCCGGGCGTCATGGGCAAACAGGCTTCAGGACTGGATGAGAGCTTCTCTGCCGGCCTGCTGGAATATCCCCAGTACACCCGGCCGCAGGATTTCGAGGGGCGCCCGATCCCGGAGACCCTCATTTCCGGGGATCACGCCCGGATCCAAGCTTGGCGTCGGGCGGAGGCGGAGGCCCTGACAAAGGTCCGCCGACCGGACCTTTGGGCCGCCAAAGGCAGTCAAAACGGCTCCCAAAAGGGGCCAAAATCGCCCTAGAGAAGGTGACAATCCGGCGACGATGGCGTATATCGCGCCCAATCCGTGCACGTGCTGGATACGAATTTCTGCGCAGCCCCTTTCGGGCGCGCCGTCGATGGAGTTTTGCGATGGATATCATTCAAGAGATCAACAAGGAACAGCTCGAAAAGCTGTCCGCCGGGAAAACCATTCCTGATTTTGCGCCGGGCGACACATTGATCGTCAATGTGAAGGTTGTCGAAGGCGAGCGTTCGCGCGTGCAGGCCTATGAAGGCGTCTGCATCGGCCGTCATGGGGGCGGCATCAACGAGAGCTTCACGGTTCGCAAGATTTCCTACGGCGAAGGTGTCGAGCGCGTGTTTCCTGTGCACTCCCCGATGATCGATTCGATCAAGCTCGTGCGTCGCGGTGCAGTGCGTCGTGCCAAGCTGTATTATCTGCGCGGTCTGCGTGGCAAATCGGCGCGCATTACCGAAAAGCAGGAAAATCGTCAGGCTGCTTCGGGCGAGTAAGCCACCAGCTTCCATGTTTCATGTGAAAAGCGCGGTTCAGCCGCGCTTTTTTATTTCTGATTTTGCGACAGTGGCGCGTTCATGATCCAGCGATGGCCGAATGGATCGCGCAAGATCGCGGTGCGCGTTCCCCAGAATGAATGCGTCGGTGTGACTTCTCCCATTGCACCAAGTTTAGTTGCGCGCGCAAACGTCTCATCGACTTCTTCGGCCGTTCCAAATTCGAGACTCACCGACATCGTGACGGGCTCACCCGGCAGCGGACTCCGCGCCTTGCCAAATTCCAGAAATGCATCGGACAGAAAAATCGAGCCACCGTTGATCTCGAGCTCGCAATGCATAATGCGCAGCCCGTCGAGTGCTGGCATTAGTGCCTTCTGCTTGGCGTCGAAGGCGGCGGTGTAGAAGGCCACTGCTCCCACCGCCGGCGAAACCGTCAGATATGGAGCAACCGGCGGACGTTGGGACATGGCAGAACCTTGCTTAAGCTATTATGTCCTCAAGATACTTTCCCCTCGGAGTTTAAGCGAGTAAAAAGCCCGCACATCGGACCTGCAGCTTTGAGGGCGCAGTCCCAACCGCAGCCGGACGACCGAAATGACAAAGCCCACGACGCTGTACGACAAAATATGGAACGACCATCTGGTCCATGAGGCTGACGACGGCACGTGTCTGCTTTATATTGACCGCCACCTCGTCCACGAGGTCACGTCTCCGCAAGCATTCGAGGGATTGCGCACGACGGGCCGCAAGGTCCGCGCACCGAAGAAGACGCTCGCCGTCGTCGATCACAACGTCCCAACGACTGATCGCTCGAAACCCAATCCCGATCCCGAAAGCGCCGAACAGATTGCGGCGCTGGCGGAGAACGCGCGCGAATTCGGCGTTGAGTATTTCAATGAACACGACAAGCGCCAAGGCATCGTGCACGTCATCGGCCCTGAACAGGGCTTCACGCTGCCGGGCACAACAATTGTTTGCGGCGACAGCCATACCTCGACGCACGGCGCATTCGGCGCGCTGGCGCACGGCATCGGCACGTCGGAAGTTGAGCATGTGCTTGCAACGCAGACGCTGATCCAGAAAAAAGCCAAGAACATGCGAGCGACGGTGGACGGTGAATTGCCGGACGGCGTCACCGCCAAGGATATTATCCTCGCAATCATCGGCGAGATCGGCACCGCAGGCGGCACCGGCTACGTGCTCGAATACGCGGGCGAAGCAATTCGCGCGCTGTCGGTGGAAGGCCGCATGACCGTCTGCAACATGTCGATCGAAGGCGGCGCACGCGCCGGCCTGATTGCACCGGACGAGAAGGCATATGAGTTCTTGAAAGGCCGCCCAATGTCGCCGAAGGGCGCCGACTGGGACAAGGCGATGCGCTACTGGGAAACGCTTCGCACAGATGACGGCGCGTATTTCGATGCCGAGATCAGGCTCGACGCGGCGAAGCTACCGCCAATTGTCACATGGGGCACCTCGCCTGAAGACGTCGTCTCAATCTCTGGCAACGTTCCGGATCCAGCAAAGATCGCGGATGAGGCCAAGCGGGTCTCCAAGCAGCGTGCGCTGGATTACATGGGCCTCAAAGCAGGCACGAAAATCACCGACATCAAGCTCGATCGCATCTTCATCGGCTCGTGCACGAATGGGCGTATCGAAGATTTACGTGCGGTGGCGAAGGTTGTTGCGGGTCACACCGTCAACGGCAATCTCAACGCGATGATCGTGCCGGGTTCTGGTTTGGTGAAGGAACAGGCCGAGGCCGAGGGTCTCGACAGGATTTTCATCAAGGCAGGATTTGAATGGCGCGAGCCGGGCTGCTCGATGTGTCTTGCGATGAATCCCGACAAGCTGTCGCCGGAAGAGCGCTGCGCGTCGACTTCGAATCGCAATTTCGAGGGCCGCCAGGGTTTCAAGGGCCGCACGCACCTGGTGTCGCCGGCGATGGCGGCGGCAGCGGCAATCGCGGGTCACTTCGTCGATATCCGCGAGTGGCATGCGACTTGATCTCGTGGCGATATTGCTAACAAAATAAAAAAGGCGCCAACCGGCGCCTTTTTCTTTGCCGACGATTATGCGTCGCCGAGATCAGAACCCGAAATAGAGGCCCGGGCGACGATAGCCGTAACCGTAGCCGCCGTAATAGGGACGCGGCGCGTAGTAAGGCTGCGCGTAATAGCGACGAGGCGCGTAATACGGACGATAACCGTATCGGCGATAGTAACGACGCGCGCTGATATCTGTCGACTGGCTCACGGCGAGGTGAGTGTCATAACGTGGAGATGCGGTCGCGGTTGGCGGAGCCGCACTTACTGGCGTCGCGGATACCAGCGTCGTTAAAGAAAGAGCAGCGGCGACAACAGCAGCTCCGAGAATTTTCTTCATGGTATTTCCTCCTCCGGTCTTTCTAAACATAACAAAGATAACGCGTTTCAACGACTTCCGTTTCGTCATCAAAGGCTAACCTCAACTCCAGATCGCAGCAAGCGGGTCTGGGGATGTTCTTAGTAGCGCCACCGCGGGCGGCAAATCCGCCGCGGGCCGTAATATGTGTAAACAATACGGCAGCGGCGCGGCGCGTAAGAATACTGCGGCGCATAATTCCGGTGACGGTAACCGTAATGCCGAAAACCGCCGCCGAAATGTCGTCCGCCGCCGCCGAAGTGACGGCCACCGCCTCGGCCGCCGTGACCTCCATGGCCACCGCGAACTTCGGTCAACAGGCCTTCGGAAGCGAACTTGGCTGTCCCCGCAACACCCGGATTGTTCATCGAGAAAGCTTGCGCCCGCTCGCTCGGCGGACCGATCAAAAGCAACCCGGCTAAAGCAAGAAATCCAACCGTCCTGTTCATGCGTCCATCTCCCGAAGGCTGTTGAAGCCAACTACCAATGACGGCGGTGCCCGCGATGCCGCCAGCCATAATGACGATGATAGCCGCGATATTGGCGGCGCCAGCGAACATCCGTCGTCATGTTTTCCGAAGCAAACTTCGCGGATACAGCGGAGCCTGGATTGGCCAGTGACATAGCCTGAGCCTGTCCGGTAGGTGCGGCGATGGACATCAATCCAGCAACCGCCGCAAGCCCGAGAATTTTCTTCATGTTCATAGCTCGTTTCTCCTCTGATGAGCGGAGTGCCAACTGCGCGAGGGCTGCTCTGTTCCGTCCCGCATCCAACATGGTGGCAATTATTCGAAGGCTATGAGCAACGACGTGAATGCGATCTGAATGCGAACGCCGCAAAGATGAACAGAACGTCAGATCGCGTTCATGTCCATTTGTCGTTCAGGACTTCGCAACGGTTCAAATCAAATCTGCGGCGCGATGACGCAGTTTTGTCGAGACATCCCGTTACCGATCAAAAAATTTGATACGAGCGTCAGCCGCGCCAATAGCACTGCATACGCGGCACGATCACGGTACCGCTCGGCCGGTATTCTTGCTCGTAGTGGGCGTTGCAAACTCGCACTGCATTCGGGCCGAGACGCCGCCCATAAATACGAACGCGTGGGGCTCGCCGAAGTATCCTGTAGCTCTGTGCAGAAAATTCCTCGACGCTCATGTGTTGCGCGGACGCGCTCACGCCGGGAAACACGCCGCCATTGGCGCCTGCGTTGGCAGCGGGCGCAAGCAACATACCGAATGCGACGATGAGCGAAGCAGCCGTTGGAATATTTCGCGTCATAATGCGTTTTCCTTGCGCATGCCGGAAGAGCCGCAACGTCTCCGATTGGGGCGTCCGCGTCAACACCGCGATCGCCACTATTGGTCTCTCGAAGCGGAGATGAGTTGCGCATCAATATGCAATACGAGTCGTGGCAGCCAAGCCAATTACAGGCTTTGCGGCTAACACAAATCGGGATAAAGAACGGTCCATATCAAGGCATTGCAATCGGACCCGGACGATGGACAAATTCACGACGCTTGAAGGGGTCGCAGCCCCGCTGAAGATCATCAACGTCGATACCGACATGATCATTCCGAAGCAGTACCTCAAGACCATCAAGCGCACCGGGTTGGGCAAGGGCCTGTTTTCCGAACAGCGCTACAAGGACGACGGCAGCGAGAATCCTGACTTCGTTCTTAATCAACCAGCCTATCGCAAGGCGAAGATTCTCGTCGCGGGTGATAATTTCGGCTGCGGTTCCAGCCGCGAGCATGCGCCTTGGGCGCTCGCCGATTTCGGCATCAAGTGCGTGATCTCAACATCGTTCGGCGATATTTTTTACAACAACTGTTTCAAGAATGGCATTCTGCCGATCCGCGTCTCGCAGAATGAGCTGGAAAAGCTCTTCGATGACGCAGATCGCGGCGCCAACGCAACGTTGTCAATCGATCTGGAAAAGCAGGAAATTCGCGGCCCCGACGGCGGTACGATCAAGTTCGAGATCGATCCATTTCGCAAACATTGCCTCTTTAACGGTCTCGACGATATCGGTCTCACGATGGAGAAGAGCAAATCCATTGACGCCTTTGAGACAAAGGAAAAAACCGAGCGGCCTTGGCTTTAAGTTCTTGGCTTTAAGTTCTTGGCTTTAGAATTCCGGCCCCGGATTAGACCTGCTTCAATCCGGCGATAGCATCGGCAATCGCAATCGTGCGTTTCGCCATTTCAGCGTGAAGACGCTCAACCATCTGCCCGTCAAGTTGCACGACGCCTTTGCTCGCATTCTCCGGCTTATTGAACTCGGCGATGATCTTGCGCGCCCGCGCGATCTCGTCAGTCGGTGGCGTGTAAGCCGCATTTGCCGCATCGATCTGACCGGGATGAATCAGCGTCTTGCCGTCGAACCCCATATCTCGCCCTTGCGCGCACTCTCTTGAAAAACCTGCAACATCATTGATGTCGTTATACGGCCCGTCGAGAATCTCGATGCCGTAAGCGCGCGCGGCAATAATGCAATGTGAGAAGAGCGGCGCCATCGTCGCGCGGCCCGGCATCATCCTTATCCGCGTCTCGCGCGCAATGTCGTTCGGGCCCATAACAAAACCGGCGAGTCTCGTCTTTGCGTCGCGGGCCTCCGCCGCTATCTCATGCGCGCGCAAAATTCCGAGCGAAGATTCGATCATTGCCCAAACCCGCATCGCTGGGTTAGCCTTCAGTTTGGTTAAACCCTCGGCAATCATCTGAATATCTTCGGGACTTGAAACCTTCGGAACCAAAATGCCGTCCGGATTCGCCTTGGCGGCCATCGCGAGATCGTCCTGCCACCACGGCGTCTCGAGATTGTTGATGCGGATGATGATCTCGCGCTTGCCAAAACCCTTTGCGGCAACTGCCGCTGCGACCTGCTCGCGCGCCAAAGGCTTGGCTTCGGGTGCAACCGAGTCTTCAAGATCCAAAATAATGCCGTCGGCAGGAAGGCTCCGTGCTTTCTCCAACGCCCGTGCATTGGAGCCCGGCATGAACAAAACGCTGCGGCGCGGGCGGATCATGTTAAAATTCCCGGAGAAATGTGCGCATAAGCGCGTTAGCATTTCAGAGGCGCACCCGGAAGGCTTGTTCCAAAGGTGCTGCTGGGTTAGTCCCTCGAAATTGCTTTGCGAGGCCACATGACACCGTTTCCGCCGCAACTTCTAGCTGGATACCAAACCTTCGCGTCACAACGGCTGCCGACCGAACAGGCGCGCTACCGTGAATTGTCGCGTGAAGGCCAGTCGCCAGAAGTCATGGTGATCGGCTGCTGCGATTCCCGTGTATCGCCCGAAGTGATTTTCGACGCCGGGCCCGGAGAATTATTCGTGGTGCGCAACGTCGCCAATCTGGTGCCACCCTATCAGCCCGACGGCGGCACGCATGGCGTATCGGCGGCGCTGGAATATGCGGTGCAGGTTTTGCGCGTGAAGCACATCGTCGTGCTTGGGCATGCGCAATGCGGTGGCATTCGCGCCTTCATCGATAAAATTGCGCCGCTTTCGCCTGGTGATTTCATTGGCCGCTGGATGTCGCTGTTCGTCAAGCCGGGTGAAATCGTCGAGCAGCGCGAACATGAGACGATCGATCAGTTCGTCGTGCGCATTGAGAAGGCCGCCGTGCTGCGCAGCCTTGAAAATCTGATGACTTTTCCCTGCGTCAGCATCCTCGTCGGGCGCGGCAAGTTGCAATTGCATGGCGCGTATTTCGGAGTGGCGTCAGGTTCGCTCTCCGTGCTGAACGACGCAACGAACGAATTTAAGCCCGCCAACGCCAGTACGCTCGTCGCCTAATGCGATGACTTGTCGCCATGATCGCCGCCCCAGCGATCCGATAGCGCGAGCACCAGCGTCGAGACGACAAACATCATGTGCACGCCGACCAGCCAACCAAGCTTTTGCGAATCGAACGTCGCATCAATGTTCATGAACGCCTTCAGAACCTGAATCGCCGAAATCGCTACGATCGATGCGAGCAATTTCTGTTTGAGGCCGGCGAAATCGACCTTCGTCATCCACTCCGGCCAATCGGGGTGGCCGTGCGGATCGATGCGTGAGACGAAATTCTCGTAGCCCGAGAACACAACGATGAGGATCAGATTTCCCGTCAAAGAGACGTCGATCAGCGACAATACGCCGAGGATGATATCCGCCTCGTTCGCCGATGCTGCATGAAGAACGAATTCAATGAGCAAATGAACGAACTTAAACAGCAGAACTGCGAGGCTGATGACGAGGCCGAGATAAAACGGTGCCATCAGCCAGCGGCTGTTGAACAGCACTGTTTCAAGAATGTTTTCGGCCCGCTTCAGAGATGGATTGGCGTCGTAATCGCCAGTTTTGGTTTTCGCGGGCTTCTTGGCCATGTGCGACGAGGCCTTGTCAGGCCGCCTTTTTCTTCGGCTGCAGCAGCTTGCGGTTGATCAGGCATTCGGCGATCTGAATGGCGTTCAGCGCCGCGCCCTTGCGCAAATTGTCCGACACGCACCATAGCACGAGACCATTCTCGACAGTCGCGTCCTCGCGGATGCGGCTAATGTAAGTCGCATCCTCGCCCGCGCATTCGTAAGGCGTGACGTAGCCGCCCGGTTCGCGCTTGTCGATCACAAGACATCCCGGCGCGTTACGTAAAATGTTGCGCGCCTCATCGGCCGAAATTGGCTTTTCGAATTCAATGGTGACAGCCTCGGAATGTCCAACGAATACCGGCACACGGACGCAGGTCGCGGTCAGCTTGATTTTGGGATCAAGAATCTTCTTGGTCTCCATCATCATCTTCCACTCTTCCTTGGTATAGCCATCCTCCATGAACACGTCGATCTCGGGGATCACGTTGAAGGCAATACGCTTCGGGAATTTCTTATTGATGAGTTCGCTGTTGGTGTAGACGGCCTTGGTCTGCGAAAACAGTTCGTCCATCGCGTCCTTGCCCGCGCCCGACACCGACTGATAGGTCGAAACCACGACGCGCTTGATCGTAGCATGATCATGCAATGGCTTCAGCGCGACAACGAGTTGCGCGGTCGAGCAATTTGGATTCGCAATGATGTTCTTCTTGACGAAGCCGACAACCGCATCCGCATTCACTTCAGGCACGATCAGCGGCACGTCAGGGTCCATGCGCCACGCCGACGAGTTGTCGATCACAATGGCGCCGGCAGCACCGATTTTCGGCGACCACTCCTTGGACACCGCGCCGCCAGCCGACATCAGGCAGATATCGACATCGCTGAAATCGTAATTTTCGAGCGCTTTCACTTTCAAGGTGCGGTCGCCATACGACACTTCGACGCCCATGCTGCGGCGCGACGCAAGCGCCACCACCTCGTCAGCCGGAAACGCACGTTCGTCCAGGATGTTGAGCATTTCCCGGCCCACATTGCCGGTCGCTCCCACCAAAGCCACCTTGTAACCCATCGTTCACTCTCCGAAGAAAAATGCCTCGCCGCAGTCGCCCGTGGAAAGGAAAGAGGTGGCGCTTCTATGCGAAAAACGGCGCAAATACAACGCAGAAGCCAACTTGAGTTGATCGTACGCAATGCCGTCGCAAGCGGAATTAGCGCCAGATTTCTCAGGCCGGATTTCAAGAAATGAGACTTTGCGCATGAGCCCGATCGTTCTGGATCAGCCCTCGCGGCCCGATTTTCATCCGGCCCTTCGCACGTTCGCCGAGGAATTCAACGCCGTGTTCGTGCGACTGCTGGCCTATGTCTGCGGGCTCGCTGTATTGGCAACGATTGCCGCCGATCTGCTCGCTGCTGTGCCGGCTCCCGCTCCCTTGGCTGCGACGGTCGCGCCGGGCTGGTCACCAGCCAGCCGTCCGCACCCGGCATTCGCCATTAGCCAGCTCGATTTGGCTGGAAGAACAGATGCTTACGAAATTCTCCGGCATCCCGATGGTGGCCGAAAGGACATTTTGCGTTGGGCGGCGACGGCAACCGAAGCGCCAAGCGCCGAAATCGAGATTTATCGTCCCGGTTCCGAGGTTGAAGCGTTTGCTGCACCTGACGCCGATCTTGCCGCACGGATGGGACTTCGTAACGCAGCCGAGGCGGAAACAGCCGGTGTGATCGACACGAAATTCGGACCCGTCGCGCTGCTGCGTTTTGGCGGCGAAGGCTCAAAGCCGCAAGCGTGTCTCGGTTTTGCGAAGGTTTTCGATACGCCAAACCTACGCGTGAGCGGCTGGTCCTGTCAGGGCGATTCTCCTGCGGCGTTGCGCGCCCAGATCAGCTGCACGCTCAACCGTCTGACGCTGCTGTCGGCGGGGAACGACCCCAAGGTGGCCGAATTGTTTGCGCGTGCCGAGTTACGCCGCGGTGGATGCGGCACGGCTGCAAGCAGCCGCCCCGCAGACTGGGTCACGGGGCCGCAGGAGCCACGGCTGCGCGGTCGGATTTAGCGGTCAAAAAGCGACTAAACCCCTGTTTTTCGTGAAACATTTCGGCCCCTAAGGCCGTTATTCTCGCTGGGTGTGGCCGGAATCACCTTGTCCCCCCGCGACCCAAACGGCTAAATGGCGCCAGCAATTTGAGAATTCCTGCGAGGACATGATGGCTTTGAAGAATTGGGTCGCGAATGTCGGCCGTGCAGTGAGCTTGGCGACGCTGGCAGCGATTGCCGCTCTCAGCCTCAGTGCATCGGAAGGCATTGCTGCGCCGAAGAAATATGAGCGCACATACGGCAATAGCCCGAACTATTCCTACATGTCCGGCCCGCGCACGCGCGTGTTCATCACCCGCCGCTCATGGCTCGATGCAGGCACCGAAGTTCAGCCCGGCGAACGCAAGTTCACCGATTATGCGATCCCGCCTGGCTATGTGTATGGCCGCACCATCGATCGGCTGAATCAGGGGCGCAATCCGCTGAGCCTGACGCCATACGATCTCGGCGGATACCCAACGGGTTTTCCGCTTTACTGATTCAAAAACGCCATCGTCCTGAACGCGAAAAGCCCGGCTTTCGCCGCAGAGGATTTGCGGCCAGATTCTGACGGACTCGGAATCGAGTGGCCGAATTGCGGCCGGTCGATTGAACCGAGACCCGACTTCGGCCCTCTAAAGAAGGCTCGCCTTTGGCGATGACGCGCCCTTTTGCGGCTTGCTGGCGTCCGCGCGATCTTTACACTGAGCTCGTATTTCTTCTGTTTTATTTCTTGGAACTTCACCATTGCGGATTGCAGTCATCGCCTTGACGCTTTCGGTTTTGACGGCGAGCCAAATTCCGGCGCTCGCCGAAAAGCGCGTGGCGCTGGTGATCGGTAATTCGGCGTATCAGAACGTCGTGGCGCTTTCCAATCCAACCAATGACGCCAGTGCGATGACCGCGACATTGAAGGCCGCGGGATTCGATCTCGTCGATTCGCGCCGCGATCTCAAAGCCAACGACATGAAGCGCGCATTGCGCGACTTTTCCGACACGGCGCGCGATGCCGACGTCGCCGTGATTTATTATGCGGGTCACGGCATCGAGATCGACGGCGCCAACTATCTCATCCCGATCGACGCGACACTTGAGCGCGACATCGACGCGTTGGATGAAGCGGTATCGCTCGACCGGGTTCTGACGGTCATGGAGCCAGCAAAACAATTACGCCTCGTGATACTCGATGCTTGTCGCGACAACCCCTTCAACAAGACAATGAAGCGTACCATCGGCACGCGCGCTATTAGCCGAGGCCTTGCGAAAGTCGAACCGACAAACCCGAACACACTGATCGCGTTCGCCGCCAAGGCCGGATCGACGGCGTCCGACGGCGATGGCAAAAACAGTCCCTTTGCATCTTCGTTGGCGAAACACCTCACAACGCCTGGTCTCGATTTGCGCAAAGCCTTCGGCTTCGTGCGCGACGACGTATTGAAAGTGACCAACAACAAACAAGAGCCGTTCGTTTATGGTTCGCTCGGCGGCAATGACGTCGCACTCGTTCCTGCGGTTGCGGTTGTATCCGCGCCGCTTACCGCCCCGACGCAATCCGCCGCACCGCCAATCGATGCAAATGCCGCTTTGCGGCGCGATTACGAACTCGCCGAACGCGTCGGCACCCGTGAAGCATGGGACTATTTCATCTCGACCTACCCTGGGAGTTTTTACGCCAAGCTGGCGCAGGCGCAGCGCAACAAAATTGCAGCCGAAGACGCGCGACTTGCGGCGACGGAAAAAGCCAAAGCTGCACAAGAGGATCAAACGCGGCTCGCCATCGAGGGCGCAAAGTCGGCGGAGCAAACCAAGGCTGCGGCTTTGGCCAAGGCCGCCGAGCAGGCGCGTGTCGCAGCGGAATTAGCAAAGCAGACCGAGGAGAAACGGCTTGAAGTGGAACGCGCCAAGGCTGTCGCTCAGGCGAAATCTGCTGAAGATGCCAAGACGGCTGCAAGTGAAGCGAAGTCCGGTGGTCCCGTCGCTGCGCTGACGCTGGATCAATCCGCGCTGAAGTCTGACGCGTCGGCTGTCCTCGGCAATATTCCGAAGCAGTTGCAGATCGAGTTGCGGCGCGTTGGCTGCGTTTTGGGCGCCATTAACGAGTCGTGGAATGCGAACGCGCAGAAATCGATGGAAGCCTTCAACAAGAACGCGGGCATGAAGCTAGACGTGAAAATAGCCTCCGCCGATTCTCTCGACGCAGTCAAAAGCAAGCCAGGCCGCATTTGCCCATTGGTTTGTGAGCGCGGTTACAAGGCAGATAGCGACCGCTGCATCAGGATCGCCTGCAAGACCGGCTATGAAGTCGGCGAAGACAACATTTGCGAAAAAACCGAAGTCAGGAATAAGAAGCCAGAGACGCCCGCAGCCAAGCGAGACGTTCCAGCAGCATCGCCCGACAAACCAGGACAAGCTAACACTGTAGCAGAACTAACAAAGCAGTTCACGGCGGACCCAACATGCTCAAAAATTCGAGCGGCTTGCGATAGAAGCCTGGCTCCAGGCCACTGCGCCCAATCTTTTGCCGGGTGCATGCAAACGGGCAAATGGAAAAGTGGCGTTAGCTATTATGAAGGTGTGGCTCGGCGATGACTCGATCCGCTGCAATGCCAAAGAATTTTTTACGCGAGCTACGCGATTAGCACATCCAACTCCTTCAAAATCGCCTCGCCCATCTGCGACGTCGAGACAATCTTCGCGCCCTCCGACTTGATATCGGCGGTGCGCAATCCCTTCGCCAGCGTCGCGGCAACCGCCTGATCGATCAGATCAGCCTCTTTCTGCATGTCGAAAGAATAACGCAGCGCCATTACGAACGACGCGATCATCGCCACCGGATTGGCCATGCCTTTGCCCGCGATGTCGGGCGCCGAGCCGTGCACGGGTTCATACAACGCCTTGCGCTTTTTGGTTTTCGGATCGGTCTCGCCGAGTGACGCCGACGGCAACATGCCGAGCGAGCCGGTGAGCATCGCCGCAATATCGGAGAGAATGTCGCCGAACAGATTATCCGTGACGATGACGTCGAACTGCTTCGGCCAGCGCACCAGCTGCATACCGCCGGAATCCGCGAGCTGATGTTCAAGCTCGACATCCTTGTATTCGCGGGCATGAACCTGCGTGACGACTTCCTTCCACAACACGCCCGACTTCATGACGTTGTGTTTTTCCATCGACGTCATCTTGTTGCGGCGCTTGCGCGCAAGTTCGAACGCGACGCGTGAGATACGTTCGATCTCGTAAGTGTCGTAGACTTGGGTGTCGATGGCGCGCTTCTGGCCGTTGCCCAAATCCGTGATGGTCTTCGGCTCGCCGAAATAAACGCCGCCAGTCAATTCGCGCACGATCATGATGTCGAGGCCTTCGACAACATCGGGCTTGAGCGACGACGATGCAGCCAGAGCCGGATAGCAGATCGCGGGGCGTAAGTTGGCAAACAGCGCCATGTCTTTTCGGAGTCGCAGCAATCCAGCTTCGGGTCGCGCCTCATAAGGAACATCGGCCCATTTCGGCCCGCCGACCGCACCGAAGATCACAGCATCCGCCGCCTGCGCGCGCGCCATCGTCGCATCCGTGATCGCGACTTTATCGGCGTCATAACTCGCGCCGCCAACGAGACCGTCCTCGGTTTCGAATTTCGCGGTGCCGTTTTTGTTGAGCCACGCAATGACGCGCTTCACCTCCGCCATTACTTCGGTGCCGATGCCGTCGCCGGGTAGAAGCAGCAGCTTGTGCGTTGTCATATCGAATGCCTTGTAGATGAGTGCCTTGGAGTTGTTGTCATCACCGAGCATAGCCGTTCTTAAGAACGGCGTCGCTTACGCTCGCCTATGCTCGGTGATCTCGATTGAACAGGCGCGGTGCCTCATTGATCGGGATGCCCGGCATAAAGCCGGGCATGACAGTTGAAATATTTCGCGAGAAATTCCTCGCGCGCGACTTGCTAGATCGCCCCTGCGCAATTGGCAAGACGGCATTGCGTCTTCGAGGTTGGCCAAATCTGCCGCAACCTGACACAGTGCTGCGCCTGCCGGAGTGATTTCGTGAAAACCCCCGATTCGATTGCGCAACTGCCCAATCCCGCGCGCATGGTGCTGATCCTGTCGCTCGCGCCGGCAATTGGGCTTGGCATCGGGCGGTTCGCCTATTCGCTGGTGCTGCCCGACATGAGGGATTCTCTGCACTGGTCGTATGCGATCGCAGGCTTCATGAACACGATCAACGCGGCGGGATATCTCGCAGGCGCGCTCGGCGGCGCAATGTTCGTGAGGCGCTTCGGATTATTTCGGACGGTCTGGCTCGGCGCGCTGATGTCCATCGTGTCGCTGGCGATGTGTGCAATCTCCGGCAATATCGTCTGGCTCAGCCTCGCGCGGCTGCTGGTCGGATATGGCGCTGCGATTTCATTTGTCGGCGGCGGCGCGTTGGCGGCGACGATTGCGCAGGCCCATCCGCAGCGCTCGGCGTTTTTGCTGTCGCTGTTTTACACCGGACCGGGACTGGGCCTGATCGTATCGGGATTGGCGGCTCCGTTTTTATTGCAGCATTTCGGTGCCGGGTCATGGTGGATCGTGTGGGGCGCGCTGGCGGTGATCGCGACGATGATGATGATTCCGCTGCTGATGAACCCGATCGATACCAAGGCGCCGGAAAGCGCTATTGCCTCCGCGCCGGTTGCGCTGAAGCCGATGATGATTTTTCTCGTCGCCTATTTCATCTTCGGCGCAGGCTATATCGCCTACATGACTTTCATGATCGCTTATGTCCGCGACGCGGGCGGCAACGCGGCGGCGCAAAGCGCGTTTTGGTGTCTCATCGGTGTGGGCGCGTTCGCCTCGCCGTGGATCTGGCGCAGATTGATGGCGCGCGGCGACAGCGGCGTGACGATGGGCGTCATCATGGCCGTGCTGACGATCGGAGCAGCGCTCGCCATGATCGGCGCGACCCCCTTATGGCTCGCGGCGTCAGCGTTGGTTTTCGGCAATTCGTTCTTCGCGGTGGTGACGGCGACGACGGCGTTTGCGCGGCTGAATTATCCGCCGGACACTTGGCCGAAGGTGATCGGCATCATGACGATTACATTCGGGCTTGGACAAACACTGGGGCCGTTTGCGACAGGCGCAATCACCGACGCGACGGGTTCATTGTCCTACGCGCTGAATTTTTCGGTAGTAGTGCTGGCGGTCGGGGCATTGCTGTCGTTTTTTCAGAAGTCGTTGCGCGCAAAAGCCTAATTCATTCCGCCGGTGAATGCGCGTCGTGACGACGGCCCTTGATGAACGGAATTGCGGAGCGTGCCTTCGCCAAATTCCGCGCGAGCTTCCAGCGCGCCGCGAGCGCGAACTTTCGCCATCGCGCAAAAACTTCCGGATATTTTTGTTCCGCCCATGAGGGCGGCGCATCTGCAAGATCGATCCCCTCGATGCTCAGACGGACTGCCTGAGACAGGCCGAATCTTTCATAGAGCAGCGGCAGCACAATCAATGTCAGCAAAGTCGCGGTCACGAGTCCGCCGATCACGACAATCGCCAGAGGTTTCTGGATTTCCGAACCCGGCCCGGTCGCAAACAAAAACGGCACGAGGCCGAGCGCCGCAATCGCCGCCGTCAGCGTCACGGGGCGCAGACGCCGCCGCGCCGCGTCCATGATCGCTTCGCGCAAAGTGAAATTGCCGCGCTGCTCGTTGAGATAATTAATGAGCACGTCGTTGATATACGTCACCATCACCACGCCGTTGAGGACAGCGATGCCGAGCAACGCGATGAAGCCGACCGATGCGGGGACGGACAAAAATTCGCCCGACATGCGCAGCGCGATGATGCCGCCGATACAGGCGAACGGCACGTTGCAAAACACCAGGATGGATTGGCGTATCGAGCCGAACGTCAGATACAGCAGCAGGAATATCATCGCCAGCGCGATGGGCACGACAATCGCAAGCCTTGCTGCGGCGCGTTGCTGGTTCTCGAATTGCCCGCCCCAGTCGAGCGTATAGCCCAATGGAAGCGGCACATTCTTCATAACCGCTGCCTGTGCATCCGATACAAAGCCCACGAGATCGCGGCCCTCGACGTTGGCGAGTACGGTTGCAAACCGCTGGCCGTCTTCACGGATGACCTGGATGGGCCCGTCCTCGACCTTGATGTCGGCCAATTGTGAAAGCTCGACCGTGCCGCCGCCCGGCAACACGATCGGCGTGCGCGACAGATCGTCGGCGGAGCCGCGCAAGCCTTCCTCGCCACGAACGACGATCGGCGTGCGCACCGTGCCTTCAAGCACGATGCCGACGCGCTTGCCATCGACCCAAATTCGTAACGAATCCTGAACGTCGGTTGCATTGAGGCCGAGGCGACCTGCTTTTGCGCGATCGACCTTCACTGTGAAATATTTTTGACCTGCATTACGCAGCGCGAACACATCGGTCGCGCCGGAGACTTTGCGGATTTGGGTTGCGATCTCGCGGCCTATTTTGTTCAGCGTCAGAATATCGTCGCCGAAAATCTTCACCACGACATCGCCGCGCGCGCCGATGATCATTTCCTGCACGCGCATGTCGATGGGCTGTGCGAATGCGAACGAGATGCCGGGGATCGGATCGAGGACTTTTCGCATTTCCTCGATCAGCCATTTGGTGTCCTTGCCGCGCCAGGTGTCGCGCGGCTTCAGCGTCATGAAGAAATCCGTCTCGTTGATCGGCGCGGGATCGAGTCCGAGTTCGTCGGCACCGGCGCGCGCCATGATGCGGTCGATCTCCGGAATTGCGGTCTTCAATTCCTTCTCGATCAAAAGATCGGTTTCGGCGGCTTCATCGACAGAGATGGTCGGGTATTTGCGGATCGAGACGACGGGCGTGCCTTCGTCCATCGTCGGTAAAAACGTCGAGCCGATGCCGGTGAACGCAACGCCCGCGATGACAAGGCCCGCGACGACAACGCATGCGACAGTGCCCGGCCGGTCCAGCGCCTTAGCCAGCAACGGATCGTAGCCCTTATGCAGCTTTCTAATCAGCCATGGCTCTTGATGGCTGCCGTGCTTGATAAGAAACGCCGCTAGCACCGGAATGACGGTGAGCGACAACAACAATGCGGATGCGAGCGCAAATCCGATGGTGAGCGCAACCGGACTGAACAGACGCCCTTCCAGCCCCTGCAACGACAGCAGCGGCAAAAACACAGTGATGATGATGACGACGCCCGACACCAGCGGCACGCCGACTTCCTTCACGGCGTCGAGTGTGATGCGCAGACGTGCTTTGAGATCGGGATTTGTTTTCTCGCCGATGCGATGCTCGACGTTCTCCACGACAACGACGGCGCAATCGACCAGCAAGCCAATGGCAATCGCAAGTCCGCCGAGCGACATGATGTTCGCCGACCATCCGAACAGGCGCATGATGACAAATGTTGAAAGGACCGCGAGCGGCAAACAGGCCGCGACCACGACGGCGGCGCGAAGATTGCCGAGAAACAGCACCAACAGAATGACGACCAAGACAATCGCCTCGATCAGCACGCGTTGCACCGTCCATACCGCCTTTTCGATCAGTTCGTTGCGATCGTAAAAGATTGAAATCTTTGTGCCGCTCGGCAACAGCGGCTCCAGCTCCTTCAGGCGCTGCTTGACGCCGCTCACCACAAGCTTGGCGTTCGCGCCGCGCAGACCGAGCACTGTGGTCCACAACGCTTCGCCTACGGCGTTCGTCGTCACAACGCCGTTGCGCGGCATCGCGCCCTCGCGCACGTCCGCAATGTCGCTCACACGAACCGATGTGTTGGATTTCACTGCGACAATGGTATTGCGCACATCGTCGAGGGTTTTGATACGACCTTCGGAGCGCACGAGAAGCGCTTCCTCGCCTTCGCGCACGCGCCCCGCGCCATCGTTGCGGTTGTTGGCGACGAGAACTTTTTCGAGTTGGTCGGTGGTGATGCCGCGTGCGGCCATCGCGGGCGCGGACGGCACGACTTCGAAGATGCGAACAAATCCGCCGAGCACGTTGACATCGGCGACGCCGGGAAGCCCACGCAGTTTCGGCTTGATAGTCCAGTCGATCAGCGAGCGGATTTCCTGAACGCTGAGAGTCTCGGACTCCACCGTGAACATCAGCATTTCGCCCAATGCCGTGACGATGGGCGCAAGTCCGCCCTCGGTACCGGCGGGCAATTGGTCGCGTATTTCCTGAAGGCGTTCGCTGACCTGCGCGCGCGCCCAGTAAATGTCGGTGCCGTCGGCGAATTCGAATGTCAGCAGCGCCGCCGAATAACGCGTCGTTGATCGCATGCTCACGAGATTGGGAATGCCGCGCGCGGCGATCTCGATTGGCGCGGTCACGCGGCTCTCAAGTTCTTCCGGCGCCAGGCCCGGCGAACGCATCGACACCAGAACCTGAATCGGTGCGACGTCGGGAAACGCGTCCACCGGCAATTTCGAATAGGAGTAGATGCCCCACGCCGACAGCGCGAGTGCTGCCAATATCGTAATCAGGCGCTGCCTGAGCGCGAGGTCGACCAGCCAAGCCAGCAAGGACTATTCCTCCTTGTCGGCGTCAACCAGCTCCGAAAGCAGCGCCAGCACCCCGCGCGAGGCGACTTCGTCGCTGGCATGAAAATCCGCGCGGACTGCGACGTTGCGCGCAGACTCCGTGATGACCTGAACCGGCCGTGCGCGGAAACCGTCCGAGCTTTTCGTGAAAACCCACGATTGGTCGCGATGGCGAACAACAGATGTCGAAGGCACCGACCAGTTCTTGCTGACTTCGGCGATGTTCGGCTGTTCGACACGGATGGTCGCGCTGACCGCGAGACCGGGGCGCAAACGCCCGCCGCCGGATGTCACTTCAGCAATTGCAATGGCCGATTGCGTCGATTGATCGATGGTGCGGCCGATGCGGATGATCTTTCCTTCGACGCCGTAAGCCGCGAGCGTCACATGCGCGCCGATCGCAATATTCGCAAGGCGATGCGACGGAATCTGGATGTTGACCCAAAGCGGCTCAAGTTCGCCGAACGTGTAAATTGGTGCCGCCGATTTCACCTGCTCGCCGGCGCTGGCGTGACGCGTCACCACTGTTCCGGTGATGGGAGACTTGACGATCAGCGCGCTCTGGATGCCGCGCGAGATTCGCAGCGTCTCGATGTCGTCTTTGGTCATGCCCATGAGGCCGAGAATTTGCGAACGCTCATCGAGCCGAGATTTCGCGATGGCGGCTTCGGACTCGGCGATGCGCAATTCCTTTTCCGGAAGCGCCTTACCTTCGACAAGCAATTTCGCGCGATGCAGCTTGTCGCCGGAGAGCGCCTCATCCGACAATGCCGCGAGGAACTGCCGCTGCGCCTCGACTAGATCGGGCGAGCGAATTTGGGCGACGGGCTGACCCGCTTTGACCGGCTCGTCGGGTGCAACGAGAAGGCTTTCGATCAAGCCGCCTGCTGGTGCCGAGATGATGCGCAACTGCGACTGTGGAATCGAAACTGTGCCCGGAAATATCTGGTCGGCGCGGCCTTGGTCCCGCACGACGTGAATCGTGGAGATACCCGCAGCCTTCATGCCATGGTCGTCCATCGGAATAGCGATTTCCACGCTGCGAAAGTTGACGCTGGAAATTTCGTTCGATGGCCCGGCGAAAGCGGTCTCCTGCGCCACGGCCTCGGTCGAGGACGACAGCAGCCAGTTTGTGAGAACCGTGGTGGCGGCAAACACCGCAATGACCAGGGGGATCATCCGGCTGGCAGCGTAAGGCAGGCGAGGAATCACAGAATTTCTCTTATCCAATTGCGGTGGTACGGGTTTGACGCAATCGAACGCATACCGCACTGCGGCAAAGTTGCACAATTCGTGCCGGAATTTTTAACTTATTGAAATATCGTTGGTTTTTGAAATTTACGATTGGGAAAGAACTATCACAAGGCCGTCAATGCCCATTTGGTGTGCAGCGCACGCACATTTGCCCGCCCGCTCGAATCAAGCCTGATTCGCGGCGGCAAATTTTCTTCGCTGATGAGAGGGTTTCGGACGGGCGGGTCGTCAGCTTCCGCTGAAGTCGTTGTAGCCTTGGTTTTCCCAATAGCCGCCCTTGTAGTCGTTGGTGACTTCCATCGACACGACCCATTTGGGATTCTTGAATCCCAGTTTCGTGGGCACGCGGATTTTCATCGGGAAGCCGTAACCGATGGGCAAAACCTTGTCGTCGAACTTCAGCGTCATCTGCGTCTGCGGATGCATCGCGGTCGGCATGTCGAGGGGCGACGTGTAGCCCTCGATGTCGTCGCAGCGGAACCAGCAATATTTCGCGCGGGTGTCAGCGCCGACCAGTTTCAGAAAATCGCTGAGGCGAACGCCGCTCCAGCTTCCGATCGCGCTCCAGCCCTCCACGCAGATGTGCCGCGTGATCTGTTTTTGCTGCGGCATCTTGTTGAAGTCTTCAAGCGTGAAAGACCCCTTCTTCTCGACGAGACCCGTGACTTCGAGCTTCCAAGTGTTGCCGTCGATCTTCGGCGCATTGTCTTCGAGGAAATAGGCATTGAAGGGAAACGGTCGCGTGATCGCGCTTTCAGGATATTCCGGTGCCAACGTGTTCGGATTGAAGATCGCGGCCTGAACGGCGTCATTGAATTTCGACATTTTCACCAGCAGCGATTCCGCCGACAAACTGTCCGACACATCGCAGCCTGTGAGCAGCGTCAGCGCACCGAGACTCGCACCGCCTGCGATGAAGCGCCGCCGCGCCATGTCGGGCATCAATTTAATGGCGTCCTTGACAAGAAGGTTCTTGTCGACGCCGGGAATGAGAAGTTTGCGAATGCGAGACATGATATTATTTCTCCTGCGCGTATTCCGCAAAACCGGTTCCCACTTTTGCGGAATACGCGCTATTTCCCAAGTATCATCGCGCGCAGGCTTTTCGGCACCAGCAACGCAAGCGCGATGTGAATGACCAAAAACGCCGCGATCAACGCCATGCAGGTGAAATGAACGTAACGCGCGAAGTCGTAGCCGCCGAACAACGATGTCAGATAATGAAACTGAACAGGTTTCCACATCGACAGACCCGACAGCACGATGACGATGCCGACGATGATGATGCCTGTATAAAGCAGCTTTTGAACCTGATTGTATTTCGACAGATCGTCGTGGCTGAGCTTGAATGTCAGCGCCGCTTTGGTGTCATCGATCACGCCACTCGCGCTGATCGGCAGCAACTTTTTCCGAAAGCGCCCGGTGACGATGCCGAGCGTGAGATAAACCAGGCCGTTAATCACCAACAGCCACATCGCGGCGAAATGCCATTGCAGCGCGCCGCCGAGCCAGCCACCGATCGTGATTGAATGTGAGAATGTGAAGTTGAACAGCGGCGAGGCGTTGTAGATCTGCCAGCCGGAGCCGATCATCATTACAATCGCAACCGCATTGATCCAGTGCACGATGCGCACCCAGCCGGGCTGAATCACCTTTTCAGTCGTCTTCGTCTCGACTCGATTGGTGGCGATGCTGGACATATTTCCCTCGCGGTTTCCCGCCTTCGATTCACTCTATGAACTTAACGATCATAGCGCGGATTTGTTACCTCGCCGCTTCACAAGACTGCGCGCTTTAAGCGCAGGCAGCCAATAGATTTGTTGATCGCGCTTAAAGAAAAGCGGGCCGGATTGCTCCGGCCCGCCATCTCTCACGTCCTGTGGGACACTCAGGCCGCGCGAGGTAGTGGTATTACGACTTCAACACTTAAGACTTGAACACTTAAGACTTGGGCATCAACACGGTGTCGATGACGTGGATCACGCCGTTCGACTGGTTGACGTCGGCGATCGTCACATTCGAGGTGCCGCCCTTGGCGTCGGTCAAAGAGACCTTGCCGCCCGCAGCCTTCACCGTCAGCTCTTCACCTTCAACAGTAGTGAGCTTCTTGCCATCGGTCAGGTCAGCTGCGTTCAGCTTGCCCGGCACGACGTGATAGGTCAGGATCTTCGTGAGGGTTGCCTTGTTCTCAGGCTTCACGAGGGTCTCGACGGTGCCCTTCGGCAACTTGCCGAATGCAGCGTTGGTCGGAGCGAACACGGTGAAAGGGCCTTTGCTCGAAAGGGTATCCACAAGACCGGCAGCCTTCACAGCGGCAACCAGCGTGGTGTGGTCCTTCGAGTTCACAGCGTTCTCAACGATGTTCTTCGATGGATACATCGGTGCGCCGCCGACCATTACGGTCTTCTCGCCACCCGACATTTTGTCCTGCGCCTGAACTGGAGCAGTCAGAGCCAGCGCGCCGAATGCAACGGCCGAAAGCAGTGCAATACGCTTATTCATAGTTCGTCTCCCGATAGAATTGGATTGTGCCGACGATCATTCGCCGGATACCGCGGAAGCGCCTAACCGATAAACCATCGGTTGCGCCGCCGTTGTCAGAGCTACGCGGGCATTAAGGCTGCGGTTCAGCAAAAATTCTTCGTGATGCGTGAAACTTATTCTGAGTTCCAGATTCACGCGCGTCCGCGTTTCAGATTTGCAATAAAACTGTCATGGCCGGACTTGTTCCGGCCATCTCGATAAACATCGCGCGGTTTCCAAACAATCGAGATCACCGGGACAAGCCCGGTGATGACGACCTAGATAACTTGGTTAGCCTCGCGCTCAGGATGTGCGCTTACAACGTCGCCGTCACGAAACTTCTGTTCCAGGTCGGGCTGATGAGAATTTCGTTGATGCAGGCATGCGGCGGCATGCTCGCGACAAACGCGATCGTCTTTCCGAGATCCTCGGCCTGCAGCATCTTCGCCATGTCTTCTGCCGAAGGAGGCACAGGACGCAATTTCATGATCGGCGTTGCGACTTCACCCGGCGACAAACACGTCGCGCGCAGACCGTTTTTGTATTCGTCCATGTTGAATGAATGCGTCAGCGCCAGCACGGCGTGTTTCGTCGCGGTGTAGGCAGGCCCCGTCATCTTCGAGACGTGACGCCCCGCCCATGACGCGACGTTGATGATGCAGCCGTCTTTCTGGGCGCGCATCGTCGGCAGCACCGCGCGCATGCAATACATCACGCCGTTCAGATTGATATCGACGACCTTGTCCCATCCTTCGGTCGTCACATCGTCCCAACTACGTTTGGGCACGTTGAGGCCCGCGCTGTTCACCAAAAGATCGATGCGGCCATGTTTGGCCACGATGGCTTTCGCAACCTTCTCGACGTCAGCCGCGTTGCCGACATCGAGCGGCATCACGTCGCAACCTTGCTTGATCGTCTTGGCCGCATCGTCCAGCACCTCTTTGCGGCGTCCGGAAATAATGACGGTCCATCCGTCTGCCGCCAGCGCCTGCGCGCCGCCGAGCCCGATGCCCGTTCCGCCGCCCGTGATCCATGCGATGCGTTTCTTGTTATTGCTCATGAAGGTGGTCTTTCGTTGCTGCGCGTTGGGGTTTTGGTGTATCTCAATCGAGAATTTCTTCCGCTGGAATGTTGCATGAACGCTGCGCCCAACGCCAATTTGTTTTCACGCCTGTTCGATGGTCTCCCAGATGGGTCGAAGACCGCCATTGAGACCGCCGACGGCGCGCGCATTTCCTACAGCGATCTGATCGCGCAATCCGGTCGCATGGCGAACTATCTCGTCTCGCGCGGCGTAAAGCCCGGCGACCGTGTTGCAGCGCAAACCGAAAAATCCGTTCCCGCACTGGTGTTGTATCTCGCAACCGTGCGCGTGGGCGCGGTGTTCCTGCCGCTCAACACTGCCTACACGCTGAACGAGTTGGAATATTTTATCGGCGACGCCGAACCTTCTATCGTCGTGTGCGACCCTTCGAAGGTCGACGGCATCGGCAAACTTGCGGCGAAGGTCAAAGCCAATGTCGATACGCTCGATGCCAACGGCAAAGGGTCATTGACCGAAGGTGCCGCAAAACAAGCGCCCGACTTCGCAACCGTCCCGCGCGCCAACGACGATCTCGCCGCTATTCTTTATACATCCGGCACCACGGGCCGCTCCAAAGGCGCGATGCTGACGCACGACAATCTCGCGTCGAATTCGCTGTCGCTTGTTGAATATTGGCGCTTCACGCAACAGGATGTGCTGATCCACGCGCTGCCGATCTATCACACGCACGGTTTGTTTGTGGCGAGCAACGTCACGCTGTTCGCGCGCGCGACAATGATTTTCCTGCCGAAGCTCGATCCTGAACTGATTATCAAACTCATGGCACGCGCGACGGTGCTGATGGGCGTGCCGACTTTCTACACGCGGCTTTTGCAGTCGCCGAATCTGACCAAACAATCCACCGCGCATATGCGGCTGTTTATTTCCGGCTCCGCACCCCTGCTGGCCGAGACCCATCGCGAATGGTCGGCGCGCACAGGTCATGCGGTGCTGGAACGCTACGGCATGACCGAAACCAACATGAACACATCGAACCCTTACGATGGCGACCGCGTGCCGGGAGCGGTGGGATTTCCGCTGCCGGGTGTCACGGTGCGCGTGACAGATCCGGACACGGGAAAAGAACTCGCGCGCGACGAAATCGGCATGATCGAGATCAAAGGCCCGAATGTGTTCAAGGGCTATTGGCGGATGCCGGAGAAAACTTCGGCTGAATTCCGCAAGGATGGATTCTTCATCAGCGGCGATTTGGGAAAGATCGACAAACGCGGCTACACGCACATTGTTGGGCGCGGAAAAGATTTGGTGATTTCCGGCGGGTTCAATGTGTATCCGAAGGAAGTGGAATCCGAGATCGACGCTATTCCGGGTGTGACTGAGTCCGCCGTTATAGGTTTGCCGCATGCCGATTTCGGCGAAGGCGTTACGGCTATTGTCGTCAACAGCAAGGAAGCGAAGCTCGATGAAGCCGCTGTCATGAAAGCGCTCAACGGGCGGCTGGCAAAGTTCAAAATGCCAAAGCGCGTGATCTTCGTCGACGATCTGCCGCGCAACACGATGGGCAAGGTGCAGAAGAACGTGCTGCGGGAGACGTATGCGAAATTATATACGAAGTGAAAGAATCTAAGTCGTTCAGACAGCAATCGGCTCTTTTTCTGTCATCACCGGGCTTGTCCCGGTGATCTCGATAGATTGGGCACGGTGCCTTGCTTGTCGGGATGCCCGGAACAAGTCCGGGCATGACAAAAAGAGAAATGGCCTTCGCCGGGACGACGAGAAAATTCTCACACCCCAAACAACAAACTCACGACAAACCTCGAACTGACGATCAGCAAATAACACCCGAAAGCGATTTCAAGTTTCCGCTTTGTCAGATGATGCGCGACCTTCACGCCGAGCGGCGCGACCAGCAGACTCGTCGGCATTACCAAGAGCGTTCCGATCAGCGAGATGTATCCGACGGCGAACGGCAATTGCAACGCCACGACATCCGGATGGCGCGCAGCCGCGGGCCACCCTGCGTAAATGTAGCCGAGTGCGCCGGGAATCGAGATCAGCACCGCCAAGCCCGCCGACGTGCCGATCGCCTGATGAATCGGGCGACCATAAAACGTCATCAAGAGATTCGAGAACAATCCGCCGCCGATGCCCATCAACGTCGAGAGCAATCCGATGAAGAATCCATAGACCTTCATGAAGATGCCTTTGGGCAAATCTTCGCCGAGCCGCCAGTCTTCTTTACCCAAAAGCAATCGCGCCGCCGCCGACCACGCCACGCCGACGAATACGTATTTGAAAAGTTTCTCCGGCGCGTAGCGCGCGATCACGCTTCCCAAAATGACGCCAAGCAGGACGGGAAGCGCCCATTTCATCAACACGGTCATGTCCACCGAACCGCGTTTGTGATGCGCGCGCCATGAACTGATCGAGGTCGGGATGATGATTGCGAGTGACGTGCCGATACACAGTGGCATGCGCGCATCGAGCGGAACGCCCGCAAGGCGGAAGCATTCGTAAAGCACCGGCACCAGAACCGCGCCACCACCGATGCCGAAAATGCCTGCGAGAAATCCGGCAAGGGCGCCGGTGGTGACAAGAAGAATTGACAATTCGAGGAGCTGTGTGGTTGTCAGGCCCGCGATCATCGGCGTTCTTTTGGTTTGAGGCTCGCGTAAGTAGCCGTTTTGGCCACGACATACCAATTCAAGTTCAAGAAATGAATTAACATTTCAACTGCGGATTCCGAATACCTGACAATCGCCTTTTGTATAAGGTAATTTGAAGTTATGAACGCTAGTTCTTTGTATGCCAAATTCGGCGTTGCGCTTGCTCAGTCCGCTCCGTAAATAGAAATTGTCTAACGCGATCCCGCATGCCAGCCGGCGACGTCTTCAGGTCGTCTGCAAACTGTCGAAGCTGCTCATGACCCCACGGATCGACCGCCCGCTTTCGCCGTTCATGACCTATCGCTGGACGCTGACGATGGCGATGTCGATCGTGCATCGCGTGACCGGCATAGCGCTGTATTTCGGCACATTGCTTTTGGCGTGGTGGCTGATCGCGACGGCTTCCGGCCCCGGCGCCTACGGGACGTTGCAGAGCTTCACGTCGAGCTGGATCGGCCGCATCGTCGTGTTCGGCTACACATGGGCATTGCTGCACCACATGCTGGGCGGCGCGCGACATCTGATCTGGGATCTCGGTTACGGGTTCGGCAAAATCGAGCGTGAGCGGTTGACGCTTTTCGCTCTGGTCGGATCGATCACGCTGACAATTCTGCTTTGGATCATCGCCTATGCGGCCGGAGGCGCACGATGAGCGCGCACGATCTGGAAAAATCATCGTCGATGCGCACGCCACTTGGAAAAGTGCGCAGTCTTGGTTCGGCGCGCTCGGGCACGCAGGATTTCTTCCGCCAGCGCGTGACGGCTGTGGCGATGATTCTTCTGATCATCCCGGCGATCGTCGTGATTCTCACGCTGGTGGGGCGCAATCAGGCAGCAGCTTCGCAAATTCTCGGCTCGCCTGCGATTGCGATCATCATGATCCTGTTCGTGGTCGCAAGCTGCTGGCACATGCGGATCGGGATGCAGGTCGTGCTGGAAGATTACATCCATAATGAGAAGCTGAAACTCGCGCTGATCATCGGCAATCATTTTTTCTGCTGGTCGGTCGGTCTCGCTTCGATCTACGCGATCATGAAACTTTCATCCGGAGTTTAGCGCTTGGCCCCCAACGGAAAATCGAACGGCGCGGCCTATCCGATCGAAGATCACACCTATGATGTGATTATCGTGGGCGCAGGCGGCGCCGGGTTGCGCGCCGTTGTCGGCTGCGCCGAAGCGGGCCTTCGCACCGCGTGCATCTCGAAAGTTTTTCCAACGCGCTCGCATACTGTGGCAGCCCAAGGTGGAATTTCTGCCGCACTCGGCAACATGCACAAGGACGACTGGCGCTGGCACATGTACGACACCGTGAAGGGGTCGGACTGGCTGGGCGATCAGGATTCCATCGAATACATGGTGCGCAACGCGCCGGAAGCCGTGTTCGAGCTTGAACACTGGGGCGTGCCATTTTCACGAACAGACGACGGCAAGATTTTCCAACGCCCGTTCGGCGGCATGACACTCGACTACGGCAAAGGCCAAGCGCAACGCACCTGCGCTGCCGCCGACCGCACCGGTCACGCCATGCTGCACACGATGTACGGCCAGTCGCTGCGCCATGCGGCTGAATTCTTCATTGAGTTCTTCGCCATCGATTTGATTATGGACGATCAGGGTGCGTGCCGTGGCGTCGTCGCGCTGAAACTCGAAGACGGCACCATTCATCGCTTTCGCGCGCAGACCACAATTTTGGCGACCGGCGGTTACGGACGCGCCTATCAATCCTGCACTTCGGCGCACACCTGCACCGGCGATGGCGGCGCGATGGCTTTGCGGGCGGGACTTCCGTTGCAGGATATGGAGTTCGTGCAATTCCACCCGACCGGCATATTTCCGGCGGGCTGTCTGATTACGGAAGGCGCGCGCGGTGAAGGCGGCTATCTCGCCAATTCTGAGGGCGAACGCTTCATGGAACGCTATGCGCCATCCGCAAAAGACCTTGCCTCGCGCGACGTCGTTTCACGCGCGATGACGATTGAAATTCGCGAAGGCCGCGGCGTCGGTAAGAACAAGGATCATCTGTTCCTGCATCTCGATCATCTCGATCCGGCGGTGTTGCACGAACGGCTTCCGGGAATTTCTGAGTCTGCAAAGATTTTTTCTGGCGTCGATATCACGCGCGAACCGATTCCGGTTTTGCCGACGGTCCACTACAACATGGGCGGCATCCCGACGAATTTCCACGCCGAAGTCGTCACCAAGAAAGACGGCGACGACAATGCGATCGTGCCGGGTTTGATGGCGATTGGCGAAGCCGCATGCGTGTCGGTGCATGGCGCAAATCGTCTCGGCTCGAATTCGCTGATCGATCTTGTCGTGTTCGGACGCGCGGCAGCACTTCGATGTGCGGAGAAGCTGGAAAAGAACGCGCGACAGCCCGATTTGCCGGCGAACTCCGCTGAGTTGTCACTCGGCCGTCTGGATCATTTCCGCCATGCCTCCGGCGGCACGCCGACGGCGAAGCTGCGCGAGAACATGCAGCGCGTGATGCAAAATAACTGCGCGGTGTTCCGCACCGGTGAAGTCCTGGAAGAAGGCCAGACGCTGATCCACAAGGTCTATGGCGGCCTACCCGACGTGTCCGTGACCGACCGTTCGCTGATCTGGAATTCCGACCTGGTTGAGACTTTGGAGTTCGACAATCTGATTTCGCAGGCCGTGGTGACGATGGATTCGGCTGCGAACCGCACCGAAAGCCGCGGCGCGCATGCGCGCGAGGATTTTCCGGACCGCGACGACAAGAACTGGATGAAGCATTCGCTGGCATGGATGGACGGCAAGGGCACCACGACCATCGACTATCGCCCGGTGCATGACTACACGATGACCAACGACGTTCAGTATATTCCGCCGAAGGCGCGGGTTTACTGAGACACTGACCGTCATGCGCGGGCTCGACCCGCGCATCCATCTTATGAAGAAAGATGGATTGCCGGATCAAGTCCGGCAATGACAAATGCAAACGGTTGACCGACAGAGGCAAGGCCGATGGTTGAATTCGCGCTCCCGAAAAACTCGAAAATCAGCGTCGGCAAGCAATGGCCGAAGCCGGCGGGAGCTGCGCCTGAAAAGTTGCGCGAGTTCAATATTTATCGCTGGAATCCAGACGACGGACAAAATCCGAGCGTCGATACTTATCACGTCGATACGTCAGACTGCGGCCCGATGGTTCTGGACGCGCTGATCTGGATCAAAAGCAATATCGATCCGACGCTGACGTTTCGCCGCTCCTGCCGCGAGGGTGTGTGTGGTTCCTGCGCGATGAACATCGACGGCGCGAATACGCTCGCCTGCACCAAGGACATGCACGATGTCGATGCAGGCAGCGTGAAGATCAATCCGCTGCCGCATCAGCCGGTGGTGAAAGATCTCGTTCCGGATCTGACGAATTTTTACGCGCAATACGCATCGATCGAGCCTTGGCTGCACACGACAAGCCCAACGCCGCAAAAAGAATGGCGGCAGTCGCCGGAAGACCGCGCCAAGCTCGACGGACTTTATGAGTGCATTCTTTGCGCCTGCTGTTCGACCTCGTGCCCGAGTTACTGGTGGAATTCCGAACGCTTCCTCGGACCCGCCGCTTTGTTGCAGGCCGATCGCTGGGTCAAGGATTCGCGCGACGAGGCCGGCGGCGAACGCCTCGACAATCTGGAAGATCCATTTCGTCTCTATCGCTGCCACACCATCATGAACTGCGCCAAGGCCTGCCCGAAGGGTCTCAACCCATCGGAAGCCATCGCCGATTTAAAATTGAAGATGGTCGAGCGGCAGGTCTGACGCTGTCATTCTGATCTCGATATTTTATTTTTGTCATGGCCGGGCTTGTCCCGGCCATCTCGATTAAAAGAGCACCGCGTCAAACTTATCAGGATCACCGGGACAAGCCCGGTGATGACAGTTAGGGTTCGCGTTTCCTCGTGATGATGGAAAAAGATTGGCGTCATGAGCGACACTCACAACACGCAAAAGCCATTCGGCGCCTGTGCGCCGAACGCCGCGCAGCGCGCCGTGATCGCCGCGGCGCATGGCTCCGGTTTGAAGCGCGGCGCATTTCGGCCTTGGCTGTCGCGGATCGTAAATCTTCTCGGCCCTGGCCCCATCGACGCGCAATATCAAGGCGCATCGTTTCGGCTGCATCATTTGACGAGCGGCACCGAACGCGGAGCGCTGTTCAACCCCGACTACAATTTGCCCGAATTGGATTTCCTGCGTGAGTACACGCCGCAGGGCGGCACCTTCGTCGATGTCGGCGCCAATGTTGGCACCTATGCGATACCGCTGGCAAAACATGTCGGCGAGGAAGGCCGCGTGATCGCGATTGAGCCGCATCCGCAAGCCAGCGCACGGCTCGCCTTCAACGCGCGCGCGTCAAATTTGGGAAATCTCTCATTGGTCGTTGCGGCCGCAGGCGACATCGACGGCAAACTCAAGATCGAAACCGACGGCGACAATCTAGGTGCCAGTCACATTTCGACGGACAGCGGCATCGAAGTGCCGGCAAGAAAGCTTCTCTCCGTGCTGGTCGTCAATCAAATCATGTCCATCGACGCTCTCAAGATCGACGTCGAGGGTTATGAAGATCGTGTGCTGATTCCGTTTTTCACAGATGCGCCACGCGCGCTGTGGCCGAAAGCGATCGCCATCGAGCATCTTGAGCGCGATGAATGGCAGAACGATTGCATCAAGGACATGATCGCGCGCGGTTATGCGGTCGCGGGCAAGACGCGCAGCAACACGCTGCTGGTGCTGCGCGCTTGAAGTCGTGCGGCGTTACTTGAACGCAGGCATCACGAAGATCGCGATGTTGATGAGCAAGCCAACGCCATAGGCCAACGATCGCGCAGTCGAGACGTTGTTGATATACAGCAAGCCGTGGATCACGCGCACGACGATGTAGGCTATCGCCAAAAGATTGACCGTTGAGACCGGCGCGCCCATCGTCAGCGATATAATCACGGCCACCGCGAAGAACGGAAAATTCTCGTAGGCATTCTGATGTGCCGCATAGGCGCGGCGCTTGGCCGGCGGAAGGTTGTCGTAGTCCTCGCGCGGATAACGGTTGTCGCTCTCGACCCCGATCTTGGCGTAGCTGACCAACGCGATCGGCAGCAACGCCGCAACCAAAACGCACCAATAGGCAATCGGCATCGTCGTCTCCCCAGCTTTGGCGTCTTCGCGCCGGTAAATTCGATGCTTGGTTCCGCGCCGATTGTCAATATCGACCCGAAAAAGCCCTCCTTTGCGGGGGTTTAGCCCAATTCCGGAACATATTCCGCGCCCGCCTGTTAGGCCTTCAACGCACTTTCCGGGAGCAATGACGATGGCGAACTGCAGCGCAATAAAGCCGCGACAGGAGCCGCTTCAAGCACAGAAAATCTTCTGCGCATGACGCCGCCGCCAATCCAGGATCCGCAGGAAGCGCCGCCCGCAAAACCTCCGCAGCCGCAAGAGCCGCCTTCGGAAATCCCACCGGGAAATCCGCGTCCGGATATTCCGCCCCCGATCGACGATCCCGCCCGACCGAAACAGCCGCAGGAATTACCCGGCAACCCACCGGACGAAGTGCCGGTGCGCGGACCAGGAGGGCCAAATTCTCCCGGGCCGGTGATGCACCTCGCCAGTTTTGGAATTTCTCACACCGACGCGGGAAATATCATTGTCGCACCGCAATCGCAGAACACGACAACGATGCCGCTTTCAATCCACCAAACTTAACGTACGTTCATTCAAGGTGCGATGATTCGCCTAAAGGCGTAAAATAGTCCGCGCGTTTTTCACTTCGCCACAATCCCGCCCAAACGCTGGCCACTGATCTGCAAACGTTGAGCGGCGAAAGTTTCTCGGCAAAAATTTTTCTTCAGACATACAGGTCGCCATGACACATTTCCGGGTTCTTCTTCTCACCACGACTGCAATCGCAGTCGTTCAAAGCGCGCAACGTCCGGCTTTCGCCGAAGCGTCTTTGCAAGCGCCGTTCGTCGTTGCGCAGGCAGCACCCGTCGATCCGAACGCACCGAAAGCGCCACCGAAGGCGGCACCACCGGCTCCGCCACCAAAGGCAGCACCCGCTCCGCCACCGCCACCTCCTCCGCGCGCGGCACCGCCGCCGCCACCTCCTCCGCGTGCTGCACCACCGCCGCCGCCACCACCGCCGCCACCACCGCGCGTTGCGCCGCCGACTCCCCCGGCGCCGCCGAAGGTCGAGCCACAAGTGCAGCCTCCAGTTCGCGTCAACCCGACGCAGACTCCGAATCCATCTATTCAACCGCGCGGCGGAGAATTCCAGCGCGGTGGACCGAACGGACCCGGCGGTAATTCGGGCGGCAATCCGAACATTCGCGATGTCACGCCGCCGCGAACGCCGCCTGTGACGACCACGACGCCACCAAGGACTGCGCCGACAAATCCAGCGACGCCTTCGGTCGTGCCGAACAACAATGTCCCATCGGGACGTCCACCGCTCGAGGGAGAGCGCAGAGGTCCGCCGTCAACCTTCAATCCGAACGGCACTGACCGTCCACCCGGCCCGCCGTTGGAAGGCGAACGCAGAGGCCCTCCGCTCAATCCGAACGGCACCGTCACTCCGATCAATCCAAGCGTTGCGCCTTCGGGCACAACGCCGCCCGTTGGCGGACCAGGCGCGCCACGTAACGATGGACCGCGCGGCGATCGCGGACCGAATATTTCTCCGCCGGCAATGCAGACGCAAAAAGCGCCTGCCGTGACTTCGCCGTTGCCGTCACTGCAAAGCGTCAATCCGCAACCGGCGACTGCATTGAGACCGATCGCGCCGGGTACAAGAGGCCCAGGTCAGGACAATATAAATTCCTTCCGTGGCGAGCGGCGCGAGCAGAACATTGGCGGCCGCACCGTCATTACCGAACCGGGTCGCGTGATTATCAAAGACCCGAACGGCCAATCGTTCGTTCGCCACAGCGAGGTCGATCGATTCCGCATCGGCGCGCGTGACGTGCGCGTGCAGCAGGACGGCGCCAACCAACGCACCATTGTCGTGCGCCCGGACGGCACGCAGATCATCACGATCAACGATCGCGATGGCAATTTGCAGCGGCGTCTGCGCCGCGGACCCGATGGCCGCGAAATCATCATCATCGACAACGAGCGGCGCGGCCCGCGCGGCGTCGGCGGCTTCTTCGTGTTCCTGCCCCCGCCGATCATCCGTATTCCGCGCGACCGCTACATCGTGGATTCGTATGACGCGCCGCCGGATCTGATTTATCAGACTCTGATCGCGCCGCCGGTGGATTATATCGAGCGGCCCTACTCGCTCGATGAAATCCGCTACAGCCCGACGGTGCGCGAGCGCATGCCGAGCATCGATGTCGATACCATCGTGTTCGATACCGGATCGTGGGACATTCCACCCGATCAGGGTCAGAAGCTGCAGGTCATTGCCGACGGCATGAATCAGGCGATCCAGCAAAATCCGCGTACGGTGTTTCTGATCGAAGGTCACACTGACGCCGTCGGTAACGACATCGACAATCTGTCGCTGTCGGATCGTCGCGCAGAATCTGCGGCGACGTTGCTCACGCAGCAGTTCGGTGTGCCTGCGGAGAATCTCACATCGCAGGGCTACGGCGAACAGTATCTGAAAATTCCGACCGACGGGCCGGAGCAGCGTAACCGCCGCGTCACCATCCGCAACATCACGCCGCTCTTGAACGGCGGACAGGCCTCGTTGCCGCCACCACCGCCGGGCGTCGGACCGGGCGGACGCTAAAGCCTCTCGCGTCGCAAAACAAAAGGCCGGGAAATTTCCCGGCCTTTTTTATTTGGATATCCGATTGAACCGCGATTTTGCAATCACAATGTCATGGCCGGGCTTGTCCCGGCCATCTCGATGAATTGAGCACGTTGCTTCGGTAATCGAGATCACCGGGACAAGCCCGGTGATGACAATACGCTAGCGGGTTATTTCAGCCCCAGCTTCCGCTTCCTCTGTCCCAGCGTTCTCAATCTCAACGCATTGAGCTTGATGAAGCCCGCAGCGTCGCGGTGATCGTAGGCGACAGCACCTTCCTCGAACGTCACCAGATCCTGATCGTAGAGCGAGTATTTGCTCTCGCGACCGATCACGCTGACATTGCCCTTGTAGAGCTTCACGCGCACCTGTCCCGTGACATATTGCTGGCTGAGATCGATCGCGGCTTGAAGCATCTCGCGCTCCGGTGCGAACCAGAAACCATTGTAAACGAGTTCAGCGTATTTCGGCATCAGCTCATCTTTGAGATGCGCAGCACCTCGGTCGAGTGTAATCGATTCGATACCGCGATGCGCCGCGAGCAAAATCGTGCCGCCCGGCGTCTCGTACATGCCGCGCGATTTCATGCCGACGAAACGGTTTTCAACGAGATCGAGTCGACCGATGCCGTTAGCCTTGCCAAGTTCATTGAGCTTGGCGAGCAATGTCGCCGGCGATAATTTCTTGCCGTCGATGGCGACCGCGTCGCCCTTCTCGAAATCGATGGTGATGACCGTCGGCTTGTCGGGGGCCTGCTCGGGCGACAGCGTGCGCGAGAACACATAATCCGGCACATCCTGCGCAGGGTCTTCCAGCACCTTTCCTTCAGACGACGCATGCAGAAGATTCGCGTCCACCGAAAATGGCGCTTCGCCTCTTTTGTCCTTCGCAATCGGAATCTGGTTTTTCTCGGCGAATGCGATCAGTTGTTCGCGCGACCGCAAGTCCCATTCGCGCCACGGCGCGATGATGGTGATGTCGGGCTTGAGCGCATAATATCCGAGCTCGAAACGCACCTGATCGTTGCCCTTGCCGGTCGCGCCATGCGACACGGCGTCGGCTCCAACTTTTTCCGCAATCTCGATCTGCTTCTTCGCAATCAAGGGTCGCGCGATGGAGGTGCCGAGCAGATACTGGCCCTCGTAAACCGCGTTGGCGCGAAACATCGGAAACACGTAGTCGCGCACGAATTCTTCGCGCAGATCCTCGATGAAAATATTTTCCGGCTTGATGCCCAACAACAGCGCCTTCTTGCGCGCAGGCTCAAGCTCCTCGCCCTGCCCCAGATCAGCCGTGAAGGTCACGACCTCGCAGCCGTAAGTGGTCTGCAGCCATTTCAGAATGATCGAGGTATCGAGCCCGCCCGAATAGGCAAGCACCACCTTCTTGACGTCCTTAGCCATGGAAAGCCTTTTGCAAAACCTATTGAATTTGGCCCGAAAGCCGCCGTTTCCGGCGGGACTATAGGCAGATCGGTTCTCTATAGAAAGATCGCGCGATTAGGGAAAGGCCATCAAACCTGGTCTTCACGCCGCACGCGCGGCGATGCGCCGACATCGTGGCCCAATCGTTTCTGCCTCCAGCGATAGCCCGGCCACGCGAAGCGCGTCAGCCACGCGTCCACTTCAAAATCCGTCAGCCGCGTCTTCGGCCATCGATAGATCAGTGCATAGAATAGCCACACCACCAGAAACGCGACGATGCCGGAGAACACCACGTCGGTCAGGAAATGACCGCCGAACGCCATGCGCAATCCGCCGGTGACGACGCCGAACGCCGTCGCGCCAACATAGGCGAGCGGACGCCACTGCGGCGGCGCAAGGGCTGCCGGTGCATAGGTCCAGAACGCCGTCGCGCCCTCGCCGGAGAAGAACGAACAGTTCGTCGGACACGCGCCGCGCGGATCCCACCACGGCTTGAACTCCAGCGTGCCGTTGAATTGCGTGACGACGACGGGACGCGGACGGCCCCAATGCGATTTGAACACGATGTTGGACAGCACAATCGCCGACAGAAAAATCGTTGCCAGCAGAAACAGCATCGTTCGTCCCGACATCATCAGCGGCTTCACCGGGCGTATGAGTTTAACAATCAGCGCGCCCAGCGCCGGCAGCACGAACGCCCACGCGATCCACATCGCGCCGTCGCGCGCGATCGCCGCCCATGTGCTTGCCTTCAGCGGAAATGTTTTCGTCGTGGTATCATAAAACAGTGCTGCGACTTTCAGATCGAGTTCGGGATAGAGCCCGAACAGCAATCCGAAAAGCAGCGCAAGGCCGAGCGCAATATAAAGGCCGGTCCGGTTCATGGCCGCTGTGTAGCCGACGCGCGCATGGCTGAAAAGCACTCGATTGAGGCGGCTGGCCACAATGTGAAAGCGCTGCTAGCGTTAACTTAAATCAGTTCAAAAAATGTCAGGGAGCGCGCGGTTCATGTCTAACGCCAAGATGGATTTCTGGTTCGACTATTCGTCGGTTTATTCGTTCCTCGCCGCAATGCGTATCGCTCCGCTGGCGAAAGCGGCCGGCGTCGATGTGGCGTGGAAGCCGTTTCTACTGGGACCGGTGTTCGTCTCGCAGGGCATGAAGGATTCGCCGTTCAATCTGTTTCCGGTGAAGGGCCAGCACATGATCCGCGACGTGGCACGCTCCGCCGAGGAAATCGGCGTCGGCTTCAAATGGCCGGACAAGTTTCCGCAGTCGAGCGTTCTGGCGGCGCGTGTCGGCATTATCGGATTCAAGGAGGGGTGGGGCGAGGATTTCAGCCGCGAAGTCTTTCAAGCCGAATATTCGCACAACAAGGATATTTCCGATCAGGTAGTGATCGGCGGAATTTTGGCGAAACTGAAAGTACCGCTGGAGCCTGTCGTGGCCAAAGCACAGAGCGACGAGGTGAAGGGCGAGTTGCGGAGCAATACCGAGGAAGCGCAGAAGCGCGGCTTCTTCGGTGCGCCGACATTCACGACGAAAAGCGGTGAATTGTTCTGGGGCAACGACCGTCTCGAACAGGCGCTGCGCTGGGCGAAGAAATAATTCCGTCATTGCGAGCGAAGTGAAGCAATCCACCGTAACAAAAAAACCGGATTGCTTCGTCGCTGCGCTCCTCGCAATGACGGTTGAAAATGTGGGCGAGCAGCTTCGCTACCGCTGCTCAGTAGCGCCGCGCCAGATTCCCGCGTTACGTCCCGCGATCAGCCAATACACCACGCCGGCAACAACGCCTGCGCCGACCATCACTTCGAGATGATGGCGCACGACGCCGGTGAAACTCATCGTCACCGTGTCGAACGGCACGAAGGCGAGATAGCAGCACGCGCCCGCGACCGCTCCGCCGATGGCGTAAGCGAGGATGTGGCGGATGTAGAACGCCTCGGTGACGAGAATTAAAATCAGCGCCGGCAGCAGCGCAAATCCGCTGATCAGAATAAAGCCGAAGCCGATGATGAGATTGATGCCGTCGGCATCGAGCGTCCCGTTCGACATCTCGGGAATCAGGATCGCAAAAACGACGATCATTCCCGCCGCGAAACATGCGCCGAGAAATCCGAAGACAATTGCGAACAGCCGTCCGATCAGCGCCATAGGATTACTTTCGTCATTGCGAGCGAAGCGAAGCAATCCGGCCTGGCCTAGCCCAATTTTCTGGATTGCTTCGTCGCTGCGCTCCTCGCAACGACGAGCTAGCGCCAGCGACTCTCAATCCAACATCATTAATCCGTCATCGCCATCGCGCGCAGCGCATCACGCTCGCGCACCGACAGCTTTTCGGTTTCTGACTTCAATTGCCCGCAGGCCGCCAGAATATCGCGTCCGCGCGGCGTCCGTACCGGCGACGAAAAGCCCGCGTTGAAAATAAACTCGGAAAATTTCTCGATCTGGTCCCAATCCGAACATTCATATTTGGTGCCCGGCCACGGATTGAACGGAATGAGATTGATCTTGGCGTGAACGCCCGTGAGCATCGTCACCAAGAGTTTTGCATCCTCCATCGAATCGTTGACGCCTTTCAGCATCACATATTCGAACGTGATACGCCGCGAATTGGACGAACCGGGATAGGCGCGGCAGGCGTCGATCAATTCAGCCAGCGGATATTTCTTGTTGAGCGGCACCAGTTCGTTGCGCAACTCGTCGCGCACCGCATGCAGCGAGATCGCCAGCATGACGCCGATCTCGTCGCCGGTGCGCGCGATGTTCGGTACCACGCCGGATGTGGACAGAGTAATGCGCCGACGCGACAGTCCGATGCCTTCATTGTCCATCACGATCAAAAGCGCGTCGCGCACCGCGTCGAAATTATAGAGCGGCTCGCCCATGCCCATCATGACGACATTAGTCACGAGCCGCGATCCGGTCGGCGTTTCACGATCGGTCCAGTCATTCAGACGATCCCGCGCCACCATCACCTGGCCGACAATTTCGCCGGCGGTGAGATTGCGCACCAGGCGCTGCGTACCGGTGTGGCAGAACGAGCAATTCAATGTGCAACCGACTTGAGACGACACACACAACGTGCCGCGATCAGTTTCGGGAATATAGACGCACTCGACTTCATGGGCGCGTCCTGCACCGTCGCCCGGCAACCGCAACAGCCATTTGCGCGTGCCGTCATTCGAGACTTGCTCGGCGACGACTTCAGGACGATCCACGGTGAAGCGGGATTCGAGTTGCGCACGCAAATCCTTCGACACGCTGGTCATGTCGGCGAAACTCTGCACGCCGCGCACATACATCCAGTGCCAGAGCTGCGCGACGCGCATCTTGTGCTGCTTGTCAGGAACGCCGAGTTCGCCGAGACGTGCGGACAATTCCTCGCGCGACAGACCTATCAGAGAAGGTCTATCGGGAGCGACGTAACGCTCTTCCGCGATCTTTTCGAGAGGCGCGTTCATCGACGTGTTCGGCTCAGATGTCATGGCATGGTTCTAGCGAAGGCAACGGGCTCTAGATAGGTGCCATAGATAGGTGTCACGACCTCAATCGAAAACACGCCGAGCGACGAAAAGCCCCAAAAAGATGCCGAGGATGACGCCAATCGATCCGAAAATGACCGAGGCCAATGCGCCGCCGACGTCGCGGTCGAACAGCAGCGGCACGACGAATCCGACGATGCCGCAGCCTAGCGTCACGGCCACCACCAACAAAAGTTTAAGAATAACGTCGCGGATGCCGTTCACGGCGTCTATCGCTTGCATTCCTGCGCCAGTTTATCCAGCGCCTGAGCAAGACCCTTCAGCGGGAAAGTGTCGATGGTCTCGGTGCCCTTGGCCGATGTGCCTTTCACGGTCGCGTCGGCGCCCTTGCGCAACGCGGCTATCAGCGCATCTTCCTCGGCGGCGTTCTTGATCCAGAGACCATCGCCTTGCGCGTACATGGCGTAATGCGAACTGCCGATATCCACCGAGCCCTCCGAACCGGGCTTGAGCTGATAGCCGATCATGACCGAGACTTCGTTGGCGACTTTTTCCGCAGGCCGCGTCGAAATGAACGCGTATGAGGGATCGCGCGGCTTGTTCGGCGGATTGGTTTTAGACGATGCGGGTTTCGCAAGCGCAAAACAAACTTTTTTGCCGTTGGGTGCTGCCGTATAGGCCCCCCATGTGCCGAACTGTCCGATCAGATTAGGCTCAGTTCCACCGGCTGCGGCGGTCGCAGCGCCAGGTTTTGCGGGTGCGGATGATTTCGTATCTTTTTTCGCATCCTTCGCAGCAGCCTTGGGTGCCGTCTTTGCGGCGTCCTTTGCCGCAGCTTTCGGAGCAGACGCGCTTTGCGAATGTGCCGTTGCCGAAAACCCGCAAACCATAACAGCCGCCGCCACGATGGACAGCGCTCGGCGCAGGGAATTTTCCGGACCTGACATGATCGCGCCTCGCTTGCATGATGGCCGCGCGAATGTGGCGGCGTTCACGAATATCGATGCTCTGGAATAGACGGGAATTGCATTTTTGGAAAGGCAGTTGCGATGTTGCGCAGATGCGAACAATGTTCGAGCGCAGGAATTGAGCACGAATTGAATTGTCGGGCGGCCTCAAATCCGCCATGAAGAATTATCGCGCAGGTTCCAATTTTCATTTTCAGGTGTGTCCATGAAAGCCGTTCTTTGTTCGCAGTTCTGCGGTCCCGACGATCTTGTGCTGACGGAGATTCCAGATCCCGTCGCGGGTCCGGGAGAAGCCGTCATCGCCATCAAGGCTGCGGCATTGAATTTTTTCGACCTGCTGATGATCCAGGGCAAGTACCAAGTGAAGCCGCCGTTTCCGTTTTCACCGGCAGCGGAAATCGCGGGCGTGATCGAGAGCGTAGGCGCGGGCGTCACTGACGTGAAAGTTGGCGACCGCGTCGCAGCCTCGATCGGTCATAACGGCGCACGGCAAAAGGTCGCGGTGCCGGTGACGTCGATCGTGAAGATTCCGGACAATCTCGACTTCAATCGCGCCGCAGGCGTGATCGTGATTTACGGCACTGCGTATCATGCACTCGCGGATCGCGCCGATCCGAAACCCGGCGAAACGCTGGCCATATTCGGCGCGGCCGGCGGTACGGGTTTGGCGGCGTGCGAACTCGGCAAGCTTCTCAGTTTGAAAATCATCGCCTGCGCCTCGTCGGATGAAAAACTGGACTTTGCAAAAAAACACGGCGCGGACATGACGCTGAATTACGCCAAGGAAGATTTGCGCGAGGGACTAAAACGTCTCGGCGGCGAGAAGGGTATCGATATCGTGTTCGACCCGGTCGGCGGCGATTTCGCCGAAATCGGCGTGCGCTCGCTGGCGTGGAAGGGACGTTTTCTGGTGATTGGTTTTGCCGGCGGACAGATTCCGAAAATCCCGCTCAACCTTGCATTGCTGAAAGGTTGCGACATTCGCGGCGTGTTCTGGGGCTCGTATATGAAGCGCGATCCGAAACACGGCCGTGCTGCATTGGAAAAGCTGATGCAGTGGGCGGCGGAGGGGAAAATCTCATCGCATGTCGATCGCACATTCCCGCTCGACAAAACCGTCGATGCGCTCAAAGTGCTCGCCAATCGTCAGGCGATGGGCAAGGTGATTTTGAATCCTTAAACGATCGCGTCTTCCTCAAGCCCGCGCGCCATTGCCGCCTTCGCGGCGTCGCGATGCTCCGACGTGATGTGGCTCGAGACGATGCGCAACGCGGTCGCGAGAATCGCTGCGTCGTCGGTGAAGCCGAGGATCGGCAGCATGTCCGGAATAAAATCGAACGGTAGAATGAAGTACGCGATGGCGCCGAGCAACGTCGCCTGCACATGGCGCGGCGTTTGCCGGTCGAACGCGCAGTAATAAGCCGCGAGCAAGTCTTCGATGAAAGGAAGTTTCACGGCGACGCGCTTGAGCTTGATCCAAAAATCCCGGCGGACTTTCTTCGGATCCTTCGCCATTTTTTCAGCCGGACCGAAATGTACCGTGTCCTCGGAGGCCATGATTGCTTTCCCGATAGAGCGCGCCATGCGCCCGCTTTCTCAACAGTTGCTCAGGATTACTTGGGGATTGCCCAATCCTCCACAAGGCCGAATTTCAGCCGGCTATGGCGTTCATCGCCTCCGCAAGCGCAATATCCTTGGCTGTGACGCCGCCTGAATCATGCGTGGAGAGCACGACTTCAACGGTTTTGTAGATGTTCTTCCATTCGGGGTGGTGATCGGCTTTTTCGGCGACCAGCGCTGCGCGGGTCATAAAGCCGAAGGCTTCATTAAAATCCTTGAACGTGAATGTCTTTCCAATCGCGTCTCGGCCGGGAACATCCGACCAACCCTTCAGCTTGCCCAGCGCCTGCTTGCGGGCGTCAGCCGACAGCCTCTCCACCATGATATCCTCCATTTTCACCTGAACTTGACTGACACAGCAACACACCACACCCTAGAACAGCTTGGAGACATTTAGGTTGCGGGAAGCGGCAGACACGGCAACGACGGTGCCCAATTCCCGGCAAATATGTTAGTGATCCGCCCGAATAGCGGCCAACGCCAAGGGGCTATAAGGGGCGACAAAGGCGACTTAAATCATGGCTATCGGTGACAAGCTCAAGAGATCGATTGCGTCCGGAACGCCCGCGCGCGCCGGCGGCCCAGCGCAGCGTAAGAAATCCTCCCGAGGAATGTTGGTTGTCCTTGCCGCTATATTGGCAACCATCGCGGCTGTCGGTGGCACGACCTATTTTGTGTATCGCCCGGTAACTTTGCGAATTGCCGTCGGCCCGCCCAACAGCGACGACGTCAAGCTAGTGCAATCCGTCGCCCAGAATTTTACGTCGAACCGCAAATACGTCCGACTTCGGCCCATCGTCACCGACGGCACCACCGCGAGCGCCGCAAGCCTCGGCGCAGGCACGAGCGATCTTGCGGTTGTGCGCGGCGATCTCGATCTGCCGAAAGACGCGCAGGCCATTGCGATCATCCGCAAGAATTTCGCGGTGCTGTGGGCGCCTGACATCGGCAAAAAGAAAATCAGCAAGATCGAGCAACTTGCAGGCAAGCGTATCGGCGTTATCGGCAAGACGCAGGCGAACGTGAACTTGCTGAAAGTCATTCTCTTGCAGTCAGGCGTGAAGCCTGAAAGCGTTCAGGTCGTGCAGTTCTCGACTACGAATTTCGCCGAAGCCCTAAAGGCCGAAAAAGATAAGATCGACGCTTTTCTCGCGGTCGGTCCGCTCAACAGCAAGATCACGGCGGATGCAATCGCAGTGACGTCGAAGAGCGCCGAGCCGGTATTTTTGGGCCTCGATACCGGCGACGCCATCGCGCAGAAATATCCCGCTTACGAGGCGGGAGAAATCCCCGCCGGTTCGTTCGGCACGAAACCCGCACGCCCCGACGACAAGATCGACACGATCACATTCGCGCATCATATCGTCGCGCGAAAATCTCTGTCGGAAACCACCGCCGCGGCGCTGACGCGCGAACTGTTTTCGATCCGCCAGCAGGTGCAGTCCGAGTTTCCGATGTCCGCCAAGCTGGAGACGCCGGACACCGACAAAGACGCCGCGATCCCGGTTCATCCGGGTGCGGCTGCCTATATCGACGGCGAAGAAAAATCCTTCCTCGACAAGTACAGCGATTATCTCTGGGGCAGCGTGATGGGCCTCTCCGCGCTGGGCTCGATCGGCGCATGGTTCGTCGGCTACATGCGGCGCGACGAGCGCGAATCCAACACATCGCTGCGCGAACGCCTGCTCGAAATGTTGAAGATCGCACGCCATTCGGCGTCGTTGGCCGAGCTCGATTCCATGCAGGCGGAGGCCGACGAAATCATGTCCGACACGCTGCATTGTTTCGAGGACGGCGCCATCGAAGAAGGCTCGCTGACGGCCTTCAGTATTGCGCTGGAGCAGTTCCACAACGCCGTGGCCGACCGAAAAGCTGTTTTGGCCGATTTGCCGGAAAAACCCGCGCGAAATGGCCGGTCTCGCGTCGCTTAAGGGTTTAAGCATGCGCGTAAAAGTGCCGAAAACAGCGACTTAATCATTGTTTTTGGGCGGTTGCTGACTATATTGCGCCGCAACGAGTACAGCGTGCCCGGTTCATTGTGAACCGGGCCGGATTTTTTTGGGCGATGGTTTTTCAAAGCCGCCCGCGCGCTCCGAACCGGTGACACCATGAAACTGCGAAACATCGCCATCATCGCCCACGTCGACCACGGCAAGACCACGCTGGTCGACAAACTGCTGCAGCAGTCCGGCACCTATCGCGACAACCAGCGGCAAGTCGAGCGCGCGATGGATTCCAACGATCTCGAGCGCGAGCGCGGCATCACCATTCTTGCCAAGTGCACCTCGGTCGAATGGCATGACACCCGCATCAACATCGTCGACACACCGGGCCACGCCGATTTCGGCGGTGAGGTCGAGCGTATCCTGTCGATGGTCGACGGCGTGATCGTTCTGGTCGATGCCGCTGAAGGCCCGATGCCGCAGACCAAGTTCGTGGTCGGCAAGGCGCTCAAGCTCGGATTGAAGCCGATTGTTGCGATCAACAAGGTCGATCGCCCCGACGCGCGCATCACTGAAGTTGTCAACGAAGTGTTCGATCTGTTCGCAGCACTCGACGCCACCGACGATCAACTCGATTTTCCGATTCTCTACGGTTCAGGCAAGAACGGCTGGATGGGCACGACGCCAGATGCCTCGCACGACGACGGCATGAAGCCGCTGTTCGATCTCGTCATCAAGCATGTCGCGCCGCCGGCCGTCGAAGAAGGTCCATTCCGCCTGCTCGGCACCATTCTCGAAGCGAACCCCTATTTGGGCCGCATCATCACTGGCCGCATCGCGTCGGGCTCGGTGAAGCCGAATCAAGCGGTCAAGGTTCTGTCGCGCGACGGCAAGACCGTCGAGAACGGACGCATCACCAAGATTCTCGCCTTCCGCGGCCTTGAGCGCGTACCGATCGACGTCGCCGAAGCCGGCGACATCGTTGCCATCGCGGGTCTGCCCAAGGGCACTGTCGCCGACACCTTCTGCGATCCGTCGGTCGAGACGCCTATTCAGGCGCAGGCGATCGACCCGCCGACTGTGTCGATGTCGTTCATCGTCAACAACTCGCCGCTCGCCGGCACCGAAGGCGACAAGGTCACGAGCCGCCTGATCCGCGATCGCTTGCTGCGCGAGGCTGAAGGCAACGTCGCGCTGAAAGTGGTCGAGGCCACCGACAAGGATTCGATGGAGGTTTCGGGCCGTGGCGAATTGCAGCTTGCGATTTTGATCGAACAAATGCGCCGCGAAGGCTTTGAAATGTCGGTGTCGCGTCCGCGCGTCGTGCTGACCAAGGACGAGTCCGGTCAGCTTCTGGAGCCTGTGGAAGAAGTCGTGATCGACGTCGATGAGGAGTTCTCTGGCGTCGTCGTGCAGAAAATGAGCGAGCGCAAGGCCGAGATGATCGAGATGCGCCCGTCCGGCGGCAACCGCCTGCGTCTGGTGTTCTACGCGCCGACACGCGGTCTCATTGGCTATCAGGGCGAGTTGATGACCGACACGCGTGGCACCGCGATCATGAACCGCCTGTTCCACAATTATCTCCCCTACAAGGGAGACATTCAGGGCCGCCGCAACGGCGTTCTCATTTCTAACGATCAGGGCGAGGCTGTTGCATACGCGATGTTCAAGCTGGAAGATCGTGGCCCGATGATGATCGAACCCGGTTGGAAAGTTTACAAAGGCATGATCGTCGGCGAGCACACCCGCGACAACGATCTCGAAATCAACATTCTCAAGGGCAAGCAGCTCACCAACATCCGCACCACCTCGAAGGATGAAGCGGTGCGTCTCACACCGCCGATCCGCATGACGCTGGAAAAGGCGCTGGCCTATATCGAGGACGACGAGTTGGTCGAGATCACACCGAAGTCTATTCGCTTGCGTAAGCGTCAGCTCGACGCCACCGATCGCAAACGCGCCAGCAAGACCAAGGAAGCGTTGGCGGGTTAAGTTGTCGCAACCGCTTCTGCGGATTTCTACTTTCAAAAAGCCCGGCTGCCCTGCTGGGCTTTTTTACGCGACAATACAGTCATGCAGGTTGGCGGCATGACTTGATGACAGACTACGATAGACTGGATGCTCGACGTGCCGACAGAGGAACGCGTGTTGGAAATCCAGACAGGCTATCAACCCGGCGCAATCGGGCGCTGCGTCGAAATGCACGCGCTTTACTATGCGCAAACCGTCGGCTTCGGCCGCGCGTTCGAAGCGACTGTGGCGGCGGGCGTCGGCGATTTTTTCAAACGGCCCGAAAAAGCAATCAATCAATTTTGGTTCGCGAGGCAGAACGGACACATCGTGGGAACGGTCGCCGTGGACGGCGAAGATTTGGGACCGGGCGTGGCGCATCTGCGCTGGTTCATCGTTGGCGATGGACTGCGCGGCAGCGGTATTGGACGCCGTTTGCTGGACACTGCCATTTTATTCAGCGACCAACATCGCTTTCGCGAAATGCAACTTTGGACATTTAAGGGACTTGATGCAGCGCGACGCCTTTACGAATCCAGCGGCTTCACTTTGGCCGAGGAGCGCGCAGGAAATCAGTGGGGCGAGAAAGTCATGGAGCAGCGTTTTGTTCGCATCACGCCACCTGAAAATACCTGAAAAATCGCGAAAGCTGCCTCATGTCTCTCCATTCTGAAATTGACGTTGCGATTGTGGGTGCAGGTGCGGCCGGCATCGCTGCCGCGCGCGCGCTTGAAAACTCCAGACTTTCCGTCATCATATTGGAAGCGCGCGACCGCCTCGGGGGGCGAGCTCACACGGTTATCCTTCCCGGCGACATTGTGTTCGATTACGGCTGCGGCTGGCTGCATTCCGCCGACGAAAATAATTTCGTGCCCATTGCAAAGACACTCGGATTCGACATCGATAAAACACGCCCGCCGTGGCGCGAGCAGGTGTACGAAAAGGTTTTCCCGCAAGCCGAACGTGCAGATTTCATTACTGCGCTCGACGCATTCTACGAACGCGCCGAAAAGGCCGCGCAGTCCGGTCGCGACAGCGCCGCCAGCAAATATCTCGAGCCCGGCAATCGCTGGAATCCGATGATCGATGCGATCTCGACTTACGTCAACGGTGTCGAACTCGATCAAGTGTCCAATCTCGATATGGATGCTTACGAGGACACGGAGATAAATTGGCGCGTGCGGCGGGGCTACGGCGCACTCGTTGCAGCGTATGGCGCGCCATGTTCGGTGTCTCTAAATACATTCGTTACGCTGATCGATCATTCCGGCGTGCGGATCAAAATCGAAACCTCGCGCGGCGCGTTGAGTGCGCGCAAAGTCATTATCACCGCGCCGACAAATCTTATCGCGAATGAATCGATTCGTTTTCGCCCACCATTGCCGGGAAAAATAGAAGCCGCAGCAGGGTTGCCGCTAGGACTCGCAGATAAAGTCATGCTCGCGCTCGATGAGCCACAAGATTCGAAAAATCCCATGCCGAAGGACGGCAGTCTGCGGGGCGCGACCATGCGCACTGCGATGGGCACGTATCATTTGCGGCCGTTCGGCCAAAATTGTATCGAAGGTTTTTTCGGCGGTAAATTTGCGCGCGAACTGGAAGACGCAGGCGACGGCGCATTCGCCGCAACAAGCATCGACGAGATCGTCTCGATGCTCGGCTCAGATTACCGCAAGAGACTCAAGCCGCTGGCCGAGACGCGTTGGGCGCGCGATCCATTCGCGCACGGATCGTATTCACATGCATTGCCAGGGCACGCGGACAAGCGCGCGGTTCTTGCGGCACAATTGAACGACCGTTTGTTTTTCGCAGGCGAAGCAACATCGCCGCATTTCTTCTCGACCGCACATGGCGCGCAGGAAACCGGCGTAAGAGCGGCGGGGCAAGTGATGGGTAAACAAAGCTGAACTACTGTTTCGCCTTGGCAGCGCCCAACGGAAGCAACCTTTGCAAAAAAGTTTTTGGTGCAGCGTCTTTGGGTAGCGTGTCCTTCGTCGCGTTAGTATTTGACGGCGCGGGGATCGCCACGCGGGCAACACTCGCTGCTGGCGCATTCAACCCCGCCACGCTCGCAAGCAGTTGCTCCATCAACGCCTGATCCCAAGTCTCGGCCAACGCATGCCCCTCATCGCCGTAAGGCGGCAGCACGCGGAAATCCACCGTGCCGTCTTCCTCTGTAAACGCGTCCGCCATCTGTTTTGAAAACTCCGGCGTAAAATAAGAATCGTTTTCGGTGACAAGCCACGTCACCGGCACCTTCGCGCCGTCGCCGAAATCCTTCGCAGCGGCAATGAGTTTGTCCGGAGCGCAGACATTACCCGCGCGGTTGTCTTTGTGTGCACCTCGTCCCGGCGCGAACACGATGATGGAGGAAACGTTCTTCGGATTTTGATCCGCGAGCGATAGCGCGCCCCACCCACCCGAATCTTGTCCGATGATCACCGACGCATCTTTGCGGATAAAAGCCTGCGCGCGCACGAACGTCATTGCAGCCGTGATCGCCTCAGCGGTGGCCTGGGCAGACAATATGTATTCGGCATTGTCGCAGCCGTCCGGATCTTCGAGATATGGCCCGCCGGTTTTGCCGTGGCCGAGCCGTTGCGGAATCAGCACAGCAAAGCCGCGCGCCACCAGTGCTGTTGTCATCGCGTCATATTCCGGTTGCGGCATTTTTGCGCGCGCCTCGCGTGTCAGCGGGGAGCCATGCGCGATCAATGCCAGTCGAAACGGCCCCTTACCGTCCGGGCGGAACAGCAGCGCGCGCGATGCGGTAATTTGATCCGCCGTCGGCAGCAGCCATTCCTGCCGATGATTCGTAGACCCCTCGGCACCCTGAGCGCCGAGCTTTATTTGCGATGCGGTCTTTTCCGGAGTTTTCGCTTGCGGTGCAGCGGGCGCGCTAGACGAAAGGCTAACGGCCAATATTGCCGTCAGGGCTTTGAGGAATTCCAGTTTTCTCATGTTCCGCGATCATTGCCCGCCGCCAACAGCCACGCCAAGCGCTGCCATGCGTTTTCCTGTCCTCTTTCGAGACACGAGCACACAGGACCTGGTGCAAAAAGCCCACATATTAACTGATAATTAAGGATGGACCTTGAAGGCGGCGTTGCGACTTGCTTTGATCGACACATGAGCACGATCCTTATCGAGGTCCGCCCGGCCAGAGCGTCCGATGCGCAGGCGATCGCCGCCACGCATGACGAAGCTTGGCGCGCCGCCTATCAGGGAATCATTCCCGGCGCGGAACTCGAAAAGCTGATCAATCGCCGCGGTCCGAACTGGTGGGACTCGGCGATTCGCAAAGGCAGTCGCGTCAGCGTTTTGTCGTTCGGCGACAAGGTCGCGGGCTACGCAAATTACGGACGCAACCGCGCCCGCAGCCTACATTTCGAAGGCGAAATCTATGAGCTTTATCTTCGTCCGGAATTCCAAGGCCTCGGATTCGGTCGCCGACTGTTTACCGCCGCCAAGCGCGACCTGATTCAGAGTGGCCTGAAGAGCATGGTGATCTGGGCGCTGTCGGACAACGAGCCGGCAGTGGATTTCTACCGCACGCTCGGCGGCCGCATGGTCGCCCGCTCGTCGGAATCGTTCGGCTCCAAGTCGCTCGACAAGGTCGCGTTCGCCTGGAATTCGTGAGTCGCTTCTCATAGCGACGCTCCGGCGGCTTTCATTCTGAACTCCACTCGGTTTACAGGCCTATCACGCGATGCGCATCGACGCTATTTCCATCGGCAGCAATCCGCCCCTTGAGGTGAACGTGATCATCGAGGTGCCGATCGGCGGCGAGCCCATCAAATACGAGATGGACAAAGAATCCGGCGCTCTGGTCGTGGACCGTTTTCTCTACACCGCGATGCGTTATCCCGGAAATTACGGCTTCATTCCGCACACGTTGTCGGACGACGGCGATCCCTGCGACGTACTCGTTGCGAATACGCGCGCCATCATTCCGGGCGCGGTGATCGCGGTGCGTCCGGTCGGCGTGTTGTTCATGGAAGATGAAGCCGGCGGCGACGAGAAAATCATTGCTGTTCCGACATCGAAGCTGACGCAGCGCTACGACAAAGTCGTCAACTACGACGATCTCCCAGAAATCACGCTGCAGCAAATCCGGCACTTCTTCGAGCACTACAAGGATCTCGAACCCAACAAGTGGGTGAAGATCATTCGCTGGGGAAGCGCCGACGACGCTCAGAAGCTAATAGTCGAAGGCATCGCGCGCGCGAAAAAGAAATAACTTCGCAGAAGGAGGAGCCAATGCGCTTGCTCAGGATTCTTCGCAATCTGATTGTGCTCCTCGTCGCCATTGCCGTCGTTCTGGCCGCCGCTCTGACGGCCAATGCCCTCCGCAAACCGTCCCGGCAACTCGCCGCCGCTCCGCTCGCACCCGTCGCCATCGATGAAAACGCCGCCGCGCAACGGCTCGGCGCATCGATCAAACTGCAAACCATCGCGAGTGCCACCGACGCCGACCAGAGCGCCGATGCGTTCAACGCACTCCATGCGCAAATTGAGTCCGATTTCCCCGCGTTTCATGCAGCGGCGAAACGCGAGATCGTCGGCAAATACAGTCTGCTTTACACGTGGGAAGGCAGCGACCCGAGCGCCAAGCCCATCGCGCTGCTCGCGCATCAAGATGTTGTTCCGATTGCGCCGGGAACTGAGAAAGATTGGCAGGTTCCGCCGTTCGACGGCACCATCAAGGACGGTTTCATCTGGGGGCGCGGATCGTGGGACGACAAGGGCAATCTGTTCTCGATGCTCGAAGCCGCCGAGCAATTGGCGAAGGAAGGCTTCCGTCCGAAGCGGACGATCTATTTCGCGTTCGGGCATGACGAAGAAGTCTCCGGCAAGCGCGGTGCGACCGCGATTTCAAAACTGCTGCAATCGCGCGGAGTGAAACTGGATTTCATTCTTGACGAGGGACTGCTGATTACCGACGGCATTCTCAAGGGCATCGACAAGCCGGTCGCGTTGATCGGCGTCGGCGAAAAGGGATACGTCACGCTCGATCTTTCGGCGACGGCAATTCCGGGCCATTCGTCGATCCCGCCACGCGAGACGGCCATCGGCAAACTAAGCACGGCACTCGCGCGGCTGGAGAGCAACCCGTTTCCCGCCTCCATCAGCGGCGTGATGCGCGAAACCTTGCAGGCCGCCGCGCCGGATATGAGTTTTGTCAACCGCGTCGCGTTGCAGAATCTCTGGTTGCTCGAACCGCTGGTTCGCATGCAAATGGAAAAGACCGCACAAACCGCCGCCGCCATTCGCACCACGACGGCATTGACGATCTTCAACGCAGGCAACAAGGAAAACGTGCTGCCGGGCAATGCCACCGCAACCGTGAATTTTCGGCTGCTGCCGGGCGAGACCGAAGACAGCGTGATCGCGCGCGTGAAATCCATCGTCGCGGATGAGCGGATCACCGTGACGCCGAAACCCGGCAACACCAATCCGCCGCCGGTGACATCGACAACGAGCGTTAATTATCGCGCCGTGAACACGACCATCCGCGAGATTTTTCCAGATGCGATCGTGGTGCCGGGTCTCATGGTCGCGGCCACGGATTCGCGTAACTATCTCGATGTCACCGACAATATTTTCCGCTTCTCGCCGGTGCGCGCGACGTCGGAAGATCTCAAGCGCTTTCACGGCACCGACGAGCGTTTGAGTGTGTCGAACTACGGCGATATGATTCGTTTCTATCGGCGGCTATTGCAGAACACGGCGGCATAGCCGTTGTGCGGTGCCTCAGACGCTATTTCTCAGCTCATACGGACTTTCGGAAACGCTCAAACGATAGTATTCTGTAACCTGATCGTTGAGTCATTCGCGCTGACATCGTGAACGTCACAAGACGTCTCAAGGGGGATTGCAGTGAAGAACAATAACAAGCTCGCGATTTCGACCGCAGCCGTTTTGCTTGCAGCCAGCTTCGCCGTACCCGCACTCGCATTAAATGCGCGGAGCGGAATGCCGCGAGAGCCGAAGACCGCATCAGGAATGTGCGCGAAGGCCAATATGGGCGTGCATGTTCCTTATCGTGGCTGGCGCTCGCGAGATCGCCTCGGCTACCGCACCTGCATGTGGCCGTTCTGGACCGCAGCATTTCGCCATTGAACGCGATTGATCTTTACACCTTCGGCGCGGGCAATCCTTTGATCGCACAGGCCGCACGCAGCGTATTTACCAAGAGACACGCCACCGTCATCTGTCCGACACCGCCGGGAACAGGCGTGATCGCGCCGGCAACCTTTAACGCGCCTTGATAATCGACATCGCCGACGAGGCGGCCCTTGCCGTCCGCGCTCGGCAACCGATTGATGCCGACGTCGATCACGGTCGCACCAGGCTTGATCCAATCGGCTTTCACCATCTCTGGCTTGCCGACAGCGGCGAAAACGAGATCGGCCTGCTTGCAGATGTTCGGCAAATCGCGCGTGCGCGAATGCGCGATCGTCACCGTCGCGTTTTCGTTCAACAGCAATTGCACCAAGGGACGCCCGACCAGATTCGATCGTCCGATAATGAGCGCATTCATGCCCTCCAAAGAAGAATGAATGGTCTTGGCGAGAATGATGCTGCCGAGTGGCGTACATGGCGTCAGCGCGGGTAGTCCCGTCGCCAGCCGTCCGGCGTTTACAGGATTTAGGCCATCGACATCTTTCGCGGGATCGATGGCGTCGATGACCTTTTGCGAATCGAGACCTTGCGGCAGCGGTAACTGCACAAGAATACCGTGCACGGTCGGATCGGCATTGAGCTTCGCGATGACCGCAAGCAAGTCCTTCAGCGGCGTCTCAGCAGGAAGCTTATGTTCGAACGATGCCATGCCGGCGGCTTCGGTCTGCTTCGCCTTGGTGCGTACATAAACTTCAGACGCAGGATCGTGCCCGACCAGCACCACCGCGAGCCCCGGCGTCAGATTGTGCTCGCGCTTGACCCGCGCCACTTCTAGCGCAACACGCGCGCGTAAATCCGCGGCGATGATTTTTCCATCGATGATTGAGGCAGTCAAAGCGAGATCAGATCACGTTGGGATAGACGTAATATGTGATGACGCGCTGAATAAACATGATGATGAGGATCACGATGATCGGCGAAATATCGAGGCCGCCGAAATTCGGCATCACATTGCGGATCGGCGCCAGCACCGGCTCAGTAATCTTGTAGAGAAATTCTGCCACCGCCGCGACGAACTGATTGCGGGTGTTCACGACATTGAAGGCGATCAGCCACGACAAAATGGCGGAGGCGATCAGCAGCCAGACATAAAGATCGAGAACAATAAGAATGATGTCGAGAATGGCGCGCATGGCATTGTGATCCGAATGAGGAACCGGAGCATGGTCCCCGAAAAGTGGGCACCGGTTTTCGGAAAGGACCATGCTCTGAAATCACATCCTAAATATCGGTTCGCTGCTCCGCAAACAAGAGACGAAACCGTCCAAACACCCTGAAAACATTGATTTTCGACCGTTCTTGACTTGCCAATGCCGTGGATTGTAAATGGCCGAATTCGCGGACGGGCGCGTCAAGCGACCGTCATCGAAGGGGCCATAGCTCAGCTGGGAGAGCGCGTCGTTCGCAATGACGAGGTCGGCGGTTCGATCCCGCCTGGCTCCACCAATTTCCCGCCGGCAACTTCCTGCAGTGACTGCAAGTGATTTCCCGTGACTGCCGCCGTTGCAATAGAGTGTGCGGGCGTTGTCGCGCGTAACGCTGCGCGCGTGGCGCACGTAATTATCGGAAGCGAAATAAAGGAGGCGACCGTGCCCACCGAGCAATTTACGTTTCCCGGTGCCGACGGGCAGATGCTGGCCGCATCGCTCGATCTTCCGAACGACGCACCCGTCGCCTACGCGCTGCTGGCGCATTGCTTCACCTGCGGCAAGAACGTGCTTGCAGCGCGGCGCATCGCAGATGGCCTTGCGAAGCGCGGCATCGCCACCTTGCGATTCGATTTCACCGGCATCGGCGCCAGCGAAGGCGAATTCGCCAATACGACATTCTCGTCCAACATTTCGGATTTGGTTCTTGCGGCGGATTACTTACGCAAAACGAAGAAGGCGCCGTCGATCCTGATCGGTCATAGCTTGGGCGGAGCGGCTATTCTTGCAGCGGCATCCAAAATTCCGGAAGCGAAATGCGTGGCCACCATTGCAGCGCCTTCGGACCCCGCGCATGTGACGAATTTATTCAAGAATGAGATTGAAAAAATACGCGACAGCGGCGAGGTTGAAGTGTCGTTGGCGGGACGACCCTTCAAAATCAAGCGCGAGTTTCTCGACGACATTGCTGAACATAATCTCATTAAAAACGTCAAAGAGCTTCACAAGGCGCTCCTCATTTTTCACTCGCCGACAGACGATCATGTCGGCATCGACAATGCGACGCGCATTTTTGTCGCCGCGAAACATCCCAAGAGTTTCATCTCATTAACCGGCGCGGATCATCTGCTGACCCAGCCAAGCGATGCGATGTACGTCGCCGACATGGTTGCGGCCTGGGCGACGCGTTACATCGACATGCCACCCGACATTGACGTCGAGCCGATTGCCGATGGCGTCGTCGTCAAGGAAACCCGCCGAGGCCTGTATCAACAAATCGTCGCCGTCGGCCCACATCGCTTACTGGCCGACGAGCCGGTGTCGGTGGGCGGCCTCGACAGCGGCCCCGGTCCTTACGATTATTTATTGGCCGGACTTGGCGCCTGCACGTCGATGACGATGCGGATGTACGCTGAACGCAAGAAATTGCCACTCGATCGCGTCGCAGTGAGACTGAAGCATAGCCAGATTTACGCCAAGGATTGCGAGACCTGCGAAACGCAGGAAGGCATGGTCAGTCAGATCAAGCGAGAGATCGTGATCGAAGGCAATCTCGACGACGCACAGCGCAAATCGCTGATGGACATCGCCGATAAATGCCCCGTGCATCGCACGTTGACGCACGAAATCGATATCGTCACCACGGCTGCAAAATAATCGCGCGCCCGTGCAGCCATGACGTCAGATGCCGGTAAAACGCGGTGCGCGCTTTTCGACAAAACTTGCGATGCCTTCTTTAGAATCGGCCGAGCGGAAGGCCGCTGACATTTCACCATTAGCTGCAATGGTAGCTTCCGCAAGCGTCTGGAACGGCACGTCATAAACCTGGCGCTTGATGACGCCGATCGATCTCGGCGAAACGAGGTCGGCCAATTCCAGCGCGTAGGCATAGGTTTCGTCACGCAGTTTGTCGGTCGGGCATACGCGATTCACGAGTCCGATTCGTAGCGCCTCGTCGGCCTGCACGCGGCGCGCAGACATCAGCAAATCGAGCGCGTTGGCGTGACCGACGATATGCGGCAGCATCCAGCTGATGCCGTGTTCGGCGATCAGTCCGCGGCGCGAGAATGACGTCGTGAACACTGCTGTGTCCGCCGCGAAACGAATATCGCAATACAGTGCGTGCACGAGGCCGATGCCAGCAGTCGCGCCATTCAGCATGGCGATGACGGGTTTCGGAATCGACGGATAATATGCGTAGCGTGTCTGCCAGTCCGGACGGCGGTCCATGTCGAACGGCTTCATCCAGCGATTGCTCTTGATGTCGTCGGGGTCGAGATCTTTCAGCGTGTCCATATCCGCGCCGGCGCAAAACCCGCGTCCCGCGCCGGTCAGCACGATCACACGCACGCCGTCATCATTCGCCGCCAACTCCATCGCGTTGCGAACGTCCTGCTCCATCACAGGCGTCCATGCATTCAGCCGGTCCGGACGATTGAGCGTGATGGTCGCGATGCGCTTATCAACGGCGTAGAGAATGTCCTTGTAGCTCATGACGTTTTCCCTTTTTCGTTCGGCAAGCTTTTCGCCCTTTTCCGAATTCGTCTTCGTCACCCGCGCGGTTTGTCAGGCACCTTCGCGCGACGCGAGCGGGTCAAATATGAAACCGTCTCCGGTCGCTCCCTGAGCCAACCGGTCCAGCGTTTGAAAACCTTGCCCATACGTTCCGGCTCGACGCCGAGCTGCATCATGGCGACGCCGCCATTGACCGATTCGCGATATTCCGAAACCAGTCCGTCGCGCAGAATAAAGCGGCTCATACCGTCGATCACCACGAACTGCCCCGCGAACTGCGGCACACGCGAGGTGAAACTCGACAACGACCACGCATAACCCATGTCGCCATTGATGACCGGATCGAACATTTCCCAGCGATAATCGTCACCGGCGTCGCGATGAAACAGATGTTCCATCATATGCGCGATTTCGGCGCGGCCTTGATGCGCGCCGTAGATGTAGTCGTAATAGATGGCGTCTTCTGTAAAATGTCGCGCGAAGCGTGCGCCGTCGCCGGTTTCGGCGGACAACGTAAAGTCATGCAGCAGTTGTGCGAAGCCGTCCTGGTTCATGTCATCGCCCGTCACGCCTATTCGGCGGCGACGGACACGATGTCAGCGGACGAAGTGTTGTGCAAGCCGGGGGCGGGAGGGCGGTGCAACCAGCCGTCGAGGAAATTGAGCAACCACTTCCGCTCGGAATGATCGTGCAGCATGCGCCCCTCGAAATGCTCGGCGCGACTGCACGCTCCGGGCAGCGCGAGACGCTCGTGCCCGCGCGTCGTCCACCGATGCATCATCGCTTGCGTCACGTCGGGATGAAACTGAATCCCGAAGCAGCTTCCCGCGCGATACGCCTGCACCGGAAAATCGTCACCTTCCGCTAGCAACTCGCAACCTGGCGGAAGATCGAACCCTTCGCGGTGCCAGTGATAAACGCGATCCGGCCAGTGCGACCATAACTTTCGCCCCGCGTCGGTGGGGCGGATCGGGTAGTAACCGACTTCGGCGCGACCTTGCGGGTGCGGCGCGACACTCGCGCCAAGATGCTTCGCCAGCATCTGCGCGCCGAGGCAGATGCCGAGATACGGTTTGTTTTCTTTGAGCGGCACCGCGAGCCATTCGATCTCGCGGCGCACGAATTCGTCAGTGTCGTTGGCGCTCATCGGGCCGCCGAAAACAATCGCGCCAGCGTAATTCTCCAGCGAGGCGGGAAGCGGATCGCCGACCACAGGTTTGCGGATATCGAGCGGATGACCCATTGCGCGCAGCGCGTTGCCGACGCGGCCAGGCGTGGACATTGGCCCATGCAAGATGATGAGGACCGGAAGCGCGGTGAATTGTCCGCACGTCGTCAAACCGAACTGGGTCTCTTGGGCTCCGGCAGGAGGCAACATGAACTGTCTTCTTCGCGAACCGCTACTCTGAAGCTAAAACATTGAACCGCGAATGTGAGAATATTTTGTTGCACCGAATAGTCGAGCCGACTTTTCGCGCAACCTGCCTGCAAAAAGCAGGCAGCGATCAGCGCTTCTGCTGCACCCGCGCGACCGACGCCAGCACCATGCTTCGGGGAGCGAAACGCAGCAAAAACGGGATCATCCGGACGCCGACGCCGGGCAGAACAAGCCGCTTGTTGGACATCACGCCGCGGTAACCGGCGCGCGCCACGGCTGCCGCCGAGACGTTGAGAATGGCCGAATCCAGGCCCGCCTCGAAGCCCGCACGGCCCTGAAATTCGGTCGGGACCGGTCCCGGGCACAATGCCGTGACCCGCACACCCTTCGGTCCAAGTTCGCCCCGCATTGCCTCGGTGAACGACAGCACATAGGCCTTGGTCGCGTAATAGACCGCCATGCGCGGCCCCGGCAGAAACGATGCGATCGAGGCCACGTTGAGCATGCCGCCTTTGTTGCGGATCAGGCTGTCGGCGAAACGAAGCGAAAGGTCGGTCAGTACCCGCACATTGATGTCGACCATCGCGAGTTGCTCTTCGCGATCCATCTCGACGGCATTTCCGAACATACCGAAGCCGGCATTGTTGACGACGGTTTCGACCTCGGCACCCATTGCAGACAATTTCTGCGCGATGGCATCTCCGGCACCGGGCTGCCTGAGATCGCAAGCAATCACGGCGGGGCGGGATTTGCCCGTGGCGGCGATTTCGTCGGCCAGTTGATTCAGCCGGTCTTCACGCCGCGCCACCAGAACTGTATTGTGACCGTTCGACGCAAAAATACGGGCAAGCTCCGCGCCGATGCCGGACGAAGCCCCCGTAATCAACGCGACGCGATCAGTCATACATGCACTTCAAAAGTTGTCTTGGTCTGGTTGGCCTGGAACCCGAAAAGGTTCAAAGGCCGAGAGGGTGAAAATCGAGACCTATTGTAGTCACGACGCAGGATCGGGCGCTAGTCGGCCATCGGCAACGCGGTGCTTGAGGTTGATCCGCTCGCGGGACGAAATCCCGAGCAAATCCGCGGCGCGCCAGACGATGTTATCCTCGAATTCGCTGACATATCCGTCGGCGTAAACCAATTCCCACATCATCTCAACGATGCGCAGGCGGCCTTCTTCATTGACTGAGCGCATGATGACGCTGGTGAAATGATAAAGATCAACCGCCTCGCCCTCGACCAGCGTGGCGTCGGCGATCAGCGCATCGGCTTTGCCGGGATCGAGATTGAAGCGGAATTCGAGCAGGTTATGCAGCTTGCGTTTCTCGGCCTCAGACGGCTCCCCGTCCAGCGAGATGACATGAATGAGAAGGGCTGTCGCAGCCAGACGATAGTCGTCATCCGCAAAGGTCCGGCCGTCATGGCCAGTAGGTGAAACAACGTCCGCAATGAAATGGCGTAGTCTGTCCAACATCAATTTTTTCAATCAAATGTCCGGTTTCGGCGTGCTTTTTTAGGGCAGAAAATCTTGAAGTTCTATGGCCTGAAAATGAAAGTATTGCAATGTTGGCAGGCATTTCCGGCGTTTCAACGGTTTGCTGCTCACAAATCAGTTCGTCGGTATCGGCGCTCGACGGCGTCGGCCAAGCCTACGGAATCTCGTAAATGACGACCTTGTCCGAAATTCCGCGCAACTCGACGCTTTTCTCGGTCGGCGTCAATCCGGCCTTGCGCAGCAGTTCCATCACGGCCGGCGATTTCACCACCGGCTCGGTCGCATTGATAGCCTGCGATGTCGCCTGGCCCTGAACGCGGGCGGCGATGTTCACGGTCTGCCCGAAATAGTCCTGCCGCTCGTTGAGCATCACCGCCAGACACGCGCCTTCGTGAATGCCTATTTTCACCAGCAGATCGTTGGTGCCGCGCTCCTGATTGAGCTTGTCCATCGCCGCTCGCATTCGCAGGCCTGCGGCAATCGCTTGATCGGGCCGCACGAATGTCGCCATCACGGCATCGCCGATCGTCTTGACGACAGCGCCCCCTTCCGACGCAATGATCTCAAGCAGCGCACGAAAATGCGCACGCACGAGATCGAACGCTGCAAGATCGCCGACACGCTCATACAGCGCGGTCGATCCCTTGAGGTCGGTGAACAGAAACGTCAGCGACGTAATTTTCAGACGCTGATCGATGTTGAGGTTGTCGGCCTTGTAGAGATCGCGGAACGTTTGGTTGGCGAGAATGCGTTTGGCCGTGACGATGGGCTTGCGCTTGCCGAGCAGATCGTGAAGCGCATCGCCCGCAATCCATACCGCAGGCAGTACGCGATGACCGGATTTATTTTCCAGCGTAAGACGCAATGGTCCCGGACGCATCTCGATGGTGCCGGTTGGTGCGTGCGCGCCGTCGAAGGTCAATGACGCCGTTTGCTTCTCGCGCGTCGGTTCGCCGCTGACATTGACGAACAAGGCCGAATGCGTCACCGGTTCAAACACGATAACAAACTGCTCGGGCAGTTGCAGCGACAGCACGGCTTTCTCGCCGTTCGGCAATTCGATGGCTTCAAGCGTTGCATCGTCGATGAGGCGGTCGAATGTATCGCCGGAAATATCGATACCCGAACTCCAGAAAATCTGCCGACTGTAATCCCAGATCGGCAAGTTATGCGGATCGTGCGCGGCGATACGGCGAACGCGGGGACTAACGGTGAAGGCGACTTCGACCTGTTCGTCGATAGACGCTTCATAGCCGGCAGCGCACAGTCCGCAGTGATAGTCCTCAGGACTCAGGGCTTTCAGCGTGTCGTGCGCGCCGAGCACACCGCTGCAGCCGGGGCACAGCACATTCCACGTCATGTCGAAAATGCCGAGCCGTGAAGCGTGAAGGAAACCTGACAGCACGCGCTCTTCCGCGAGATCGTGCCTGGCGGAAAAATCGATCAGGTTGATGCGGTTGAGTTCGTGGTCCGCACCCTTCGCAACCAGATGCTCAATAGCGTCCGCGACGGGCCCATCGGCGGTCTGCCGCAGAACCGTAAACAGGGATTGCGAATCATTCATAGTTTTCATTTAGGAACAGAGCCTGTTCCTAGCAAGGGCGTCCGAACCGCGTTGCCGCTGCTACCGCGTATAAATAACGCTTGGCAGCCATAGGATGACCTGCGGGAAAATGATGCAGATCGTCAGACCGAGTGCCTGCAGGACCATGAACTGCACGGACGCCTTGAAGATCGTCGCCATCGTGATGGAAGGCGGTGCGACGCTTTTGAGATAAAACAGCGAGTAACCGAACGGCGGACTGAGGAATGCCATCTGCATGTTGATCATGAAGATGACGCCGTACCACAGCGAGACATCGTTCTTCGACACGCCGGACATACCGAGCAATCCCGTCCACTCCAGCCCTTCCATGATCGGCAGGAAAATCGGCACCGTCAGCAGCAGGATGCCGACCCAGTCGAGGAACATGCCGAGCACGAACAGAATGAACATCATCAGGAACAGGATGCCGTAAGGCGGCAAGCCGGTGCCGAGGATCGAATCGGCGACGAATTGCTGCCCGCCCTTGAGGATGAAGAAGCCGACGAACATCGTCGCGCCGAAGAAAATCCACATCACCATCGCGGTCGCCTTCAGCGTGGCGATGGCGGCTTCCTGTACTGCTGGCCATGTGAGGCGGCGGTGCAGAGCCGACACGAACAATGCACCGAAGGTACCGATGCCGGCGGCTTCCACCGGCGTCGCAATGCCGAGGAAAATGATGCCGAGCACAAGCGTAATCAGCAGCAGAGGCGCGATCGTATTCTTGAGGAGCTGCAGTTTTTCCTTGAAGTCGACGCGCTCTTCGAGAGGCAGCGCCGGGCCAAGGCTCGGATTGATGTAGCAGCGGACCGTGATGTAGGCGATGTACAGGCCAGATAGCATGAAGCCGGGAAATATCGCGCCAACCAGCAATTCGCCGAGCGACTGCTGCGCGACCACCGCATAGACGATGGCCATGACCGAGGGCGGAATCAGAATGCCGAGCGTGCCGCCGGCGAGTAGCGCGCCGCATGCCAGCTTCGGATCGTAGCCGCGCTTGAGCATCGCAGGCAGAGCGATCATGCCCATCGTCACTTCGGTCGCGCCGACGACGCCGACCATCGCTGCAAGAGCCGTGCAGGCGATGACGGTTGCAGAAGCGAGGCCGCCCTTGAGCGAACCCAGCCACTTATAAACTGCGTCGAACAACTCCTCGATGATGCCGGCCTTTTCCAGCATCGCAGCCATGAAGATGAAAAGCGGCACCGCGGACAATTGGTAGTCGGTCATGAACGGGAAAATGCGCGCCGGCAGCATGTTCAGAACGGCCGAGTTGCCGAACAGGAACAGGAAGATCACCGCGAGACTTCCGGTGCAGAACGCCATCGGCAGGCCGAGCGCAAGCAACACGCCCAACGAACCGAACATCATCAGCGTCAGCCAGGCAATATCGATTTCCCAACCCATAGCTCAGGCTCTCCCGCGCGAAAGAAATATGATGTCTCTGATGAGCTTCGCGACGCCTTGCAGAAGCAACAACCCAGCACCGATCGGCATCATGACCTTGACCGGCCAGTATTGAATTCCCCATTCGGTGAACGAGTGTTCGTTGTTGCCGATTGAGTCGGCGGCGAATCGCCAGCTTGTCCAAAACAGCGCCCCGATGAAGATAAAGAAGAAGATCGAGGTGAAGATGTCGGCCGCTGCTTTGCCGCGCGGCGAGAATTTCGTGTAGATCACATCGACCCTGACGTGCTGGTCTTCTTTGTACGCATAGGCACCGGCGAGCATGTATTGCATGCCGTACATCAGGAACATGCTTTCATGTACCCAATTGGTGGGTGAGTTGAACGCGAAGCGCGCGATGACTTCGTAATAATAAGCGAACACGGAGATCACCGCCCAATAGGCGGAAAACTCGCCCGCCCGCGTGTTGACGAGTTCAATCTTGTCGGTGAACCATGTGTGAATGTGCCTGGTGGGATCTTCGCCGGTGCCCTGCTGCGGGATATCCGGAATCTCAGCCAGCGGCATCTGATGCTCGCCAGCTTCCTTCGCCGCCGCGCGCTTGACCGCGCCCGGCAGCAGGAGCGCATCGACGAGCAGCATGGCCGCCATCAAGATTGCCAGCCAGCGCGAATAATCGCGCGCGGTCGCAAGACCCTTTTCCTCGATCCGAAATTCAGCTTCTGCCTTTTTTGCGCTGGCAGCCGCCTTGGCTATGCGTTCCGACATTTCTGGCGTCGCAGTCTCGTTGGGCGAAATCTGCGCGCTGCGAATTTCCCTATTTGCCATTTCGACGGCAGCGCGGGTCCGTGAGACTTCCTCGCGATGATCGCGGATGTCGGCGGTCATATAGAGAATGGCGAGGAACACCGGTACGAAAACAATTCCCCATGCGCTTCGCAGATAAAAACGATGCAGTCCGATGAAGCCTGAGCACAGCCAGAACAAATAGGCGATGAACAGAGATGGCCCGCGAGGCACGCCGCGCTTGAGTTGGCGCGAAACCATATAAATGGCGATAAGCGGGAACAGGATCAGCGTGCCCCAGTAAAGCCAATGGGGCAGCACAAAATTCAGACTCGGCATCGGTGCCTCGAATGCGGGGGGACTATATTTTCTCGGAAGGTCAAGGGGAGGCGCCGTTTGGCGTCTCCCCGTTTTGTATCGTTACAAAGGACGCATCGACGTCAGAGATCGAGCTTCTCACCCTTGTACATGTCGGGGGTGACATAGCCGATGGAGGGAGACTCCATGATTTCGAGCTGCGCCTTGAACATACGTGCCGCGTCCTTGTCCTTGTTGGCCCATTTGAACCAGATCGGCACGGCGACCTTCTGGAACTTCGGCAGATCCTCGACAGGCAGGCGGTTGACTTCGATGCCTGCCTTTTCGTATTTCGGCCACGAGTCCATGTCGGCTCTTTGGATCGCGCCGTGATGGAGGTTCGAGTAGGCCTGCACTTCGTTCTCAACCCACATCTTCATCTTCGGGGTGAGCTTGTTCCAGTGGTTCATGCCGACGCAGAAGTCCATCAAGTCGACCGGCTGATAGATCGATTCGAGACCCGGAGGTCCCATGAAGATGTACTTCGACACCTGCGCGAAGCCGAGATCCCAGTTCACTGCAGGACCGGTGTAGTCGGCCGCTTCGATGGTGCCTTTTTCGAGCGCCGAGAACACTTCGCCGCCCGGAAGCAGCGTCGTCTTGGCGCCGATCGCAGCGAAGCCTTCGGCGATCATACCGCCGGGGACGCGCAGCTTGAGATCCTTGAAGTCTTCGATCGAGCGGATCGGCTTCTTGGAGTGAATGATGTTAGGTCCGTGATGGATGCGCCCGACATACATGATGCCTTGCTTGGCGAACACGTCGCGCGCCATCTGCAAGCCGCCCTTGCCGTAGAAGAAGATGTCCCATTCGTGCGGATAGCGAAGGCCCATCAGGTAAGATGACAGGAACGCCGTTGCGGGAACTTTGCCGGCCCAATAAAGCGTGAACGAGTTCATCGCTTCCAGAACGCCGTTCTTCAGACCGTCGAGCAATTCAAAATCGCCGACGACTTCCTTGGCTGCGAAAGGTTTGAATTCGAGTTCGCCGCCGGTCTTCTCCTTGATCGATCCGCACCATTCCTTAAACGTCGCAAGACCAACACCCGCTGGCCACGAGGTCTGGACTTTCCAGGTCGTGGTTTCCGCTGCTTTTGCATCGCGAATATAAGGAGCGCTGACGGCGGCTGCGCCAACGAGTGCGGCACCGCCCACAAAGGCCCGGCGTGTCGTGCGTGGTATATTGGTTTGGTCTTTACCCATAATCACCTCCCGGTATGATTCCTGTTCGGCATTTTTGCCGTTGATGGAATTGCGGGATTTTCCCCGTCGTTTTTTTAAGTCTGGTATAATTGAGCTTCCCTCACAATGTAATTTTTTCAACGCATCAGCTTCGTTGCAGCGCGCAAGACGCAACCGCACAATCGAAAATTTTTCGCGGGGTGTTTGTGATATTACTACTCGAACGAATAACGTCACGCGCCGCAACGACTTCCGGATGCAACGGCGCCCGCATCAGACTTTAGAACAAGCGGTACGCATCGGCTGATCGCGTACGGCGCCTGAAGATTTTCTAAGTTGGTAGGAGCCGCTCGTCGCGACATTACGACGCAGCAACTCGAAAGAAAAATTCGTGCTGCCGGGGGAATAATTGCAGTGATCGCGCCGCTCGCATGCATCCGAAATGCACGCAACAAAATCGATTGCGCTGCAACACGAACATCCAACATGTCTGCCGGTGATCGGAAAGTCAGCGCAGCGCAATCCGAAACATCGGCGAAAAATCCGGCTGGGTCGTGACCACGCCGGTCGGCATCACGGGCTTTTTGTCGAGCAATTCCACGCGGAAGGCTGCGACGATTTTCGCCAATGCCAGCGTCGCCTCTGTCAGCGCGAACTGAGCGCCGATGCAAATACGCGGGCCTACGCCGAACGGTAAATAAGCGAAGCGATCCGGCGGCGTGCTGCCTGGCATGAACCGTTCTGGACGAAATTCGTTCGGCGCGTCCCATAATTTCTCATGCCGATGCAGCAACCACGGCGAAATCAGTACGACGTCCTTTTTCACCACGTCCATGCCGGCGATTTTGTCCGGCCCTGCCGCGGCGCGCACGATCAAAAATGCCGGCGGATAGAGTCTCAACGTCTCGTCGATCACTGCGCGCGTAAATGGCAAGCGCGTCATATCGAACGCGCCGCCATCAAGTGCGGCCTTCGCTTCGGTGGCGATCCGATCCTGCGTCGACGAATCCAGTGACAGAAGATAAAGCGACCAGAATAACGCCGTCGCTGTCGTCTCGTGGCCGGCGAGAATCATGGTCGAGACCTGATCCGCCAGTTGCTCGTTCGAAAATGCTTCACTTGTTTCCGGATCGCGCGCGGCGACCATCAGGTCGAACAGATCGCGCGGCGCGTCGTTGCCATTGCTCATGGCTCGTCGTTCGTTAATCAGCCCGCGCATGAAGCGCGTCCATCTGCGCCGGAACAGCGCGCGCGAAAAATCCTGCGGGCTTGGCCAACCGAGCGGCAACAGCAGATCGAGAAAGCGCGGACGTGCCAAACGCTGGCCATACTCGTTCACGAAGTTACGCAGCGCAGTGCCGTGACGTTCGATCTCGAATGAAAACATCGTGCGACCGGCAATATCGAGTGCGAGGCGCTGCATCGCTTCGCGTAGATCGACCGGCTTGCCAACGGAAGCCTTAAGATTCGCGACAGCATCATCGGTTGCCGACAACATATGCGGGACCAACGTCGACATCGCGCGCGGCGCGAACGCGGGCGCCAATGTACGGCGTTGATTTTTCCACGCGCGGCCCTCTGCGAGCAAGAGTCCTTCGCCGAGCAGTGGCTGAAGCACGCGGATGCCCGCGGGCGTGCGGGTGTAGTTCTCGTAGTTGTCGACCAGCACATGCTTGATTGCGTCGGGGCGATTTAGAATGAAGCTGCTGCGACCGAGAAAGCGTCCCTTGATGATCTCTTCTTCAAAAGCACGAGAACCCCAGCTCGCGATGGCGTTGTTGCGGATCGCGGACAGACGCCCCAGCGCGGAAAGATTTTCCGATGCGCGCGGAGGGTACGGCGGAATCAATGGCTTTCGCGCAACGGGTCGCTCGATGGTTTCGGCAATACTCACGCGCACCTCGCAGTGGGGATCATGCCTCGAATAGCTAGAGTGTCGAAGTTTGGACGTCAACGGGCCGCCGACGGCCAAATCGCCACGTCGTCAGCAACAGCTTCTATTGTCGCGATGTGCGGAGAAAGTGGTGCCGCCTATAGGATTCGAACCTACGACCCCATCATTACGAATGATGTGCTCTACCAACTGAGCTAAGGCGGCGAGAGTTTCGGAACTCGAACTTTCAGTGTTTGCACCTGATATCGGCCAGCGCGCGGCTTTGCAAGAACGTCCGGCAGGTAAACAGCTAATCAACTGACAAGACGCGATAAAAAGCCACGCCAGCCGCCGACCTGCATCTGATCCGGCCGCACAGGATCGACGAAATCATCCTCTTCCGGCGCGTCGTCGGCAACGCCCGGATCGTCCGGTGCCCGGACGATGGGAATGACCGGGGGCAACCGCACCGAATCGATTTTCTCAATCTCGCGGCGCGGACGAAAAAGCGGCGGCGGTACGGGCGTGACCTCAGGCAGAGGCGCCGTGGAAGGCGCAACTGACTCGATTTGCAATACAGTTGCGGCCGGAGGGATTACTCCGGGCGAATTGTCCTGCGCTGTCGCAGGAGCGGCGGAAGTTTCAGCGCGCGGCGGTGCGAGCATCGCGTCGTCCGCTATTTCAGCGTCGATGGCATTCGTTTTGTCCGACGGCAGAGATGCGAGTGGCGTCAGCCATTGAAACGCATCGATGCGTCCAGACACTGGAGACACCGGCCGCCAGCGATCCGAAACATATCCATCCGCCGTCCAGACCGGATCGTGCGCAGCGCGAACCGCGCGCAGCATCCAGGCACGCGCGCTTCCGCTGTCGCCATGTTCGGTGCGTTCGAGTTCGGCCATTAGTAAAGCGACACGCTGGGTCGGCGCATCGGTAAAAGCTTTGAGCGCTTCTCGCGCCTTGGCAAAATCGCTGGCGTCGATCGCGGCACGAGCAACGGCGAGCGCGCCTTCGATGTTGCCCGTTGTTTTGGCGGCGAGTGTTTCCACGCGCGCCAATCTCTGAACCGCCGAGTCGCCGAGGCGAATATGCGCGTAGGCATCCGCGAGATCTGGATGCGGCTGTGCCGCCCATGCGGCCTCGACGATGCGCATCGCGCGGCGTATCTGATTCGACTCACTTAGATATCTCGCCGCAAGCGTCGCCGCCGGTACCAGCGTCGGCGCAAGCTTCACGGCCTCCATGATGCTCTCGCGCGACAGGTCGCGATCGCTCGATTCAAGTTCTAGCGCGCGTGCAGTCAGAAGAACGCCGCGCTGACGTTTATAAGGCAGCGGATCGATCAGACCTGACGCAAGATCGTTTTCCAGAATTTTCAACGCGCCGTCCCAGTCGCCATGGCTGCAGCGGAAGCCAAGCACTGCATGCGACGCCCATGCCGAGGAAGGCGCTGTCTTCAACGCCTCTTCGGCCATTGCGACCGCTGTGAAAGGATCGTCGCGGCGCTGCGCCTCGATGAACAACCCGCGCAAACCAAGCACGCGCGTGTCTTCGCGTTCGGCCAACGTATGGAATGCACGCTGCGCGCCGTCGCGGTCGCCGTTGAGCTGCGCGGATTGCGCATGTAGCAGCAATGCCAGCGGATCCTGATGCGCGAGCCGTCTTGCAATATCGGCATGATGGCGCGCGGCAAAATGATCGCCAGTTCCGATGGCGATCAACCCTTGCGTGATGGCGTGACGCCCGCGTATCAGACGCTTTTCGCGGCGAGCGCGCCTGACGCGTTCCGGCACGCGCCACAACCCGCGAACCAGACTCCATGACAATATGAGAGCCAAGACCGCCAGCACCAGCGCCAGCAGAAACACCGGCACGGTGGTATCGATCTTCCAGACGCCCCACGACAATGACATGTCGCCGCCTTGATCGGCGACAATCGCAAAGCAGAGCGCCACCGCGCCAACCAAAAACAGAAACAGGATGATCCGTATCATCGGGCTCCTATTGCGCCGGTTTCGACAGCGCAGTCGTTGAATCGAGCGCGAATTGTTTCGAGGCATTGAGCGCCGCGCCCCGCGCATCGATTTTGTCCATCCATGCCTGAACTGGCGCGCGATCCAGCGCCGGCAGCGTATCCAATTCTCGGCGCGCGGTTGCGATATCGTCGCGGCGCGCGGCTTGCGTTGCGTTGGCGATGGTAGATGTTGTGGCATCGACAACACCGTCGGTGCGCTGGATACGCACCAATTTTGATGCGCCTTGCGCCAAACGATCCATCATGCCCGCCGCCGCGGCTGGCGTTGCAGGTTTTCGCGCAAGCTGCGGCAACAGCGCGAGGAGATCCTTGCTCAACGCGCTTGCCGAGGGAATTCCCGTCGTTGCGAATTCATCGAGCGGCTTGAGGCTCGGCGCATCACTCGTCAGCGATTTAGCTGACGCCAGCGCAGTTGAGTAAGGTTCGCCCTGACGCACGGACGTATCGAGCAGTGTCGCCGTTGCCACGATGCGCAAGTGTGGGTCCTCGCCCGAGAATTTTTGCGGCGATGCAATCTCGCCGGTCAGCGCGACGGTCGCGCGCTCGATCTTTGCAATGCGCTCGATGATTGGACCGAGATCCTGGGCTGGTGTCGATTTAATTTCGTCGATCGAGCCGCGCGCCGCAGCCAAATCATCGCGCAATGACGCAATGGATTTTTCAATGGCATCGACGCGTGCGTTCAGCGACGAGTCGGCTGCGGAGGATTGTGTCACCGCGTTGGACGCCTGCGCTGCGGGCTTGTCGGTCCTCTTGTTGGATGCGGCCCGATCAGTCTTGGCGGTGGTCTGCGGCAGGCGTGCGACAATGCGGCTCGAGATGCCGGAATCGCCGAAAAACCAGATTCCACCGGCGACGAGCAAAGTCAGGATCGCGCCGACGACAGCAGCGATGAACATGGATAGATAATTGCGCGCAGGCCGCGCCGAGCCGATACCCGCGGAGGGGGTCGCGATCTTGGATCTGGAGAATGGATTTGAAAATTTCATCGAGGGCAGCCATCCGCGAGCGCGGTCTCTCATTGACACCCGTGGCTTTGCCTCCGGCTTGCCCGCGCCGGCAGGAGCGTTGTTATTTGACGCTGCATCGCTGTCGGACACACTCGCCGCCGTCAAATCGATCGTCGGTGGCGCGCGCTTGCGCGAACTTGCCTGTGCCGGCGATGTATCGTCCTGCTTGTCGTCGTCCATCGGAACCTTTTCTTTTATGGGCGCAAACCTACCAGATTCGATAGCAACCGCTCGCTTCGACATTGGTTTCCAGAACGACGGCTACCGGGACGCGGGTTTAAGGTTCTTTTCAAGCGCATCAAATAAGGCAGTTTCGTTTGGAGCTTGGGCTGCCACAACCTGTGTCGCGCCGCCTTCGCGCAGGATCGCTGCAACTGCGTCGGAAAGGCAGTATTGCGGCAGCGCCAGAGCAGATATCTCGACTCCCGCCGCACGCACCGCGCCGAGAAACGCTCGCGCACTGCGTCGCGAGAACTGTAGTGCGGCGTCGATGCCGCCGGACCGAAACGCGTCCTCGACGTCCTTCGAGAAGGTCGTAACTGGGATCATGCGATAGACTGTATGTGTGATGACTGTAAAACCGCGCTCGCCGAGGTCAGCGGCAAGGTCGCGCGCAAGATCGGCGCCTGCAAGATAACAAAGCGTTGCGCCCTTTCTAAGTTTCTTTCCTTCAGCGCTATTCGCCACAACATCCCGCAGCATGCTGGCTTCGCCTTTGCCAGTGACGACGGACGTGAACCCCGCAGACCTTGCCGTCTCCGCCGTATGCGCGCCGACTGCGAACGCTGGAAGCGCGACAATCCGCGCCTTCATATCTCGCCCTTCGATCGCACGAACCGCATTGGCGCTGGTGAGAATCACGCCGTCGTAAGCCGCATCATGATCGTCGTAAATATCCATGGTCTCAAAACGTAGCGTCGGCGACAGCAGCACCTCGAAACCGCGCACGCGCAAGGCGGCGGCTGTCTTCTCGTTGTCCGGTGCCGGTCGCGTGATGAGAATTGCCATGTGTCAGGCCCAGTCAAAAGCCAGCAAAAATGCCCTAAAGGATGGCTGATCTGGCGGATTCACGATATGACCTCCCGATTGACGGCGCTTTAAGGAAAACGCCGGTTTTGCCGCCAAGGCAAGACAAGAAAATACGACAAAAGCGCCATACGGGACATCGGGAACAGACATTGGCGACCAACAATCCGACACTGGTGCTGGGGATCGAGACCACCTGCGATGAGACCGCAGCCGCCGTGGTCGAACGTCAGCCTGACGGCAGCGGGCGCATCCTGTCCAACATCGTGCGCTCGCAAATTGCCGAACACGCGCCCTATGGCGGCGTCGTTCCCGAAATCGCTGCACGCGCGCATGTCGATATGCTCGATGGCATCGTGCGTAATGCCATGATCGAGGCCAATGTCGGTTTCGACAAATTGAGCGGCGTCGCAGCCGCCGCGGGACCCGGACTGATCGGCGGCGTGATCGTCGGCCTCACCACAGCGAAAGCGATCGCGCTGGTTCACCGGACGCCTCTGATCGCGGTCAATCATTTGGAAGCGCACGCGCTGACGCCGCGACTGACGGTCGCTCTGGCATTTCCGTATTGTCTTTTTCTCGCGTCGGGTGGCCACACCCAGATCGTCGCCGTACTCGGCATCGGCAAATATGTGCGCCTCGGAACCACTGTCGACGACGCAATGGGCGAAGCTTTCGACAAGGTCGCGAAAATGCTCGGTCTTCCTTATCCAGGCGGGCCTGAAGTGGAGCGCGCGGCGAAGAACGGAGACCCAAAGCGATTTGAATTTCCGCGTCCGATGCTTGGGCGACCGGATGCAAACTTTTCATTGTCGGGATTGAAAACAGCCGTTCGCAACGAAGCCGCACGAATGATTGAGCCCAAGCCGCAGGATGTCGACGATCTCTGCGCCGGATTTCAGGCTGCGGTGCTCGACCTGACTGTCGATCGAATTACTGTTGGGCTTCGATTGTTTCACGAACAGTTTGGCCCTCCGCGCGCACTTGTCGCGGCAGGCGGCGTCGCCGCGAACCTCGCAATCCGCAATGCGTTGCAGGATATTGCCGCGAAAGCGCAAATCACACTCATCATTCCGCCGCCGGCTCTATGCACGGATAACGGCGCGATGATCGCATGGGCAGGTGCGGAACGGCTCGCGCTTGGCATGATCGACGACATGGACAGTGCGCCCCGCGCGCGCTGGCGGCTCGACGAAGACGCCGCAACGCCGACCAAATTCGTCAACACACGTGCGCGGCACTAAAAAGATGTCATCGTATCAGACCATATCGGTGATCGGCGCGGGCGCATGGGGAACGGCGCTGGCAAATGCCGCCGCGCGCGCCGGCCGCGATGTGACACTTTATGCACGCAACCGCGCATCGGCAGAGACGATGGCGCGCACACGCGAAAATCCACGGCTGCCGAAAATCCAAATTGCAAAGACTATCTCCATTACCAGTGATCTTGCGCAAGCCGCAAAGGCCAAAGCATTGCTGCTGGTCACGCCCGCGCAAAGTCTGAGGCAAGCCGCGTTGGCGCTGTCACCGCATCTGGCCAAAAGCACGCCCGTGATCGTCTGCGCCAAAGGTATCGAACGCGGCACGCATAAATTCATGACAGAGATTATTTCCGAGGTTATGCCAAATGCATTGCCCGCGATTCTTTCCGGGCCGAGCTTTGCGAGTGACGTCGCGCAAGGTCTTCCAACGGCCGTGACGCTCGCGGCGCATGACGGCACCGTTGCAACCGCGCTGGTACACGCACTCGGCTCCGATACGTTCCGGCCCTATCACACCACCGATGTGCGCGGCGTCGAGATCGGCGGCGCGGCGAAGAACGTGCTTGCGATTGCAGCCGGTATCGTCGCGGGTAAAAAACTCGGCGCGTCGGCTTTGGCAGCGCTCACAACGCGCGGCTTCGCCGAATTGATGCGGCTCGGCGTTGCCTGCGGCGCGAAGCCGGAAACGATCGCGGGCCTTTCAGGATTAGGCGACCTGATTCTGACCTGCTCCAGCGCGCAATCGCGCAACTTCTCGTTCGGCATCGCGCTTGGACGCGGCGAGACACCGTCGCGCGATAAATTGAGCGAAGGTGAATTTACCGCGCCGGTGTTGATTGAACTCGCGCGCGAGAAAAAAATCGACATGCCGGTCGCAAGTGCGGTCGCAGCAGTGCTCGGCGGAGCGCTCACTGTGAATGAAGCCATTGAGATGCTGCTGACGCGTCCGTTCAAGGCGGAGGGATAAAAGGCGATGGCGCATTGGCTGATGAAATCCGAGCCGTCGGCATGGTCGTGGGATCAGCAGGTCGCCAAGGGCGCGAAGGGCGAAGCCTGGATCGGTGTGCGCAATCACACCGCGAAACTCAACATGATGAAAATGAAGAGGGGCGACCGCGCTTTCTTCTATCATTCTAATGAGGGCAAAGAGATTGTCGGCATCGTGGAAATCATCCGCGAGCACTATCCCGATCCCAGCGACAAGACAGGAAAATTTGTCTGCGTCGATATTGCTGCAGACAAGCCGTTGAAAAAACATGTCACACTTGCTGCGATCAAAGCCGAGAAGGCGCTGGCGAATATGGATTTACTCAAGCAGTCGCGGCTGTCGGTGGGCGGCGTGAAGCCCGACGAATGGAAACTAATCTGCAAAATGGGCGGGCTTTGACGCCCATCGTCACCGACAAAAACGCCTTCATCCGCGCCAACACGCGACTACGCCCGGTGCCGCTGGTGCCGGAGATTTCGATCCACGTTGCCGATGAAGCCCTGCCGCTCTGGCACAAAACCGAAGAAGAAATCGGCGAACAGGGTCTGCCGCCGCCGTTCTGGGCGTTCGCCTGGGCCGGAGGCCAAGCACTCGCGCGACATATTCTGGATCACCCGCATCTCGTGCGCGGCAAGACCGTACTCGATCTCGCCAGCGGATCGGGGCTCGTGGGCATCGCGGCCATGAAAGCCGGGGCCTCTGCGGGTAGCGTAGCCGACATCGATGCGTTCGCGCTTGCGGCAGCGAAGATCAATGCCGAAGAAAACGGCTTTAAACTTACATACATCGACCACGATCTACTTGCCGTCCGCGACGATGCGATACGCTGGGATGTCATCCTCGCTGGCGACATCTTCTACGAGCGTGATACGGCGTCACGCGCCTTCGATTTCCTGAGCCGAAACGCACGACGGGGTGCGACAATCCTGATTGGCGACCCCGGTCGCAGCTATCTTCCTCGCGAGAAACTGCGCCGTGTTGCCGACTATCGTGTTCCCGTCACCCGCGAGCTTGAAGATGCCGAAATCAAGCAGACTGCGGTATGGGAGCTGCGGGAATCGGCACTCGGCGAAGTGCCCAGCTCCGTCGCTGGTATATCGGCTCCGTAAGGGCAGACAAAAGTCCTATCCGGCGCGGCTTGTCCCGCACGCCCGCAGAAGCGCATAATAGAGGCAACAAGAATAAGCCCGCGCTCATGTTGTGACGCGGAATGGTTGCGTGGAGGAAATTATGTCCGACAAGATTTATCCCGTATCTCCGGAGTGGAAGAAGCGCGCGTTTATCGACGACGCAAAATACCGCGATATGTATGCGCGCTCGGTCAACGACCGTGAGAAATTCTGGGGCGAGGACGGCGCCAAACGTCTCGACTGGATCAAGCCTTTCACCAAGGTCGAGAACGTTTCATTCGCTCCCGGTAAAATTTCGATCAAATGGTTCGAGGACGGCGTCCTCAATGCATCCGCGAATTGCATTGACCGGCATCTTGCCAAGCGCGGCAACCAGGTCGCGATCATCTGGGAAGGCGACGATCCGTCCGAATCCAAGAAAATCACCTATCAGGAATTGCACGACGAGGTTTGCAGGATGGCCAACATCCTGCGGCTGCGTAATGTCGCCAAGGGGGATCGCGTTACGATCTACCTGCCGATGATTCCAGAAGCCGCCTACGCGATGCTTGCCTGCGCCCGCATCGGTGCAATTCATTCGGTGATCTTCGGCGGCTTCTCGCCCGACAGCATCGCGCAACGTATCAAGGACTGTAAATCCAACGTCGTCATCACCGCCGATGAAGGTTTGCGCGGCGGCAAGAAAATTCCGCTGAAAGCCAATGTCGATGCGGCCATCGCGAAAAACGGTGGCGGCGTCGATCATGTGATCGTAGTCAAACGCACGGGTGGCAAAGTCGATATGAACCCCGTCACCGACGTTTGGTATCACGAAGCATCCGCGATGGTGAACGCGGAATGTCCGCCGGAGCCAATGAACGCAGAAGATCCGCTGTTCATCCTCTACACATCAGGCTCAACGGGCCAGCCAAAGGGCGTGCTGCACACCACCGGCGGCTATCTCGCGTTCGCATCGATGACGCATCAATATGTGTTCGATTATCACGACGGCGACATCTACTGGTGCACGGCGGACGTCGGCTGGGTCACGGGCCACAGCTACATTCTTTATGGACCGCTGGCGAACGGCGCGACCACGCTGATGTTTGAAGGCGTGCCGAATTATCCGGACAATTCACGTTTCTGGAACGTGATCGACAAACACAAGGTCAACATTTTCTACACCGCACCGACCGCGATCCGTGCGCTGATGCAATCCGGCGACGAGCCGGTGAAGAAAACCTCGCGCAAGAGTCTTCGTCTGTTGGGTTCGGTCGGCGAGCCGATCAATCCGGAAGCGTGGGAGTGGTATCATCGCGTTGTTGGCGACGAGCGTTGTCCCATCGTGGATACATGGTGGCAGACCGAAACCGGCGGCATTCTCATCACGCCGCTACCGGGTGCGATTCCGCAGAAACCCGGCTCGGCAACAAAACCATTTTTCGGTGTCGTGCCGGAGATCGTAGATGCCGACGGCAAAGTTCTCGACGGCGAATGTTCCGGGAATTTATGTATTGCAAAATCATGGCCGGGCCAGATGCGCACGGTTTACGGCGACCACGCACGCTTTGAGCAAACCTATTTCTCGACATACAAAAACAAGTACTTTACCGGCGACGGCTGCCGGCGCGACGCCGATGGCTATTACTGGATCACCGGCCGCGTCGATGACGTCATCAACGTGTCGGGACATCGCATGGGCACGGCAGAAGTCGAATCGTCGCTTGTGGCGCATGAAAGCGTCTCGGAAGCCGCAGTCGTCGGTTATCCGCACGACATCAAGGGCCAAGGCATCTACGCCTATGTCACGTTGATGAAAGGCGTTGAGCCCACTGAGGCGCTGCGCAAGGAACTCGTCGGTTGGGTGCGCAAGGATATCGGCCCGATCGCTTCGCCCGATTTGATTCAGTTCGCACCGGGATTGCCGAAAACGCGCTCCGGCAAAATCATGCGAAGAATTCTACGCAAGATCGCGGAGGACGAATCCGGCTCGCTTGGCGACACCTCGACGCTGGCCGATCCCGCCGTGGTCGACGATCTGGTGCATAACCGCCAGAATAAAAAGAGCGCCTAAGGTCCAGCCGCGCTGTTACCTCACGGAATTGTCAGAATAACGCGCCGCCAAGCATCGTTTTGGCGGCGTGTGTTGTTTCCAAGTCATTTACTTTGTTTGCAGGATTTTCTTTGTATAGCGTGGGAAATGCCACCCGTTGGCGGCGCGGAAACCAGCTGTTGAAGCCTGTTCGGCACACTGGCGGTTAACTTTAATGAAGTGTGAATTGGAGTTCCCGATGTTGCGTAAGCTTGTTGTCACGGTTGCCGCGCTTTCGATGTCTGCAACCGCTGCAATGGCGCGGGCCGATCTCGTCCACTCTCCAGCCGGTTATTCGGCCGGAAGTATTGTTGTCAAAACAAGCCAGCGCCGCCTTTATCTTGTGCTCGGCGATGGTCGCGCAATGAGTTACCCTGTCGGCGTCGGCCGCCCCGGAAAACAGTGGGCGGGAACGACGCGCATCGATGGCAAATACCGTAATCCCGCTTGGTCGCCGCCACCGGAAGTGAAGCGCGACAAGCCATCTATCCCCAGTGTGATCGCAGGAGGTTCGCCGCGCAATCCGATGGGCGTCGCCGCGATGACGTTGTCCGGCGGCGAATACGCTATCCATGGAACCAACGTTCCGAACTCCATCGGCGGGTTTGTCTCTTATGGCTGCATCCGCATGTACAACCAAGACATCAGCGACCTGTTCGAGCGCGTCAGCGTCGGCACGCCGGTTTATGTGACCTCGCGCTGATTTGAAAGTTTTCCAAAAATGAAACAGCCGCGCAAACGCGCGGCTTTTTTATTGGACGCTCAGAAATCCGAAGCGATGCCTTTTCGCTCCCAATCGCCGAAGCGCGTCGGCTCCGGCCCACTCGGCCCTTGATGTTCCGTCGGCTGTTGCCCTGCATCCAACTTTGCAGCCCCGTCCTGCTCACACTTCGTCCGGCGCGCAGCCGCCTCAGCCAACGCCCGCTCGGCTTGCGGCGACAACGGCTCACGCACCGGCTCATTCGCAGGTGGTGAATCTGGCATTTTGCCGCTGGAATCGTCACTCATCGGGCAACTCACTGGAATAACAACACACTATCAGCAACAGATGGTTCGAAAAAGGCGGCAATCGAGAGCGCTGGTATCGATTCTTACATTCGGCATATTCTCATGCCACATAAGACATATCCGAAACGTCCGCTCTCGCCCCGCCCGCCAGACGAAGTTTTATTCCGCATGAAGCCATCGCGATTCGCTCCGCCAATCGAGGTCGCCGGCCTCGCAGCGCGCCGCATCGCGGCAGATATTCTCGACGGCGTGCTGCACAAGCAACGCATGCTCGACGATCAACTCGATGGTCCGAGCGCGCATCCCGGATTGAAAACATTGTCGGATCGCGACCGCGCGCTGATGCGCCGCCTAGTTGCAACAATCTTGAGACGCCTTGGCACACTCGGCCATGTGCTGTCGCGTTTGCTGGATCGCGGCGTGCCGACCGATGCACCGCGCGCGCAAAGCGCGTTGCTGATTGGCGCTGCACAAATTCTCTGGATGGATGTGCCGGATCACGCTGCAGTCGATCTCTCGGTGCGCCTCGTACAGGCGGATCGACGCGCCGCGAAATATGCCGGCCTCGTCAACGCCGTGCTGCGGCGCTGTGCGCGCGAAGGCCAACCGCTGATCGACGAAGTGAAATCACAGATGCTCGATCTGCCGCCTTGGCTGGTGCAACGTTGGGTCGCCGCCTACGGCGAAGACAATGCGCGGGCGATGGCTGCGGCTCTCAGTTACGAACCCGCGCTGGATGTGACGGTGAAATCCGACTCTGAAGGGTGGGCAACGCGTTTGCACGGCGAAATTCTTCCGACCGGTTCGGTGCGAACGTCGATTCACGGCCCGGTGACGATGCTGCCCGGTTTCGATGAAGGACAATGGTGGGTGCAGGATGCAGCGGCGGCTATCCCCGCGCGGCTGTTCGGCGACCTGAAAGGAAAAGCCATCGCCGATCTTTGCGCTGCACCTGGCGGCAAAACCGCGCAGCTTGTTCAAGGCGGCGCGGATGTCACGGCAATCGACCGCTCGCCCAATCGCGTGAAGCGCCTGAAAGACAATCTTGCGCGATTGTCGCTCGAAGCAACGACAGTCGTCGCCGATGCCAACGAGTGGCAACCTCCCGGCGAATTATTCGACGGCATTCTGATCGACGCGCCGTGCGCGGCCACCGGCACCATTCGCCGTCACCCCGATGTCGCCTGGCTGAAACAGGAAGCGGATATCGGGGCGATGTCAGCGCTTCAGGCGCGATTGCTGCAAAAGGGCGTCACGCTGCTGAAGCCCGGCGGAACTCTGGTTTACTGCACCTGTTCGCTGGAACCGGAGGAAGGCGAGCAAGCGATCGCGACGCTGCTCGCGAGCAATTCCGGCGTGAAACGTGTGCCGGTTGAGGCGAGCGAGGTCGCGGGGTTGAGCGAAATCCTCAACTCGGTCGGCGATATTCGCACTCTGCCCTCCCACCTGCCTCACGATGACCCACGACTCGGCGGTCTTGATGGCTTCTATGCCGCCAGGCTGGTAAAGGTCTAAGCCCACAAAATATTGGTTTGACGTCCGATTTTGCCGTTTTATACGCCGCCTCGCATACGCGCGAAGCCGCCAATTGGGGTGCCTTGCAGCCATTTCCAGATTAAAAGGATGCGCTGAGATTCTTGCTGAGATTTCTCGCTCAATTTTTCCTGGGGCAAAGGCTCATTGGCGATCGCTCAACGAACACGCATCTCGTCTCTTTTGCTCGGCCGCGCCGCGCGGAACCTGCTTGCGCGCGCGACCGGACAAACGGTGGCGCTCTCGCGTTTCTGGCCCGGCCGCACCGACCGGCTGCTGATCGCGCCGAACGATCTGCGCACGCTGGATGCAACCCGTGCCACTGAAATCTACGCCGGACGTTTCGTGTTCGCAGGCAAGATCGTCACCTCGCACGGCCGCTCGATTTTCGATTTCGATCCGCCGTCGAACGATTGGGAAGCAGCTCTGCTTGGATTCGGTTGGCTGCGTCATTTGCGCGCCGCCGACTCCGCAATCACCCGCGCCAACGCACGCTCGCTGATCGATGAGTGGATGTCGAAGCCCGTGCGCAAGCGCGGCAACGGCTGGCGCGCCGATGTTCTCGCGCGGCGCGTGATCTCGCTGGTGTCGCAAGCCCCGTTGGTGTTGCACGACGCCGACGGAAAATTCTACAAACGCTTCCTGCGTACGTTGACACGTGAGATACGTTATCTGCGCTACACCATCGTGGACATCCCCGACGGTGTGCCGCGCCTCCAGGTCGCGATTGCGCTTTGCTACGCATCGCTATGCCTTGCCAATCAGGCCAAGCACATCCGCACGGCGACGCGCAAATTGTCGGAAGAGCTACAGCGCCAGATTCTTCCTGACGGCGGACATGTCTCTCGCAACCCGGGCGCTCTGATCGAACTGCTTCCGGATCTGCTGCCGCTGCGGCAGACATTTGCCGCAAGAAATATCGCGCCGCCGCCGTCGCTCCTAAACGCCATCGACCGCATGATGCCGATGCTGCGGTTCTTCCGTCACGGCGATGGGTCGTTCGCGTTGTTCAACGGCATGAGCAGCGCACCGCCGGGATTACTTGCAACGCTTCTGGCGTATGACGATACTCACGGCATCCCGATGGCGAACATGCCGCACAGCGGATTCCAACGCCTCGACGCCGCCAACACGGCCGTCATCATGGACAGCGGCGCCGCTCCACCTTCGGGTCTCAGCCGCGACGCACATGCCGGATGTCTTTCGTTTGAGCTATCGTCCGGCCCGTGTCGCATCGTCATCAATTGCGGCATTCCTTCCAACGGCCGGGACAACTGGCGAACCTTCGCGCGCAGCACCGCTGCGCATTCCACGCTTGAGTTTCATGAATTGTCGTCTTGTCAGTTCGTCGAACTGACGGCGATGAAGCGCATGTTGCAGGGCGCGCCGATCACCAGCGGACCAACCCATGTCGGCGCGTTTCGCGAAGCTGTGAACCGCGGCGTGCTTCTGACCACGACCCACGATGGTTACACCCGCTCATTCGGTCTCGTCCACCAGCGCGTGTTGATACTGTCGAATGACGGCAACCGGCTCGACGGCGAAGATGCGTTGCTCAATCCGCCGGGGCAATCGTTCAAGTCACGCGACGACGACTATGTGCTGCGTTTCCACCTTCACCCGTCGATCAAGGCAAATCGTCTCCGAGATGGGCGCGGTGTGATGATGGTGCTGCCGAACCGGGAAGTCTGGACATTCGATGCGCTCGACGACAAGGTCGATCTCGAAGACAGCGTATTTCTCGCCGGCACCGACGGCCCGCGCCGGACATCGCAGCTTGTGATCCGCCAGCATCTCAAAACCGCCCCCAGCATTCGCTGGAGTTTCGTTCGTTCTTCGGCCTCGGCCAGCGCGACCAGCGCTCGCCGCGACGCCAAGCGCGAACCGGAATTGCCGCTTTAAGTAGATGTTTTGCGCGGGCGAAAACCGTGCTACGCGACGGCAGACTATCGGGATCGACAACATGGCCGACCAATTGCGCCGCGTCACGCGCGCACTGCTTTCCGTTTCCGACAAAGAGGGGCTGATCGAATTTGCCCGCGCGCTCGCCGCGCACGGCATCGAACTCGTCTCCACCGGCGGCACCGCCAAAGCCATCGCGGCGAGCGGCCTGAAGGTCGTGGATGTCTCTGACTTGACCGGATTTCCCGAAATGATGGACGGTCGCGTGAAAACGCTGCATCCGAATGTGCATGGCGGGCTTTTGGCGATCCGCGACAATGCCGATCACGCAAATTCGATGAAGGCTCACGGCATCGCGCCGATTGATCTGCTGGTGGTGAATCTCTATCCTTTCGAAGCAACCGTCGAAAAAGGTGCCGGCGACGAAGACTGCATCGAGAATATCGACATCGGCGGCCCCGCCATGATCCGCGCCGCCGCGAAAAACCACGACGATGTCGCCGTCGTCGTTGAACCGTCCGACTACCATGCTTTGCTGACGGAACTCGCTTCTCATCAAGGCGCGACGACGCTCACGTTACGAAAACGTCTCGCGGCAAAGGCGTATGCGCGTACTGCCGCTTACGACGCCGCAATCTCGAACTGGTTTGCGGCAAAACTGAAAATTGACGCGCCGGATTTCCGCGCGGTCGGCGGCAAGCTCATTCAGGCATTGCGCTACGGCGAGAACCCGCATCAGAACGCTGCGTTTTATAAGACGCCTGACAACCGCCCCGGCGTCGCCACCGCGCGGCAATTGCAGGGCAAGGAATTATCCTACAACAACATCAACGACACCGATGCTGCGTATGAATGCATCGGTGAGTTCGATTCCAAACGCACCGCTGCGTGCGTCATCGTCAAGCACGCCAATCCGTGCGGCGTCGCAGAGGGCCAAGATTTGGCCAGCGCTTATCGCAAGGCGCTCGCTTGCGACTCGACGTCGGCTTACGGCGGCATCATCGCGTTCAACCGTACGCTCGATGCCGACGCCGCAAATGCAGTTGCCGGCATTTTCACCGAAGTCATCATCGCGCCGGATGCGACCGACGAAGCCATCGCGATTATCGGCAAACGCAAGAATTTACGCCTGCTGCTCGCGGGTGGCCTGCCCGATCCGCGCGCCACTGGTTTAACTGCAAAAACCGTTGCAGGCGGATTGCTGATGCAGTCACGCGACAACGCGGTTGTCGATGATATGACATTGAAAGTCGCGACCAAGCGCGCGCCGACTATCGCCGAGATGAGCGACCTGCAATTTGCGTTTCGCGTCGCAAAACACGTTAAATCCAACACCATTGTTTACGCAAAAGATCTCGCCACCGTCGGCATTGGTGCCGGTCAAATGAGCCGCATCGATTCGGCGCGCATCGCCGCGCGTAAAGCGCAGGACGCCGCGAAGGAATTGGGTTTGGCGGAGCCGATGACGAAGGGATCAGTCGTCGCGTCAGATGCATTCTTCCCGTTCGCCGATGGATTGTTGGTTGCGATCGAAGCGGGAGCCACGGCAGTGATTCAGCCCGGCGGCTCGATGCGCGACGACGAAGTCATCAAGGCTGCCGACGAACACAACATCGCAATGGTGTTCACTGGCACGCGACACTTCAAACACTGATTACTTCGGCGCGCGCTGGTCTTGCACGCGCGACAGCAAAATCAATCCCGCCGTGAAGAACACTACCAGGACGGCCATGCCCGCCTTCTGACTTGCAGTGACTGCCGTCACGATGCTGACGGCTAGCGGCGCCATGAACGACGTCACTTTTCCCGACAGCGCGAACAGTCCGAAATATTGCGTGATGCGGTCCTGCGGTGCCAATCGTATGAGCAGCGTGCGCGACGCTGCTTGCAGAGGGCCTGCAGCGACGCCGATCAGAAATCCTAGAACCAAGTAGACCTGCTCGGCTGGCGCCGCGAACAGTTTTCCGCCGGGCACCGGCGGTGCCACTGGGAACATAAAGAACAGTCTGTCGCGATCGATCGACAATATTGCTGCGATCGCCAACAGCAACAGCAACATGCTTCCGGCAATAACCCGCTTCGGTCCAATCTTGTCGTCGAGCTTGCCGCCGAGCCATGCACCGATGGTGCCGGAGATCGCGAGCAGAATTCCAAACGAGCCGATTTGAATCGTCTGCCAGCCGAACGTGCCGGCCGCATAAATTCCACCGAATGCGAACAGCGCAACCAGCGCATCCGTATAGACCATGTTCGCGATCAGGAATGTCAGCATAACCGGGCGGCTCGGCAATGTTGAAAGCGTTTCGCGTAATTCGCGCAAACCCTCGCGGACCGCGCCGAGCGCCGGCGTTTTCTTCGCGAGATCGGGCGTGAAGATAAACATCGGCAGCACAAAAATGATGAACCAGATGCCGGTGAACGGTCCGACGATGCGGTCGCCTTCATGCATCTTCGGATCGAGACCGAACCATGGTTTGATTCCTAAGAGCGTTTTTCCGGTGTCAGGATTCGCGGCGAAAAAGCCAAGCACGAGGACGAGACAGATGAGGCCGCCGATATAGCCGGTCGCCCATCCCGCACCCGACAGCCGTCCGATGCGTTCGGGTGGGACCAATGTCGGCATCATCGCGTTGTTGAACACTGTCGCAAACTCCGCGCCGAGTGTCGCAACGATGTATGCCATCAAAACGGGAATGATAATGCTCAGGTCGCCCGGTCTGCCGATCCACATCATCGATGAACCGATGACGAGCAATGCGCCGAACGCAACGATCCAAGGTTTGCGCCGGCCGCCCGCGTCGGCGATGGCACCAAGAATTGGCGACATCAATGCGATAATGAGGCCCGCAATGGCCGTTGCAAAGCCCCACGACGCCTGCCCTTCCGCGGGCGTTGCTGCGACATGCGTTGCGAAATATGGCGCGAACACGAAAGTCGTAATCAGCGTGTAGTAAGGCTGTGCGGCCCAATCGAAGAAAACCCAGCTCCATACGGCGGAACGTGGCGGATAGGTTTTTATCGTCGGTGATGCATGACTGTCATGCGCTGAATTCGTCTGCGTCATCATCGATGCTCCCGCCGAATCGCTAAAGTGATTTTTACACCAACTGCGAAAACCATATAGTGCGACGGTGCGATTGCTATCCGGTATTTCACCGCGAGCAGTTTGCCGGAGCGTTTTATGAGTCTGTTCACCACTTCGCGAGTGCTTGCCGTTGGCGTTGCAGTCTTTTTCTCCACTTCCGCGTTAGCGCAAAATCTCCGGCACGATTTTTACGACCCGCCCGCGCTCGACTCAGTTGCGCCCATCAAGGCGCAGAACGGTATGGTTGTGGCGCAGGAAAAGATCGCGGCCCGCATCGGGCGCGACATTCTTGCGCGCGGTGGCAATGCCATCGATGCTGCGGTCGCTACCGGCTTTGCACTGGCGGTGACATACCCCCGCGCCGGCAATATCGGCGGCGGCGGCTTTATGATGATTCGTCTTGCCGACAAAAACCGTAACATCGCCATCGATTATCGCGAGACCGCACCGGCGGCCGCAACGCGCGATATGTTTCTCGGCGATGACGGCAAGCCAGACGCGAAGAAATCTCGTGATTCGGCGTTGGGCATCGGCATCCCCGGCACAGTCGCTGGGCTTTCGCTTGCGCTGGAGAAATATGGGTCCGGTAAATTCAAATTGCCTGAATTGCTCGCGCCGTCTATTGCGTTGGCCCGCGATGGGTTTGTTCTCGCAGACGACAGCGCCGACACCTTGCCGGACTGGTTCAAGCGGCTCGAAAAATGGCCGTCGAGCGCAAAAATCTTTTCCCGCGCGGACGGCACATCGTTGCTGCAAGGCGACAAACTGATTCAGTCGGATCTGGCGACGACGCTTGAAGCGATCGCGTCATACGGCCCCCGTGGATTTTACGAAGGCCCTGTCGCCAAAAAGCTGGTCGCAGCCATTCGCAATAACGGCGGGATCATCACGCTCGACGATCTGAAAAACTACCGGCCGACGATACGAGCACCCATCCGCGGCACTTATCGTGGATACGATATTGTATCTATGCCGCTGCCATCGTCCGGTGGAACGGTCTTGCTTGAGACACTGAACATTCTCGAAGGATATGATTTGCGCCAGATGGGCGCAGATTCAGTAAGCGCACTGCATGTGACGATCGAGGCAATGAAGCGAGCTTATGCCGACCGCGCGAGTTACCTCGGCGATCCCGCCTTCGTCAATGCACCGATCTCGCGCCTGATCGACAAGGATTATGGTACGAAACAACGCGCGACTATCGACATGGACAACGCCACGCCGTCTGCCGATGTGGCCCTTCTCAATCCTCCGCGCGAAGGCAGCAACACCACGCATTTTTCGGTGGTGGACAAATTTGGAAACGCTGTCAGCAATACCTACACACTGAACTTTAGCTACGGCATCGGCCTCGTCGCGGAGGGCACCGGCGTTCTTCTGAATAACGAACTGGATGATTTCACCGCAGCGCCCGGCGCGGCCAATGCCTATGGTCTCGTCGGCTTTGAAGCGAATTTGCCGGGTCCCGGCAAACGGCCGTTGTCGTCCATGACGCCGACCATTGTCCTCAAGGACGGCAAACCTGTTCTGGTCACCGGATCGCCTGGCGGCAGCCGCATCATCTCGACGGTGTTGCAAGTGATCCTCAACACACTCGATTTCGACATGAATATCGCAGCAGCTGTTGCCGCGCCACGACTCCATCATCAATGGCTGCCGGACCAGGTTCGCATGGAGCGCGGCTTTCCTGATGACATCGTTACCGCGCTGAAAGCCAAGGGTCATGTTATCGGCGAAACGCTCGGACAGACCTCGGCGAACTCAATCGCAGTTGCAGCAACCGGTTTACTCGGTGCACCAGATCCGCGCACGCGCGGGTCGGAAGCCGCCGGTTACTAGAATTCGTCAAGTGGGGTGCACGTATTTTGTTGGGTGACACGGCAGGCGAACGGCGTAGGATTTATTGAAGGTTCGACGATTTGCGGCGGTCGTTGGGCTTGAAAGATACGCCGCGGGGCATTTCGGGGAGCATCGTCATACAATGAGCACCACAGGAACGGGAGCGATCAAAGTCGCCCCCATCGAAGACACCAGTCTACTTGCATTTTATCGCGACATGAACGTGCCGGAACGGCGCACATTCTGGGCGTGCGCATCGGGCTGGGCGCTCGACGGCATGGATTTCATGATCTATCCGCTCGTCATCGGCACCATCATCGTGCTGTGGAAAGTCGATCCGGGCACGGCGGGTCTCGCCGGCACGGTGACGTTGCTCGCATCCGCGATTGGCGGCTGGGGGGCGGGCTATCTCGCTGACCGTATCGGCCGCGTGAAAACGCTTCAGTTCACAATTCTATGGTTCTCGTTCTTCTCGCTGGTGTGCGCCTTCGTGCAGGACTTTAATCAGCTGCTGGTCGCGCGGGCATTGCTCGGTTTGGGCTTCGGAGGCGAATGGGCGGCCGGCGCAGTGTTGATGGGTGAAGCGATTCGTCCGCAATACCGCGGACGCGCAGTCGGCTCGGTGCAATCCGGCTGGGCCATTGGCTGGGGTCTCGCGGTGCTGTCGCAGGCGGTGCTGTTCTCATATTTGCCTGCCGACGTGGCGTGGCGCTGGATGTTCGCCATCGGCGCGCTGCCGGCGCTTCTCGTGTTCTATCTGCGTAAATACGTCGAGGAACCCAAGATCGCGGCCGAGACTCGCGCCAAGCTCGCCAAGAAGGGTGACAGCCCGGCGATGTGGGAAATCTTTTCGGGCCCGATCCTGAAGACGACAATTCTCGCCGCGCTGGCCGCGACAGGCGCTCAGGGCGGCTACTACGCGATCACCTTCTGGGTGCCGCGTTTCCTCACCACCGAACGCAAGCTTTCGATAGTCGGCTCGACCGGCTATCTCGCGATGCTGATTATCGGATCGTTCGTCGGTTATCTTGTCGGTGCGTGGCTTGCGGATAAAATCGGGCGCCGCAATTTGTTCCTGACCTTTTCGGTCGGTGCGATTGCGGTCATCATTGCCTACACGCAGTTGCCGATCACCAACGAAATCCTGTGGTTGCTGGGCTTCCCGCTCGGTTTCTTCGCCTCGGGATATTTCTCCGGTATGGGTGCGTTCCTCACCGAACTGTTCCCGACCCGCTTGCGCGGCTCGGGACAGGGCTTTTGCTACAATTTCGGTCGTGGCATCGGCGCGCTATTCCCGTTTCTGGTCGGCTGGCTCTCGACCATTACGACGCTCGGTAACGCCATCGCTGTGTTCGCAGTGCTGGCTTACGTCGTGTTCTTCCTCGCAGCGTTCGCGCTGCCTGAGACGCGCGGCAGGATCCTTCACGCGGATAGCTGACGATATGGTTTCAACACAGAAGGAGGCCCCGGCATGTCCGGGGCCTCTCGCGTCTCAACGCGGTCCCACACGATTCAAAGTGCCGCGCGGCGCTGTCGATACGCATGCGCATGTGATCGGACTGCCGCCGGATTATCCGTTCATGCCGGGGCGCAGTTACACGCCGCCGGAAGCGACAGCGAAATCCTATCTCGCGATGCTGGACGCCACCGGCATAACTTACGGCGTACTGACACAAGTCAGTGTGCATGGCACCGACAACCGATTACTCGTTCAGACGCTGAGTGCCAACAAAACGCGCCTGCGCGGAATTGCCGTCATTCCTCTGGATTGTCCCGAAAAACAACGCACGGTGTTAAAAGACGCAGGTGTCGTCGGCTTGCGCATTAATGTGCTCTACGGCGGTGGTGTCGGATTCGAACAGGTCGAGCAATACGCGACGCTTTGCAAGGAGATGGGCTGGCACCTGCAATTTCTCGTCGATGCTCGGCAATTGCCGTCGCTGGCATCGCGGCTGTCGAAGCTGCCGGTGCCGTTTCTCGTCGATCACATGGGACATTTCCCGACCAGCGAAGGCGTCGGCAACGAGGGCTTCGAGACGCTGGTGTCGCTGGTGCGGGACGGCGCGTGGGTGAGATTGTCGGGCGCGTATCGCAACACCGACGAAGGCCCGCCCTATCGCAGCACGATCCCGTTCGCGCATAAATTGCTTGAAGCAGCACCTGAACGTTGTGTCTGGGGTTCGGACTGGCCGCATGTTGCGAACTGGGGCACGATGATGGCCGTCTCGGATTTGCTCGATCTACTGGCCGACTGGGCGCCGGATGAAAAACTCCGCAACCGTATTCTTGTCGATAACCCGCACCGGCTATTCGGATTTCCAAACGTCTAAACGCTTAGCGCCCCAGCTGATACGGCCCGCCCCTTTCAAGCGCGCGCTTGTACGCCGGCCGCGCATGAATTCGCTCCAACCACGCCATCGCCTTTGAATAACGCGCATCAAGTCCTGCGCGCGGCGATGCAGCCTCCAGCGGAAGGCTCATTTGAATGTCTGCCGCGCTGAACTCATTGCCCGCGAACCATTCGCTTTTTGAAAGCTGACTTTCCCAGAACGCGATGTGCTGTTTCAGTTGCGGCTCGACGACGCGCGACAGCAGGGGCGCAAATGCCGCTTTCATCAAAGGTCGCAACACAATCGGTGCGCGCTGCGGCACAATCGTAAAAAGAAATTTCTGCACCAACGGCTGCATTGCAGAGCCTTCGGCGTAGTGCAGCCAATAAGTGTAGCGAAGCCGTTCCGGTGTTTTCGGCGGCGGGATCAGCCGTCCGTTGCCGTAGGTGTCGACGATGTATTCGACGATCGCGCCAGACTCCGCGATGGTGTTGCCATGGTCGGTGATAACCGGCGATTTTCCAAGCGGATGAATCGCACGCAATTCCTTCGGCGCTTGCCTCGAGGGTTCGCGCTGATAGTGCACAATTTCATATGGCACGCCGAGTTCTTCGAGTAGCCAGAGAATGCGCTGCGAGCGCGAGTCATTGAGATGATGAACTGTGAGCATATCGACACCGGCGGGTTCCGAAACAATCGCTCAGTGGTGCCAGCGTCTTGTGCCGTTGTCGAGATACGCTTTCGCTCCGAAAACTCAGCCCATCGCCTGCTGCGTCGACGAAGGCAGTGGCTGGCGCGCCGGATCTGCGCCCGGGCCCGGATGAACGTGAACTTCTTTGGCCGACAATGGTTCGTTGCAGACCGAACATGTCATCACCGGATCGAAGTTGTGGCCGCAGGATTTGTGCTGATGCACGACGGGTCGTCCGCGCTCATCCGCCATGTGCACGTCGCCCCAATGTACGATCGACATCATGATCGGATGCAGGTCGAGACCCTTTTGCGTCAAGACGTATTCGTAGCGCTTCGGCCGGTCTTGATACGGCACGCGGCGCAGCACGCCGTGACGCACCAGCTTTTTCAGGCGTTCAGCCAGAAGGTGCCGCGTGATTCCAAGCCGCGACTGAAATTCGTCGAAACGGCGAATGCGGCGAAAGCAATCGCGTAGAATCAAGAGACTCCAGCGGTCGCCGATCACCGATACGGTGCGCGCGACCGAACACGGCTCCTCTTCGAGATTGTCCCACTTCATCGTTGTCCTCCGTTACGCCGAAATAAGGCGTTCGGTGTATCGCGTCCAGCTACGGGAATTAGTCCATTCCGGTTCGGTATCCAATATAGCGTCGGGTCGATCCCAAGACAGCCAAAATGCTACGCAGCTCCATACTTTTGCGGCCTTTTACAACCGTTCTTTGACTGACGTATCTTCCAATATTGACAGTTCTAAAATAGAACTTTATTGACAACAAGGCTGCCGCGAACAACGAGGCGAAGCCAATAATCGGGGGGGAACGCCATGCTGAAGAAACTGTCGGTCGCGGCTGCGCTTCTGACTGCGATGTCGGCGACGGCCATCGCCGACGAGACACCGGGCGTCGCCGCAACCGAGATCAAAGTCGGCGCAATCTTCCCGTTCAGCGGCCCGGCGTCGGCGCTCGGCGCGGTCGGAAAATCGCTGACGGCCTATGTCAATCTCATCAACGACAAGGGCGGCGTGAACGGCCGCAAGATCAACCTGATCGCGCTCGACGACGCCTACAATCCGTCGAAGACGGTTGAACAAGCGCGCAAGCTTGTTGAGTCGGATGAGGTTGCCTTCATGTTCTCGACGCTCGGCACTGCGAGCAATCTGGCGATCGCGAAATACCTTGCGTCGAAGAAAGTACCGCAGGCCTTCATCGTCACCGGCGCATCGCGCTTCACCAATTTCGAGGAATATCCGTTCATCACCACAGGTCTGCCGAGCTACGACACCGAGTCGCGCGCCTATGCACGCTATATTGCGAAGGAAATGCCGGCCGCCAAGATCGCGATTCTTTATCAGAACGACGACCTCGGAAAAGATTTCATCGCGGGGTTCAAATCAGAATTGAAGGACACCTTCGACGCCAAGGTCGCAACCGCGAATTACGAAGTTAGCCAGCCGACAATCGACTCCCAAATCGTGTCGCTGAAAAGCTCCGGCGCGACCGTCATGCTGTTTGCCGGCACGCCGAAATTCGCGGCTCAAGCCATCCGCAAGACGCGTGAGATCGGCTGGAAACCGCTGTTCATTACCAACCTGATTTCGAGTTCGATCTCGGCGGTGCTGGCACCGGCGGGAATCGACATCTCGACCGGCGTGATGACGGCAACCTATCGTAAGGACCCGGACGATCCGAAATGGGCGAATGACGAAGGCGTCAAGCAGTACCGGGCCTTCATGGAGAAATATATGCCGGGTGCGGACCACGCCGACAGCAATTATTTCACCGGTGTGCATCAGGGTCTGGTTCTCGAAACAATTCTCAAACAATGCGGCAAAGACCTGTCGCGCGAGAATATTCTCAAGCAGACGCGTAACGTCAAAGGGCTCGTGTTGCCAATGTCGCTGCCGGGTATTGTTGCCAATACCGGCCCGACCAATAACAAGCTATATACTCAGCTCAATCTTCAGCGCTGGAACGGCAAAGCGTGGGATCTTGTCGGCGGGCTTATAAACGACGACGCGAAGTAATTGACTCACACGGTTGAGGAGGCGGATTTGGAAAAACGAAATGCGACAGTCGCGATCATCGGTGCTGGCGACTACATCGGCAGCGAGATCGCCAAGAAATTCGCCTCAGAAGGATTTACAATCTTCGCAGGACGGCGCGACGGCGCCAAACTCGAACCGCTGGTGAAGGACATCAAGGCGGCCGGTGGCGAAATTCACGGACGCTCCCTCGATGCCCGCAAAGAAGACGAGATCGTCTCGTTTCTTGGCGACGCCGACAAACACGCGCCACTGGAAGTCTGCATTTTCAATATCGGCGCCAACGTCAATTTCCCAATTCTCGACACCACCGAAAGGATTTTTCGCAAAGTGTGGGAAATGGCATGTTATTCGGGCTTTCTTGCAGGCCGCGAAGCCGCACGCCTGATGCTGCCGCGTGGCAAGGGCAATATCTTCTTCACGGGTGCCACCGCAAGTCTGCGTGGCGGTTCAGGATACGCCGCATTTGCCAGCGCAAAATTCGGTCTTCGCGCCGTTGCACAAGCGACCGCCCGCGAGCTGGGACCGAAGAACATTCACGTCGCACATCTGATTATCGACTCCGGCGTCGATACTGCGTGGGTGCGCGAACGCCGTGAGCAGTTGTGGGGCAAGGAAGCGCTCGACAATCCCGATCTGCTGATGCCGCCGTCCTCGGTCGCAGAATCTTACTGGCAGCTTTATCAGCAGCCGAGAACGGCCTGGACCTTCGAATTGGAGATTCGCCCCTTCGGCGAGAAATGGTAACGTCGTTCCCGCGCGATACGTAAACACTCATCAAGAAGTGGATGCAAATATGAAAATTCTTGTCATCGGCGCGGGCGCGACAGGCGGCTATTTCGGCGGGCGGTTGCTGGAAGCGGGCCGCGACGTCACATTCTTGGTGCGCGAGAAGCGCGCGGAGCTACTTGGGAAGACCGGCCTCGTCATCAAAAGCCCGGTCGGCGATTTCACCAAACCCAACCCGCCGACGTTGCTCGCAAAGAACATCAAGCGGCAGTTCGACTTTATTATTCTCAGCTGCAAGGCTTACGACCTCGACGACGCGATGAATTCGTTCGCGCCGGCGGTCGGACCCGACACTGCGATCATTCCGTTTCTCAACGGCATGAAGCATCTCGACGTGCTCGACGCGAAATTTGGCATAGACCGCGTGATGGGCGGTCAATGCCAGATCGCTGCAACACTCGGTCCGCAAGGTGAAATCATTCAGCTCACCCCGATGCACGGTATGTCGTTCGGCGAGCGCGGCACGCCAAAGGGCGATCGCGCCAAGCGCATCGAGGCTCAACTTCAAGGTGCCAAGTTCGACGCAAAAGCCAGCGACGTCATCATTCAGGAAATGTGGGAGAAGTGGGTATTCCTTGCGACGCTTGCGGGCGCGACATCGCTGATGCGCGCGAGCGCCGGACAAATCACCGCTGCGCCAGGTGGCGCGGATTTCATTCGCGAATTGCGCGCTGAGATCGCATCTGTTGCGGAAGCCGCGGGACACGCGCCGAGGGCAGCGTTTCTGGAGCGCACAAGCAACATGTTGTTTGCACCGGGTGCGCCGATGACAGCCTCCATGCTGCGCGACATTCGCGTCAACGCGCGGATCGAAGCCGATCATGTTATCGGCGATCTCATTCATCGCGCAGAGACCAATGCGAAAGGCGCGCTGAAAATACCGCTGTTGCGCATCGTCTATACGCATCTGAAAGCTTATGAATCCCAGCTTGGCTAAAGTTCTTATTCGTCATTTCCGCGAAAACGAAAAGGCCGGGCAAAAACCCGGCCTTTGGTATGTCTGCCAAGAATTTTCTGGAGCGGGCGAAGGGATTCGAACCCTCGACCCCGACCTTGGCAAGGTCGTGCTCTACCCCTGAGCTACACCCGCATCGCAGAGAATTAGCGGGGCACAAAGCGCGCCGCCGAGCAAACCTATGCCAAATGCGGCCATGCAATGCAACCACAGAAGGGATTGACTGCCTTTGCACCGGTTCCGGTTGCCGCCCGACAAGCCAATGATAGCAAAGGGCTTTACAGACCGGCTCCGCGATTGAAAATCGACCCGGCTAACGCCATTTACCGCATTAGCCGTGTTAGAAGCGGCACTTCTTTATACGATAGAAGTAGGCGAGGACGACGTGACCATCATCGAACAGGGCAGCGGGCCAGCGGCAACATTGTCGCCCGATCTCATCAAGGACACGACAACCAACACATTCGTGAAGGATGTCATCGAGGAATCGAAGAACCAGCCGGTTCTGATCGACTTCTGGGCGCCGTGGTGCGGACCCTGCAAACAGCTCACGCCTATCATTGAAAAGGCGGTGCGCGCTGCCAACGGCAAAGTCAAACTCGTCAAAATGAATATCGACGAGCATCCGGCGATTCCCGGACAGATGGGCATTCAGTCGATTCCTGCGGTGATCGCTTTCGTCAATGGCCAGCCGGCCGACGGTTTCATGGGCGCGGTGCCCGAGAGCCAGGTCAGTGCGTTCATCGACAAGCTCACGCAAGGTTTGCCCGAAGCCGGCGGCAACGACATTCCTCTGATCCTGAACGAAGCCAATGCCGCGCTGGACGCAGGCGATCCGGCAACCGCCGCTTCGATCTTTGCTGAAGCACTTGCGTTGGATGCGACCAACATTCCGGCGCTCGCGGGTCTCGCGCGGTGTTACGTCGTTGCGGGTTCGTTCGACCAAGCCAAGCAAACACTCGCGATGGTGCCGGAATCCAAACGCAACGATGCGGCGATTGCCGCCGTGCAGACCATGCTCGATCTCGCCGAACAAGCGAAGTCGCTCGGACCCCTGGACGATCTCGAACAGAAAGTTGCTGCTAACCCGCTCGACCATCAAGCGCGGTTCGATTTGGCCGTGGCGCTCAATGCTGCCGGCAAACGAACCGAGGCCGCAAATCACCTGATGGACATCGTCAAGCGGGATCGCAAATGGGACGACGACGGCGCGCGTAAAAAGCTCGTGCAGTTCTTCGAGGCGTGGGGTCCGACCGACGACGCGACCGTCGAGGGACGTAAGCGGCTGTCGACGGTTTTGTTTTCATAGTTGCGCCGCGCATCGTGCGCGTTACCGAAGGATTGCGGATGCCGATCAACGCCGAGTATAGCGGCCCCGCCGATCTCCCCGAAGTCATTCCCGTGTTTCCGCTGTCGGGCGCGTTGTTGTTGCCGCGCGGTCAAATGCCGCTGAATATTTTCGAGCCGCGTTATCTGCAGATGATCGACGACGCGCTACGCGGCGGCCATCGCGTGATCGGCATGATTCAACCCGACGACATTCATTCCACCGACAAAGAAAACCCGTTCCTTTTCAAAGTGGGCTGTGTCGGCCGTATCACCCAGCTCGCAGAAGCGGGAGACGGCCGTTACATTCTCGAACTCACCGGCGTGTCGCGCTTTAAAGTGATTGAGGAGAAAAAGGTTTCGACGCCCTATCGTCAATGCCGCGTCGATTATTTTAAGTTCATCGACGATTTCACTGCTCGCAAGGGCGAAGACGACGTCGATAGGCAGGCCCTGCTCGACGTGCTGACGGATTTTCTCAAAGCCAATCAGTTGAAAGTGGATTGGGAGGGCATCGAAACCGCTCCCAACGAAGCCTTGGTCAATGCGCTTGCGATGATGTCACCTTATGGGCCGTCCGAGAAGCAGGCCTTGCTGGAGGCACCGAATCTCAAGACCCGCGCGGAGATCCTGATAGCGGTAACGGAAATGGATCTCGCCAAAAAAAGAACGTCCGGCGATCCGCCGTTGCAATGACGCCGCATGCATATAAAAGAATTTCGGTTTGAAACGCGAGGCAATAAAGAATGTCGACAACGAACGATCATTCAGACAGCGGCGTCGATCCAAAACTGCTGGAAATTCTGGTGTGCCCGCAAACCAAGGGGCCGCTGGAATTCGATGCCGCTAAGCAGGAACTGATTTCCCGTAAGGCGAAGCTCGCCTACCCCATTCGCGACGGCATCCCGATCATGCTTCCCGAAGAAGCGCGCAAGATCGATTAAATAATTAGAGTGTCTCTCCGCGTAACAACCGCGGTACCTCGCCCGACAATCCCGCAGCTTGGCGGATGAACGCACTTTTCAATGGCGGAATACGATCGACCAATCCAAGTCCGATGTCGCGCACAATGCGCAAAAATGTTGAGTGATTTGAAAACAACATGTTGAGCGAGTTAGTCGCAACGCCCATTGCCACCGTGTCGAAGCGCCGCCAGCGCTGATAGCGCTCCAGCACATCCGCCTGTCCGGGATCGATTCCCAATCGCGCCGCATCGACGATGACTTCGGCCAATGCAGCAGCATCCTTGATACCCATGTTGAGCCCCTGCCCTGCGATGGGATGAATCACATGTGCGGCGTCACCAATCAATGCAAGCCGCTCGCTGACAAACGATCGCGCGACGAAATATCCCAGAGGAAACGCGCGCGGTTTGTCGAGCGCCGTCAACTCGCCGAGATGCAACCCGAAGCGCGTCTCAAGTTCGGTTTTGAATTCATTTTCGGACAACGCGACGATGCGCGCGGCTTCCGCGCGGCTTTCGGTCCACACCAATGATGACTTCCTACCCTTCAGTGGCAAAATTGCAAACGGCCCTGCGGGCAGAAAATGTTCTTCGGCGCGACCTTGGTGGTCGCGTTCGTGTCCCACAGTGACGACGATTCCCGATTGGTCGTAATCCCAGCCATGCGTTGCGATGCCGGCGTGCTCGCGCAGTTTCGAGCGCGCGCCGTCGGCGGCAACCAGCAAGCTGGCATCGATGTCACGCCCGTCGCTGAGTGTGACGTTAATTCCATCGGGGCGCGCGTCATAGGACGACACCGCAAGCGCGCAGAGTTCAATGCCTTGTGTCTCCGCACGCGTGACCAGCGCGTCGATCAACCGCCGGTTTTCAACCATGTGCGCGAACGGCTCACCGGGTTCGACCTCGCCGCCGAAAGTCAGAAAAGTCGGACGTACGGCGTCTTCAAGTTTCGAATCGGTGACGACCATATCGAGAATTGGTTGCGCGTCGGCGGCAACGGCACTCCACACGCCGAGCGCGTCGAACAATCTGCGGCATGCGGCGACGATCGCGGATGCGCGAGGATCTTTGCTAGGGCGCGCGACGAAAGCAGGGTCCGCAACGACGATCGGCACGTCTGCGCCAAGACCCTGACGCAGGGCCAGTGCGAGACCCAAGCCCGCAAATGCGCCGCCTCCGATCACGATGCTGCGTTGTTTGGACATATAAACTCGACGTTCCCGTGCTCTTGCTTCATTTCACTTCATCAGTGAAATATGGCGCAAACGGCTATGCCATAGAAACCTGCTGCTGCCATTGTAACAGGATTTACGAGCCGCCGGAAATCGCCGCTGTATCGCGAAATATGCTTCAGATCGGAACATAATGTCGAAAAGCTTGATTGATCTGTTGTCGATCCTCGATATCGAACAGCTCGAAGTGAACATGTTTCGCGGCAACAGCCCGAAGACGAGCTGGCAGCGCGTGTTCGGCGGTCAGGTTATCGGACAGGCGATGGTTGCCGCGTGCCGCACGGTCGAGGGTCGACTGCCGCACTCCCTGCATTGTTATTTCATTCTACCGGGCGATCCGCAGATTCCGATCATCTACGAAGTCGAACGGCTGCGCGACGGCAAGAGCTACGCGACGCGACGCGTCACTGCCATTCAACACGGCAACGCTATTTTCTCGATCATGGTTTCGTTCCACGCCGAGGAAGAAGGCGCATTCAATCATCAGGACAAGATGCCGGATGTGCCTCCGCCAGAGAAACTCACTGCGGAAGAAGTTTCAAAGCAGCCGCTGTTCAAGGAAATGCCGGATTTCATCAAACGATATTATGAGTCTGATCGTCCGATCGAACTGCGTCCCGTTGAACTCGGACGCTACTTCGGCCAAAAAATCGAAGACGGTCGCATTCATGTGTGGATTCGCACCGCCGCAAAACTGCCCGACGATCCCGCGCTTCATATGTGCGCGCTTGCCTACGCCTCGGATTTCTCTTTGCTCGATGCAGTTATGGCGCGATACGGTCGCACTTTATTCGACAAGCGCATGATGCCCGCCAGTCTCGATCACGCGATGTGGTTTCATCGCCCGTTTCGTGCGGACGAATGGCTGCTCTATGCACAGGACAGTCCGAGCGCCCAGGATGGACGCGGCCTGACGCGCGGTCTTATTTTCAAACAGGACGGCACACTGGTCGCCTCCGTGGCCCAGGAGGGCTCCATCCGAGAGCGCCGAGCCGAGATAGATAACCCGACGACGTAAATCGAGGTCGTGAAGATGACGCCTTTGTCCAAAAGGCGGGACGATCTCCACGCGACGAGAAAATTCCGCTTATTTTCTGAGCGGCTTGCCGATAAGGTCGGCACAGATTTGCAGCGAAGGCAGCGATCCTGCGTTCGCGAGGAGAACCCAAATGAAGCTCGTTACCGCAATCATCAAGCCCTTCAAGCTCGAAGAGGTTCGTCAGGCCTTAACGTCGATGGGGGTTCACGGCATGACCGTGACCGAGGTCAAGGGCTTCGGTCGCCAGAGAGGCCATACCGAGATCTATCGCGGGGCGGAGTACATCGTGAACTTCCTGCCAAAATTACGCATCGAAGTCGTTGTCGCGGACAACCTCGCCACTAAAGCAGCCGAAGTCATCACCGCCGGCGCGCGAACTGGCCAGATCGGAGACGGCAAGGTTTTCGTCACGCCGGTCGATCATGCCGTCCGCATCCGGACCGGCGAGACGGACAATGACGCGCTTTGAGTCATTGATTCAAAAAAGTGCGGCGCGGTGCCGCACCCGAGAGACCTAAAAACTACGATTCTTCCGCCGCTGCTTGACAAAGACTTGCTTTCCTGCCTTTCCGCTAAGCAGGAATATGTCGATTATCTGACCTGCCTATGTTTTTGGCAACTCTGTCGTTCTTTTAGGCGCGACAAAACGACTCATATTAACCCACCCACCATTCAGGCCGAAAACCCTCGGATTCATAATCTGTTAGGGAATTGGGCGGTTCTGGCACGGCATTTGATTCTATTGGATTCGGCTGTGCCCGCGGAGTGATCACTTCGTGCGGTGACCCTCAGTCGAAAACGCTCGGTTGCGTATGAGCCGAGCCCAAGTGGGGAAGAATCCATGAAAATTGTTATGGCGATTATCAAGCCATTCAAACTGGAAGAAGTCCGCGATGCCCTGACCGCTATCGGCGTTCACGGACTCACGGTTACGGAAGTCAAGGGATATGGCCGACAGAAAGGCCATACGGAAATTTATCGCGGCGCTGAATACGCCGTGAGCTTTCTGCCCAAGATCAAGATCGAGGTCGCAATCGCCTCGACCCAGGTCGACAAGACCATCGAAGCCATCACCGGTGCTGCAAAGACCGGCCAGATCGGCGACGGCAAGATCTTCGTCATCAACCTCGACCATGCGGTGCGTATCCGTACGGGCGAAGCCGATGCCGCGGCGCTTTGATTTCGCGCGTAACCTCATCCAATCAGGAGTACAACAAATGACGTTTAAACGTCCCTATCTTATGGGATTTGCGGTCCTCGCAATTGGGGCTCTTGCTGTCGCTGGGTTTGCCGACACGGCATTCGCTCAGGCGGCGGCTCCAGCAGCTCCTGCAGCGCCGCCGGCTCTCGTCCCCAACAAAGGCGATACCGCCTGGATGCTCGTATCCAGCGCGCTCGTCCTCATGATGTCGATTCCCGGCCTCGCGCTTTTCTACGGCGGACTTGTCCGCACCAAGAACATGTTGTCGATCCTCACTCAGGTGTTTGCGATCGTCTGCATGGTCGGCATCATCTGGGCTGTCTACGGCTACTCGATGGCGTTTACCGACGGCGGTAGTTTAACGCCATATGTCGGCGGCTTCTCGAAGGTCTTCATGAAGGGCGTCGATTCCAACGCCGTCGCGGCAACCTTCTCTAACGGCGTCGTGATCCCTGAACTCGCTTACTTCGTCTTCCAGATGACGTTCGCGATGATTACGCCCGCACTGATCGTCGGCGCGTTCGCCGAACGCATCAAGTTCTCGGCCGCGATGCTGTTCATCCTGCTCTGGGTGACCTTCATCTACTTCCCGATCGCGCATTGGGTTTGGTACATCCCTGCTCCGGATGATGTTGCTGCTGCTGCCAAGGCACTCGCAGATGCAGCCGCTGGTCCGGCGAAGGAAGCCGCTCAAGCCAAGCTTGATGAAGTCACCGGCGGTGCTGGCTGGTTGGCCGCCGCAGGCGCTCTCGACTTCGCAGGCGGCACGGTGGTGCACATCAACGCCGGTATTGCCGGTCTTGTTGGCGCGCTCATCGTCGGCAAGCGTGTCGGCTACGGCAAGGAAGTCATGGCTCCGCACTCGCTGACCATGACCATGATCGGCGCCTCGCTTCTGTGGGTCGGCTGGTTCGGCTTTAACGCCGGTTCGAATCTCGAATCGAACGGTGTCACGGCACTTGCCTTCGTCAACACGATGCTCGCTACCGCTGCTGCAGGCTTCTCGTGGATGATCTTTGAGTGGATGTTCAAGGGCAAACCTTCGCTCCTCGGCATCTGCTCGGGCGCTGTTGCGGGCCTCGTGGCTGTCACACCGGCATCCGGCTTTGCCGGTCCGATGGGCGCACTTGTGCTCGGCCTGATTGTCTCACCAGTCTGTCTCTTCTTCGTCTCGACGGTGAAGAACGCGCTGGGCTACGACGACGCGCTCGACGTCTTCGGCGTCCACTGCATCGGCGGCATCATCGGTGCTCTTGGCACCGGCATTCTCGTCAACCCGGATCTCGGCGGCGTCGGCATCACCGACTACACCAACATCACGGGCAACAATGCCGGCACCTACGACATGGTGGCTCAGATGATCTCACAGTGTAAGGCTGTCGGCGCCACCCTCGTTTGGTCGGGTGTGGGTTCGGCAATCCTCTACAAGATCGTCGA
>JBBRNE010000007.1:0-153073 GCA_038230475.1 Hyphomicrobiales bacterium
CAACCAAGGCGCTTCGGCGTAGTTCATGTTGGTCAGAACAAAGACCGTGGACGGATGCTCGAACAGCCTGTCCGGCACCTTGTCGAGCGTGAGGCGCACGTCCTCAAGGCTGATCTCCTTGCCCGCCACGTAAAATGGCATGTGCGGGAACCGCGAATGCATCGAGCGCATCACGCGGGCCAGCACGGTTCCATCGCCCACGCCTGCGTCGAAAACCCGCAAAGCCGGCGGGCGCGGATGGATGCTGCCCAGCTCCAGAACGACCCGCTCGGCGATCACCCGCTTTTCCGAACAGGTATGGACGAACAGCAGGTATTTCTGGCGATTTTCAAAAAACCGAAAATTTCCGCCGGGATCGCGACGCTCCAGCGGCGGCTGCGGCAGCTTCACGGCGGCAACGCCATCCCCAAGAAAAGATCTGATGCGCTCCAGCGTGTCGACCCGAATGTGCTTGCCCTCGCGCAAGCGCGCGACGAGCTTGCCGTCGTTCACGGCGCGGCGACCGAAGGTCGATTCGGCCATGTCCGCTTCGCGGCAATAGGCGGAAATCTGGGCGAGCAGCGCGTCGTTGGTCATGGCGGAAATCTGACGGAGCTGGATTTTGGTGGCGAGACGTTGACCCGCTGTAGCACCGCCTGCCCACGATGGGAACGAGGCCACCGTCCGCGATTGAACCTGCCCACATGCGGCAAGCGACAAATTCACTTAAGCTAGACCGTATTTTCGGGGGCCGAATTCATGCGCAGCCAGTTTTTCGCGATTGCCGCAGGCTCGCTCTGCCTCGCATTTTTAACGCCGCCTGCCTTCGCACAATCGACCGCGCAACTCGGCCCGCTGTGCACATCTGAAAGCACACCGGCGGACCAGCAAATCTCCGCGTGCAACAAGATCGTCGCGCTGAAGGTTTTCACCGGCGAGAAACTCGCGACGATCTATTTCTGGCGCGCGGTCGCTTACAATAAAAAGGGTGACTACAGCAACGTCATTGCGGATACGACGCTCGGCTTACAATTGATGCCGAAGTCCGTCGAACTCTTGAACATGCGCGGCTCGGCCTATTACGACAAAGGCGAACCCGACATCGCGATCGCGGACTTTACCGACGCGCTCAACATCGGCCCGCCGAGCGGTACGCTCTACCACAATCGCGGCAACGCCTGGCGCAACAAGGGTGACTATCCGAAAGCGCTGGCGGATTTCACAAAGGCGATCGATCTCGGCCCCAAGACCGCGTACTCGTATCAGAATCGCGGCGGGGTGAAACAAGCGCTCGGCGATCTCGACGGCGCGATGGCGGACCTGAACGAGGCGATCCGCATATCGCCGCAACTGGCGTCGGTTCACACCAATCGCGCGGTGATCTGGCGCGCCAAGGGCGACATCGACCGCGCCATCGCGGATTGCAACGACGCCATCGCCCTTGCGAAGGCGGGTGGCCCGGTCAAACCGATGACGCCGCCGGGAAGCGTTCTCATCAGCGCGTATATTCAGCGCGGACTTGCCTTTGAAGCGAAGGGCGAGTTCAACAGGGCCAAGGATGATTTCAAATCGACGCTCGATGGCACGGCGCTCGACAATGTCAGCAAGGCCAATCAGGCCACCGCGAAAATCCGCCTCGCGCTTTTGTCGGATGCGCCGACTTCAACGCCTGTGAAGAAAACCGAAAGCGGCGGACGCCGTGTCGCACTGGTGATAGGTAACGGCGCTTACGTAAATTTTCCGGCGTTGCCCAACCCGCCGAACGACGCGCGCACGCTGGCGAAGAATCTGCGCGATCTCGGTTACGAAGTCACCGAAGGCATCGATCTCAAGCGCGACGACATGCAGAAGATGACGCGCGAGTTCATGCGCAATGCCGCGCAGGCGAAAACGCTGGTGCTATACTATGCGGGTCACGGCGTGCAGATCGGCGGACGCAATTATCTGGTGCCCGTCGATGTGAAGCCGCAAGACGGCTCGACCATCACGGACAAAATGACCGACATGGACAATATCCTCGCCGGTCTCGACGACCAGGTGCGCACCAACATCCTGATCTTCGACGCCTGCCGCAACGATCCATTCGGGCAGCAGACGGCGACTGCCATGGGGCGCGCCATCGAGGTGAAGGGCGATGTGAAAACGCGCTCAGGCCTTGCACAACCAATTGCCCCGGCCGCAGGCACGACGCTCGGCGCGGGCACGCTGATCGCATTCGCAACCGCACCGGGTCAGGTGGCGCTGGATGGCGAAGGCGCGAACTCGCCGTTCTCGGCTGCACTCTCGCGCCACATCGGCACACCGGGGCTTGAGGTGCAACAAATGTTGACACGCGTGCGCGCCGAAGTGGTTTCCACTACCAAGAGTAAACAGGTGCCGTGGTCGAACTCATCGCTGCTCGGTGAGGTTTATCTGGCGGCGAAGTGAAGCGCAGGTCACTTATTTTTATTTGCCCCAGACTTCGTGCGACACATCGACCGCAAGCTTCAGCTTCGCCCATTGCTCGTCCTCGGTCAGCACGTTGCCTTCTTCGGTCGAGGCAAAGCCGCATTGCGGCGACAGCGCGAGTTGATCGAGAGCCACGAATTTCCTCGCCTCCGTCACGCGCGCCTTGATCGCATCCTTGCTTTCAAGCTCGCCGGATTTCGAGGTGACGAGACCGAGCACCACGATTTTGTCGCCCTTCGGCAGAAACCGCAGCGGCTCGAATCCGCCCGCGCGATCGGTATCGTATTCGAGAAAATAGCCATCATAGGCGATCTTCGACAGCAACGTTTCCGCCACCGGCTCGTAGCCGCCGCTTGAAACGAACGTGGAGCGGAAATTTCCCCGACACACATGCGTCGTGATCGTCATGTCGGAGGGACGCTCGGCAATCGCAAAATTAATGACGCGCGCGTAAATGTCCTGCAGTTCATCCGGATCGTCGCCGCGCGCGCGCGTTTTCTCGCGCTGATCCTCCGAGCAGAGATATGCCCAGATCGTGTCGTCGAACTGGAGATAGCGGCAGCCCGCGTCGTAAAACGCCCTCACGGCCTTGCGATAGGTCTTGCCAAGGTCGACGAAAAAATCGTCCAGATCGGGATAGGCATCTTTCGAGATCGATGCACGGCTGCCGCGATAATGCAAAACGGATGGAGAAGGTATCGTCATCTTCGGCACAATCTGCGCCAGCGCTGCATGTTTTTTCAGAAACTCAAAATGCGCCAGCATCGGATGATCGTTCGGGAAATCGAGCTTGCCCGTGACGCTGATATTTTCCCCGCGCGTGGTGATGCCCTGGAACGCGATGCCTTCGGTCTTGATAAGTTCGCAGCCGTCGAGATTTTTAAGAAAATCGAAGTGCCACCATGAGCGGCGAAACTCGCCATCGGTCGCCGCCTGCAAGCCGATCTGCTTTTGCTTGTGAATGACCTTTTCGATTTCGAGGTCTTCGATGCGGCGCAATTCTTTGCCGTCGATCGCTTTGATCGCATATTTCTTGCGTGCGTCCGCAATGCGCGGCGGGCGCAGCAGACTGCCGACCATATCGGCGCGAAACGGCGGTTTGCTTCTTTGCATGGTCATCGCATTCACATTTTCTCGGCGGACTTGATTCGCAGCCGAACTTCTCAATTCACTTTCGTCGCAACCCCGAGAAAACGCTCGAAAACATCCGGTTGGTTTTTCAGCGTTGCACTCTGCGCATCATGCACGATTCCACCGCGTTCCAAAATCACGACACGGTCCGCCAAGCCAAGAATTTTCCGCGCATTCTGCTCGACAACGATCGAACAGATACCGCCCGCCTTCGTAATCGTCCCGAGCGCCTTCAGCAATTCCTCGACAATAATCGGTGCCAGCCCCTCGGTCGGCTCGTCGAGCAACAAAACCTTGGGATTGAGCGTCAGCGCGCGGCCGATGGCCAGCATCTGCTGTTCGCCGCCGGAGAGTTCATTGCCGAAGTTATTTTTGCGCTCTTTCAGGCGCGGAAACATCTCGTACACGCGTTGCACGTTCCATTGTCCCGGCTGCGCCACCGCCGTCATGTTCTCTTCCACCGTGAGCGACTTGAAGATGTTGCGCTCTTGCGGCACCCAGCCGATTCCGGCACGCGCGCGTTGATCGGCACGCATCCGGGTGATGTCGTGACCATCGAGCATGATCGCGCCGCTGAAACGCCGCGTCACACCGACGATAGAATTGACCAGAGTGGTCTTTCCAGCGCCGTTGCGACCGAGCAGCGCCACGACCTGGCCTTCCTCAAGATCGAGAGAAAGATCGGGGATCACGATCGCTTCGCCGTAGCCCGCGCAGAGATTTTCGATGGAGAGAAATTTATGCATCGGCACCCTCGCCGAGATAGACGGCTTTGACGCGCGGATCGCGCGCAACGTCGTCGGGCGCGCCTTCCGTCAACATGCCGCCATTGACCAAAACCGAAATGCGGTCCGCGAACGAGAACACCAGGTCCATGTCGTGCTCGATCAACAACACAGTGACGTCCCGCGGCAGGCCGGCGACTGCGGCGAGAATATCGTGGCGTTCGCTTTCGGGCACACCGGCGGCTGGCTCATCCAGCAGCAGCACGCGCGGGCCGGTCGCGATTGCCAGCGCGATCTCCAACAGGCGTTGTTTGCCGTACGGCAATGTCGCAGTTTGCTCGTGCATGACGTCGAGCAGATGGAAGCGCTTCAATTGATCGCCGATCTCGCTGTTGATGTCGGATCGCGTTCCCATGCTGCGCCACCAATCCGCGCCATGCCCGAAACGCTGCGAGACCGCGAGGCCGATCGTCTGGAGCGGCGTGAGATCCGGATACAACTGATTGATCTGGAACGTGCGCGACAATCCCTTGCCGACGCGTGCGTGAACCGACGCGTGCGTGATGTCTTCGCCGTCGAGTAGAATTTTTCCAGAGTTCGGCTGCAGCACGCCGGTGAGAAGATTGATGACAGTGGTCTTGCCCGCGCCGTTGGGGCCGATCAATGCGTGGCGCGCACCGGTTCGCACCTTGAGCGACAGATCGCGGGTGACGGCAAGACCGCCGAAACGTTTTTGCAGATCGACGGTCTCCAGCGCGAACGTCACGACTTCGCCCTCGCGACCAAGCGCGCAGGCCAGAAAACAACACTCTGGATGCGCTCGCGCCCGATCAGAACGACGATCACCAGAACGAGCCCGATCCAGAACTGCCAATATTGCGGCGTCAGCGTCGAGAAAAACTCCTGCAGGATTTTGAACGCGACCGCGCCGATCAGGCCGCCATAAAGATAGCCCGTTCCGCCGAGCACCAGCACCAGCAGCAAATCAGCCGAGCGCTCGAAGGAAAACACATCGGGCGATGCCAACTGCGTCGTCTGCGTGAACAGGCCGCCCGCGATTCCGGCGTAGAACGCGGCAAATGTGTAGACCGCAATCAAACGGCGATTGACCGGAATGCCGATAGCGGCGGCGCGCAACGGATTGTTTTTGATCGCACGCAGCGACATGCCGAATGGCGAATGAACGACGCGGCGGGCAATCAGAAACAAAACCAACAGCACGACGAGACAATAGATGAACCCCGTTTTACCGAACATGTCGAACTTAAACAGTCCAAGCACCGGCGCAATCGTGATGCCTTGAAGACCATCCGAGCCGCCGGTCAGCGACGAATATTGAATCGCCAGCGGATAGAGCATCGACGCGATGCCCAGCGTCACCATCAGTCGCGTGAGGTCAGCGCCGCGAATGATGAGAAAGCTCGTGACAAAACCGAGCATCATCGCAACCAATCCCGCAACGAGCAGCGCCACAACCGGCTCCTTGATCAGGCCGTGGAACGCGAGCAAACCCGCTGTGTAGGCCCCAACACCGAAGAACGCCGCATGGCCGAGCGAGACGATGCCCGCATAACCGAGAATGAGATCAAGCGACAGCGCAAACAATGCGAGCCACGCGATCTCGGTCAGGATCAAATAACGATTTGGAAACAGGAAAATCGCGGCGAACGCCAGCAACCAGAACACTGTTTCGCTCGCGCGCCAGCGCGCAAGGCGTCTGACCTGATCGCCGATGGCGGGGTCCGGTGTCATGACGTTCTCACCGTGCCGCCGTCCGCCCGAACAGTCCATGCGGCTTCCACAGCAGCAGCACGATCATCATGGCGTAGATCACAAACGAGCCGAGGTTCGGCACGTAATATTTTCCAGCCACATCGCCGATGCCGAGCAACAACGCCGCCAGAAACGGCCCGGTCACGGTCGAGGTGCCGCCGACCGAGACGACGATCAGAACATAAATCAGAAACTTCAGCGGGAAATGCGGATCGAGACCGAGGATCTCCGCGCCGAGCGCGCCGCCCAGCCCCGCAAGCCCGGAGCCGAATGCAAAAGTGAATGCGAATATTTGCGGCACATTAATGCCCAGGCCCGACGCCGCGCGCGGATCGTCCACCGCTGCGCGCAGCCGTGAACCAAAGCGGGTCTTCGACAGGATCAGTTGCAGGCCCAACGTCAACAATCCGCATATGATAATGATCATCAGTCGATAACGCCCGACGCCGACGCCGAACACGTTGATCTGCCCCTCCAACACATCCGGCAGGCGAATGAAGATCTGCGACGACCCCATCACGTAATCGACGGCGGCAATCGACATAAAGACGAGGCCGACGGTGAACAACACCTGTTCGAGGTGTGAGCGATTATACATGAAGCGATAGACCGCACGCTCCATCACGGCTCCCATCATTGCGCTCGCAATGAACGCCATCGGCAAGCCGACGAAAAACGGCAATCCATACCGATTGACGAGAATGGCGCAGACATAGCCGCCCGCCATCGCGAACGCGCCATGCGCAAGGTTGATGAAATTCATCAGCCCCATTGTCACCGCGAGGCCGCACGCCAGCACGAACAGCAGCATGCCGTAGGCAACGCCGTCGAACAGGATCGTGAAGAGCGTGGTCATGGCATTGCAGGCTATTCTATTTACGCTTAAGCCACCGCCAAATAAGTTCGCCCAACTGAGCTATCGCTATGAAAATTCCGCAGTAAAATAAAATTCCTGCCAAACTCCCCGTCAACCAGCTAGGTGGCTTCCAGCCCATCGCAAAAAGCGCAATCAAGCCAAGCGCCGCCAATCCAGCGACGACCCGTCCAAGCGCGCTAATCTCGTCCCCTACCCACGAGCTTTTCTGCTGCCGACTCACTGCGTAACCCTGAGTGCGCTACTTCTTCGTCTTGCCGGGATCCTTCACGGCCTCAAAAGTCGCGAATTCCACGTTGTAGAGTTCGCCGTCGACCTTCTCGACCTTGCGGATGTAAATGTTTTGCACGATGTCGCGCGTTTCCGGATCGATTGAGATCGGTCCGCGCGGGCTTTCCCACTTCATGCCCTTCATCGCCTCGACCAAATCCGTTCCGTCGGTCTTGCCGCCGGTCTTCTTCAACGCGGCGTAAATCAGGTGAATGCCGTCATAGCCGCTCACCGCCATGAAGCCGGGACGCGCACCGAACATCTTCTTGTAGGCTGCGACGAAATCCTTATTCGCCTGCGAAGGATGCGCCGCCGAATAAAGATGCGCGGTGACGGTGCCCAGCGCCGCGTCGCCCATACCGTTCAACAGATCGTCGTCCATCACGTCGCCCGGCCCGATCACCTTGATGTTGGTGAGGCCGCGCTCGGCATATTGCTTCATGAAGTTGCCGCCCTGTCCGGCCGGCACGAACACGAACATCGCGTCGGGATTGGAATCCTTCATGCGCTGCAAAAACGGCGCGAAGTCAGGATTTTGCAGCGGCACTTTCACTTCCTCGACGATGGTGCCACCGCCAGCCATGAAGTTCTGCTTGAAGAAATTCAGCGCATCGTTGCCCGGCGCGTAATCCGAAGTCAGCGTCGCAACTTTCTTGATGCCGTTTTTCGCCGCCCAGTCGCCGATGATGGTGGAGGATTGCGCCAGCGTAAACGAGGTGCGCACGATGTAGGGCGATCGCTCGGTGATGATCGAGGTGCCCGCCGCCATCACGATTTCCGGCACCTTCGCCTCGGTGGCGAGCGGTGCTGCCGCAAGCGCTGCGGGCGTCACGCCGAAGCCCGCGATGAAACTCACCTTGTCGTTGACGATCAGTTCCTGCGCCGCGCGTTTTGTATTGTCCGGCACCGCGCCGTCATCCTTGAGGATGATTTCGATTTTCTTGCCGGCGACGGTGGCGCCATTCTGCGACATATAGAGCTTGATCGCGTTATCGATCTGCCTTCCGGTCGATGCCTGCCCGCCGGTCATCGGCAGAATGAGACCTATCTTGACGGTCTCCTGCGCGGACGCGGGTGTCGCTGAAATCGCAGCAACGCAAGCCAGCGCCTGCAACAATGTCCTCTTAACAACCGCCATGAGCCGTCTCCCTTTTGGATTTCTCTTTTGTGTTTTGCGCGGCCTATGCTGGCCGTTGTGATCCGATGCGCAATTTATGCCACGGAGTTGAAGCAAAAAGCCACGGGCAGACCATGACAGCGACACCGAAATGCGGCGCCGCAGCGCGTCGCATTGCATTGCATTGCAGCAGTTACCTAGTCGGTAAACACCACGGTCTTGCGGCCGTTCAGGATCACGCGATCCTCAAGGTGATAGCGCATCGCGCGGGCCAGCACGCGGCGCTCGATGTCGGTGCCTTTACGCACGAGATTTTCCGGCGAATCGCGATGGCTGATGCGCTCGACGTCCTGCTCGATGATCGGACCCTCGTCGAGATCGCTCGTCACATAATGTGCGGTCGCGCCGATCAGCTTGACGCCGCGTTCATGCGCCTGATGATAGGGCTTCGCGCCCTTGAAGCCGGGCAAAAACGAATGATGGATGTTGATGCAACGGCCGGAGAGTTTGTCGGCGAATTCCTGCGACAGCACCTGCATATAGCGCGCGAGCACAACGAGTTCGGTTTGCGTCGACTGGATGATGTTCCAGATCGCCATCTCCTGTTCCTGTTTGGTGTCGCGCGTCACCGGCAAATAGTGAAACGGCACATCGCCGAAATCGATGACGCTGTAAGTCTGACGCGGATGGTTCGAGACGATCGCGGTCGGGATCATCGGCAGTTCATCACGGCGCCAGCGATAGAGAATATCCGCAAGGCAATGATCGAATTTTGACACCATCAGCAGCACGCGTTGATGCGTGCCGCGGTCCCGGATCGTCCATGTCATGCCGAACGGTTGCACGATTACGCCGAAACCTGCACGGAGCCAGTTGAGATCGGTCACGGCGGTCGGCGTGTCGAACATCACCCGCATGAAAAAGTTGCCGGTCTCGACGTCATTATATTGTTGTGCATCGAGAATGTTCTGCCCATTGGCGAACAGAAATGTCGTCACCGCTGACACGATGCCGGGGCGGTCGGGACAAGATAATGTCAAAACGAATTGTTGCGCGGTCATGAGGTTTTTCGGAATAATGGAGGTAGCAGAAGAAGCCCTTCTCTAGCACCGGCATCGCGTGACGATCCATACCCCGAAAGTCATGGCCGGGCTTGACCCGGCCATCCCGATCAATTGCGCACTGTGCCAAAATCCATCGAGATCACCGGGACAAGCCCGGTGATGACATCGAGAAACGGCTTTGCCGTCGAAACATGCTGGCCACCTTTATCGTCACGACATATTCTATATTCTTGCCGCAACGTGCGAACCGAAGCGAGAGCAATGACCGGAAGACTGAACGGCTATCGAATCCTCATTCTTGAAACACGCGAGGAAGCGCAATTTTCGCGGCTGCTTGCCGAACAGGGAGCCGACGTCCTGCAATGCCCGATGTTCACGATTCGCGACGCGCCGGACGTAGCACCCGTCGAGGCGTGGATCAGGCTTTTTATCGAACAGCCGTTCGACGATCTGGTGCTGATGACGGGAGAAGGTCTGCGGCGGTTGATGACGGTCGCAAAACATATCGGTGCGGATCAAGATTTCATCGCCGCGATTTCCAAGGCGCGCAAATTTGCGCGCGGACCGAAGCCGGTGAAGGCGCTGCGCGAGATCGGACTTGAGGCGCAGGTCATAACAGAGACGCCAACTTCGGATGGCCTTGCCGAGATGCTGTCACGCGAAGACATCAAGAGGCATCGCATCGGACTTCAACTTTATCCGGACAAGGATCACGCCAAACTGATTGCGGCGATGACCTCGCGCGGCGCGACCGTGGAAACCGTATTGCCCTATATCTACGATCCGCAGGCGGTCGACACGAATATTGTCACCGCCATCGACGAGATGGCGGGAGGCCGCGTGGATGCGATTGCGCTGACAAGCTCAGGGCAAGTGCGGCGATTGATGGATGTCGCCAAAGCACACGGATGCGAAGAGCGATTGCGCAACGGACTTGGCAAGACGCCCATCGCTTCGGTCGGCCCCGTCGTGTCGGATGAACTGAAATCGAACGGGCTGCGCACCGATATCTATCCAGCCAACGATTCCTTCTTCATGAAACCGCTCATCAGCGCGATGGCAAGTGCACTGAACACATCGCCGCCGCGGGCGCGTAGTTAGTTCGGCCTTTCGTCTTTAGTCATTGCGAGGAGCGCAAGCGACGAAGCAATCTGGCCAAGTTCTGGATTGCTTCGCTTCGCTCGCAATGACGACGGAAAGACAAAGTGGACCGATTGAGCTTCGCAGCCGGATCGTGCAGGCTGTAACGCAAATAAACGCAAGAACCTCTCAATGTCCCTCCCCCTCTCTCATCTGCGCGTCGTCGAAATCGGATCGGGCGACACGCTGTCCTATTGCGGGAAATTATTCGCGGATTTTGGCGCTGACGTCATCAAGGTCGAACCGCCGGGCGGCGATCCGGAACGACATATTGCTCCCACTGTCGATATTGGCGACGGCAAGCGCGAAAGCGTCACCTTCGCGTGGCTCAACACCAACAAAAAAAGCATCACTGCGGACCCTGAGAATCCTGTCGATGCGCGAAAAATCTTCGCGCTGCTGGCGATGAGCGATCTCCTGCTCGACTCGCGACATCCTGATGTTGTGAATGCGTCACGCGTCTCGCACACGGCCTTGCGCAAGGCCGATCCGGCTTTGGCCATCACCGCGATCTCTGCGTTCGGCGAACATGGTCCCTATCGGAATTATCAAGCGACGGATTCCGTCATCCGCAGCCTTGCAGGGTTGGTGAAACTCGTCGGCCCTGTCGAAGGGCCGCCCGTGCTGCCGCGCGACGGACAAATCGGCGTCGTCGCGGGGCTGACGGCGTTCATTCCGTCGCTGGCGGGACTTTATGGACACGCACATGGCGCGCGGCGCTTTGCAGTTAACGAACTTGAAGCGCTGATGCAGATCAGCGAGTTCGATACGGGATTAGCGCTGGAATCCGGCTTCACTCGGCCGCGCGCCGGCGTCAACCGTTTCGGGCGCGGATATCCGTCGGGGTGTTTCGCCACGCAACACGGCTGGCTCGGAGTGACCGTCGTCACTCCCGCACAGTGGACCGGGTTCTGCACCATGATGGAATTGCCGGAGCTCGCGGCCGATCCGAAATACACCATGACCATCGGACGTTTTACGCATGCCGATGAACTCAAAGGCATCATCACGCCGGTTTTAGCGAAGCGCACGGCGCAGGAATGGTTCGAGAAAGGAATCGAGCTGCGGCTTCCGCTCGCCGTCGTGCCGGACATGAAGGAACTCCTCAAACAGGAAGTCCATCGCGCGCGCGGCGTGTTCGGAAAGGTGAAAATCGGCAAAGCATCATTTGAAGGACCGGTGCTGCCGCAGCATCTGACAAAATCGCGCGCCAAACCGAATGGACGCGCGCCGCTCGCCGGCGAAGATAACAATAACGAGTGGACGTCGCATACCCGCGCCGCCACGCGCGCAGCGACACCGCGCGATTCCCTGCCGCTGAAGGGCTTGCGCATCGTCGATCTGACGATGGGATGGGCGGGGCCAAGCGCCACGCGGCAAATGGCAGATCTCGGCGCGGACATTATCAAAGTGGAGTCGTGTCAGTATCCCGACTGGTTTCGCGGCACCGATACCCGCCCGCCCTATCACGAGGAACGCACCTACGAGAAAACGTATTGGTTTCAGATTAACAATCGTAACAAGCGCGGCATCACGCTCGATCTCACGCGCGAAGCCGGGCTCTCATTGCTCAAGCGCCTGATGCAGGACGCCGATGCCGTGATCGACAATTACGCCGCCGACGTGATGCCGCGTCTTGGTCTCGGCGTCGAAGACATTCTGAAAGTCAATCCGCGTCTCGTCGTGGTGACGATGCCGGCGTTCGGCATGAGCGGCAAATGGAGCGGCGTCCGCGCATACGGCTCCACTCTCGAACAAGCGTCGGGCCTCCCCTCGGTGACGGGAAGTCCGGACGATCCGCCGACCATGCTGCACGCGGCGATCGGCGATCCGGTTGGCGGCGTGAATGCAGCGGCGGCGTTGCTCCTGGGCTTCATGCATCAGCGCAACACGGGAGAAGGCCAGCACATCGACTTGTCACAGGTCGAATGCATGTTGCCGATGCTGGCGACGTCGATTCTCGAACAATCCGCGACCGGCGAAACAAGTCCGCGCATCGGCAATCGCCATCCGCGTTTCGTGCCACAGGGATGCTTTCCATGTCTCGGCATCGATCAATGGATCACGCTCGGCGTGCGCAACGACGCCGAATGGAAATCGCTTTGCAAAGCGATGCGCCGTCAGGATTTGGCGGAGGATATGTCGCTCTCAACAATCGAAGGCCGACGCAAGGATGAAGACCGCATCGAAGTCGCAATTCGGCATTGGCTTGCCGATGTGCGCCCCGACATCGCGATGACGACATTGCAGGCCGCAGGCATTGCCGCTGGTATCGCGAAATTGCCGCAGGACCTGGTTGCTGATGCACATCTCCTGAAAATAGGTCACTGGCAGCCGGCCGATCGTCCGTTCATGGGGCCGCACGTTTTGCCGTCGGTGTCCTATCGCGAGGGCGATTCAAAATTGCCATACGCCATCGAACGCCTCGCACCGACGTTGGGTCAGCACAATGAAGATGTCTTGAAGGAACGACTAGGCCTGAGCGACGCGCAGATCGCAAAGCTTGCCAAAGACGGCATCATCGGCACGGACGCTGTGGAAGCGAAGAAATCTACCAAGGTGCCGAAGGCCAAAGCGGCCAAATAATTACTTCGGCGGGTTTTTCAGAAAATCCTGATAGGCGAGCTTGATGCCGTCCTTGAGTGACGTCGTTGCGCGCCAACCGAGTTTCGACAGCCGCCCGACATCGAGCAACTTGCGCGGCGTGCCGTCGGGCTTCGACGTGTCGTATTCGATCTTGCCTTTATAGCCGACAGTATCCGCGACCACGCGCGCGAACTCCGCAATCGTGATGTCTTCGCCGGTGCCGATGTTGACCAACTCATCCGAAGAATACGTTTTCATCAGATGCACACACGCATCCGCCATGTCGTCGACATAGAGAAATTCGCGGCGCGGCGTGCCGGTGCCCCACACCACAACGCTGGGCGTAGTTGCAACCATCGCTTCATGAAAGCGACGAATGAGGGCTGCAACGACGTGGCTGTATTCGGGATGATAATTGTCGCCCGCGCCATAGAGATTGGTCGGCATCACGTTGATGAAGTCATTGCCATATTGCGCGCGATAGGCTTCCGCCATTTTCATGCCGGCGATCTTTGCAATCGCGTAAGGCTCATTGGTGACTTCCAAGGGACCCGTTAGCAATGAATCCTCGCGCAATGGCTGCGCGGCTAACTTTGGGTAAACGCATGATGAGCCGAGAAACATCAGCTTTTCCGCGCCGTTTTGATGCGCGGCCTGAATGACGTTAGTGGCAATCACGATGTTTTCGTAGATGAACTCTGCGCGCAGCGTGTTGTTTGCGACAATGCCGCCGACTTTCGCGGCAGCATGAAACACCACCTGCGGCTTGTTCTTGGCGAACCATGCGTTGACCGCAGCCTGATTGCGCAGATCGACCTCGCTTCGTGCGGCTGTCAAAACCTTGACATCCTCAAGCGCAAGCCGGCGCACCAACGCGCCGCCGACCATGCCGCGATGGCCCGCGACATACACGCTCTTGCCCTTCAGCCCGAACGGCACTTTTGGCATTTCCAGTCTCGTGTTTCGCAGGATGAAACTGACCGACTGTAACCGTTCGTGCAGTTGCAGCAAATCTGGTCAATTCCCTATCATGCACTTGTCCGCGCGAGCAAATGGAGCATTCGCGACATTTTCATGCTGCCGTTCGGCCTTGCGGGTTTGGAATGCTTGGATCAATATCCCGGCAAGAAATGGCCACGGATCGTACGGGGTAAAAAAACCCACGGTCAAACTTCGCAAACGGGCCGTTCTGAGGGGAATTCAGGGAGAGAAAAATGCGTAAACTTATGTTGCGTAAACTTATGATGACTGCGGCTATCGCGCTTCCCATGCTGGGCGGTGCGGCAACGGCGCAAGAGACTGTAAAGATCGGCTACATCGATCCATTGTCGGGCGGCGGTGCCAGCATCGGCGAAATCGGTCTTAAGACATATCAATTTCTGGCCGATGAATTGAACGCAAAGGGCGGCATTCTCGGCAAGAAAGTCGAGATCGTCCCATTCGACAACAAGGTCAATCCGCAGGAAAGCCTGATCCAGGCGCAGAAGGCGATCGACGCCGGGATTCGCTACGTGACTCAGGGCAACGGCTCCGCCGTCGCCATCGCACTGTCGGACTTCATCACGAAGTACAACGAGCGAAACCCCGGCAAGGAAGTTCTATTCTTCAACTATGCCGCGGTCGATCCGGTACTGACCAACGATAAGTGCAGCTTCTCGCATTTCCGCTGGGATGCGAATTCCGACATCAAGATGGCGGCGTTGACGAACTACATCAAGACGCAGCCTTCGGTGAAGAAAGTCTATCTGATCAATCAGGACTATTCGTTCGGTGAAGCGGTCCGCACCGCAGCCATCGCGATGCTGAAAGAAAAGCGTGCCGACATCGAGATCGTCGGCGACGAAAAGCATCCGCTCCTGAAGGTCCAGGACTTCTCGCCATATATCGCGAAAATCAAGGCATCAGGTGCCGACAGTGTCATCACCGGCAACTGGGGGCAGGACTTCGCGTTGCTGCTGAAGGCAGGCGCCGATTCCGGCCTGAAGGTGAACTGGTTCACCTATTATGCGGGTGGCACCGGCGGTCCGACTGCGATCAAGCAGGGCAATCTCAACGATCAGGTCTATCAGATCGCTGAAGGCTTCGCGAACATCGACCACAAGGAGTCGAGAGACTTCGAAACCGCGTTGCGTGCAAAATACGGGTTCGGCCTGTTCTATCCGCGCGCCGTGAATGAGATGCGCATGTTCAAGCTCGCGGCCGAGAAGGCCAAGTCGCTTGAGCCAACCAAGGTTGCCGCAGCCCTCGAAGGCATGGACTTCGAAGTCTTCAACGGCGGCAAGGGCACCATGCGCAAGGACGACCACCAATTCTTCCAGCCGATGTACATCGCCCAATTCGGTGAACTGAAGAACAAAGAGCCGTTCGACGAGGAAAAAACCGGTTGGGGCTGGAAGGGTGCGGCCAAGATCGAAACCGATCAGACCGTGCTGCCGACCACATGCAAGATGACCCGTCCGTAAGGACTTCGGTGAGAGCTGCGTCCGCCGGACAGCCCGGCGGACGCCGTCCTCTTCGTCCGATGCTGCAGTAGGGGTTGCGGTCGCGTGCTTGAACTGATCGTCATATCGACTTTGAACGGCGTTCTGTTCGGAATGCTGCTGTTTCTCATGGCCAGCGGCCTCACCGTCATCTTCAGCATGCTCGGCGTGCTGAACTTCGCGCATGCGAGCTTCTATATGCTCGGCGCATTCTTCGGATTTCAATTCGCGCACTGGTTTGGCTTCTGGATCGCCCTTGTTCTTGCCCCACTGTTTGCGGGCCTGATCGGCGCAGGCGTCGAGCGTTACGGGCTGCGGCGCGTTCACAAGAACGGCCACGTCGCCGAGCTGTTGTTCACCTTCGGCCTCGCATTCGCGATTGAAGAGATCGTGCAGATCGTCTGGGGCAAAAGCCCGCTCGATTTCCGCGTTCCGGAAATTCTGGATTTTCCGGCCTTCACAATCTTCTCGACCAATTATCCCGCCTACAAGATGTTCATGCTGCTGGTCTCCGTTGGCATCTTCGTCGGCCTCCTGATTGCGCTGAAAAAGACCCGTATCGGCATGATCGTGCAGGCCGCCCTCACCCATCCGCACATGGTCGGTCATCTCGGTCACAATGTTGGGCGCATCTTCATGCTGGTGTTCGGCGTCGGCACCGCACTTGCCGCCGTTGCCGGCGTCATCGCCGGACCTGCGCTCGTGACGCAATCGAACATGGCAGGGCTTCTCGGTCCCATTCTGTTCGTTGTCGTCGTCGTCGGCGGGCTCGGTTCGCTGCCCGGGGCGTTCATCGCATCTCTCCTGATCGGTCTTGCGCAGACCTTCGCTGTTTCAATGAACGGTTCGCTGTCCGAAGTGTTCGGCCCCCTCAGTCCCGATCTCGCAAAGACCTGGCTGTCCGACATCTGGAACGTCACCGTCGCGCAGGTCGCACCCATCATGCCTTACCTGTTGCTTGTGCTGATCCTCACCTTTCGTCCGATGGGCCTGCTCGGGACACGCGACACATGACCGACGTGACCGCAAGCATCGCGCCGCCGCGTCCGACCGCCGCAGGACAGATGAAATTTTACAGCCTCTGGGTTCTGGCGGCGGTCGTTCTGTTGCTGCTGCCAAAGGTGTTCTCGTCGGGCGGATCGCTGACCACGTTCAGCCTGATCGGAATTTCGATCATCTTCGCGTTGTCCTACAACATACTGCTCGGCCAGACCGGGCTGTTGTCATTCGGACATGCAGTCTATTACGGGCTCGGCGGGTTTCTCGCCATTCATGCCATCAATATCGTCGGCGCAAACAAATGGCCGATCCCGCTGCCGCTGATCCCGCTCATCGGCGGCATCACCGGATTGGCATTCGCGATATTGCTAGGCTGGGTATCGACACAACGCTCCGGCACGGCCTTTGCGATGATCTCACTCGGCGTCGCCGAACTCATCGCTTCTTCCGCGCTGATCCTGCGCACGTTTTTCGGCGGCGAAGGCGGCGTGTCGGCCAACCGCACCAAATTACTGAAAGTGTTCGACTGGAGTTTCGGGCCGCAAATCCAGATCTACTTTCTCGTCGCTGCCTGGACCCTGGTCTGCATGATCGCGATGTACGCGCTGACCCGCACACCTTTGGGCCGCATGTGCAACGCGGTGCGCGACAATCCGGAACGCGTTCAATTCGTCGGCTACGATCCGCATGTGGTGCGCTATATCGCATTCTGCTTTGCGGGATTCTTCGCGGGCATCGCGGGGGCGCTGTCGGCGATCAATTTCGAAATCGCCAACTCCGCCTATCTCGGCGCGGCCCAGTCAGGCACCGTGTTGTTTGCGACCTATATCGGCGGCGTGGCATTCTTCATCGGCCCGATCGTCGGCGCGATTTTCGTGACGTTCATGTCGCTCGCCCTGAGTGACGTGACGTCGGTTTGGCAGCTTTATTTCGGATTGTTCTTCATCGCCGTCGTGATGTACGCGCCCGGCGGCGTCACGGGTCTGCTAATGATGCACCGTCCGCTGGTCCGTAGCGGCACGCTGATGAAGGTGCTGCCATGGTATCTGATCGCGCTGGTGCCGACGCTGGCAATGCTGATCGGGATCATCATCGCAATCGAATCCACTGTGCATTACACGGTCAATCCGGGCGACGATCCCAACATCAAGGCGTTCGGCATCCCGTTCAATGCCGCAAATCCTGTCACCTGGGGCGTCGCGGTCTTCCTGACGGTGGCGGGCTTTTTCATCGCACGCCGCACTTGGACATGGGTTGCGCAGGCTTGGGATGCTGCGACCAGCGCGCCACCGGAACAGGCGACTGCGCCATGAACCCCGAAACGAGCACCGCGATTGAACTTCGCAACGTCGAGAAAAGCTTCGGCCTCACCTCCGTGATCCGCGACGTCAATCTCAAGGTCGCAGCCGGCGAGCGTCATGCCATCATCGGTCCCAACGGCGCCGGCAAATCCACGCTGTTCAATCTCATCAGCGGCTACATGGTGCCATCAAAAGGCAGCATCCTGCTGCGCGATCAGGTCGTCTCCGGATTGCCGCCCTATCAAATTAACCGCCGTGGCCTGTCCCGAAGTTTTCAAGTCACTAATGTGTTCGCCAACATGACGGTGTGGGAGAACCTGCGCTGCGCGGTGCTGTGGGCGACGGGACATCGTTATTCGTTCTGGAAGAGTGTCGACAATCTGCCCGAAGTGCGCGACCGCACGGCAAAGATTTTGCAGGACATCAGCCTGACCTCGCGGCGCGACATTCCCGCTGGCCTTCTCACTTACGCCGAGCAGCGCGCACTCGAAATCGGAATCACGATTGCGGGCGGCGCTGACGTCATCCTGCTCGACGAGCCGACCGCAGGCATGAGCCACGCCGAGACGGAACGCGCAGTCGCGCTGATCCGGCGTCTCACTGAGGGTCGCACGCTTCTCATCGTCGAGCATGACATGAGCGTGGTGTTCGGTTTGGCCGACCGCATTTCGGTTCTGGTCTACGGCAAGATCATCGCTTCGGGCACGCCGGAAGAAATCCGGAACAATCCGAAGGTCAAGGAAGCCTATCTCGGCGAGGAAGCGGCCTGATGCTCGAAGTCCAGGATCTTCACGCCTATTACGGCAAGAGCCACATCCTGCAGGGCGTCGATATGAATATCGGCGCGGGCGAAGTCGTGAGCCTTCTGGGTCGCAACGGCGTGGGGCGCTCGACGACCGTGAAGGCGATCATGGGCGAAGTGCCGCCGCATGGATCGATCAAATTCAAGGGCAGCGACATCGCGGGCCTGCCGAGCTACCGGATCGCGCATCTCGGTCTGGGTTACGTTCCCGAACACCGCGATATTTTTCCCGGACTGACGGTGCGGCAAAATCTGATGCTCGGCATCAAGGATCCCAAACATCCGGGCAAATGGAAACTCGAGGACATGCTCGAGATGTTTCCCAACCTCAAAGAGCGCGCTGACACCGCAGCCGGCGTGCTGTCCGGCGGCGAAAAGCAGATGCTGACAATTTGCCGCACGCTGATGGGCGACCCTGAACTGGTGATGATCGATGAGCCGACCGAGGGCCTCGCGCCATTGATCGTGCAGCAGGTCGGCGATCTGATCGCGGAGATCGCGCGGCGCGGCGTGGCCATTTTACTCGTGGAGCAGAAGCTCGCCATCGCCATGCGTATCTCGCACCGGGTCTACGTCATGGGCCACGGCCGCATCGTGTTCGAGGGAACGCCCGCCGAACTCAAAGCGAATGCTGCCATCCGCAAAGAATGGCTGGAAGTCTGATTTATTATCGACGCGTTTTCTTGACGCGAACCGGTTCCCACTTCGCTTGAAAAAGCGTTGGTTACTCGCCGTAGGTCCGCAGCCGGTCGAGGTCGACGATCGTCACGCCGCCATATTCGAGCCGCAGCAATCCTTCCTTCTCCAGCTTCTTCAGACCCTGGTTCGCATTCTGCCGCGAGATGCCAGAAATCGCGCCGAGTTCCTCCTGCGTAATTTCAAGATAGCGGTTCAAGTCAGGGTAAAGAATGGGATTGAACAGCGACGCGATACTGCGCGCGATCCGCGCGGTCGTATCCAGCGTGCGACCGTGTTCGAGCAACCCCATGAATTGCCCAAGACGTTCGTTCAGTAACCCAATCAAATACCGATTGAACCCGACACTGTTTTCAAGCAATTGAAAAAACGTCGCGCGGTCCATCAGCGCCAACCGCGTATCACGCAAGGCTACCACGTCGTACCGTCGCGCTTCATTTTTGAGAACGGTTCCCTCGCCAAACCACGCTCCGGCCGTGACGCCCGTGAAGCTGAAAACCTTTCCGTCGCGCGATACGTTGCCCACGCGAACAAGCCCTGTCACGACGCCGATCCAGTATTCGAACTGATCGCCGTGCATGCATATGTATTCGTTCGCACCGAATGTTTTTTCGACGATGCCGGCGCGCGCGACTTCCGCCTCCCGCTCGTTCAGGTCGCGTGACCACACCGCAATGCGTTTTAGATATTCTGCAGTAATCATGATCTCGTCGGACGTGCCCCGTTTGATCGGCATGTTGCGGCGCGGTAAAGCGACCCTTGGTATACCGCGCACGAATGGAAATTGCCCGGCGAAATGTCGGCCAAAAGACATTTCAATGTCTTGCTCTGCCGTAATGACGGCTGCGTCAAATTTGTCCAGTGGCGCAAAACATCAATAGTAGAATGGCTTACGACGTGCCGCCGATGTAGGATCGGCGCGCTGAGACTGAACCCAAGATCAAGAGCGCACAAAGCGCCTGAGTGCATGACGCCGAAACGTCTAAAGCGGTTTTCGGATCACGTCATGCGGCTATCCGGGAGGATATGAGTGGCGGTTGCGTTGGAAGTCCGGGGAGTTTCGTTGCGTTTTGGCGGCGTGCGCGCGCTGACCGACGTCAGCTTCTCCGTCAATCAGGGCGAGTTGTTTTCGATCATCGGCCCCAACGGCGCCGGCAAGACTTCGATCGTCAATTGCGTGTCCGGCCGCTACACCCCGACCGAAGGCAAACTCTTTTACGAAGGCTGCGACATCACCGGCCTGAAACCGAACGCACGCGCCTCACTCGGTATCGGACGCACCTTCCAGAATCTTGCCCTCTTTCACCACATGAGCGTGCTCGACAACATCATGGTCGGGCGGCACCATCTGCTGAAAAACAATTTCATCACCGGCTCGCTCTACTGGCTGACCGGCGCGCGGCGCGAAGAACTCGAACATCGCCGCAAAGTCGAGGAGATCATCGACTTCCTCGATCTGCAATCGGTGCGCAAGGCCGTGGCCGGGACACTCCCCTACGGTCTGCGCAAGCGCGTTGAGCTTGCGCGCGCGATGGCGCTGGAGCCGAAACTCATTCTTCTCGACGAGCCGATGGCCGGCATGAATTTCGAGGAGAAGGAAGACATGGCGCGCTACATCGTCGATCTCAACGAAGAATACGGGATGACGGTGATGATGATCGAGCACGACATGGGCGTGGTGATGGATATTTCACATCGCATTACAGTGCTCGATTTCGGCAAGAAGATCGCCGAGGGACTTCCTGCGGAGGTATTGTCCGATCCGCATGTGAAGCGCGCATATCTCGGCGAAGTCGATGATGTGCTGACAGACCCCGATGACACGCCCTCCAAGATGGAGGCAATTGCATGATGGATTACGTCGCACGCGTAGCTCAGGCCGATACGTTTCCCAAAATGCTTCGTCTCAATGCGAAAGAGCATGGCCGCGAGATCGCGCTGCGCGAAAAGGATTTCGGCCTTTGGCGTACGTTCACATGGGACGACTACCAAACCCGCGTGCGCAACTTCGCGCTCGGCATGATCGAGCTTGGTGTCACCCGCGACGATGTCGTCGCCATCATCGGCGACAATCGTCCCGACTGGGTCGCCGCCGAAGTCGCCGCGCATGCCATCAGGGGGATGTCGCTCGGCATCTATCGCGAGTCGCTCGCTGATGAAGTAAAATATCTTCTCACTTATGGCGAAGCCAAGATCGTGTTCTGCGAAGATGAGGAACAGGTCGACAAGATTCTCGAACTTGGCGACGCGATCCCCAGCATGCGTCACATTATCTATTCCGATCCGCGTGGGATGCGCAAATATGACGATCCGCGCCTGATGGACGCGAGCGAACTCGTAACCCTTGGCGAAAAGCGCGCGGCGCGCGAGCCACAGCTTTATGACTCTCTCGTCGATGCGACAAAAGGCGAAGACGTCGCCATTCTCTGCACGACGTCGGGCACGACGTCGAATCCCAAACTCGCGATGCTGGCGGCGGGCCGCGTGCTGCGCCATTGCGCGACATATCTCGCAGCCGATCCCAAAGATCACACCGATGAATATGTGTCCGTGCTGCCGCTGCCCTGGATCATGGAACAGGTCTACGCAATGGGCAAAGGTCTGCTCAGTCGCATGAAGATCAACTTCGTCGAGCGACCCGACACCATGATGAACGACTTTCGCGAGATCGCGCCGACATTCGTGCTGTTCGCGCCTCGGGTTTGGGAAGGCATCGCCGCCGATGTTCGCTCCCGCGTGATGGATGCGTCTGCCCTTAAACAAAGCCTTTACCAGATGGGCATGAAGTCCGGATTGAGCGCGCTCGACGCCGGAAAGACATCGGCCGTTGCGGAGACGCTGGTGTTCCGCGCGCTGCGCGACCGACTGGGATTTACGCGCCTTCGTTCCGCGGCGACCGGCGGCGCGGCTCTCGGTCCCGATACGTTCAAATTTTTCCGCGCGATGGGCGTGCCGCTGCGGACGCTCTATGGCCAAACCGAATTGCTTGGCGCCTACACACTGCACAAGGCCGACGCCGTCAATCCGGACACGACCGGCGTGCCGATGGCCGACGACGTTCGTATTCGAATCGACAATCCCGACGCCAATGGCGTTGGCGAAATCGTCGTGCATCACCCGAATATGTTTCTCGGCTATTACAAGAACCCGGAGACCTCCGCCGCCGACATGCGCGACGGTTGGATGCTGTCGGGAGATGCAGGTTATTTCAACAACGAGAAGCAACTCGTCGTCATCGACCGCATCAAGGATATGGCCGAGACCTCGCGCGGCGACCGTTTCTCGCCGCAATATATCGAGAACAAATTGAAATTTTCGCCCTACGTCGCCGAAACAGTCGTTCTCGGCGATGGGCGCGACTATCTCGCGGCCATGATCTGCATCCGCTTTTCGATTGTGTCGAAATGGGCAGAGAAGAGCCGGATTTCGTTTACGACCTATACCGACTTGTCGTCGCGTCCGGAAGTTTACGAATTGCTGCGCAAGGAAGTCGAAGCCGTCAACGCCACGCTGCCGCCGGCCCAGCGCATCGCGAAGTTCTTGTTGCTTTATAAAGAACTCGACGCGGATGACGGTGAACTGACGCGCACTCGTAAAGTGCGCCGCAGCGTCATCAACGAGAAATACGCAACGATTATCGACTCAGTCTATCGCGGCGATCGCGACATCGACATCGACACCGTCATTAAATTTCAAGACGGCACCACACAACGCATCCGCACCACGCTCGAAGTCGTCGATCTCGTGCCGACCGCGCGCGCGGAGGCTGCGGAATGAACACGCAACTTCTCATCCAACTTTTGATCAACGGCCTCGTCGTCGGCACGCTCTACGGCGTGGTCGCGATGTCGTTCGTGCTGATCTACAAGGCAACGCAGGTCGTCAACTTCGCACAGGGTGAATTGCTGCTGATCGGTGCATGGGTGTGCTGGTGGCTGATGACGAAATATCAGGTGCCGTTCTATCTCGGCATGCCGATCACGCTGGTGTTCATGTTCCTGTTTGGCATCGCGATCCAGATGGTGATCCTGCGCCCGATGATCGGCGAGCCGATTATTTCCGTCATCATGGTAACGATTGCGCTCTCGACTGTATTTTCGGCGCTGATGAAATGGATTTTCGGCGTCAACCTCCAACCGTTCCCGCGTGTGTTCGAAACGCAACTGGTTAACATTTTCGGAATGCAGGTGCAGACCGTCTATCTGCTCAGTCTCGCGGTCTCGCTCGCGATGATGGCGGGCATGGCTTGGTTCTTCAAAGTCTCGAAATACGGCCTTGCGATGCGCGCCACCGCGTTCAACCAACAGGTCGCGCAGTCGCTCGGCATTTCCGTGAAAAGCGTATTCGCGATGGCGTGGGCGATATCGGCGACGGTATCGGCTGTCGCAGGCGTCGTGGTCGCTGTCGTCAACGGCGTGTCGGCGGGCCTTGCGAATTACGGCATCAAGGTTTTCCCGGCGGCAATCCTCGGCGGTCTCGACAGCGTCGGCGGCGCGGTCCTCGGCGGCATCATCATCGGGTTGCTCGAGAACGTCGCGCAATTCGTCGACAGCCAATATCTGCATTGGGGCAATCTGTACGAGATCGCGCCGTTCTATGCACTGATCCTTATTCTCATGATCAAGCCATACGGCCTGTTCGGCACCGAAGATATTGAGCGCATCTGATGGCCGGACAAAATCTTCTTCCTGCTGGCGACTTCCGCACTTCGTATGCGGTCGACACCACTATTTTTCCGACCACGACCAGTCGCAACATGCTGATCCTCGGCATCGCGCTGATTTGTTGTGCCCCCTATGTGCTGAACGCTTATTCTTTGAGTCTGCTGATCCAGATCGGCATTTTCGGCATCGCCGCGCTTGGCCTCAACATCGTGGTCGGCTTTACCGGACAAATCTCCATCGGACATGCCGCGTTCTTCGGCTTCGGCGCATTCACGTCGGCCTACCTGTCGAACCACCACATTCCTGTATTCTTCTGCATTCCGCTCGCCGGCGTCATCACCGCTATGGTCGGTCTCATCTTCGGTCTGCCCGCAGCTCGTCTGAAAGGACTCTATCTCGCCATCGCAACACTCGCCGCGCAATTCATCCTGCTCGATTTTTTCGGCCGCGCCGAATGGTTTACTGGCGGCAGCGTTCCCGCGCTTGCAGAACCGTTCTCTTTGTTCGGAAAAGTATTTCGCGGCGACAAACAATATTTCTATGTTGTTCTCGCCTATGTGATCGTCTGCTACGTGCTGGTGACGAACCTGATGCGCACACGCGACGGCCGCGCGTTGGTCGCAGTACGCGACCATTATCTCTCCGCCGAAATCATGGGCATCAATCTCACCAAATACCGCACACTATCGTTCGGACTCGCCGCGTTTTTCGCGGGCGTTGGCGGCGCGCTCTACGCCCATTACAACCAGGTCGTGTCCAACGAGGGTTTTGGCATCGACCGCTCCATCATTTTTCTGGCAATGATCATCATCGGAGGCGTCGGCTCGATCATGGGCACGCTGATGGGAACGGCGTTCATGGTGCTGCTACCGGAGTCGATGGAATGGATCAGTCAGTCATTGAGCGGCACCACCATCGATCAGTATCTCGGTCTCAAGAACAACATCGCGTTCTTGCGCGAGGCATCCATCGGCGTCATCATTATCGTCTTTCTGGTCTTCGAACCTGACGGGCTCGCCCATCGGTGGCGGCAGATCAAGGCTTACTGGAAGCTCTACCCGTTCTCGCATTGAGGTCGGAACGGGACTGAAAATAATAAGACCTCGCAAGAAATCTTAAGAGGAAACCGGAGGACTATCGAAATGACCATTACAAAATTGCTGGGCAAGAACTTGTTAGCAACGACATCGGTCGCCTTGCTGCTCGGAAGCATCGGCGGCGTTGCGCAGGCACAGGTGAAGCTCGGCCACCTTGCCGACTATTCAGGTCCGACGTCCGATGTCGGAACGCCATTCGGACAGGGCGTTGCTGACGCATTCGCCTACGTCAACAAGAGCGGCGGCATTGGCGGCAAGCCAGTGGAAGTCGATACCAACGACTACGGCTACAAGGTGCCGAACGCCATCGCGCTCTACAAGAAGTGGTCGGCACCCGAAGGCAAGGTCGTCGGCATTCTCGGCTGGGGTACTGCGGATACCGAAGCGCTGAAGAAATTCGTCGCCGAAGACAAGATTCCGGATATTTCCGGATCGTACTCGGCAGCGTTGACAGACCCGACCGGCACCAGCGGCAAAACAGATGCGGCACCGTACAATCTCTTTTACGGACCGAGTTATTCGGACGCATTGCGCGCCGAACTGACTTGGGCTGCAGATGACTGGAAGGCAAAGGGCAAATCCGGCAAACCGAAGTTCGTTCACATGGGCGCGAACCACCCATTCCCGAATGCACCGAAGGCTGCAGGTGCAGCGCTTGCAGCCGAACTCGGCTTTGAAGTGCTGGAACCAATCGTGTTTGCGTTGACGCCCGGCGACTACAGCGCGCAGTGCCTCACGCTGAAAAGCTCCGGCGCGAACTACGCTTATTTGGGCAACACCGCAGGCTCCAACATCTCGGTGCTGAACGCGTGTAAGGCTGCGGGCGTCGATGTCCAGTTCATGGGCAACGTCTGGGGCATGGATGAGAATGCCGCCAAGGCCGCAGGCGCTGCAGCCAACGGCATGGTCATTCCTCTGCGCACATCCGTTGCCTGGGGCGGAAACGCACCTGGCATGAAGATGGTGCAGGACATCTCCAAAATGTCTGACGCCGCGGGGGCCGTCTATCGTCCGGTGCACTACGTCGCCGGCGTTTGCACGGCACTCTATATGAAAGAAGCGGTCGAATGGGCTGCCAAGAATGGCGGCGCAACGGGCGAGAACGTGCTCAAGGGATTCTACCAGAAGAAGGGTTGGGTTCCCGTCGGCATGGAAGGCGTTTGCGTTCCCTCGACCTGGACGGACAAGGATCACCGCGGAACGATGACCGTCGATCTCTACCGGATGAACGTTTCGGGAGCGACTGACGCGCCAGTCGCCGATTTGGTCAAGAGCGGCACAATCAAGCTCGAGAAGGTCAAGACCGTCGAGCTTCCCCGCAAGGCCGAATGGCTCGGCTGGTAAGCTAGAAACAAGACGCCGCTCCGCGTTCGCGCGGGGCGGCATTTCTCCTAACTGGATTTCAACCCTTGCAAATCGCCACTCACACCACCGCGAAACCTGCCGCCGCTTCGCAAGCGCCGCTGCTGGCCGTCAACAATGTCGAGGTCGTCTACGACCACGTTATTCTGGTGCTGCGCGGTTTGAGCATGGCGGTGCCAAAGGGTGCCATCGTGGCGCTACTCGGTGCCAACGGCGCGGGTAAATCGACGACGCTGAAAGCGATTTCGGGATTGCTGAAAACCGAGGACGGCGAAGTCACGCGCGGCGAAATCATTTTCGATGGCGAACGCATTCACGGCATCGACCCAGATAAGATCGTGCGGCGCGGTATCTTTCAGGTGATGGAAGGCCGTCGCATTATCGCCGACATGACGACAATCGAAAACCTGCGGCTCGGCGCTTACACACGCAACGACAAGGGCATCGATGACGACATCGACATGGTGTTCAACTATTTCCCACGCCTCAAGGAGCGCACGGGCCTCGCCGGCTATCTCTCCGGCGGTGAGCAGCAGATGCTCGCAATTGGCCGCGCCATGATGGCGCGCCCCAAGATGATCCTGATGGACGAGCCGTCGATGGGTTTGTCACCGCTGCTGGTGAAAGAAGTGTTCGGGATCATCAAGCAGATCAATCGCGATCTCGGCGTCACGATTTTGCTGGTCGAACAGAATGCGCGCGCGGCACTCTCGGTCGCGAGCCACGGCTACATCATGGAACAGGGCAAGGTCGTGCTCGACGGCACAGCAGATGAGTTACGCGACAATGAGGATGTGAAAGAATTCTACCTCGGCGGCGCGGGCGACCAGCGCAAGAGCTTCAAGAACTTGAAAAGTTTCAAGCGGCGCAAGCGCTGGCTGTGAGATCGCCACTTGGTCATTGTCATGGCCGCGCCTTGTGCCGGGCATGACGGTGTGAAATTCAGGACGACCCATGACCCAACATTACGACGAACTTGAGACGCGCTCGCTATCGCAACGCGACGCGGATATGTTCGCCCGACTGCCGGACGTGCTGCGCGCTGCCGCGAAAGCGCCCACTTACGCCGAGCGCTTCAAAGGCGTCGATCTTGGTTCAATCAAGGACCGCGCAGCGCTCGCGAAACTGCCGGTGTTGCGCAAGTCCGAATTGCCGGCGCTCCACAAAGCGAAGCCTCCTTTCGGCGGCTTCGTGCCGTCACCCCCCGGGTCGTTCGGACGATTGTTCACCTCGCCCGGTCCCATTTTCGAGCCGGAATCGACCGACAAAGATGCGTGGCGCGGCGCGCGCGCATTGTTCGCCGCCGGTTTCCGCCCCGGCGACATCGTGCTCAACACGTTCAGCTATCATTTGACGCCCGGCGGATTCATTTTCGATTCCTCCGCGCGTGCACTCGGCTGCGCAGTCATCCCTGCCGGTCCCGGCAACACCGAACAGCAGTTCGAGCTGATCGAGGCGTATCGTCCCGCCGGCTATAGTGGCACGCCGGACTTTCTGAAAATTCTGCTCGATGCCGCTGCAAATGCTGGACGCGACGCGTCATCGATCAAGCGCGCGCTGGTGTCGGGCGCCGCATTTCCGAAATCACTGCAGGACGAGATGAAATCTCGCGGCGTCGATGCGTACCAGAGTTTCGGCACCGCCGACCTCGGCGTCGTGGCCTATGAATCATCGGCGCGCGAGGGATTGATCGTCACCGAAGGTATTGTTGTCGAAATCGTCAAACCCGGCACCGGCGAGCCGGTCGTCGAGGGAGACGTCGGCGAAATCGTCGTCACCTCGCTCGATCCGCATCACCCCTGGATTCGCTTGGCGCTGGGTGATCTGAGTGCCGCGATGACAGGACAAAGCCCGTGCGGCCGCACTAACATGCGTATCAAGGGTTGGATGGGCCGCGCCGATCAAACCACCAAGATCAAAGGCATGTTCGTTCGCCCCGAGCAGATTTCAGAAGTCGGAAAACGTCATCCGGAATTGAAGCGACTTCGCCTTGTCGTCACCCGCGCCAATGAAATCGACGTCATGACGCTGTCGGCCGAAGCCGCATCCACCGACGAGGCTCTTCGCAACGCCGTCTCAGCGACCCTGCGCGACGTGACAAAACTTCAGGGCAATGTCACTCTGACGGCACCCGGATCGCTGCCGAACGACGGCAAGGTGATTGCGGACGAACGCACGACGCAATGAGACTTCAACGGAGAAAGCCGCAATGGCTCAGGGAATTTTCGAAGGGCTAAAAGTCATCGACTGCGCGAGTTTTATCGCAGCACCCTCCTCCGCGACCGCGCTGTCGGACTTTGGCGCTGACGTCATCAAGATCGAGCCGCCCGGCGCTGGCGACCCCGTGCGCAATCTGCCGAACCTGCCGGGCTATCCGATCAGCAAACACAATTATGCGTGGATGCTTCAGGGCCGCAACAAGAAGAGCCTCGCGCTCGACCTGTCGAAGCCCGAAGGTCAAGCTGTGTTGCGCAAGCTCGTTCAGGGCGCCGATGTCTTCATCACCAATTTTCCGCCCCCTGTGCGTAACAAACTCGGCGTGACGTGGAAAGATTTAGCGCCCTTGAACGACCGGCTGATCTACGCCTCCTTCACCGGTTATGGCGAGACCGGCGCGGAAGCCGACAAGCCCGGCTTCGACAGCAATGCGTGGTGGGCGCGCTCGGGGTTGATGGATCTCGTTCGTGAAACCGACGACACAATTCCTGCGCGTTCGATGCCCGGCATGGGCGACCACCCCTGCGCGATGACGCTCTACAGCGGCATCGTCACAGCCCTGTATCAGCGCGAACGCACCGGCAAGGGCACGCAGGTGAATTCAAACCTCATGGCCAACGGCATCTGGTCGAACGGCATCTATGCGCAAGCAGCTCTTTGCGGAGCGACTTTTCAGAAGCGCCCGCCGCGCGACCGCGCACTCAACGCCGTGACCTGCCATTACAAATGTGCGGACGGCCGCTGGATCATCCTGTCGCTGCTCAACGAGGAAAGGCAGTTTCCGGTTTTCTGCAAAGTGGTCGGGCGTGAAGATTTGCTGAGCGAGCCGCGCTTCGAAACCAAGACGGCGCGCCATCGCCATGCACCGGAATTGATCGCAATTCTTGACGACGTTTTCGCGACGAAGCCCCTTGCCCATTGGCGAAAAACTCTTGACGGCAATGGACTGATTTTCGGCGTCGTCGGTATCCCAACGGACATCCCGGATGACCCACAAATGCGCGAGGTCGAGGCCGTGGTGCCGTTCGAGAACGACGCCATGCTGACGATCAACACGCCGATCTGGATCGAGGGTGCGACCAAAGTGCGCCCGCGCATGGCGCCGAATGTTGGCGAGCATAGCGACGAAGTTCTGAGCGATGCAGGCTACAACGACGCGGAAATCGCGAAGATGCGCGCTTCGGGTATCGTCGCTTAATTCTCCGGAAAACACAATCCGGCGCGAATGGCAGATCCGCCGCGCTCCGGCATCTGACAATCCAGAGCCGGAATGCAAGCCCATGACGCAAAACTCTTGTCGGCTCTGACTTCTTTTCCTGTCGGCGCATAGCAATGCGCGCCCCACCCATTCAGATATGTCGTTCCGTTGAGATCGTTTGATCGACGCGCCTGCGGTCGCGCCGAAAATCCGCGCGAAAAATCCAGCGGCTTGGTGTCGCGAAATGACATGAGAATGTCGCGGCGACGAGGCTGGTCGCCGAAGAAATGCGGCGATGCCGGCGTTACGACAAACGGCGGTGGGTCTCCGCTCCAATCGGCACCGGGGAAATGAAATCCGCCGATGCTGCGCGTCTGATGACATCCCGCACAGGTGCTGTCGTTGAGGCGACGCTCGAATCCGGCCGGGGATTTGAGATTGTCGAGGTCGATGAGATTAGCCGACGCCCTCGCCAGAATTTCGACTTCCTCGCTTTCGGAAAACAGACCTCCGATATTGCTTTGAACTGCGGGCGTTACAACGATAGCGCGTGTTGCAAGAAATCTTTCCGGCATGAGGGCGATTCCACGATCGAGCGCAATCAGATTTTCGGCGGCAATGAGCCAACGCTTGAAATCCGCTGCGATCTGCGGTTTTGCCAGCAGCCGGTCCCGGTCGATCTGGTTTTCCATCGGCGATTCGACAAAGGACTTCGACGCCGCGTCGTAATTAAAAACTTTCATCAGATAATCGGCACGCGCGTCGAAGTCGTTGGGATTGGCGGATGCATGCGCGATCTGCATGTTGGTTTCAATGCGGTCGATATGCGCGGGCGTAACGAATTCAAGCGCGCCGCCTTTGGCGGCGAGCGTGGCTGCGAGATCGTGGCCGGATTTTAGATCATCGCTCAGCGCCAGCCAGCGCCGCGCGATGTCGGCGCAGGATACGGTTTGACGTTCCGTCTGGTTTCTCGCGTTCAGCACAAGATTCAGCGTCATTGGCAGCCGCAACGATTGCGCAGCGCCGTTACCTCCCCGTTTTCCGTAGTTGGCGATCGGCCGGTAGATCAGCCGAATTTCTCCACAAGTGGCTGGCGACTTGAATGCGCGGTCCATCCGGTTGACGACGCCTGAAAGAATGAACCTTGTTTGCTTTGCGTAGAGCGCATCGCGGTCGAATGGCGCAAGCACGCCAGACGGCGTGACTTTGGCGAAATAATCGTCGAAGTCGCGGTCGAGGGCCGCGCGCAGCGGCTTCATGGATGCAAGCAAGAAAATATCGCCGCTCAATGCATCCGCAGGTGCGCCAAGCATCATAGCCAGACTGAGACTCGGACGCAGTGAAGCACCCGGTCGCTCGACGAGATCGAGTTCGCGCAGCGCGAGCGGATCGGTGATCGCAATTCCGCGCTCAAGGTCGCCGCTCAATGCCGACAACGGCCCCACAACAGCGAGAAACGCTGCGCAAAAGCCTGACCGAATATACGCCGCACCGCGCATTGAGCATCCTTGCGGGAGTGAGTTTGCGCCCGCGTCTGAATATTAGAGTGCGCAATCGTGGCGCGGCAAGACATCAGGCGGAGACTGCGCGGCCTCCAGGTGCATTTGGCGGCGAGAGCCCGGCAATTTCATCATGGTACGCGCACATTCGCGCCCCGCACCGGCAAGAAGTTCCGCAACTTTGGTCTGATGGCCGATTCCTTAACCATCTAAGTCCCTGCAAAGACTCGCCGGCAATTGTGGCATGGCGCTTGCCAATCTCATGACAAGCGGCTGGCCGACGGGGCCGGCGCTTGCAGAGGACTACACGACGATGCGTACTTTTAAGCGTACTTCGACCGGCGCAGTATTTCGCGTCATCGGCTCGGCCGCCGGGGATCTGGCTGAACTTGCTGTTATCTGCATCTTCATCGGAGCCGTCGGGATCTGGGCCCATATCCTGGGGACCGTGTGATCTGCGAATCACTTCGGCATCAGGCGGCAAAATAAAAAGGGGTTATCCCCAATGTTAAGCGAACGATCCGGCGGCCGGCACGTTAAGATCGCGGGTAGGCCACAGGAGCCGGATCATGACCACCGCAGAAGCGGCAATGGCCGTAGTGTCATTTGAGAACCAGATGAAACACGCGCGCGAACTCGTCGATGAGGGCAATCGCCTTCTTCATATCGCCAATCGGGATTTGAGCACCGGGCGCATTTTGCTCAAACAAAGCCGCAAACTGCTTCTTAACACCCGCGACCCGCACAACTATCGCGTGACTCGATCAACTTGAGACCGGATCGACAGGGCTGTGCGGCACGCCGCCAGCTTCGATGGCCTCGCCGGCACTGATGCATAAATCCTCGCGGTAACGGCCCGCGACAATTTGAACACCGACCGGCACGCGACCGACAAGACCGGTCGAGACTGTCAATCCAGGCAATCCTAAAAATGGCAGCGCGATCTGCGGCAGTTGCGCCCGCCATACACGCTTGAAAGCGTCCTCGCCTTTCAAATCCTGTCCAAACGGAAACGGCAGATCGGCACACACCGGCATCACCACCACCGGATATTTTTCCAGAAACACCAGCCAGTCGCGCGTCAGCGTCGCGCGGCGCGTTAATATTTTGGAGAACGCGGCGAGATCGAGCGAACGTCCTCGCTTTTCATGGTTGCGCAAAACCGCCAACGCACCGGGATCGCCTTCGCGTTCGGCTGCGTCGCGCATCGCGTCATAACCGTCGGCGAGCCAAAGACTGATTTGCAAGTCAGCGGCTTCCTCAAAACCAGGCACGTCGGAGATTTCCTCGACCCCCCACCCTGCTCGCTCCAGCCGCTTTCCGGCATCGAGCACGGCGGCCTTTACCTCGGCGACTGTCTCAAGCCCGCCGGGACGAACGCAAAGCGCTGCACGTTTGGGCGCAGGCGGACCTTCAAGAGGCGCCGGCACCCACCACGGATCGCGGGCGTCGTATTGTGACATTGCCGCGAGCGCCAGCCGAACGTCGCCGACGGTTCGCGCCAGCGGGCCGGACACCGCCGTGATCTGGGGACCGATCGCGCGCTCCGGCGAGGACGCATTGAACGCCGGAATACGCCCGATGGTGGGCCGCAAACCATGAACACCGCAGGCATAGGCCGGATAACGCACCGATCCGGCAATGTCGGTGCCATGCGCGATATGGCCAATGCCGGATGTCACGGCAGCAGCCGCGCCGCCTGACGAACCGCCCGGCGTAATCGACGGATCGCGCGGATTTTTAGTATCGCCATGCAAGAGATTGGTCGTGAACCAGCGGTACGAAAATGCCGGTGTGTTGGTGCGGCCGACGATGATCGTGCCTGCCTTCAGCAAATTGTCCACCACCGGACTATTGGTCTTCGCAATCAAATCGCGCTGCAGCTTGACGCCGTTGGTGGTCGCAAACCCCGTCTGATCGACGTTCACCTTCACCGTGATCGGCACGCCGGCGAGGATGCCCGCATCGCCACCCTTTTTGATCGTCGCGTCGATAGCATCAGCTTGCGCCAGCGATTCCTCCGGCTTGTGGGCGACAACCGCGTTGATGAGGGGATTGACCGCATCGAGCCGCGCAAGCGCTGCCTGCGTTGCTTCACGAGCGGAGATTTTCCTGGACCGGATGTTCGAGGCAAGATCGGTTGCCGAGAGGCGCCAGATGTCGTTCATGAATTCCTCTGTCCAAAAATCATTGCGGGTCGAACTGACGCATCGCTATAGTAGCTTCGATACGCCTATTCTCAACATTAGCGCGCGTGTTCTAAGTCAGGAATCGACATGACCAAATTGATTGCCGCAGTCGTTGCCGTGTCCTTTCTAGCCACCGGCATCGCCATCGCGGCGGAGCCGAATGACAACGTGAAATTCAGCATCGAGAAATGGCGCAAGCCCGGCAGCAACAATATCGGTACCGCGGACATTACCATCGACAATGCCAACGACTTCGCGGTGAAGGACGTTCGCATCCAGTGTCATTATGTGGTCAAGACCGGCGGCAAGAAAATCGAAACCGACCAGACCATCGCAGTCACTGTGAAGCCGAAAACCAAGAAGACCTTCAAGAAGACGAAATTTCCCTTTATCGACGAGGCGACAGCCGAGGGCTCCTGCAAGCTCGTCAGCGCGTCGAAAGCCTGATTGCGTTTACGCGCGCGCAGGCTCTCGCTTGGCTTTGAGACTTTCAAAGATTTTGTCGATCAGCGGCCAGAACAGCAGCACGATGGCGAGCGTTGTGATCGTCCCAACAAGGCCGTTCGACCAGAATACTTTCAAGTCTCCGCCGGAACCGATCATCGACAATCTGAATGCATCCTCGGCGCGGCTGCCGAGCACCAGCGCCAGCGTGAACGGTGCCAGCGGAATCCCGATTTTCTTGAACACGTAACCGACGACGCCGAACAGCAGCATCAGCCAGATATCGAACATTGCGTTCTGGATCGCGTAGGCGCCAATCGCGCACGATACAACGATCATCGGAGCGATCGCGGCGAACGGCACGCGCAGGATGGATGCGAAAATCGGAACGGTCGTCAGAACGAGAACAAGCCCGACGACGTTGCCGAGATACATCGACGCAATCAGACCCCAGACGAAGTCCTTGTGCTCGACGAACAGCAGCGGGCCGGGATTGAGCCCCCACACCATCAGACCGCCAAGAAGAATGGCCGCCGTGCCGGAGCCGGGAATACCTAGCGCCAGCATCGGCAACAGCGCCGCAGTGCCTGAGGCATGTGCTGCGGTTTCCGGTGCGAACACGCCTTCGATGCGGCCTTTGCCGAAAGAGTCCTTGTCCTTGGAAAAACGCTTGGCGAGGTTATAGCCCATGAAGGACGCAGCAATTGCGCCGCCCGGCGTGATACCGAGCCAGCATCCGATCACTGACGACCTCAGAAGCGTCGCCCAGTATTTTGGCATATCCTTCCACACGCCCAAGACGGTACGAAGTGAAATGCGCGCAGCGTGGCCGCGCAGAGCGAGGCGCTCCTCCATTGTCAGGAGAATTTCGCTGATGCCGAACAGACCGATCACCGCAACAAGGAAATTGATTCCGCGCAGCAGATCGGTCGAACCGAACGTCATGCGCAGCTGTCCCGACACCGTGTCGAGGCCGACGCCTGCGAGCAGTAGACCCAACGCCATCGAAATGACGGTTTTATGCTTGGCTTCGCGGCCAAGGCCGACGAACGAGCAGAACGTCAACAGATACACCGCAAAGAATTCCGGCGGCCCGAACTTCAGCGCAAACCCCGCAATGCTCGGCGCGAGGAACGTAATGAGAAGAACCGCGACCAGCGAGCCAATGAAGGACGATGTGAAGGCGGCGGTCAAAGCCTCGGCGGCCTTGCCCTGTTGTGCCATTGGGTAGCCGTCGAACGTGGTCGCAACCGACCACGCCTCGCCCGGAATATTGAAGAGGATCGATGTGATCGCACCGCCGAACAATGCGCCCCAATAGATGCACGACAGCATCACGATAGCCGATGTCGGGTCCATGGTGAATGTCAGCGGCAGCAGAATCGCCACGCCGTTGGGCCCGCCGAGTCCCGGCAGCACGCCTACGAAAATGCCGAGCACGAGTCCCACCATCATCAGCGCGAGGATCTTCCAAGTCAGAAGTATCGTAAAGCCGTGCAGCAGGAGTCCGAATGCTTCCATGATCTTTGCTAAAGCCCCGCCCTACCGCCCGAACGCCGCTTCAAGCGGACCTTTCGGCATGATGACATCGAACGCGATATCGAAGGTGACGAACATGATCGCGACGAAAATGAATGCGGTGAGCAGCGATTTCCACCATGCGATCTTGCCGACCGAAATCATGAAGCCTGCGATCAAGAGAAAGCTTGCGACGTAAAGCCCGAGCCATTGCATGGCGAGGCAAAACAGCAGCGTCGGCACGAACACTTGCATGACGCGGCGCAATTGCGCGCGGGTGACGAACGTCTCGATGCCCTCATTGGTTTTCAGAAAAACGCTGACGAAGCCAAAAAGTGCGGCGCCTGCGAGAATGATCGAGAGATAGAACGGAAAATATCCCGCCTGCGGGCCGGTGGAATCCCACGACGCGCCGGTGCGCCAGTTGTCCCATCCCAGCAACGCCGCGAGGGCGAACAGGAGCGCCATCGTGGCCAACTCGACGGTCCGCACATTCGTAACCGCCGGCGAATTCTCGTCAGGCGCGGTCGGATCATCGACAACGATTTCGATGTCTGAGTTGTTCATGAAACTCGCAGGGGAATAAGAGAAATCCTGACGCCACAGCAAGCGGCGTCAGGAATGATGTGAAGATCAGTTCGCGACGAAGCCGGCTTCCGTCATGAGGTCCTTGTTGACCTTGTCGTCGGCTTCCAGAAATTTGACCATGTCGTTGCCGGTCATGAACACAGGCTTGAGCGCCTGCTTCTCCATGTAGTCTTTGTATTCGGCCGTCTGCGTGACTTTCTTGAACAGGTCTTCGTAGAACGCCTTTTCCTCCGGCTTCACCTTGCCCGGCAGGAACATCGCGCGCAGCATCAGATACTGCATGTCGAGACCTTCTTCCTTGCAGGTCGGAATGTCGTTCCACGACTGCGTTTCTGTCACTTTGGTTTTGTAGGCGATGCGCTCTTTGTCGAACACGCACAGCGCGCGCACCTGTCCGGCGCGCCACACTTCGAGATTTTCCGACGGATTGTTAACGTTGGATTCGGTGTGTTCACCGACGAGCTGCGTCGCCGCCTCGCCTCCCGATTTGTAAGGCAGGTAAGCGAACTTCGCGCCGGTCTTCTTTTCCATGAACACCGTGAGGACGTGATCCTCGCGCTTCGATCCGGTGCCGCCCATTTTAAATGGTGAAGGCGCGGCTTTGGCGGCGGCGATGAAATCCTTGACCGTCTTCGGACCCTTCGCATTGTCCCACAGCACGAACTGGTCCATCGCGATCACCGACACTGGCGTCAGTTCGCGCCAGTTGAATGGAATCTTCGCCGACAGCGGCAGCATGTAAATCAGCGAATAGGCGATCAGCACCTTGTTCGGATCGCCGTCGCTGCCTTTCATGTAAAGCAATGCTTCCGCGCCCGACGCCGCGCCCTTGAGCGTGACGATCATCGGCTGCTTCATCAGGTTATTCTTCTGAACCGCCGCCTGCATCATGCGCGCCATCTGGTCGGATGCGCCGCCGGCTCCGGCCGCGACAACGATTTCGACCGGCTTGGTCGGCTCCCATGCAAATGCGGGCGTCGCCGCCATCATCGCAAGCACGCTCGTGGCCTTGATCAAGGTCTTCATATCCGTCCTCCCGTTATCTTTTTAAAGCCCGACTTTGCCGGTGCTTGCTTATTCTTGTTAGTGACCGCAATGCTGCGGCATTTGCAATATGTCGTTCAGGCTGTTCAGGCGACTGCGCTCTTCGGCCGCGCCGCCGCAACGCCATTGCGCCCCGTCAGCACGTCCATCGCCGCGACAACGCCACCGCCACGATGCGGCACCTTCGCCAAATCGAGAGCCATCTCGACGCCGGACAATGCACCCATCAGCATCAGATCGTTGAAGTGGCCGAGATGACCGATCCGGAACACCTTGCCCTTAACTTTGCCCAGGCCAGCGCCGAGCGACATGTCAAAATTCTCAAGCACAATCTTGCGGAATTGATCCGCGTCATGACCGTCTGGCATAACCACAGCCGTCAGGATCGGCGAATAGGCTTTCGCATCGGCGCACTGGTTCTGCAGTCCCCAATGCGTAAGTGCTGCACGCGCAGCCTCGCCGTGACGCTTGTGGCGCGCGAGAACGTTGTCGAGACCTTCCTCGTGCAACATCGCGATGGCTTCCTTCAATCCGTAGAGCAGATTGGTCGCCGGCGTGTATGGCCACGAGCCGGTCTTGTTGGCCTCAATAATCTCGCTCCAGTCCCAATAGGAATGGATCGAGGTCGATGTCTTGTGTGCGGCCAGCGCCTTCTCGGACATAGCGTTGAAGCCGAGGCCCGGCGGCAACATCAAACCTTTTTGCGAACCGGCGATGGTGACATCGACGCCCCACTTATCGTGTTCGTATTCAATGCAAGCGAGGCCCGAAATCGTATCGACGTAAAACAATGCCGGATGCTTTGCGCTGTCGATGGCTTTACGGATTGCCGGAATGTCGGTGATTGCGCCCGTCGATGTCTCGCTGTGCACGACCATCACGGCCTTGATCTTGTGCTGCTTGTCCTCGGCCAACTTCGCTTCGATTGCCTGCGCGTCGGCTCCGCGTTTCCAGTCGCCCGGCATGAAATCGACTTCAAGCTTCAATCTTTGCGCCAGCGTGCGCCACAGCGACGAGAACTGGCCGGTCTCCGCCATCAACACCTTGTCGCCGGGCGACAATGTGTTGAGCATCGCGGCTTCCCATGCGCCTGTGCCCGACGACGAATAGATGATGACCGGATTTTTGGTGCGGAAGATCGTCTTGGCGCTTTCGATCACCTCGCGGCCGAGCTTCGCAAATTCAGGCCCGCGATGGTCGATGGTGGGCATGTCGATCGCGCGCAACACCCGGTCGGGGACGTTGGTCGGCCCAGGAATCTGAAGAAAATGCCGACCTGTATGCACGGTCATTGCCGCCTCCGCGAAATTTGTCGCAAACTAGGTCGCTGGACTGAGTCAGTCTAGTCAAATCGCGCCCAGAATGTTCTTCTAAGCCTCGGTAATCTGGACTAGTTTTTCTGCGCGGCGTGAGGCCGCCACGCGCCCCCAAAGCTCGCGCCGCTGCCCGGATTTTTCCTGATGTTTCACCACATCGACGCCCGCTTAGGTGCGGTGCAGCAACAATGACGGCGCAACGCTCCGAAAAAGGCCGCGCGTCAGCGCAAACTAGCGCCCTGGCGCAGCGATTGTCGCGCGAAATCACCGGCGACGTGCTGTTCGGTGGCTTCGATCGCGGGCGCTACGCCACCGACGCATCGTTTTATCAGATCAGGCCATTGGGAATCGTTATCCCCCGCACAATGGACGAGGCGTTGCGCGTAATGGCGATTGCGCGCGATGACGGGCGCATCGTCACCCCGCGCGGCGGCGGCACCTCGCAATGCGGGCAAACCGTCAACGACGGCATCGTCATCGATGTCTCGAAATATCTGAACAAAATCATTTCGCTCGATGTCGAGAAGCGTACCTGCGTGGTCGAGCCCGGTATTGTGCTCGACGATCTCAACCGGCAATTGAAACCGTATGGCTTATGGTTTCCGGTCGATGTCTCGACCGCATCGCGCGCGACCATCGGCGGCATGGCCGGGAATAATTCCTGCGGCGGGCGATCACTTCGTTATGGGACGATGCGCGACAACACGATTGCGATGGATGCAGCGCTGGCCGACGGCACGCTGTTGCATTTTGGCGATCTGCAACGCGGTGCCGCGTGGGAAAACACCGAGCAACCAGGCCGCGATCTGTTTCGTGATATGCTGGCACTTGGCGACCGCGAGGCGAACGAAATCGCGGCAAGATTCCCGCAGGTGCAGCGTCGCGTCGGGGGATACAATCTCGACGCACTGACGCCGCGTCCCATCAACAACATGGCACACCTGCTGGTCGGCTCCGAAGGCACGCTGGCGTTCACGACGCGTGTCGAATTGAAACTATGGCCACTGATCGGCAGCAAGGTACTTGGCGTTTGTCATTTCGGAAGTTTCTACGAGGCGATGGATGCCGCGCAGCATCTGGTGAAGCTGAAACCCATCGCCGTCGAACTTGTCGATCGCACGATGATCGCCCTCGGCCGTGACATCGCAATGTTTAAGCCCATCATTGATGCTGTCGTGAAAGATGATCCCGACGCGCTGCTGATCGTTGAATTTGCCGAAGACGATCAGGCCGCCAACGCCCGCAAGCTGAAAGACCTCGCCGACACGATGGCCGGTTTAGGTTTTGGCTGGGATCAGCCGAAGAAACGCTGGGGCGGTGTTGTCGATGTCATCGAGCCTGGGATGCAAACAGCGATTTCGGATTTTCGTACCTCCGGTCTCAACGTGATGATGTCGATGAAGCAGGAAGGAAAACCTGTGTCGTTCGTCGAGGATTGCGCGGTACCGCTGCCCCATCTTGCCGATTACACCGAGCGGCTCAATAAAATCTTCGAGAAACACGGCACACGCGGCACGATGTACGCGCACGCCTCGGAAGGCTGCTTGCACGTGCGCCCCATACTTAATCTCAAGCTTGAAAAAGACGTCAAGGCAATGCGCGCCATCGCCGAGGAAACATTCGCGATGGTGCGCGAATATAAGGGCTCGCATTCCGGCGAGCACGGCGATGGCATCGTCCGTTCCGAATTCCACGAAGCGATGTTCGGCTCACGTATCGTGCGTGACTTCGAGAACGTAAAGACACGCTTCGATCCCGGCAATACGCTCAATCCCGGCAAAATCGTTCACGCGCCGAAGATGGACGACCGCTCGCTGTTTCGATACGCGCCGGATTACGCGATCGAAAACTTCAAGACCGAACTCGACTGGTCGGCCTACCCCGGCGCGGCCGGTGGTTTTCAGGGCGCAGTCGAGATGTGCAATAACAACGGCGCATGTCGAAAGCTCGAAGGCGGTGTGATGTGTCCGTCTTTTCGTGCGACGCGCAACGAGAAGGACGTGACGCGCGGCCGCGCCAACACCCTGAGACTTGCCATCTCCGGCCAGCTGGGACCTGACGCGCTGTCCTGCGACGACATGATGGACACGATGAAGCTTTGCGTGTCCTGCAAGGCGTGTCGCCACGAGTGTCCAACCGGCGTCGATATGGCAAAAATGAAAATCGAGGTGTTGGCGGCGCGCGTGAAATCGCACGGTTTGACGCTGCGCGATCGCCTCATTGGCTATTTGCCGCACTACGCGGCGCTCGCCGCAAGATTTTCTTGGATCGCGAACCTGCGTAACAAGAGTCAAATTTTACGCTGGCTGTTTGAAGAAATCGTCAACATCAGCGCGGCGCGTACGTTACCCGCGTTCCGGAGCGATGTGTTCGCACCCGGCGCAGATGTATTCGGTCCCACGAACGGGCGTGAGGTCGTGCTGTTCGCGGATACATTTAACCGCGCGTATGAGCGCGAAAATCTCGACGCGGCACTGCGCGTGTTGATTGACGGTGGTTATCGCGTCCATCTTCCCCGCACCACCGATGGCAGCAGACCCTTGTGTTGCGGACGAACATTCCTGTCGGCGGGGCTTGTCGATCACGCGAGAGAAGAACTCGCGCGCGTGGTGACGACGCTCATTCCCTTCGCCGAGCGCGGCGTGCCCATCGTCGGACTTGAACCGAGTTGTCTGCTCACCCTGCGCGACGAACTGCTGTCGTTGCGCTCGGACGACGAGGCCAAAAAAGTCAGCGCCCACGCACTTCTATTTGAAGAATTTCTAGTGCGCGAAGCCGAGGCCGGGCAGCTTAAACTCGGACTTGGAGCCATCGACAGAAGTGCTCATGTGCACGGCCATTGTCATCAGAAATCCTTTGGTGCCTTTGCACCGGTCGAGAAAATCCTGCGATTAATCCCGAGCCTTAAGGTCGAGACCATTCAATCGAGCTGCTGCGGCATGGCCGGTGCATTTGGCTACGGCGCAGAAACTTACGACGTTTCGATCGATATGGCCGAAGCAGCGTTGCTCCCGGCCGTCCGCAAGGCCGCCGCCGACGCGCTTATCGTCGCCGACGGTACGTCTTGCCGCCATCAGATCAAGGATGGATCGGGTCGAAGCGCGTTGCACGTCGCGCGCGTCCTTGCCATAAGCCTCGACAACGCCGCCGCAAAACCGCCTGCAATTTCCTAAATTCGCAAAGGATCGTTTCATGACCGCCCTCACTCTCGATGTCGCCCGTAAGATTTCCGACGCTGCGCTGGCCAAATGCCGCGAAATGAAATTGAAACCGATGGCAATTACCGTGCTCGACGCGCGAGGCTGCGTCAAAACGTCCGTCGCCGAAGACGGCACCAGCCTGATGCGCGGCGAAATCGCGCACGGCAAGGCCTATGGCGCATTGGCGCTCGGTCTCGGTTCGCGTGCAATTTTCAAGCGCGCCAATGAGCAGCCCTATTTCGTCGACGCCATGAACACGATGGCGCGCGGCGCACTTGTGCCGGTTCCCGGCGGCGTGCTCATCCACGACAAGTCCGGCGCACTGCTCGGCGCAATCGGTATCAGCGGCGACACATCCGATAACGATGAAACGGCGTGCATTGCCGGCATCGAGGCCGCCGGTCTCACCGGCAACACCGGCTGATCGCAAAGCGAACGCTCATGGCTTTTCCGCGCGCCTCACAGGCTCTGGCTCGATTTACGGTGCTCGATCTGACGCGCATCCGCTCCGGCCCGACAGCTGTGCGGCAGTTATCAGACTGGGGTGCGAACGTTGTCAAAATCGAAGCACCCGCAGATCAGGCCGACAGCGAGCAGCCAGGTGGGCCGCGTCACGGGCCGGACTTTCAGAATCTTCATCGCAACAAGCGCGCAATGACGCTGAACCTGAAAGACCCGAAAGGTCTCGATGTGTTCAGGCGGCTAGTCGAGAAATCCGATGTCGTCGTCGAGAATTTCCGGCCTGACGTGAAAACGAAACTGAAAATTGCCTACGACGATTTACGTGCGATCAACCCGCGTCTCGTCTATGCCAGCATTTCCGGATTCGGGCAGGATGGTCCTTACGCGAAACGACCCGGCTTCGATCAGATCGCGCAGGGCATGGGCGGTTTGATGTCGATCACCGGCAAGCTCGGCGAGGGCCCGATGAGGGCCGGAATTCCCGTCGCCGATCTCTCAGCGGGATTGTTTTGCGCGCTCGGCATTCTGACCGCGCTGTTGGAACGCGATGTGTCCGGCGAAGGCCAATGGGTGCAGACGTCATTGTTGCAGTCGCAGATTTTCATGTTGGATTTTCAAGCAGCGCGCTGGCTGGTCGATGAAGAAGTGCCGAAACAGGCGGGCAATCATCATCCCACCAGCATCCCGACCGGCGTGTTCAAAACTCGCGACGGCTACATCAACATTGCTACCACTGGCGGAAAGATTTGGGCGCGTTTCGCTCAGGCCATCGATGCGCCGAATCTTCTTGACACTGCTGAGTACGCAACGACGGCGCTGCGCTCGAAAAATCGCGACGCGCTCAATACCGAAATCGAAAAATACATGATGAAGCGCTCGACCGGCGAATGGGTGACGATACTGAACGACGCAGGCGTTCCGTGCGGACCGATCTACACTATCGACGAAGTGTTTGCCGACGCACAAGTCAAACATCTCGGCGTTGCCCAGGCCGTACCCGATAGTAAGAACAAGCTTGTCGGGCAACCGTTCACACTGTCACGGACGCCGAGCCGTATGGCCGCACGCCCTCCTCTCATAGGCGAACAAACCGACGAAGTACTGCGCGAGTTTGGCTTCAGCGCGAGCGAGATCGACGCGCTCAAAAGCAGCAAAGTCATCTGATTTTATATTTGAGGATTTCATCATGACGCAGACCGACAAAGTGCTTTCCCGTAAGGACGGAAACGTCGGCTATCTGACCTTCAACAATCCGGAGCGCCGCAACGCGATGTCGCTGGAGATGTGGGAAGCAACGACGCGGCTGATGGCAATTTTTGCCAAAGACCCAGAGGTGCGCGTCGTCGTGCTTACGGGCGCCGGCGATAAGGCGTTTATTGCAGGCGCGGACATTTCAAAATTCGGCGAGGAACGCGCGTCCGACGCGAGTGTAAGAAAATATAACGAAGCAGTCGAAGCGGCTTATGTCAGCGTGCATGATTTTCCAAAGCCGACGATTGCGATGATCCGCGGATTTTGCGTCGGCGGCGGCATGGGGCTGGCAAGCTGCTGCGATCTGCGCATCTGCTCGGAGGACGCGAAGTTCGCTGTGCCTGCCGCGAAGCTCGGCCTCGGTTACGGCTATACGGGTGTGAAACGACTGATGGATGTCGTCGGTCCATCGTTCACCAAAGAGATTTTTTACACTGCGCGGCTGTTCGATGCGGACGAAGCGCGCACGATGGGGCTTGCCAATCGCGTCGTTGGCAATAGCGAGCTGGAATCTTACGTGAAAGATTACGCCGTGACGATCGCCACGAATGCGCCGCTGACGGTGGACTCGATCAAGTTCATCGTTGGTGAAGCCGTGAAGGACGAGAGCAAGCGCGACATGAAACGCTGCGACGATCTGGTGACGCAGTGCTTCAAGAGTGCCGATTACGAAGAAGGCCGCATGGCGTTCATGGAAAAGCGCAGGCCCATATTCAACGGGAAATAAATTACTTGCCCGTCCACACCGGCTTTCGCTTTTCGACAAACGCCGCCATGCCCTCTTTCGCGTCCTGCGTCATCGACAAGGTCGCGATCTGCACTTCGGCAAATGCAATAGCTTCATCAAACGACATCGACGCCAGCATGCGCGTGGCATATTTTCCGCGACGAATTGCAGTCGGCGACTTGTCGGCGATGCGCGCTATCAACCACTCGACTTTTGCGTCGAGTTCGCCTTGCGGCACGACATAATTGACGAGGCCCTGCTCTTTCGCATCACTGGCCGTAAACGGCTCGCCCGTGATGCACCATTCGCGCACGATGCGCGGCGGCGCCATCGATTGCAACAAGCTCAGCACCTGCATCGGATAAACGCCGACTTTCACTTCCGGCAATCCGAACATGGCTTCGCTCGCGGCAATTGCCATATCGACCATGCACAGCAATCCCATGCCTCCCGCCAAGCACACGCCGTTGACCCGCGCAATTGTCGGCTTAGTCGAATTTTGCGCGAGACGCAGAAGATCTGCAAAATCGAGATTGGGCCGCGAAAGATCGTAGGCAAATCCGCCGCCGGGCTGCAAATCCATACCTGCGCAAAAAGCTTTTAGGCCTGCACCGGTCAACACGACGACTCGAACGCCATCGTCGGCCTGCGCGCGGCGAAAGCCGTCGGCAATTCCAGCGATCACTGCTGCATTCAGCGCGTTGCGCTTATCGGGCCGATTGATGGTGATCCAGAATGCGTGTCCGCGCTTCTCGAGAAGAACTAGGTTTTCATCGGACATGGATATCTCCTTCAGGAAAATCGATATTGCAGAGGATGGTTGTAGCTGCTGAATTGAACGCTGCGCAATCCGCTCTCGCAATGCGGCACAAGAAACGTTTGAGAAAACCCGAGGACATCCGATGGCCTATGAATTCGCAAAGGGCGAGCGCGAGGGTCCGGTGACGGTCGTCGTCCTCAATCGTCCCGAGGCGATGAACGCACTGCATCGGCGTCGTCAACGAGGTCGTACCTAAAGGCGATGCGCTTGCCGGCGCAAAGCGTAGGGCAAAGACAATTTTGCTGAACAGCTCGATGTCGATTCGCGCCTCGAAGCAAACCATCAACAAAGGCATAGCCACGTCGCTCGAACAGGCGATCGCTGAACAGAGCGAATACCCGACCGTGTGTGTTCTGGCAGGGTCGGAAAATTAAATCGAGGGACCAAAAGCATTCTCAGAAAAGCGCCCGCCACAGTGGAAAGGCCGATAGTTGCCGAATTGCACCGATTTAGGCCGATAGATAGTCGCCATGCGCTGCAAAATGAACGTTCGTTAACGAGAACGAATGCAATGGAACCGGCTCAAGCGTAAGTGAATTTACACCGACGGGACCGACACCTATTGGCGTGGTGCGCAGGGTGACTTAACTCTTAAGGAAACCGCTGGAACGCGCCTGGAGAATGAAATGCAGAGATTGAATCCTGCGACGTGGGCCTCGATCTCTCTGGCTGCCGTGCTGCTTTTCGGCGGGTACACGCTTTGGAGCGGCCGCCCACATGCCACCGATTCGACATCCAAGAAAACCGCAGAGCCGCGTCCCGTTCCGGTGACATTGGCAACTGTCGAGAAAACCGATTTTCCGGTTTACCTGCTCGGCCTCGGCACGGTGCAGGGCTTTAACACTGTCGTCGTCCGCACCCGCGTTGATGGCCAGATCAACAAGATTGCCTTCACCGAAGGACAATACGTTCAGCAGGGCGACGTTCTCGCAGAGATCGATCCGCGACCGTTTCAGGCGGCGCTCGATCAGGCAACCGCCAAAAAGGCGCAAGACCAGGCGAACCTCGCTAACGCGCAGCTCGATTTACAGCGCTATACCAAGCTCGGCGAGTTTTCGACGACGCAGCAAAAGGATACCCAGCGTTCGACCGTGCAGCAGGTCACTGCGCAGATCTCCGCCGATGACGCGGCCATCGATAATGCCAAGACGCAACTCGATTACGCGACGGTCCGCGCGCCTATTGCTGGCGTTACAGGTTTCCGTCAGGTCGATGTCGGCAACATCGTCAACGCATCGACGCAAACGGGCATCGTGACCATCGCGCAGGTCGAGCCAATCGCAGCGATCTTTACCGCGCCTGAAAATCAGCTTCCTGAAATCAAGGCTGCTCTTGCAGCGTCTCCGCCCAAAGTCATCGCGTACACATCGGACGGCAAAAAGAAGCTGTCTGAAGGTACGCTGTCGCTCATCAACAACGTCGTCGATACGACCAGCGGTACGATCCGGCTCAAAGCCGTCTTTGACAACAAGGATCACGCGCTTTGGCCGGGCCAGTCCATCTCAACGCGCCTGCTGATCGATACGCTAAAGGACGCGACTGTCATTCCCGACGATGCCGTCCAGCACGGCAATGACGGGCTCTACGCTTACACGGTCAATCAGGACAACAAAGCCGAACTTGCGAAGTTGAAAGTCGCGCAGTCGGTCGATGGAAAGACCGTGATCGAAAGCGGCCTCACGCCGGGACAACGTGTGATCGTATCGGGACAATATAGAGTGCAACCCGGCACGCTGGTCGGCGACAGCATCGCGAGCGCCCAGCAAAACCCGGCGGCCGCCAAGTGACCAAGCACGCCGACATATCGACCGAAAGCATTTCGGCACCGTTCATTCGGCATCCGATCGGAACCTCGCTCCTGATGGCGGGGATTTTGTTTGTCGGTCTTGTCGCCTATCCATTGCTGCCGGTCGCACCATTGCCGCAGGTCGACTTCCCGACGATTCAAGTCACTGCAAACCTTCCCGGCGCAAGCCCTGAGACGATGGCGTCATCCGTCGCGCAACCGCTTGAACGACAGTTCGCGCAAATTCCCGGCATCGCGCAGATGACATCGACGAGTTCGCTCGGCACGGCGTCGGTCACGATTCAGTTCGATCTCAATCGTGCCATCGATGGCGCGTCCAACGACGTACAGGCTGCGATCAATGCTGCCGGTGGCCAGTTGCCGAAGAGTCTTCCAAGCCCGCCGACCTACCGCAAGGTCAATCCAGCCGACTCTCCGATCCTCATCATGTCGGCAACGTCCGACACGCTACCCTTGACCGAAGTCAGCGACGACGTCGATGCACAACTGGCGCAACAAATCAGCCAGATTTCCGGCGTCGCGCAGGTCATCATCGGTGGCCAGCAGAAGCCCGCAATTCGAATCCAGATAGACCCAGCAAAGCTGGTCGCAAAAGGTATCGCGCTGGAAGATGTCCGCACGCAATTATCCCTTACCACCGTCGACAGTCCGAAAGGGAATGTCGATGGCCCGACGCGTAGCTTCACAATCTACGCCAACGATCAATTGCCGGCCTCGAAAGACTGGAACGACGTCATCATCGCCTACCGTAACGGCGGTCCATTGCGAATTCGCGACATTGGGCAAGCCGTCACCGGCCCCGAAGACGCCAAGCAGGCAGCATGGGCGAACGGCAAGCGCGGCGTGTTTCTTGTCATTTTCAAGCAACCCGGCGCCAACGTCATCGACACCGTAGACCGCATCAAGGCGACGCTGCCTCGGTTGGTCGCGGCGATCCCGCCGGCAATCAAGATCAATATTATGAGCGACCGCACGCAGACCATTCGCGCAGCGGTGGATGATGTGCAATTCACGTTGATGCTGACCATTGCGCTCGTAGTGATGGTCATCTTCGTGTTCCTGCGTAGCGTCTGGGCCACCATCATTCCAAGCATCACCGTCCCGCTGGCGCTGTTCGGTGCCGTCGCGCTGATGTGGATCGTCGGCTATTCGCTCGACAATCTCTCGTTGATGGCGCTGACGATTTCGGTCGGCTTCGTCGTCGACGACGCCATCGTGATGCTGGAAAACATCACGCGCTACATCGAGGAAGGCGAAAAGCCGATGGCGGCAGCGCTGAAAGGCGCATCCGAAATTGCCTTCACCATCGTCTCGATCAGCGTCTCACTTGTCGCCGTGCTTATTCCGCTGCTTCTAATGGGGGGCATTATTGGTCGCCTGTTCCGCGAATTCGCCGTGACGTTGACGATGGCGATATTCGTCTCGCTCGTTGTATCGCTTACGCTGACGCCAATGATGGCCTCGCGTTTCCTTCGCTCCGAACATGAATCGAAGCATGGACGCTTCTATAAATGGAACGAGAACGCCTTCGAAAAATTGCTGCATTGGTACGAGCGCGGATTAAATCTCGTACTCGAATGGCGCTTCGTGACGCTGTGTGTGTTCTTCGCGACTTTGATCCTGTCGGGTGTTCTGTTCGCGATAATACCGAAGGGATTCTTTCCGCAGCAAGACACCGGCCTGATCACAGGCACCACTGAAGCCGGTCAGGATATTTCTTTTGCCGACATGAAGAGCAAGCAGGAACAACTCGGCAAGATTGTTCTCGACGACCCCGATGTCGCAAGTATCGCGATGGCAGTGGGCGGTAGCGGCGGCGCGCTGAATGTTGGCCGCATGTACATCACCCTAAAGCCGCGCAGCGAACGTAAATCGTCCGCGCCGCAGATCATCGCTAGACTTCGCCCGCAGTTCGATAAGGTCGTCGGCGCGCGCGCATTTCTGCAGGCGGCACAAGATGTACGGCTCGGCGGGCGCGCGACCCGAACGCAGTTCGAATACACGCTGCAGGACGCCAAGCTCGACGAGTTGAACGAATGGGCACCGAAGGTTCTCGAAAAGATGAAGGGTCTACCGCAGCTGCGCGATGTTGCGACCGACCAGCAGACGCAGGGAACGACGCTTACACTCACCATCGACCGCGACAACGCCTCACGCTTCGGTATTACGCCGCAACTGATCGACGACACACTCTACGACGCGTTCGGCCAGCGGCAGGTCGCTCAATATTTCACGCAGACAAATAGCTATCATGTCGTGATGGAAATTCTGCCTGAACTACAAGGCGATCCGGAAACGCTGAAAAAAATGTACATCAAGTCACCGACGACGGGCGATCAGGTTCCCCTCGCGGCCTTCGCGCGATGGACCACTGTGCCGGTGCGCCCGCTATCGATCAGCCATCAGGGCCAATTCCCGGCAATCACCATCAGCTTCAATCTTGCACAGGGAACGGCGCTCGGTCAGGCGACCGAAGCCATTCAGAATGCGATGAACGAGATTGGGGCGCCACCTACTCTCAACACCAGTTTTCAGGGCACCGCGCAGGCGTTCCAGCAATCACTGAGCACCATTCCGCTCCTTATCGCAGCAGCGTTGGTCGTTGTGTATCTGATCCTCGGAATTCTTTACGAGAGCTACATTCACCCGATCACGATTTTGTCCACCCTGCCCTCGGCCGGCGTCGGTGCAATCGCGACGCTGATGCTGTTCGGTTTCGATTTCAGCCTGATTGCACTGATCGGCATTGTGCTGCTGATCGGCATCGTCAAGAAAAACGGCATTATGCTGGTGGACTTTGCGATCGTTGCCGAACGCGACGACCATCTGTCGCCGCTCGAAGCTATTCGTAAAGCCGCGCTGTTACGTTTCCGCCCCATTATGATGACGACTATGGCAGCGCTCTTGGGCGGTGTTCCATTGATGCTGGGCACGGGCACCGGATCTGAAATTCGTCAGCCATTGGGCTATGCGATGGTTGGCGGTCTTCTGGTCAGTCAAATGCTGACATTATTCACGACGCCTGTCGTCTATCTCTATCTCGACGAATTCTCCAACAAGCTGTCGAACTGGAGCGGCGGCGCGCGCGGCAATGACGCGCCACATGCGTCGACCCGCAAGGAAGCAGCCGAATAATCTTCCGATAGGACTTACTTAACTGCGGGCTCTGTTGTATCGGCGCGAGGCGCGCGAACGAAAGCAAGCGCAATCTTGTCTTCGTAGACGTTCTGCCATTCGGGTAAGCGACCAAGAAGTTGCGCGAGTGGCTCTCTCGGATTGATGAGAATCGCGTCGATCTTATAATCGCTCAGAAGCCGAATTAGAGTATCGACGTCTTTGAGCGAGACTGCCTTGCTATGGTCAACTACAAATTTCTCGCCGTATAACTCGGCGCGCCCGTCAATGAACGGTGCCGCGCCCGCCGCGATCATATATCCGCCGAACTCATAGCCATTGAGAATACGCTCGGCTTTATGGCCCTTAAGAGCGGCGAGAGCCTCCGCAGGCACCTGCGTCGGAATGACTTCGTAATTGCGGGACGATACGATCCCAAATGTCGCCGCCACCAAAGCCGCCAACGCAAATACTGCGAGCCCTAACTTTCGCACTGAAGGCACAATCGGTATAGGTCGCGATAACAGCAATTGTTGCGCAAAAGGCTTTGCGACAACAAGCGGCGCCAGGAACGCAAATGTCTCGACGCTGCGCACATTCATCAATGCAAGATGAAGCAAGCCGAGCGCGAGAAAAACGCGCGGCAAGGACAGAACAACGCCGCGATATAGGATAACAAGAAGAAGACCCAACAGACATGCCTCGAAGATTCCGAAGCGGCTGAAGTTCATGGGTTGCCATTCGGACAAGAGCGTCAGCACCTCGCCGAGATTGACGATATTGCGCGCGGCGAGCAGCGAACCCCATCCGTAAGGCGTACAGCAGATAGCGACCAATGCGCCGAGGCTGAAAACAGACCATCTCCAAACAAGCCGGACGCGATCCGGTGCGCGCGCCTCCCAAACAGCGATCAACGCAACCGCTGCGGTCAACGCAACACCGAGAACAAAGCTGCCGTGAAGATTCGCCCACAACGCAATCAACGGCAACAGCCAGAACGATGGAGCGGTTTGGCGGTCGGCTGCCGCCATCAGATATCCGAACCATGCAACCATCACCGGCATTACCAGCACATGCGGCCGCGCCAGCATGTGCGGCAACATCAACCAAAGCACGATCATCGAAAGCAGAATCGTGAGCGGCGCGTCGATATATTTCGTGATGAATCGCACGAACATCGCGAACGCAGCACCGATCGCAAGGGACGACAGCACCACCAGCCCCGCCCAGCCCCATTTGGAAAAAATCGCGGCATACAAAACTTGCGCGAACCAGGAGGAAGATGTCCACGGCGCGCCCTTCATCGTGAATGAATAGACGTCCGTGGTGGGAACCGCGTGGTGATCGATAATCCACTGCCCAACTGCGATTTGCCAGAACGTGTCGGAATCGCGCAGCAAATCGTTGCCGGTCGCCAGCATGAACAAATAGACGCCCGCACCTACCCATAACGGCAAAAGCGCGCGCAGCAGGCCGAGGAGCTTGGTCATGTTCAATCAGACATCCGCGGGCTCACGCGAAAGGACATCGTCGATGCCGATCGCCAACTCGCGAGTCATGCGGGCCACCGCTGGAATATCATCAAGATGCGCGAAGGGTAACGTGGTGTCGATTGTAACATCGGACACGACGCCAACGATGTTCGACTCCTGAGTAAACAGCTGAGGCTTGCCGTTCGCCGCTCGATACACTTCGATTTTAGGATGCGACTCGGTTTTGAAACCCTCCACGATGATCAAATCCACCGCAGTCATTTTCGTCAACAGATCTCTGATTGAGGGTTCCGGCGCGCCGCGCAATTCGTGCATCAGCGCCCAGCGTCGACCAGAAGAAACCAGCACCTCGGTCGCGCCGGCCTGACGATGCTGCCAGGAGTCCTTACCCGGAATATCGACGTCGAAATTGTGGTGGGCATGCTTGATAGTCGAGACGCGCAGGCCCTCTGCGATCAGATGGGGAACCAAACGAGTCAGCAAGGTCGTCTTGCCAGCACCGCTCCATCCCGCCAAACCAATCACCTTCATTTCTTTCTCCGCAACTCGTCGTGAATGCCGCTCATACCGAAATTTCCTTAAGTGGCCTGTATTTGGGCAGTCTATACTATCCGGGTCAAGGCACGTATGGAGATCGAATAACCAATGGTTAAAGCAACGCAGGCTGTTTGCGATAGCACTGCAACACTCGGCGTTCTGCTTGCCGGTGGACTCGCACGCCGCATGGGCGGCGGTGACAAGCCGATGAGGACAATCGGTGACCGCACGATTTTAGAACGAGTGATCGCCCGCATCGCACCACAATGTGATGACCTCATCCTCAATGCCAATGGAGACCCGTCGCGCTTCGCATCGTTCGGCTTTCCTGTCGTCGCCGACACGGTCGAAGGCTTTGCCGGACCGCTCGCCGGTATTCTGACCGCACTCGATTGGGCGGCGGCCAACGATCCCAATATCGGCTGGGTGTTGAGTGTTGCGACCGATTGCCCATTCCTACCACGCGATGTGGTCGCGCGATTGCAGCGAGCGCGCATCGACGAAGATGCGCAGCTTGCAGTCGCGGCGTCCGGTGGACGAGTGCATCCGGTGATCGGGCTATGGAGCATCGCATTGCGCGACGAACTGCGTCACGCACTGGTCGTGGAAGACATTCACAAGATCGACCGCTGGACGGCCCGATACAAGGTCGCGACCGTGACATGGCCGACGGAGCCGCTGGACCCGTTCTTCAACGCCAACACCGTCGAAGACATCGCTGAAGCCGAGCAACTCGCTGCGCTCGATGACATCTGATGGAAATGAAAAACACTCGACTGTTACTGGTTGAGTTAGTCCCTGTCGTGGTCAGGCGCACCAATTCGTCCTGCCGACTGTGCCGTGACGAAACTTCAGCGCGCGATGGTTTGATCGTTAGGCGTGCAATCCAGGAGCCTCGTGGCCGGTCCGTGCGACATACTCAGTATAGCCGCCACCATATTGGTGAATGCCTTCGGGGGTCAGTTCCAGCACGCGATTGGAAAGTGCAGCCAGAAAATGCCGATCGTGAGAAACGAACAGCATGGTGCCCTCAAATTCCGACAGCGCAGTAATCAGCATTTCCTTTGTCGCCATATCAAGGTGGTTGGTTGGCTCATCGAGCACGAGGAAATTTGGCGGATCGAAAAGCATCTTTGCCATCACCAGCCGCGCTTTTTCGCCGCCCGAAAGCACACGGCACCTTTTCTCAACGTCGTCGCCCGAGAAACCGAAACAACCGGAAAGCGCGCGCAACGATGCCTGCCCCGCTTGAGGGAATGAATCCTCCAACGACTGCAAAACCGTACGCTCGCCTTCCAGCAAATCCATCGCGTGTTGAGCGAAATAGCCCATCTTCACACTGCCACCCAACGCCACCTGGCCGTCGTCAGGTTGCGTAGATCCAGCTATCAGCTTCAGCAAAGTGGACTTGCCCGCTCCGTTGACGCCCATGACACACCAGCGCTCTTTGCGGCGGATCATAAAATCCAGCCCTTCGTAGATGCTGCGATTGCCATAAGCCTTATGCACCTTCTTCAGGCTCACCACGTCTTCACCGGAACGTGGCGCGGGCAAGAAGTCAAAGGAGACGGTCTCGCGCCGCCTGGGCGGCTCGACACGCTCGATCTTATCGAGTTTCTTGACGCGACTCTGGACCTGCGCAGCATGCGAGGCGCGCGCCTTGAAGCGCTCGATGAATTTGATCTCCTTTGCGAGCATCGCCTGTTGGCGCTCAAACTGTGCCTGCTGTTGCTTTTCGCTCATTGCGCGCTGCTGTTCGAAGAATTCGTAATTTCCCGAATATGAAGTCAATGATCCGCTGTCGATCTCAATGACATTATTGATGATGCGGTTCATGAACTCCCGATCATGGGAGGTCATGAGGAGTGCACCTTCATAGCCTTTCAGAAACCCTTCCAGCCAGATGAGGCTTTCCAGATCGAGATGGTTGCTTGGCTCGTCGAGCAGCATGACGTCGGGATTCATCAAGAGGATGCGGCCAAGCGCGACGCGCATCTTCCAGCCGCCCGAAAGCGTACCAACGTCGCCGTCCATCATTTCCTGACTGAAGCTCAGTCCCGCAAGAACCTCGCGCGCCCGGCTCTCCAATTCGTAGCCGCCCAATTCCTCGAACCGGGCCTGAACTTCACCGTAACGCTCGATGATTTTTTCCATGTCATCGGCGCGCGTGGGATCGCCCATCGCACTCTCAAGTTCTTTCAACTCCGCCGCGACGGAACTTACGGGTCCAGCGCCGTCCATCGTTTCCGAGACAGCACTTCGTCCCGACATTTCGCCGACGTCCTGGCTAAAGTAACCGACCGTGACGCCGCGATCGATCTGAACCTGCCCCTCGTCGGGAACATCCTCGCCTGTGATCATTCTAAACAGCGTCGTTTTACCCGATCCATTTGGGCCGACGAGACCAACTTTCTCTCCCCTTAGAAGCGCCGCAAAAGCTTCGATGAAGAGAAGCTGATGGCCATTCTGCTTGCTTATATTGTCGAGACGAATCACGGGACACGCCCTTGTGCTTCCGGCCTTGCTTGATCTGCCGAGGCACGGTTCGCGACGATCCAGTCGTCGAGCGACGCAATTTCTTTTTTTGACAGACGAAGGCCGAGCTTAGACCGGCGCCAGACAATATCTTCCGCAGTATGGGCAAATTCGTTGGCGATGAGATACCTCACCTCTCGCTCGAAGAGCGTGTCGCCGAACAACTGTCCGAGATCCGCCGCGCTCGATGCATCGCCGAGAACATTGCTGGCGCGCGTGCCGTAGGCGTGAGCAAGACGAAGCGCGAACGATTGCGAGAGGAAGGTGTAGTTTCGACTGAGTTCGTCCGCGAGCGTCGGAATTGCGGAGACGTCGAGGTCGCCGCCGGGCAGCGGCGCATGAGCCGTCCATCCGGCCTGCGCTTTATCGCCGCTGAGATAGGGCGAAAACCGTTCGAGCGCTTCCTCGGCAAGGCGGCGATAGGTGGTGATCTTGCCACCGAAAACCGACAGCAGCGGCAAGCCTCCCGGCGTATCGAATTCGAAAACATAGTCGCGTGTCGCCGCCTTCGCTTCGCTTGCACCGTCGTCGTAGAGCGGGCGAACGCCGGCATAGGTCCAGACCACATCCTCGGGCGCGATCTGTTTGGCGATGTAGTCGTTCACCGACTCGCACAGATAAGCGATTTCTTCGGCAGAAGCCTTCACCTTCGATGGATCGCCCTTATAGTCGCGATCGGTCGTCCCTATCAGCGTGAAATCATCCTGATAGGGAATCACGAAGACGACCCGGCCATCGCCGTTCTGGAATGTGTAGGCGCGATCATGATCGTAGAGACGCGGCACGACGATATGCGAGCCTTGAACGAGACGTACTTTTGCTTTCGCGTCGATTCCGGTGCGGCGTGTGAGCACGTCCTCAACCCACGGACCTGCGGCATTGACCAAAGCGCGCGATTGGATGCGGCTTTGAACCCCCGTATTCGCGTCTTCGAGCAACACATCCCAGACATCGCCTTTGGGTCGCGCTTCGATAGCGCGCGTGCGTGTTCTGATGACCGCACCGCGATCTGCGGCGTCGCGGGCATTCAGCGTGACCAATCGCGCATCGTCGACCGTGCAATCGGAATATTCGAACCCGCGCGTGAAACGATTTGGCACCAGTGGGCGGCCCGCCTCGTCTTTTCGTAGATTCAATGCCCGCGCCACTGGCAACAAATGCCTACCGCCGAGATGATCGTAAATGAAGAGACCGAGCCACAGCAACCATGCCGGCCGCAGACCTGCGTGATGTGGAAGCACAAATCGCATCGGCCGAATAATGTGTGGCGCGATCTGCCACAGCACTTCGCGCTCGATCAGCGCCTCGCGTACGAGGCGAAAGTCGTAATATTCAAGATAGCGCAGGCCGCCGTGAATGAGCTTCGTCGACCAGGACGACGTCCCGCTCGCCAGATCGTTCATCTCACAAAGGAAGACTGAATGACCCCGGCCCGCAGCGTCGCGAGCTATGCCGCAGCCGTTGATCCCGCCGCCGATGATAGCGAGGTCATAGATTTGTCCCAAAGCGTTTCCTTACCGCAAGCCAACAAACCACCACGTGCTGCGAGCGTTCGAATTGCCGAGAGTGCGATTTGTTTGGTGGGCGCAGTAGGGATCGAACCTACGACCCGATGATTAAGAGTCATCTGCTCTACCAACTGAGCTATGCGCCCGGATCCAACCGGATATCCCGAAGGAGCGCGTCGTTTAGCAAAGCGAATCTGGTGTGTCCAGCAAAGGGCGGCAGTTTTCCCGCTGGGAACAGTGGGCCTCGGAATACAACCGAAATACAAAAAAACCGCCGAAATCCGGCGGTTTCTCGTATCGCCCTGTTAGCCCTCAGAGGCGCTGAGGACCATCGGGACCGCGGCCTCGATCCGGACCATCGTCTCGACCGGGACCAAAATCGCCGCCGCGATCGAAGCCATGTCCGCGCCAGCGATGAGCCCCGCCCATGCGCGTCAGCATGGCGAGACGGCGCTTCTGGCCGTCATCGAGACTCTTATAGAGTGGATCGGCTGCATCCGCGATGTGCTTCAGACCTGCAGCTGTTGCGGCCATATTGTCCGCCCGTTCACGCAAGCGCGCGACCGGGTCCTTATTTTGATTTATCTGCTCTGGTGCGGCCCGATCCGGCGCGCCTTTGTCGGCACGCCGCTGATCTCGTTCCGCGCGCCGTATATCTCGGTCGGCTGCGCGGGCATTTGCGCGATCAATACGTTGCTTGGCAAAATCACGCACCGCCGTTTCCACTGGTTGCCAGTTCTTTTCCTGCTCTGGCGTCAGTTTGAGTCCGGCATGGACTGACGCGATGCGCGCGTCGACGAATGCGGCGCGGTCCTCGGCGCTCATGCGCGGGTGGTGATTGAAACGGTGCTGCGCGTAAACGGCTGTCGAGCCGATCACGGCGACTGCGGCAATTGCGGCAACGATAGATTTTCTCATGACGGACTCCATGTTCGATTCAACGAACATGGCATCCGCCCGCGTAGTTTCAACTTAACCTTTGGAAAGATGGCGCTGCGTTACGAAGATGTAATGTCGGCCAAAACCGAATGACCGATTTGGCTTACATTCACGACTCTTGTTGACCGCAAACCCGATTTAACGCGCCGGGCCGAAAATCGCGTTCGGAAGGACCAGCGAAATTTCGGGCACGTAAGTCACCACAACAAGGAACCCGAGCAGAATCAGCAGCCATTTCCACGAAGCCGCCACAACCTGAACAAGCGTCATCCCAGTTATGCCGGATGCGACGAATAGATTGAGGCCGACCGGCGGCGTCACCATGCCGATTTCCATATTGACCACGAAAATGATGCCGAGATGAACCGGATCGATACCAAGCTTGACGGCTGTCGGAAAAACAATTGGCGCGACAATCAAAATGATAGCCGATGGCTCCATGAAGTTACCGGCGATCAGCAGGATAATATTGACGATAATCAGAAACTGCCACGGCGCCAAATCAGCGTTGATGATCGCGGTCGCAATGGTTTGCGGTATCTGCGCCGTGGTCAGAACGTGACCGAACAGGAACGCATTGGCGATAATGAACATCAACATTACCGTCACACGCGACGAATCTGTGAGGACCTTCGGCACGTCAGTGATTTTCAGATCGCCATAGATGAACACAGCGCAAATGAAGCCATAGACGGCTGCAACTGCGGCAGCTTCCGTTGGGGTGAAGATGCCGCCATATATGCCGCCCATCACGATGACGATCAGCAGAAGGCCCCAGATCGCATCCCGGAAGGAAAGCAACCGCTCGCTCCACGAGGCTTTTGGTTGCCGTGGCAAGTTCTTGATCCGCGCCACAATGTAGATTGCGAGCATCAGCAAGCAACCGAGCATGATGCCAGGCACAACACCTGCCATGAAAAGGCGGCCGACCGACGTTTCAGTCGTGGCTGCGTAAACGACCATGACGATGGACGGTGGAATCAAGATGCCAAGCGTGCCGGCATTGACGATCACGCCGGTCGCAAAAGCCTGCGTGTAGCCGACCTTAACCATGCCAGCGATGACGATCGAACCGATCGCCACGACAGTTGCAGGCGAAGACCCGGACACCGCGGCAAAGAACATGCACGCCATCACGGACGCAATCGCGAGACCGCCGGGCAAATGCCCCACGGTGGCCACGGCGAAATTGATCATGCGTTTGGCGACGCCGCCGGTCGTCAAAAAGTTACCCGCGAGGATAAAGAACGGAATCGCAAGCAGCGTCGACTGCTCCATGGTCTGGAAGAACTTCAGAACCAGCGATGCGATACTGTCCGGCTCGAACAGCAAAATGACGACGATCGAAGACAGTCCGAGCGCGATGGCAATCGGCATTCCGAGGAACAGAAGCGCGAACAGAAGGACGAAAAGAACCGTGGTTGCCGTGGTCATCGCGACACCACCGTGCCGTCGGGATGTTTATCGCCGCCAAGATCTCGGATGGCTTCTTGTGCCTCATCGGCGAGTTCATATCCCGGCGACTGTCCGGTCACGACACGCCAGCCCATCTGCATCAAACGATAAAGCAGCAACGCAAAGCCGATCGGCAGGCAAAGACTGAGAATCCATCTTTGGATCGGAATGTCCTCTGCTTCAACGCCGAGCGTCCGCAGCTTACTGATATAGACCCACGATCCATAGAACATCAGGCAGGTGTAAAGAATCGCGAGCGCAACAACGAGAATGCCGACGCTGCGCTGGACCCTCGGAGGAAACAGCCGCACAACTGCGTCGACACCGATATGCGCCTTGACGCGAACGCCATACGATATGCCGAGCAGGACAAGCCAGCCGAATAGGTAGAAATTGACCTCAAGCGCCCACAGCCAACCGGCGTTGAAGCCGTAGCGCATCACGACCTGGCTGAACGACAAGAGCGTCATCGCACACAGCAAAGCTGCAAGCAGACTCTCTTCGAGCCGGTGCAAAACCGTTCGAAACGACAAGATGCCCCTCCCCAGGAACCTTAGAAGATGGCGGCCGCCTTCGCGACCGCCATCATTATTTTAGCCCGTCAGCTCTTACCGGCGACGTTGGACTTTTGAGCAGCCGCAATCAAGTCCTTGCCGATGTCGGCTTCGAACTTCGACCAAACCGGCTCCATGGCTTTCTTCCATTCGCCGCGCTGTGCTGGCGTCAGTTCATGGATCTTGGCCGTTCCGGAATCAGCAATTTTCTTCTTTGCTTCCGCATTGAGCTGGTCGGCAACATCGTTGTTGACCTTGGTCGCCGTCGTCATCGCCTGCTTCAGACCGGCCTGAATGTCCTTCGGCAGGCCATTCCACCAGCTCGCATTCGTCACGACCATATAGTCGATCACGCCGTGTTCAGTCGCGGTGAAATCGGTCTGTACTTCCTGATATTTCTGCGAATAGCAGTTGGACCAGGTGTTTTCCTGCCCATCGACGGTGCCGAGTTGCAATGCCTGATAGACTTCGGCGAAAGGAAGCTTCTGTGGATTGGCGCCGAGCTGCTGGAATTGAGCGGCCAGAACGTCAGACGGCTGTACGCGGAACTTCAAGCCCTTGGCATCGGCAGGAACGAGCAGCGGCTTCTTGGCCGACATTTCCTTCATGCCGTTGTGCCAGTAATCGAGACCGATGAAACCCTTGCCCGACATCGAGCTAAGAAGCTTCTGGCCTTCCGGTCCCTGCTGGAAGCGATCGATCGCTCCAATGTTGTCAAACAGGAACGGCAGATCGAACACCTGAAGCTGCTTGGTGAACTTGTCGAACTTCGACAATGATGGCGCGATCATCTGAACGTCGCCAAGCGCCAGCGCTTCCATTTCCTTGGCATCGCCGAACAGCTGCGAGCTTGGATAGATTTCGACTTTCACTTTGCCCGGAAGCAGCTTTTCGGCTTCTTCCTTGAATCTAAGCGCGGCCTGACCCTTCGGGGTCTTTTCCGCAACAACGTGACTGAACTTGATGACGATCGGCGACTGCGCGGTCGCAGGGCCGATCAGCGCGAATGCTGCGAGCGACGCCGCGGCTACGAAAAGTTTCTTCATGTTTCCTCCCGAGTGATTGTTGGGCCAGCGCAATTTTTACCGCCGACCGGAATTTCCGCCAGACCGCATCATCGCAGATTGTTTAGGTCAAGGCCATTCGCCGTTTACGGGCGGTTTGATCGGCCATGCTGCAACGCAAAACGCGGCACATCTGTAGAGATGCGCCGCGTCTGGAGTTGGTTGCGACAATTGGAAGCGACTAATGACCTGCCGCTGCTTTGGGCATATCGCCGTGGGTGTCGCGCTGCTTCTTCATAACGATCTTGTTCAGCGCGCTGAGATAAGCCTTCGCCGATGCGACCAGCGTATCCGGATCTGACGCGCGCGCGGTCATGGAACGACCGTCCTGCGACAGACGAACCGAAACTTCGGCCTGTGCGTCGGTTCCCGCCGTGACGGCGTGAACCTGATACAGCTCGAGTTTCGCGTCATGCGGAACCAGCGTTTTGATGCAGTTGAACACTGCATCGACAGGTCCATTGCCTTCTTCTTCGGCCAGCTTGATCTGCCCTTCGATGTCCAGTTTCATGGTGGCGCGCTGCGGGCCGCGCGTCCCGGCAACTACCGTCATCGAAACAAGATGAATACGATCGTGCGCATGGGCGATCTCCTGATCGACCAGCGCCTCGATATCCTCGTCGTAGATATCTTTTTTGCGGTCGGCCAAAGCCTTGAAGCGCACGAAGGCGTCTTCCATCTGGTTGGAGGCGAGTTTGTAGCCCATCTCTTCCAGCTTGTGGACGAAGGCATGACGTCCGGAATGTTTACCCATCACCAGTGAGGTTTGCTTCACGCCGACGGTTTCCGGCAGCATGATCTCGTACGTCTGCGCGTTCTTGAGCATGCCGTCCTGATGGATGCCGCTTTCATGCGCGAAGGCATTCCGTCCGACAATGGCCTTGTTGTATTGCACGGGGAACGATGTCGCCGCGGAAACCAATTTTGAGGCCCGCGTGAGCATCGTGGTGTCGATCTTGTTCCAGTACGGCAATTTGTCGTTCCGCACCTTCATCGCCATCACGAGTTCTTCGAGCGCTGCGTTGCCTGCCCGCTCGCCGATGCCGTTGATGGTGCATTCGATCTGCCGTGCGCCGCCGCGCACGCCGGCCATTGAATTGGCGACAGCCATGCCGAGATCGTTGTGGCAATGGACCGAGAATACCGCTTTGTCCGAGTTCGGGACGCTTTCGCGAACGCGCTTGAAGAGATCATAGTATTCTTCCGGCACTGAGTAGCCGACTGTGTCCGGAATATTGATCGTGGTCGCACCGGCCTTGATTGCCGCCTCGACACATTTGCACAGAAAATCGAATTCGGTCCGCGTGCCGTCTTCCGACGACCACTCGACGTCGTCGGTATGGTTGCGCGCGCGCGTCACCGACGAGATCACGAGTTCATAGACCTGCGACGCGTCCATTTGCAGTTTGTATTTCATGTGCACGGGAGACGTGGACAGGAACGAATGGATCCGACCACGCTTGGCCGGGCGAATGGCCTCGGCGCAGCGGTCGATGTCCTTTTGCCCCGCGCGCGACAATCCGCAGACAACTGCGTTCTTGGTGCGCTTGGCGATCTCGCGGACGGCCTCGAAATCGCCGTCGGAGGCAATCGGGAAACCGGCTTCGATGATATCGACGCCCATGGTATCGAGCAGTTCTGCGACCTCGAGCTTTTCCTCGAAGGTCATAGTCGCGCCGGGGCATTGTTCGCCGTCGCGCAGCGTAGTGTCGAAAATAACGACGCGGTCCTTTTCGGACTGGTTCGTGGTGGTCATGGGAAAATTCCTTGCATCAGATGCGTCGCTTTAGGACGCTGGGTTTCGTTGCTTCGTCGAACCCCTGAGTGCCCAGGCGCAAACCGCCCAGACGGCCCTCAGGGGCCGATAAGAAGCAGGAGCCCGCCGAGAAGCGCGGCGCTCAGCGAGGAACCCAATGCCATGGACGTAGCTGCAGACGCGTCACGACGGGCAGCAAAAGCCACCTTGTCTTGTCCGCTCTGGTCGCCACGAATCGCCATTCCACATCCTCTGAAACGCATGATCGGCGGAAACCGTTGACGGATGGTTTCCAAAGCGTTTCGTCCCGTCTTCTAGACGAGAAATCACTGGCCCGGCAACGCCAAATAATGGTCAGCGGCGCTGCCCTATCCTACCGCAAGGCCTTTCAGGTCGATTTTTTCAGGCCCCGTCGACTTTCTTCTTTCTGGGCATCCGGTCGGGTTCGCGGCCTTCTTTTTCGAGCGTATCGCGCGCTTTTTTAAGTTCGCCGGATTTCGCTTTTTCGGGCTCCGGAAACTGCAAATCGAGCTTTTCCATCGCGCTGACCATGGCCGAACTGATCACCGCGCGCGCAAACCATTTATGGTCCGCCGGGACCACGAACCACGGGGCATGTTTTGCGGACGTGTGGCGCAGCATATCCTGGTAGGCCGATTGATATTTGTCCCAGAGCGCGCGCTCGGCGACATCGCCAAGCGAGAACTTCCAGTTTTTCGCCGGCTCATCGAGCCGGTCGAGAAATCGCTTGCGCTGTTCTTCCTTTGAGACATTGAGAAAGAATTTCAGAATCAAAGTGCCGTTGCGCGCAAGATATTTCTCGAAGGCTGAAATATCCTCGAAGCGCTCGCGCCAGATATTTTTAGTCACAAGGCTCGCCGGAATTCTCTCTTTCGCCAGCACCTCGGGGTGTACGCGCACCACCAACAGTTCCTCGTAATAGGAACGATTGAAAATTCCGATGCGTCCGCGCTCCGGCAGATTGTTGGTACATCGCCACATGAAATCGTGATCGAGTTCTTTCGGCGACGGCTGTTTGAAGGAATAAACCTCGCAACCCTGCGGATTGATTCCCGACATTACATTCTCGATGGCGCTGTCCTTGCCAGCGGCATCCATGCCTTGAAATATCAGCAGCATCGACCAGCGATCCTGCGCATAGAGCTTTTCCTGAAGATCGCGGATGCGTTCGCGATTGATATCCGTGATCTTGTGCGCGGCGTCCTTGTCGAGACCTGCTTTTTCCATCGGCAAGTGGAATTTGAGATGAAATTCCCGCGAGCCGTCGACGCGAAAAGGTTCAACATATTGTTTGACCTTCCGCGCGAGCGGCTCCGGTGTCTTGTTCTTCTTCGTCATAAAGCGATCGCTCCGGCCAATTCGCGGAAACTTACACGCCGCAGAATACGCGCGCCAGTGTGGGCCAAGCTGCGTTCGGTCGACACACGTGTGCAGTTGGGTCATCATGGTATTATGACAGCCGATGCGCCCACCATTGCCTATGAGCACGTCAGCAAAAGCTTCGCGCGTGGGCGCGCTAAGGCTATCGAGGATGTGTCGCTCGAGGTGGGTTCCGGCGAGTTCCTGGCGATTGTCGGCGGCTCGGGCTCCGGCAAGACGACGATGTTGCGACTGGCCAATCGCCTGATTGAACCGGACAACGGTATGGTCCGCGTGCACGGCATTGACGTGCGCGAGCTCGATCCTATCGCGCTGCGTCGAAGCATCGGATACGTATTTCAGAACGGCGGCCTGTTCCCGCACATGACGGTCGCCGACAATATCGGCATCACACCGCGCTTGCTTGGAACCCATCAACGCGCGATTTCGGAGCGAGTCGATGAACTGATCGATTTGGTGCGTCTCCATCGCGACCATCGCGATCGGCTGACGCAGGAAATGTCCGGAGGACAACGTCAGCGCGTCGGTGTTGCGCGCGCCCTCGCCGCACGACCGAAGATCGTGCTGATGGACGAACCGTTCGGCGCGCTCGATCCGCTGACGCGCGATGCGTTGGGCGACGACTACAAAACACTTCATACCGAACTGGGACTGACGACGGTCATGATCACGCACGACATGGCTGAGGCCGTGCTGCTGGCCGACCGGATTGCCGTGATGCAAACGGGCCGACTGGTCGCGCAAGGAACACCCGAACAATTGTCGCGGAGCGATAATCCCTATGTCGGCAAACTGCTGGGAACGCCGAGACGTCAAGCCGACCGGCTTCAGAAGCTGCTGCCGAAAGCCGCGCCATGAGCTTTTGGACCGATCCACGCTGGAGCGATGCGTTGACACGCTTGCCGGATTATCTTGGCAACCATGTGCGCGTGAGTCTGACGGCCTTGGCGATTGGGCTTGCGATCAGCTTTCCGCTGGCACTGATCGTACGGCGGCGTCCGGTGTTGCGCGACGTCGTGCTCGGGATCGCCAGCGTCGTTCAGACCGTTCCGGGTCTCGCTCTGCTCGCGCTGTTCTATCCACTGCTTCTGGCGCTGGCGGGACTATCGCTGCAATGGTTCGGGTTCAAATTTTCCGCGTTCGGTTTTCTGCCAGCGGTGCTGGCGCTCGCGCTTTACAGCATGCTGCCGGTGCTGCGGAATACAATCACCGGACTTCAAGGTATCGATCCCGCCATCGTTGAGGCAGCGGAAGGTGTCGGCATGACGCCGCGCCAATCCCTCATGATGGTGGAGTTGCCGCTCGCTCTGCCGGTGATCATGGCTGGCATCCGCACCGCTGCCGTGTGGGTGATCGGTACCGCCACGCTGTCCACACCTATCGGCCAGACAAGTCTCGGCAACTACATCTTTGCAGGCTTGCAAACCCAGAACTGGGTGTTCGTTCTCTTCGGATGTGGCGCTGCAGCCGCGCTCGCAGTCGCCGTCGATCAATTACTAGCGTTGGTTGAGATCGGCGTCCGGTTACGCAGCCGCGTTCGCGTTGTTCTCGGTTGCCTCGGCGTCGGTGCGCTAATCGCCGCGACGATGATTCCGTCGATTGCGCGGACCAAGACAAGCTACATCGTCGGCGCAAAAACATTTACCGAGCAGTATATTCTCTCATCGCTCATTGCGCAGCGGTTGCAAGCGGCTGGGTTGACAGCGAGTTCCCGCGAAGGCCTCGGCTCGAATGTCATCTTCGAGGCACTCGCTACCGGAGACGTCGATGTCTATGTCGACTATTCGGGCACGCTATGGGTGAATCAACTCAATCGCACCGACACGCCACCGCGCGACGAGCTTTTGGCGACACTCAAATCAACGCTCGCAAGCCGACAGAAAATAACGCTAATCGGCGAACTCGGTTTCGAGAACGCTTATGCGCTGGTGATGCCGCGCAAACGCGCCGAGGCGCTCGGCATTCATAGCATTTCGGATCTAGCGTCCCGCGCCGACACGATGTCGATTGCCGGTGACTATGAGTTCTTCTCGCGCCCTGAGTGGGCGTCGCTCCGACAAGCGTACGGATTGTCGTTTCGTCAACAGCGGCAGATGCAACCGGATTTTATGTACGCAGCGGTCGCGACCGGCGAAATCGACGTGATCGCCGGCTATACCAGCGACGGGTTGATCGCGAAATACGACCTCGTTGTGCTCGACGATGCGAAGCATGCGATCCCACCTTACGACGCCGTCATGCTCGTATCGCCGAAGCGCGCGACGGACGACGTGTTTCTGAAAGCGCTGCTGCCCCTAATTGGGGCCATCGACATTGCAACGATGCGCGAAGCTAATCTGCGCGCGTCGACCAACGACGGATCGAGTTCACCCGATGCTGTTGCGCGGTGGCTATTCGATAAAATCACAAATCGTTAGGCGCCAACGCTACAGGTTCTTGACGAAGCCTGCGTCGATCAGCTGGCGGTTGAGCTGCCGCGCCTCTACGCCATCCTTACAGGAATAGAACAGCCCGTTGCAGCGGAGCATGATCTTCTTCTGCTGCTCGAAACTAGGATCCAGAGGAATTCCCGCAGCCTCCTGCACGACAAGTGGCAGATAAGCCGCGTCGATCGTCTCCATCGCGGTCGGACTTACCACAGGTTTGAAATTGATGCCTTCGATCGTGTAGTAGGTCGCGAAATAACGCGGATCGTAGCTCATCAGGCGCTTGGCGATATCACCTTCCGAAAGATTCGGTTCGATGATCAGCGTCGAAAACTCCGGCTGATGATCGCCGTAACGCACGATGAGAAACGGCTCATTCGGAAACTGCTTCTTCAAGTTCGCGGTAAACTCACCATAGTCCCGCACGCTCATCGTCTGCCGGCGCAGATATTCATCGATCGTCGGCTCGTTACCGAGGGCTTTCCAATCTGGCGTTAGTTCCGGACGAAGTTTTGTTTCCCAAGGGAAGTGATTGGCGCCGAGGTAAACGTACATGAACACTGGCGTTCCCTGCCGCTCCTGCGACAGCAGCTTCACTGCGTTGTCATAAAAAAAGCGATCCGGCTCCAATCCCTTCGCGCCGAGATCGTCGGCGTCATAGAACTTCTGGATGCCCGTCGTGGTCTGGAACGTCTTCGCGCCCATGAAAGAGCCGAAGGCTGGATAGAGCGAGATCGTGTTGTAACCGCAGCGGCGCAGCGCAAGCGGCAAGCCTCGCTCAACGCGATTGCCAGCGATACGCGTCACGAAATACGCAAACCTGCCGAATGAGCGCGTCGAAAGACCCGTCAACACATTGTATTCGGTCAACCAGCTCGAACCGCCGTTACTTTCGGCGAGGAACTTTCGAACCTTGCCATCGCCCGACACGAAGTGGCTGCCGTACCCCTTAGGCACCTTGATCTGCGAGGCCGAGCGGATGTCGTAGCTCGACTCGTCGTGGATCATGACGATATGCGGACGGCGACCTGCGGGATGGCACGAATCTTCGATCGGCAGTTTGAGACGCTCCCCCGCCGAGGCCGCTGCATCCATGAAGCCGTAATTAACAAAGTCGGAGACGGCGATCACGCCGGATCGCGTAAACTTCGAGACGTAATTGTCGTCGTAATATCCGCGCCAGTCTTCCTGCGGCCACGTCAGCGAAAATGCAGACAGGCACGCAAGACAAGCAAGCGACGCGGCGGCAGCCGGCAATCTCCGCACGCGAAACGGGTCGAGCCGCCACAACATCACCATCAAAGGCAGGATGAGAAGTGCTGCAAAAACGGTCGACCAGCGCAGATTCGGAAAGATCGTGAACAAAAACGCGACGCTGTCGCGATCGATCATCATCAGATCGACGAAGTTCACCGTCATCTGCACGATGTCATGCTTGAGGCGCGACAGCAGCACAAGAATAGCGACGAATGTCAGCGACACCGCACCCGACAAGGCCGGTCGCCTTAGCAGCGCCAACCAGAAAAAATTCAGGCATCCCCAGCTCAGTAGAAAACTCAGACGCGAGCCGAAATCCGTTTCGGTCTCGATCATGAGGCTGAGTGCGGCGAGATGCGGCACGGCGACCGCAAACAGACGCCAAAATCCAATGGGAGCGAGCGCGCCTGAAACGGCGCTCGTGGGCGGCACTGATGTCGGCGGCGGCAACATTGCCTGTACGCGAACTACACCCGGCTCTGTCCCGACGCCCGATCTGGCGGGTGCCAGGAGGCAAAACCTGCGGCCGGTCACCGCAGAGTGTCATCAAACTGTAATGGAACCGCCATCAAGCGCAAGCGCGCCGCGCCGGGGAAATTTCTTATGATGAATTCGAACGTTCAGCAGCCGTTCAGCACCGCGGAGCGCAAGCCTATTGCTGCTTAAACCGCATTCTTCCGCACAAATCCGAGGCGCTTTGCGATGATGCCGTCGACCGTCCGCTTAGGCAAAACCCGCATCATGAACATCCGGAAGGGCTCCGGGGAAAGCTCATAACGAGTTTTCGGGCGAGGATTGGTCAGCGCGTTATGGACCGCCTCCCCGATTGTCTCGGCTGGCAAGCCCGTCTCGGCCAGCGTCAGCATGAACTTGCGCATTCCCTGAAGTGACGGGAAAAACGGCGAATTGCTGTAGGAGGAAATATCGACTTCCTCCGCTTTGTCCCAAATCGGCGTCTTCACCGCACCCGGCGCAATGATGATGACGTCGATGCCGAACAACATGAACTCGCGACGGAGACTTTCCGACAAGCCCTCAACGGCGTGCTTTGAAGCTGAATATGGCGACAGCAACGGATTGCCGTTCTGACCGGCGACCGAACTCATCATGACGATACGACCGGGCTCGCCTTTCAGCGATTTATCCGCACCGAGCAGCGGACCGAAGGCCTGCGTGGCGATGATCGGCCCGATGACGTTGATGTCCATCTGCCGCCTGAAATCTTCGATGGGGAGTTCGAGTGCCGGACCTGACACGGCAATGCCCGCGTTGTTGACGAGGCCCGCGAGCGTCTCGCCATTCAACGCCACTCGCACATGACGCGCCGCAGCCAGCACTGCAGCTTCATCGGTCACATCAAACAACAGCGGCGTGAAGTTTACGCCGAACTGCGCTTGTAGACGGTCGGCATCAGCCTGCTTGCGCACGCTGCCGAAAACACGAAAGCCGCGATCGAGCAGAACCTTGGCGGTTGCAAATCCAATTCCCGTGGAAGCGCCGGTGATGACGACGGATTTCATATCGATGTCCCGTTCAATGTGTTTCGCCCTCGGCCTCGAGTTCAAGCGTGCGCGCTGCGGTCATGGTGCGCATGCACTCGCCTGCCTCGAGACGATGGATTGTGCCTTCTCCGGTATCGTACCATGTGCAATTCGCGTCGCGGAATTTCAGCCAGAGGATTTGAGATTTTTTCAGCGCAGTGCGGCGACTGGCCTCGCCGGTCATGCCGGCCAGTTTCTTATAGGCGAGGTTCAACCGCTCGTCCCATTTCTTGACGAGCCTGTCGACGCACATGACGATGTCGTAAGTGCTGCCATTCTTGCAGGTTTGGTATTCCTCGCCGTACCAATCGCTCGCCGATTCCGCTTGAGCGGCTGAAGCCGCAACTGCAAAACCGATGAGCAAGATGGCTCGAGGAATGCGCATCAGTTCTTGGTCTTGTCGACCAGCGCGCCCTTCTTGATCCACGGCATCATGTCGCGCAATTTTGCACCGACTTCCTCGATCTGGTGCTCAGCGAGCTTGGCGCGCGTGGCCTTGAACGAGGTCTGGTTGACCTTGTTTTCCAACATCCAGTTGCGCGTAAAGATGCCGTTCTGGATGTCGGCGAGTACGCGCTTCATCTCGGCTTTGGTTTCAGCAGTCACGATACGAGGGCCGGTAACGTATTCGCCGTACTCGGCCGTATTGGAGATCGAATAATTCATGTTGGCGATGCCGCCTTCATAAATCAGATCCACGATCAGCTTCACTTCGTGAAGGCACTCAAAGTAAGCCATCTCGGGTGCGTAGCCGGCTTCCACCAATGTCTCGAAGCCACCTTTGATGAGTTCAACCAGACCGCCGCAGAGCACGACCTGCTCGCCGAACAAATCGGTTTCGCATTCTTCCTTGAACGACGTCTCGATGATGCCTGCACGGCCACCGCCGATGGCCGACGCATATGACAGGCCGAGATCATGGGCGTTACCCGATGCGTCTTTGTGAATTGCGATCAGACAAGGCACGCCGCCGCCGCGCTGATATTCCGAGCGCACGGTGTGGCCGGGGCCTTTCGGCGCGACCATCAACACGTCGAGATCGGGGCGCGGATCGATCAGGTTGAAATGCACATTGAGGCCGTGTGCGAAAAGAAGCGCAGCCCCCTTCTTCATGTTGTCGTGTAGGTGATCGCGATAGATGTCGCCCTGCAATTCGTCTGGCGTCAGCATCATCATGACGTCGGCCCATTTCGCAGCATCGGCGACCTCCATCACCTTGAAGCCAGCGGCTTCGGCTTTCTTCGCAGTTGCGGAGCCCTTGCGCAGCGCAATGGCAACTTCCTTGACGCCGGAGTCCTTGAGGTTCAGCGCGTGGGCGTGGCCCTGACTGCCATAGCCGACGATGACGACCTTCTTGCCCTTGATGAGGTTCAGGTCAGCGTCGCGATCGTAATAAACACGCATGGTTTTTGTCCTTGTTGTGCGGGGCACGAGGGCCCGGATCGTCTCAAGCGCGGGCCGACCGGGCGACCCCTTCAAATTCCGGCGTTGTCTAATGCATTTCAGCCTGAAGTAAAATCGTGTTTCTCATCTCATGGCTCCCTCAAAACCGGGTAAAGCGAAGCCAACAGCAGCACGGCCATCCCGACATTGAAGATACGAACGGCACGCGGCGACTTCACCAGCGATTGCAGCGAGGAGCCGAGCAAGACCCAGGTGGTCGACGAAGCCAAACCCACCAGAAACAACAGAATCGACAGCATCGCGACATTGAACGGATAGGCCGCAATAGCCGCGTAGGCGGTCACAGCACCCACCGCAATCACCCAGCCCTTGACGTTGACCCACTGAAACAACGCAGCTCCCAGAAAGGTCATTGGTTTGCGTTCGGCACTCGCCTCCGTATCCGCAGGCGCGGACATCGCAATCATAATTGCGAGGTAAATCAGATAGGCCGCACCGCCATATTTCAGGATCGTGTGCAAGACCGGATAGGCCGCGAACACCGCACCCAGACCAACGCCGATCACCGCCACAAGAAATGAGAATCCGATGGTAACGCCCGCGACGTGCGGCAGTGTTCGGCGGAAGCCGTAATTCAACCCCGACACCATCAGCATGATGTTGTTCGGCCCCGGCGTGAACAGCATCGCGACGGCGAAGACGATGAAGGCGATGGTGAGCTGCGCGGAAATCATCATCCGCCTCCCACAGCCTTCGGCAAGTCGCGCGAACGGCTTAACAACACCATGATCGCAATCCCGAGTACGACGGTCAGCATTCCTGCCAAACGTAACGGTCCAAACGTTTCGCCGAATACGACAGCCGATGAAGCCGCACCAATGAACGGCACCAGCAATGCAAATGGGACGACTTGCGCTGCCGTGTAGTCGCGCAGCAAACCGCCCCAAGCTCGATAAGCTATACTCGTCGAGATCGCGCCAATGGCGACGATGCTTACAGCGCCTTTCAACGACATGTGCGAGAGCGCCTGCCATATTCCGCTGATGCCCTCCGTCGCTGCAGAAAGTGCGTAGAGCGGAACTGCAGAGATCAGACATAACCAGGAAAATAATTCGAACATCGGCGCACCTCGGGCGCGTCGCAACAGCAGATTGCCAATCGCAAAACTGATCGGCGAGATCATCAAAATCGCAAACGTCCCGACCGTAAAATCATACCCAACCGTAAAGCAGATCATCAGCAAACCGAGGGTTGCGACTGTGATTCCAATTACCTGAACACGGGTCGGGATTTCACGGAACGCCAGCGCCGCGAACGCGACCGTAAACAGTGCCTGACTCTGTACGATCACACTCGTAAGACCGACCGGCACATTGTTGGCAATGCCATAGGACTGCGCGAGAAACTGACCGAAGAAGAGGGTCGCACTGATCGAAATAAGTATCGACCACGGGACGTTCGGACGCGGCACGAACAAGCACGGCAAGGCAGCAATACCAAACCGCGTCGCGGTCATCAACGCGGGCGACAGTTCATTGAGCGCGAGCCTGCTGGCCACAAATCCGAGACCCCATGTCACGGCAATGCCAATCGCCAGAAGAATATCTTTGGGCTTCATGATGGTCGATCGGAAGCCGTCACATCCCGTCCGCGCCGCGTGCGATAGCGGCCACGCCGGTACGCGAGACTTCGACCAGACCCAATGGAACCATCAGACTCACGAATTGGTCGATTTTGTCGGACGCACCTGTGATTTCGAAAATAAAACTTTCGGACGTCGCATCGACGACCCGCGCACGAAACACTTCAGCGAGGCGCATCGCCTCGATGCGGGGATCGCTCGTGCCTTTCACTTTGACCATTGCCAACTCGCGCTCGATCGAACCGCCGAGCGTGGTCATGTCGACAACGCGATAAACAGGAATCATGCGATCGAGCTGATGCTTGATCTGCTGGATCACCATCGGCGTGCCAGTGGTGACGATCGTAATGCGCGACATATGCTTGGCGTGTTCGGTCTCCGACACCGTGAGACTCTCGATGTTGTAACCGCGCCCTGAAAAAAGACCGATGACGCGCGCGAGCACACCCGGCTCGTTCTGCACCAGCACTGAAAGCGTATGCGTCTCGTTCGGGTCGTGACGCTCTTCCATGAAATAAGCCGAAGCCGGCTGATCGATTGTCTTGTCCATCATCACACCAATGCCTTGCCGCCCGCGAAGGCCGCTGCGGTTGCTTCATCATTTGCCTCTGCAGGCAGGAGCATTTCGTTGTGCGCCTTGCCCGACGGGATCATCGGGAAACAATTTTCCAGCGCGGCAACCCGGCAATCGAACAGCACCGGCTTCTTGACCTTGATCATTTCCTGAATTGCACCGTCGAGATCTTTTGGCTTGATGCATTGAATGCCGACGCCACCATAGGCTTCCGCCATCTTGACGAAATCCGGCAATGCTTCCGAATAAGAATGCGACAGGCGATTGCCATGCAGCAGCTGCTGCCACTGCCGCACCATGCCCATGTACTGGTTGTTCAGAATGAAAATCTTGATCGGCAGCTCGTACTGAACCGCCGTCGACATTTCCTGCATCGTCATCTGCACCGACGCATCGCCAGCGATGTCGATCACAAGGCTATCGGGATGCGCAACCTGCACGCCGAGCGCCGCCGGCAGGCCATAACCCATCGTGCCGAGACCGCCGGATGTCATCCAGCGATGCGGTTCCTCGAAGCCATAGAACTGCGCCGCCCACATCTGATGCTGACCGACTTCGGTCGTGATGTAGGTGTCGCGATTTTTGGTCAGTTCATAAAGCCTCTGGATCGCGTATTGCGGCAGAATGATATCGTCGTTCTTTTTGAACGCCAGCGAATTGCGGGAACGCCAGCGTCCGATCTCGAACCACCATGCATCGATCCGCGGCTTTTTTGTTTCTGCTTTGAAAACTTGCAGAATGTCGCCGAGCACATTGGCGACATCGCCGATGATCGGCACGTCGACGCGAATATTCTTGTTGATCGAAGAGGGATCGATGTCGATGTGGATCTTCTTCGAGTTCGGCGAGAACGCGTCGGTACGGCCAGTGATGCGATCATCGAAACGCGCGCCGACGCACAGCATGACGTCGCAATCGTGCATCGCCATGTTGGCCTCGTAAGTGCCGTGCATGCCCAACATGCCAAGCCAATTCTTTCCGGACGCGGGATATGCGCCGAGACCCATCAGTGTTGAGGTGATCGGGAATCCCGTCGCCTCGACCAGTTGACGTAACAAATTGGACGCTTCCGGGCCGGAATTGATGACGCCGCCGCCGCTGTAGATGACCGGACGCTTCGCGGCACCGAGTAGCGCCACAGCCTTGCGAATTTGTTCGGCATCGCCCTTCACGCGAGGGTTGTATGAAATATGCACGTCCGACTTGCGCGGCGGATGATAGGTACCAGTTGCAAACTGCACGTCCTTCGGCACGTCGACGACAACGGGACCGGGACGGCCGGTGGTCGCAACGTAAAACGCTTCGTGCAGCACCTTCGCCAGATCGTTGACGTCGCGCACGAGCCAGTTGTGCTTGGTGCAGGGTCGCGTGATGCCAACGGTGTCGCATTCCTGAAACGCGTCGTTGCCGATTAAGTGAGTAGGAACTTGGCCGGTGATACAAACGAGCGGAATGGAATCCATCAGCGCATCGGTCAGCGGCGTCACCATGTTGGTCGCGCCCGGACCGGACGTCACCAGCACGACGCCCGGCTTGCCGGTCGAACGCGCGTAACCTTCTGCCGCATGACCTGCGCCCTGCTCGTGGCGTACAAGGATATGCTCGACATCGGTCTGCTGGAAAATCTCGTCGTAGATCGGAAGCACCGCGCCGCCGGGATAGCCGAAGAGGTGCTTGACGCCATGATCCTTGAGCGCGCGGACGATCATCGCTGCGCCGGTCATTTGGTTCGGGTCGTGGCTCTTGCTGTCGCTCATGGTTCGCTCCGGTGCGCACTTTGCGCGGGTAGATCAGTTGTCTTTGCTTACGCACGGCCTTACCTGAAAACCGCTTCACACTTTTCAGGGCCATGCGCCCAATAAAAAAGGGCCCGAGAGTGAGGCCCTTCGCACATCGCCTTGTCGCGGGTAGCGGTCAGCTACCCCCGGCGATGTGCCAGGGTACGACGAGAATAAGGACATTTGTAATTTTATTACGCATGATCGTCGTACAGTTTCCAAAGGTTGCGCGGTTTATAGAGCCGAACGGCCCAAAGTCAAGTCCGCGCTGACTCTTACAGCTTAGCCGGTTCTAAGGCGTCCGGCGAGACCGAAAGTGCATGGGAGAGCCACGCCCGGACGGCAGATGATGCGATCCATTCGAATTCCGGCAGCTGGTGCCTGAACCAGGTGAATTGCCGTTTGGCATAGTGACGGGTGTCGGCTCGACCTATCTCGACCGCTTCCTCCAGAGTGATCTCCCCCTCCAGATGGCGGATCAACGCCGGAACACCATGAGCCTTCATCGCAGGCAGCAACGGATCAAGCTTGCGGGCTGCCAAGGCTGCAACTTCTTCCAACGCGCCGGAGTTAACCATCGTGGAAAAACGAGCGTCGATCCTTCGATATAACTCATCACGATCCGGCGCGATAAACAGCGCGACACATTCATCGGCAGGCAACAGTGGTGGCAATCCCTCTTTATGCCAGTCCGTGAGTGAACGCCCGGTGGCCTCAAACACTTCGAGCGCACGCGCGATACGGCTACGGTCGCGTATCTTCAATTTTTCCGCAGAAACCGGATCGCGTGCCGAAAGCTCGGCGTGCAATTTCTCGACACCATGACGCTCAAGTCGCAGGCGCACGCTCTCGCGCACCTCTGGAGCAATCGGCGGCACAGCAGACAGACCGCGCATCAGCGCTTTAAAATACAATCCAGAACCGCCAATGAAAATCGGCAGCCGATTAGATGAGCGCGCTTCATCGAGCGCAACACCGGCGTCTTTCACCCATGAACCGGCCGAGCAATTGACTGCAGCATCGCAATACCCGTAGAGCCGATGCGATGCGCGCGCCTCGTCATCTGGCGTCGGCCGCGCTGTGATGGTGCGCAGATCGCGATAGACCTGCATGGAATCGGCGTTGATCACAATTCCATTCGCGGCTTCCGCAAGCGCAAGCGCAAGCGCCGACTTGCCGCTGGCCGTCGGCCCTGCGATAAGCACCGCCTTGATATCATTCGTACGCCGCACGTCATTCATCCGATTGCACGCTTATGCCTCTCGTCGCCACGTTGATCTGCAATCCCGCCGAGCCCGAACTCGACAGCACGGTCATCGACGCCGCACGCTCCGCGCTTCCTTCGCCGGACAATGCCGATTGGCTGTTCGAGGGCGTCGCTGCCGACATCAAGTTTAGCAGTAACGACGACCCTCGTACAATTTCGAACCTGCTGCGCGAAGCCTTGAAAGATTTGCGTGTCGATGTCGTCGTGCAACCCCTACTCGACCGGCGCAAAAAGCTCCTTCTCGCCGATATGGATTCCACCATGATCGGGCAGGAATGCATCGACGAATTAGCGGATTTTGCTGGAATGAAGACGCACGTCTCCGCGATCACCGAACGCGCGATGCGCGGCGAGATTGAGTTCGAGCCCGCGTTGCGTGAGCGAGTGGCGTTGCTGAAAGGATTGCCCGTCACAATTGTCGACGAAGTGCTTAAAAGCCGGATCACGCTGACGCCGGGTGCCGTCGAACTCGTTCGGACCATGCGCGCACATGGCGCATACACTTGTTTGGTGTCGGGCGGCTTCACGCTGTTTACCGATCGCGTCGCAGAATTGATCGGCTTCCAGGAAAATCGCGCCAATAAACTGCTGGTCGAAGCCGGCAAACTCACTGGCGAAGTCGCCGAGCCCATTCTCGGACGCGAAGCCAAACTCAAAACGCTGTTCGATCTGCGGGAAGCGTTTGATTTCGATAATCTGGATTCGCTGGTGGTCGGCGACGGCGCCAACGATCTCGCGATGATTCAGAAAGCCGGTCTCGGCGTCGCTTACCACGCTAAACCTGCAGTCGCCGCCGCCGCCGCCGCGCGGATCGAGCACGGCGATCTCACCGCGCTTTTGTATGCACAAGGCTACAAGCGCAGCGAGTTCGTCGTCAGCTAGCGGGCTATTTCAGCGGCAATGCGACGAAGCGCAATTCGCCGTTGCCGTTCGATACCAGAAGCAGAACAGATTTCTTGCCGTCCTTCTTCAACTGATCGACGCGTTTCTTGACGTCACCGGCGTTTGTCACAGCTTCCTGCGCGACCTCAACGATCACGTCACCCGCGCCGAGGCGTTTGTCTGCAGCGTCGGAATCAGCATCGACGCCTGTGACGATTACACCTTTGACGTTGTCCTTGATCTTGTACTTGCCGCGGAGATCCTTGCTGAGGCCTGCAAGATCGAGACCGAGTGCTTTTTGCGTCACCGGCTTTTCGGTTTCCACCGGCGCGGTCGATTTCACCGAGGCCTCGACCGCTTTCTCGCCGTCGTCGAGGCGACCGAGCGTCACCTTGCGGGTTTCTTCCTTACCTTTACGGATCACGACAACATCAACCGCCTTGCCGACCGCCGTATCGGCCACGGCGCGCGGAAGATCTTTCATCTCCTTAATATCCTTGCCATCGAATTTGACGACAACATCGCCTGGCTCGATGCCGGCCGGCTTAGCTGGACCCTTGTCATCGACGCCGGCAATGAGAGCGCCGCGCGGCGGCTTGATGTTGAGGCTGTCGCCGATTTCGTCGGTAACTTGCTGGATACGAACTCCGAGCCAACCACGGCGCACTTCTTTGAATTGCCGTAGCTGTTCAACAACGCCAACAACCGTTTTCGACGGCACGGCAAAGCCGATGCCAATCGAGCCACCCGATGGCGAAATAATCGCAGTGTTCACGCCTATGACATCGCCGTCGAGATTGAACAACGGGCCGCCGGAATTGCCGCGATTGATCGCAGCATCGGTTTGAATATAATTGTCGTAAGGGCCGGAGTTGATGTCGCGATTGCGCGCCGAGACGATGCCGGCCGTCACTGTGCCGCCTAGCGAGAACGGATTGCCGATGGCAATCACCCACTCGCCAAGGCGCAGCTTGTCGGAATCGCCGAACTTCACTGCCGTCAGCTTTTTTTCCGGCGGCGTAAATTTCAAGACTGCGAGATCGCTCTTCTTATCCTTTCCGACCAATTGCGCCGGAATCTTGCTGCCGTCGTTAAGAATGACATTGATCTCGTCAGCATCGGCGATGACGTGATTGTTGGTCACGACGATACCCGATGTGTCGATAATAAAACCCGAACCGAGCGAATTGACCTTGCGCGCGGAGTTGCCTTTGGAGTCGCCGCCGCCACGGCGATTTTTAAAGAACTCGTCGAAGAACTCGCTGAAGGGCGAATCCGGTGGCAATTGGGGATTGGCACCGCGCTTGCTGCCGCGATCGCCGCCTTTGTTGCCACCACCACTGTCGCTATCGCTGTCACCGCCGCTCTTTGCGTCCACAGTCTGCGATGTCGAAATGTTCACAACAGCGTCGATCACCTTTTCGGCGACATCGGCAATTCCGTCCGGCCCACGCGCCTGCGCGGGCGCCGCCAATACGACGAGACTGATCGCCGCGACGAGGGTTAGCCTGCTGCGGGTCAATACTTGAAAGGCGTCGGACATAGTCGAATGGTCTCCTGAAAGAATAGAGCTTTGCTTTAGAGTGCGCCCTAATACGATACGGACGCAAGCGCCGCGCGTTTCTTATGAACGCAGGTAATACGGCGAAAACCCGGCCTTCCGTGTAACAACACCGTCAGCGCGGATCAGCGCCGCACCAGCCATATCAAGATCAACCCTGCCACCGCCGATCCAAGCCCAAGGGCGCGCAGAATATTGTCGGGCGATTCCATCGCCGCTTGCATCGCCTTTCGCATCCAGCCGGGAGATGCGGCGAACAGCAGCCCCTCCAGCATCAACAGCATGCCGACACCAACCAGGAAATCGTGAAGCCCGAACGACTTCATCTGAAGGAAATCTCCGGCGCTTCAACAATCATTTCAACGCAGTTGGCGCTTTGCCCGATGGATTGGCAAAGAAACGGAAGAATTCGGAATCGGGGCGCAGCAGGAATCGTGTGTCGTTGCTCTTGAGACTGTTTTCGTAAGCCGTCATGGAGCGGTAGAATGCAAAGAACTCGGCATCCTTGCCATACGATTCCGCGAACAGCTTGTTTCGTTCGCCGTCGCCTTCGCCGCGCGTTTGTTCCGCCTTCGAGTTCGCTTCAGCAATGATAACGGTCGCCTCGCGGTCGGCCTTCGAGCGAATCTCCTGCGCCTTCTGTCCGCCCTGCGCACGGAACTCGGCGGCTTCTCGCTGCCGTTCGGTTTGCATCCGTTGATAGACGGCCTGACTGTTTTGCTCCGGCAAGTCGGCACGGCGGATTCGAACATCTACAACGGAGATGCCGTAGCTGGCCGATTCACGGTCGAGTTGTTCGCGAATCCTGCTCATCAGCAAATCACGTTCATCGCGCACGACGTTGATGAACGTCACCTCGCCAAGCACGCGCCTTAACGACGCGTTGAGCAGAGTGGTCAACTGAATGTTCGCGGCCTGAATCGAGCCAATGCTCTGATAGAAACGCAACGCATCCTTGATGCGGTAGCGCGCAAACGCATCGACAACCAGACGCTTTTGGTCCGATGCGATGACTTCCTGCGCAGGATTCTCAAGATCGAGAATGCGCTTGTCGATGGTAATAATTGTGTCGATGAACGGAGCCTTGAAGTTCAGCCCCGGCTCGGTGATGACGCGGATTGGATCGCCGAGGCGAACCTGCAGCGCCTGATCGGTCTGGTTGACGATGAAGACCGAGCTGTAGCCGACGACGATTGCGACTAACAGAATAAAAAGTGCGGAGATTCCCGCGATACCGGTTTTCATCGAGTGCCTCCGCTCTGTTGCTGCGCCGGCGGCGTGCGGCGTCCGAGTTCACTGAGCGGCAAATAAGGCACGACGCCCTGTCCCGACGCGTTGCCCTCCAGAACGAGTTTATCGGCACCGCCGAGAACGCGCTCCATCGTCTCAAGATAAATGCGCTGACGGGTGACTTCAGGTGCCTTCTTGTATTGATCGTAAACCGCTAGGAAGCGCGCGCTCTGGCCCTTGGCCTCAGCGACGGCCTGTTGCTTGTAACCTTCGGCGACCTGCAAGATCTGCGAAGCCCGGCCGTTGGCATCGGGGACAACACGATTCGCATAAGTCTGCGCTTCGTTCTGCAAGCGCTCGAGGTCGGCGCGCGCAGCCTGTACGTCACGGAATGAATCGATCACCTGCGAGGGAGGATCGACTTTTTGCATCTGCACTTGTTGCACCAATATTCCCGAACCGTAGCTATCGAGTGTCTTCTGCATCAGTTCCAGCACAGCGGCTTCGGTCGTGGTTCGCGCGCCCGTCAGGATCGGCTGGATATTGGAACGGCCGATGACGTCACGCATCGCACTCTCTGCGACGGCCTTCACAGTACCTTCAGGATTTTGAATGTTGAACAGAAAATCACCGACGCCGTCGGGTTTGATGCGCCATAACACTGTGAAATCAACATCGACGATATTCTCATCGCCGGTCAGCATCAGGCTTTCTTCGGGAATGTCGCGAATCGTCGTTCCGCCGCCACGGCGCGAGTCGTCGATGATCCGCATGCCGATGCTCAACGTCGACACACGCAAAGCCTTCGGCAGCAACACCGTCTCAATCGGATAAGGCATATGATATTGGAGACCGGGACCGACGGTGCGGACATGCTTGCCGAACCGCAGCACGACGCCGAGTTCTTCGGACTGTACGCGGAAGAAGCCGGACAATCCCCAGATCGCCAAAGCTGCAAGCACAACCAGCGCGACGCCGATGCCGCTGAAATTGCCGCCGGGTAAAAAGGTCTGCAGCTTGTCTTGTCCCCGACGCAGAAGATCTTCGAGATCAGGCGGCCGTGGACCAGTCGATTGAGGCCCCGAACCCCAAGGTCCTTTCGGACCGGAACCCCACGGGCCTCCGCCTTGATTCTTCCACGGCATCGTCAATCTCCTTTGCGCGGGCTTTCGCCTCGCGACATCCGAAGGGCTTTATAGGGGACGGCCCGGATCGTTACAACGCGGGTCGCTAGACATGAAAGAGCTATGGTGCGGGGCAAATTTGTCAATGCAAACATCGCTGAATGCAGTTAATGCCGCACTCTGCGACGATAGGTGACATAGGAGAAATCGGCAGTGTCGCCGTCTGTCTTCATGTGCCGCGTACGCTCGACCTCTTCCCATTCTTTAGTATCGATCGGATCGAGACGTGTATCGCCATCGGGCGATGCGTGAACTTCAGTGACTTCGAGCCGATCCGCAATCTTCATCCATTGCGAGAAAATTTCGGCGCCGCCGAGCACCATGATTTCAGTGACGTTTCGCCGCATAGCATCTTCGGCAGCGATCTTATGCGCGTCGTCAAGCGAACTGGCGACCACGACGCCGTCCGCTTTGAAATGACTGTCGCGTGTGACGACGATGTTGGTGCGTCCGGGCAGCGGCTTGCCGATGGACGCGAAAGTTTTACGGCCCATAACGACCGGCTTGCCGATAGTGATTTTCTTTAAACGCTGCAAATCCGATTTGAGATGCCAAGGCATCCAGTTATCGCGACCGATCACACCATTCTCGGCTACGGCGACGACAAACACGATCTCGGGAGACGTTGTCTCAAATGAGTGCGCGGTCACACCGCGACCTCGGCCTTGATGTGCGGATGCGGATCGTAATTCTCGAGCGTGAAATCCTCGTAGCGAAATGCGAAAATATCTTTCACAGCCGGATTGATCTTCATCTTCGGCAACGCGCGCGTCGGGCGCGTGAGTTGCAACTTCGCCTGATCGAGATGATTGGAATATAAATGCGCATCGCCGAGCGAGTGAACGAAGTCGCCCGGTTTCAATCCCGTCACTTGCGCCATCATCATGGTCAGCAGAGCGTACGACGCGATGTTGAACGGCACGCCGAGAAACACGTCGGCCGAACGCTGATAGAGTTGACACGACAATTTGCCGTCGGCGACGTAAAACTGAAACAGACAATGACACGGCGGCAGCGCCATCTTGTCGACGTCAGCAGGATTCCATGCACTCACGATCATACGCCGCGAGTCCGGATTTTTGCGGATCATATCGACGACGTTTGATATCTGATCGATACTGCGTCCATCCGGCGCCGGCCAAGAGCGCCATTGCGATCCATAGACGGGTCCAAGATCGCCGTTCTCATCGGCCCATTCATCCCAGATCGAGACGCCGTTCGCTTTGAGATATTTGATGTTGGTGTCGCCGGCCAAAAACCACAGCAACTCGTGAATGATTGATTTGAGCGGCAGCTTCTTGGTTGTCAGCATCGGAAAGCCAGACGCCAGATTGAAACGCATCTGGTGGCCGAAGATCGAGAGCGTACCGGTGCCGGTGCGATCGTGTTTTTCCGCGCCGTCGCTGAGAATTCGCTCGAGAAGATCGTGATACTGGTTCATTGCGTCTCACATAGAGATCGGCTCTGCCGAAAGCGCATTCGGTCTGACGTGCCGACTCAGCCAGCTTTTTAATACTATATATGCAACCGAAAATGGCGTCTGGAAGACAAGACCGCAAGAGTTGTCACAACGCTGTGCCTGTTTTCCCCTTGAACAAAAGCCTAGTTCAGCGGCTTAACAACCGGCTTCCACAAGCCTATTTCGCTCTTAACAAGCTCGCCAAGCGCAGACGGGGTCGTCCGGCTTTGCTCCGGAATGACTGCACCCATGCTCGCAAAGGCAGATTTCACCTTGGCATCACTCAGGGCTTTGAAGATCGCTGCGTTGAGCTTCGCAACGATTGCAGGCGGTGTTCCTTTGGAAGCAAAAATGGCGTTCCAGCTGGAAGCCTTAAAGCCCGAGTATCCCGCTTCGGTTGCCGTCGGAACGCCGGGAAAATCTGAGCTTCGCTCATCCGCTGCAACTGCAAGCATTTTGATCCTGCCTGCCTTTACGGATGGACCGGCGATCGCCGCAGTATCGCACATGAATTGTGTATGCCCGGCCATCAAATCGGTCAGGGCAGGCGCCGAGCCCCTATAGGGAATCTCCGTCGCTGTACCGCTAAGCGCGGACATCAACAGACTGCACGAGATCTGGGACAACGTCCCAATACCGCTGTTCGCTGAATTCAGACGGCCAGGATTGGCTTTGAGATAAGCAGCAAACTCACGAAGATTTTTTGCGGGTACATCATTGTTGACGAGCAGGAAGATCGGACTGCTGGCAATAAGTGAAACGGGATCGAAGTCTTTTTCCGGATTGTAGGCTGGAGTCGAATAGAGCAACCCGGCGAGCGCATTGGTCTGAACGCTCCCCATCAGCAGCGTATAACCATCCGGTGCCGCACGCGCGACAGCTGACGCTCCAATCGTACCGCCCGCACCCGGGCGATTTTCAACGATGACAGGTTGCTTCAATATGTCTTTCAGGTTTTCAGCGGTCACGCGCGCGACCAAGTCAACCGCTCCACCCGGAGCAAAGGGTACGACGAGCTTGATGGGTCGGTTTGGGAAATCAGCCGCATCTGGACGCGTAAGATCGCTGAGGCGATCGTTGCTTAGTGCCGCGACCTGTTTTTGCTGAACCTGCGACGCCGGCACATCTGGAACCGATTTCGGCTTAACGACGATAACGCGCTGATCGGGAATTAAAGGCGAAACGTCGCTCGTTTTCCTGTTCGCCTCGTCGAGCTTCAGCAGTTGCTCCTGCATCGCGCGATTCTGCTCTTGAAGCGCGGTGAATTCCGAAACGCTGATGCCAGAATTGGCCGGGCGACCTTTGAGATAGAACTCACCGATGAAAGACAGCGACAGTTCAGGAAGCTGATCGCGCTTGGTGTTTTCATAGACATCTGCGCTGATTTTCCGGAACACCGTGCCGATTTCTTCCGGTGCTTCGATGTGCTTCAGAAATGCTGCCGTGTAAGGACTGTTGCGGCCCGCGCCGTCCGCAGCTTCGCGTCCCGCTTGCGTCGAATACGCCATGATCATCCCTTGCGGCGCATCCATCTTCGCCAGACCGTTTTGGATTCCGGCGCTTCGGGTGCGCCCAATCGAACGTTTCAACTGCTCGGCAAGCGGATTGTCGCGGCAGGAATCGAGCACCAGGATACGAAGGTTCTTGGCTTTCTGAACATCAGCGGCGATTTCATCCACGCGCGCCATTTTCCGCAAATCTTCTTCATCGGCGAGTTTCGCATCCACCGGCATCAAATAGTTGATGCCGTTGAACTGCATGGCGTGCCCGCTGTAGTAGAAGATCGCGACGTCGGCCTCGCGCGCGGCCCGCGCAAACTGGATTGTTGCGTTTTCCATTCCGGTCTTGTCGAGATCTAGACCGACAATAGTGTCGAAGCCGGTGCGCTTCAGCGCCGCGGCGACGTCGGCTGCATCGTTGGGTGGATTGGGAAGCCGTTGGGTGTTCTGGTAGTTGCCATTGCCAATCACCAACGCAACACGCTTTTCGGCAGACGCCGACAAAGCGCCGAGCAGCGACACCAATATGTAAACCGAAACCGCCAGACCGAACCGGCGCATAGTCGCCCCCTCAGGCTCCCCTCCGCATAGTATCCGGTCGCGATGACGAACGGTCAACGGCAATTGGCGCTGCGACCGGTTTTGACTAAGTCTCGCTGTCAACGGGGTGAAGCTGACTATTTCTCTGCCGGCTTCAGCACTGGCGTCCACTTCGCGATTTCGCTGACGACAAGCGTCGCCAGCGATTCCGGCGTGCGTTCTCCGGTCTTCGGAATGACGCTTCCAAGATCGAGTAACTTCTTACGGACGCCTTCATCGTCGAGTGCTTTGCCGATTGCGGCATTGAGCTTGGCGACGACCGGCGCGGGTGTACCTTTCGGCGCAAAAATTGCGTTCCAAGCCTGCGCCTGAAACGCTGGCAGGCCTGCTTCCTTCGTCGTCGGAATATCCGGTAAGGATGAATTGCGTTCGGGGGTTGCGATCGCATAAGCCTTGATGGTTCCTGCCCTGATCGGCGGAACAGCATTCACGATCTGGTCACACATGAAATCGACCTGCCCGCTAACCAACGCATTCATCGCAGGCTTGGTGCCGTCGAACGGAACGCCCGTCGGCTTGATGCCGATGATCGAATTCAGAAGTTGGCAGGAAACGAAGGACACGGAGCCGACGCCCGCATGCGCGACGTTGATCCGGTCGGTATTGGCTTTAACATATGCAATGAACTCCTTGAGATTCTGCGGCGGAAAATCCTTGCGCGCGAGAATAAGGATCGGCGTTCCCGCGAGCATGCCCACCGGCTCGAAGTCTTTTGACGGATTGTAGGCGAGCTTCGGATAGAGCGGCACGGCGGCAGCGTGCGTTCCCATGTGACCGGTGATGAGTGTGTAGCCGTCCGGCGTTGCGCGCGCGACGCGCGTGGCGGCGGTGGTACCGCCCGCTCCGACCACATTTTGAATCATGATAGGTTGACCGAACGTTTGCTGCATATGAGCCGCAACGATACGGGCCACGACATCGGTTGGGCCGTCGACGGCAAACGGAACGATCATCGTGATCGCGCGGGTGGGATATTCCTGCGCCCGCGCTGGCGAAAAAATCAAAAGCGCAGCAGCAGCCAACCCATGCATCGCGCGCAATCGTTTCGGCAACGTCATAAAGCTGATTCCGTGAAGGTCGATATCAGAATCAAATTGAAGGGTTCGGCGCAAAGGTCAATCTCTGCGCTCCAGTTACGAGAGCGGAACCTGTGTGCAAAGTCTTGGTCGCCGACCGGACCCAACCGCTAAAGCGCGCCAGCAAAGCCGAGAATTCCGCCCGCCGCCAGCATCCAGATCGGATTGAGACGCGTTGTGAAAGCCAATACAGCCGATACAACCGTAACAGCGGCCGCAGCCCATGTTTTGTCGGCCGTCACTGTCAGGATGAAACCGCTCGCGCACATCAGCCCGATGGACACTGGCACGAGCGCCGATTGCAAAATCGCAGGCCAGGGCGAGTGGCTCGATTGCACCAGAAGATTGCTGACATAATAAGCGAGCACAGCCGACGGTCCACACATCGCAAACGTTGCTACCAACGCGCCCGCTACACCTGCCACATGAAAGCCGATCAATGTGACGATCAGCACATTCGGGCCAGGCGAGAGCTGCGAAATCGCGAACATGTCTGTGAACTGCGAGTCCGTCATCCAATGATGCACATCGACCGCAACACGGTGCATTTCTGGAATCGTCGAATTCGCGCCGCCGATGGCGAGCAGTGACATCAGCGCGAACGTCCAGCCGAGCGTGAGGAGAGTTCCAACGGGCGAATTCATGCCACGCTCCGCCGCCGCATCGAATAGGTGATAGCGATGCTCAACGGAATCGTCACGAGCAACACCCAGATAAGCGGCAACCGCAAAAACCCGATTGCGACAAAGACGACGACGAGAAACGATAGTGCAATCGGATCGCGGCGCTTCAGTATCGGCATCATCATGCGAAAAATCACCGCAAGGAAAAGTCCGATGGCCGCGCAAGACACGCCGGTCAGCGTTCGCTGTAGTGCAGGTATCTCGCCGTAGCGCGCGTAGATCGCAGCGAGGACAGTGACAATGACGACTGGCGGTCCGACGAGACCGAGAAAGGCCGCGATGCTTCCGGGAATTCCGCGAAAGCGCGCACCGAACACAACGGAAAGATTGACGATGTTCGGGCCCGGCAGAAAATGGCACAGCGCGAAGGCTTCGTTGAACTCGTCCGGCGTCATCCACTTGTTCTGATCGACAATGGCACGCCGCGCCCACACCAGAACGCCGCCGAAACCGGCGAGTGACATCTTTGCGAAGGCGAGAAAAAGCTCGATCAACCCCGGAGGAGCCGCTTTCCAGTCGAACGGCGCATGGGAATCGGAAGGCTGAGAATCCAAAGACATGACGACGATTTAAAGCGGCCTTTCGCGCAGGCCAACCGCCAATGCCAACTGCTGCACATGCGCGGTTCACAGTTCAGGTAGGAATCTCCACCCGAAGGGCCCAAACGAGCCCTTTTTTCATTAGCTTTTGCGCACTATATTGAGCGTGCCGGTTCGCCGGCTATGGAAATAAATTGCCGTCGCAATAAACCATTCGGACCCGGGGGCAGCACCCGGCGCCTCCACCAAAGCCCGAATTTGTACCGCCATCCGGCGGGCTTCGGCGGGGGCGAAACAGGATCGACGAGGGCGTAAAGGGCGTGTTTTTTCTCGGTATTGTTCCGCCGTTATCGGGCTATGCAATAGTTGCAAACGACAACTATGCTCCGGTTGCTCAGGCTGCGTAACGCAGTTTGAAAAACCAAGTCTAAAGTCCTAGGGGAATAAGCCCCTCTAGGCGGGGTTCGGAGGCACCTGGCAACAGAAGCCTCCACTTCTTCCTTTTACTTGTGCAACTGACCTTTGCGGGAAAAGCCACCTCGCCTGCTGACCTTGCGGGTCTGGCGGGTTAGCATCTGTAAAATCGAGCGAGTCGCCTCAATTGACGGCTGCGTTGAACGTTCAGACGACTTCGACAGGATCTTGCCGATGGCGACCGACCTTATCCGTTACGATGTTCTTGCGCGCGATGCTTTGCGTGGCGTGCTGCGGCAGGTGTTAAAGGACGCTGCGGAACACGGCCTGCCGGGCGAACATCATTTTTACATTACGTTTTTATCGACAGCCGAAGGCGTGAAGATTTCGCCACGACTGCTGTCGCAATATCCGACCGAGATGACAGTTATTCTCCAACATCAGTTCTGGGATCTGATCGTCACGGACGACCGTTTTGAAGTTGGTCTTTCCTTCAACGGAATACCTGAGCGGCTGGTCGTGCCGTTTAGTTCGATCAAGAGTTTCTTCGATCCATCCGTTCAGTTCGGATTGCAGTTCGAGCCCTCCGAAGAAACCGCCGACGCGACTACGCCTGTCGCCGAACCACTTGCAACCGTTGGTGCAACAAATTCCGACGAAGCGACAGTCACCGAAGACGCGGCAAAGCCAAGCGAAGGCGCCGAAGTCGTGCGGCTCGACCGTTTCCGCAAGAAATAAATCGCGGATCGAATCTCGGCCGCAGGGGCGAACTCGATGACGATGAGGCAGCCCGATGACTGATTCAAAAAAATCGACTCGCACCGAAACCGACACGTTCGGTCCCATTGAAGTCGCGTCCGACCGTTATTGGGGCGCGCAGACCGAACGCTCTCGCAACAATTTCAAAATCGGCAATGAGCGTATGCCGATGCCGATCGTGCGTGCGCTCGCCATCGTGAAACTCGCATCGGCTGAGACAAATCTCGAACTTGGCATTCTCGACGCAAAACTTGCCAAGGCGATCGTGCAGGCCGCGCGCGAGGTCATCGACAACAAGCTCGACGATCATTTTCCTCTTGTTGTGTGGCAGACCGGGTCCGGCACGCAAAGCAACATGAATTTGAATGAAGTGATCGCCAATCGCGCCAGTGAAATTCTCGGCGGCGCGCTCGGCAGCAAGAAGCCGGTGCATCCGAACGATCACGTTAACATGAGTCAGTCGTCGAATGATTCGTTTCCAACCGCAATGCATATCGCCGCTGCCGAATGCATCACGCACGATCTCATTCCCGCGCTAACGCTTCTTCTTCACGCACTGCGCACAAAAGAAAAAGAATTTTCCAAAATCGTGAAGATCGGTCGCACGCATACTCAAGACGCGACGCCGCTGACACTCGGACAGGAATTTTCCGGTTACTCCGCGCAGGTCGAAAGCGGCATCGCAAGGCTGCAGTCGTCGCTGAAAGACCTTTATCCGCTGGCACAAGGCGGCACAGCCGTTGGCACAGGTTTGAACTCGAAGCCCGAATTCGCAAAGCTCTTTGCTAAACACGCTGCCGCCATCACAAAGCTGCCGTTCGTTACCGCGCCGAATAAATTCGAGGCGCTAGCGTCAAACGACGCTTATGTGTTCGTTCACGGCGCGATCAATGCGATGGCGACGGGCCTTTTCAAGATTGCGAATGACATTCGCCTGCTCGGCTCGGGCCCGCGTTCGGGTCTCGGCGAACTGATTCTGCCGGAGAACGAACCCGGCTCGTCGATCATGCCGGGCAAGGTGAACCCAACGCAATGCGAAGCCGTAACGATGGTGTGCTGCCAGATTTTCGGCAATCACACCGCGATCACCGTCGCCGGAAGCCAAGGGCATTTCGAACTGAATGTCTATAAGCCGGTGCTCGCGCAATGCATGCTGCAATCGATCCGGTTGATGGCCGACGTCTCGCGTTCATTCACGGAGCATTGCGTGACCGGAATTCGCGCCGACGAAAAACGCATCCACGAATTAATGGAACGCTCGCTGATGCTGGTGACAGCACTCGCGCCGAAAATCGGTTACGATAACGCCGCAAAGGTCGCAAAAACCGCTCACGCAAACGGAACGACCCTGAAGGAGGAAGCCGTTCGGCTCGGCCTCGTATCGGCTGACGAATTCGACAAGCTTGTGCAACCGGACAACATGACGCATCCCGGCTAGTGAGATTTGTAATCGCTCCAGACTCACATTTTCATTGCGAAAAGTTCATGTTGGCTATCGCCTAAAGTCCTAGGGCACTCGGCTAGGATGCGCGTGAAAACGCGTGCTAGTTTGAAACTGGCTTGCTGCACAGTGGAGTGGTCGTGGGCGATCTCGTCAATTTAAAGCGATTTAAAAAACGTACCGCGCGCGACGACGCAACACGAATCGCTGAGACCAATCGGGCGCGGTTTGGCCGCACCAAGGTCGAAAAGAAACGTGACAAAATGCGTGATGAACGCGATGACTTAACTCTAGATGGACATCGCATCACCGACGAGGGGCCGACATGAAGTCTCCCGTCGTCAAACGATCGATTGTCGTCGCCAGCCACAAAACGAGCGTCAGCCTCGAAGAGGCGTTCTGGAATGGCATGAAGGAAATTTCGGCCACGCGAAACATGACGTTGTCCGAACTCGTGGGTGAAATCGACGGCCATCGCCAACAGGGCAACCTGTCGTCGGCGATCAGACTGTTTGTGCTCGACTACTTCCGGTCGCGGGCGGTCGGAGCGCCGCACGGTGGCACGGGGCACACGCGCGCCGAAGAGTCACGTCCGTAGAAATCCCGACGGTATCCTCACGATAGTGACTCCGCGCTAGGTTTTTCACCGAATACCGCTCGCCGTCCTAATCAGCTATTATTTACCCATGCTTCGGTCAAGATGGTTCGATTGCGGCATGACCGTACTGACGTGCGGCCGGTGAATTCCTGATCTGTCTTTTAACTCGCACATGGTCCGGTGAGATTTCACCGTGCACGCAGCGAACTCATGTCCGAATGCCACTTGAGGAGTTTCGTATGTTAAACGATCAAATGTATGCGAACCCCAATGACCTGGCCGCGAACGTCAAGGAGTATGCCGTGGTCAAGCGATCCGTTGTCGTCGGTGGTCACAAAACCAGCGTCAGTCTCGAAGATGCGTTCTGGACGAGTCTGAAGGATATCGCTACGCGACGCGGCATGACATTGTCACACCAGATCGACACCATCGACCGCGATCGCAAAACCAACAATCTGTCTTCGGCGATCAGGCTGTTCGTGTTGGATCATTTCCGCACCCGCGCGATTAGCACAATGTTTATCGGCGAGCGCCTGACTTCGCCGAGCATCGTGCCGGCTGAGTAACGCGTCACGCCTGTGGCAGAATCTTTCCGGGATTGAGAATATTGTGCGGATCGAGCGCCTGCTTCAACGCGCGCATCGCCTCGACCGCCTCCGGCCCAAGTTCCTTGACGAGATATTTCTGCTTGCCCTGCCCGATGCCGTGCTCGCCGGTACAAGTGCCATCCATCGCCTGCGCACGCTCGACGAGGCGATGAAGAAAGCCTTCCACGCGCTGCATCTCGTCCGGATCGTTGACGTCGCACAGCAGCGAGCAGTGGAAATTGCCGTCGCCGACATGTCCGACAATCGGCGAAATCAATCTGTTGGCTGCGATGTCCTTTTCAGTCTCTGCCACGCATTCAGCGAGGCGCGAAATCGGCACGCAAACATCGGTCGCAACCGCCTGCGCACCGGGGCGCATTCCGCGCACCGCCCAGTAAGCATCGTGCCGCGCTTGCCACAACCGCGTGCGGTCCTCCTGCTTCGTCGTCCACTCGAATGCACCGCCGCCACATTCGCTGGCGATCTCGCCGAACATTTTAGATTGCTCGGCAACATCCGCATCGGTGCCGTGAAATTCGAGCAGCAATAATGGCGTCTCAGGCAGCGAGAGCTTCGAGTAGGCGTTGCATGCAGCAACCTGCGCGGCGTTGAGCAACTCGATCCGCGCCAGCGGAATACCGGTTTGTATGGCCATGATGGTCGCGTTGCAGGCGCCCTCGACAGTCTTGAATGAGCAAGACCCTGCCGCGATGCTCTGCGGGATGCCGCGCAGCCTGAGCGTGATCTCGGAAATGATTCCGAGCGTGCCTTCTGCGCCGATGAACAAATGCGTGAGATCGTACCCAGCCGACGATTTCTTTGCGCGCGTGCCCGTCGAAATGATTTCGCCGTCAGCGCGAACAACCTTCAGCGCGAGAACGTTGTCTTTCATGGTGCCGTAGCGCACAGCGTTGGTGCCGGATGCACGCGTCGAGGCCATGCCGCCAATCGATGCGTCCGCGCCGGGATCGATAGGGAAAAACAATCCCTGATCGCGCAAATGTTCGTTGAGCGCCTTGCGCGTTACGCCGGGTTCGATCACGCAATCCAGATCGTCCGGATGCACCGCGATGATGCGGTTCATTTCGCGCAGGTCGATGCACACGCCACCAAGTGGCGCGTTGACTTGCCCTTCCAGCGACGTGCCCGTGCCGAATGCAATCACAGGAACGCGCCGCTCGGCGCAAATCCGCACCACATCTTGAATGTCGGCGGTGGTCTGCGCCATCACGACCGCATCAGGTGGCTGCGGCGGCAACCATGTCGTGGTGTGCGCATGCTGTTCGCGCACCGCCTGCGACGTAATCAGGTTATTTCCGAACCTCGCGGCGAGAGCTTCAATGGCACTCGCAATGGCAGTAGGTGCCGGACGTTTCAATGCACTTATGGAAATGGCCACGTTCGCTCACTTTGCCCGACGATAGATTATGTAGCGCAAACGGTGTCAAAGGATATATTGCGGGTCAAGTCACGCTTGCAAAACCGGAATTGAAATGCCCGCCACGCCGCAAAAGGACAATGCGCCGCACCAATTGCAGGCACCGTTCCTTACCTCGATCATGCAGATCGAGCCGCAATGGATCGACTATAACGGCCATCTCAATATGGCCTATTACAATGTGCTGTTCGATCGCGGCATCGATCAGATGTGGGCCGAATTCGGCGTCGGGCCCAATTATATGAAGGAGCGGAACTGCTCGACGTTCTCTGCGGAATGTCACATCCGGTATTTGCGCGAAATTCATCTCGGCGACCCGGTGCAGATCGCGGTGTATATCCTGGCGGCGGACGACAAGCGGATACACACATTCGAGGAATTGCGTCATGCGACAGAAGGTTGGCTTTCGGCAACATCTGAGGGGATGTCGCTGCACGTCGATATGGGCTCAAAAAAAACGGCACCGTTTCCGCCCGATATCGCCGCACGCATAAGCGCGATTGTACAGGCTCACAGTACCCTCCCTCGTCCGGACGGCGTCGGCCGACACATCGCCATGCCGACGCCAAAAAAGTAGCGCGATCAGACGTTGCCGCGCCCGCGCGCAAGACCCACGACCGCCGAAATCAGAAACAACACGATCGCTACAAAGAACACGATCTTGGCGATTTCGATGGATGCACCGGCAATACCCGCAAATCCTAAAACGCCTGCGATCAGCGCGATAATCAGAAAAGTCACAACCCAGCTCAACATGATGTGCTCCTGCGTCTGTTTGTTCTCGATGAGCGCAAATTAAAACCGCGCTCCAGATGGAGAAACAATCCGGCTTCGGAACGAAAGTTCCGGCGCTAAGATCCCGTGAACAGTCGAAAAATCGCGTGATTTGACGGAACAAATCTTATTTGTCCCGAGGGCGTCTACGGGCTGCGAGTCTCCGCGCTATCCCGCCAAAACGCCTGTCGGAACTGCCTCCTCATGCCTATATTTACGACAATCCTGTGATGGACACTCCCAATCACCACCTTGCGATGCCATCGTGAGATACAAACCGAATCGCATGACCGAGCCGAACAAACAGCCGCCTCAAGACGTGCCGAGCCATCAGCCTGCGGCTGGCGGCATTGCTGCGCGTGCGCGCGCCTCAGCCGCTCCGCAATATCTGTCCGCACTGAACCCCGAACAGCGCGAAGCGGTCGAAACACTCGACGGCCCGGTGCTGGTTCTTGCAGGAGCAGGTACCGGCAAGACGCGCGTACTGACTTCGCGCATCGCCCACATTCTCTCAATGGGCCGCGCGCGCCCGAACGAAATCCTTTCCGTCACCTTCACCAACAAGGCCGCACGCGAGATGAAGCATCGGCTCGGCCATATGCTGGGCCAAGCGGTCGAAGGCATGCCGTGGCTCGGCACCTTCCATTCCATCGGTGGACGCATTTTGCGTTATCACGCTGAACTCGTGCAGTTGAAATCCAACTTCACCGTGCTCGATGTCGATGACCAGATCCGTCTTTTGAAACAACTTCTTCAGGCCGAGAATATCGACGACAAGCGCTGGCCCGCACGAATGCTCGCCGGATTGATTGATGGCTGGAAAAATCGCGGGCTAACGCCGTCGCAAGTGCCGTCCGGCGAAGCCGCCGTGTTCGGCAATGGCAAGGGCGGCAAACTTTATGCAGCCTATCAGGAGCGATTGAAGATTCTCAACGCGGCCGACTTTGGCGATCTGCTGCTGGAAAATATCCGGCTGTTCCGCGAGCATCCCGATGTGCTGCGGCAGTATCAGACCCGCTTCAAGTTCATTCTGGTGGACGAGTATCAAGACACCAACGTCGCCCAATATCTCTGGCTGCGGTTGCTAGCGCAGGCGCCGACACCTCAAATCGCGTCAGGCGCAGGACAAATAGAACAACCCGCACCCCTCACCGCGCCCAAAAACATTTGCTGCGTCGGCGACGACGACCAGTCGATCTACGGCTGGCGCGGTGCGGAAGTCGACAACATCCTGCGCTTCGATCATGATTTTCCCGGCGCGAAGGTGATCCGGCTCGAACGTAATTATCGATCGACCGGCCATATCCTCGCTGCCGCTTCGCATCTGATCGCGCATAACGAAGGCCGCCTCGGCAAGACGCTGCGTACCGAAGATGTCGACGGCGAAAAAGTCACCGTCACGGGTTCATGGGACTCGGAGGAAGAAGCGCGCGGCATCGGCGAGGAAATCGAGCAGCTTCAGCGCGCGGGCAATAAATTGAATGAGATCGCCATTCTGGTGCGCGCGTCGTTCCAGATGCGCGAATTCGAAGATCGCTTCGTCACGCTCGGCATGCCTTACCGCGTCATTGGCGGCCCGCGATTTTACGAGCGCGCCGAAGTGCGTGATGCCCTCGCCTATTTGCGTGTCATCAATTCGCCAGCGGACGATCTCGCATTTGAGCGCATCGTCAACCTGCCGAAGCGCGGTCTTGGCGACGCATCGATCCAATTGCTGCACGACATCGGGCGCAAGCGCCGCATTCCACTGACGGAAGCTGCTCGCACCGTGATCGAGACAGACGAGTTGAAACCGAAGGCCCGAAGCAGCCTGCGCGAAGTCATGACAAATTTCGATCGCTGGCGCGCGCAGCGCGATGTTGTCCCGCACACCGAGTTAGCGGAAATCGTGCTGGATGAAAGCGGCTATACCGAGATGTGGCAGAAGGACCGTTCGGCGGATGCCGCGGGCCGTCTCGAAAACCTGAAAGAACTTGTTCGCTCAATGGAAGAATTCGAGAACCTTCACGGTTTTCTCGAACATATTTCACTGGTCATGGATCGCGAGAGCGGCGCCGATGAAGACGCGGTATCGCTGATGACGCTACATTCGGCCAAGGGACTCGAATTCGACAACGTATTTCTTCCCGGCTGGGAAGAAGGATTGTTTCCGCATCAGCGCGCTCTCGACGAGCAAGGCCGCGCCGGACTTGAGGAAGAACGCCGCCTCGCTCATGTCGGCATCACGCGCGCGCGCAAACGCGCCAAATTATTCTTTGCAACCAACCGGCGTATTCACGGCTCGTGGACCACAACGATCCCATCGCGGTTTCTCGACGAGTTGCCAGCGGACAATGTCGAGATCACCGAATCCAAGGGCGGAGCCGGATGGGGCGGCGCGGGCGGCTACGGGGCGTCGCGCTTCGACAATGTTGAATCCTTCGGGTCAAGCTATTCGACACCCGGCTGGCAACGCGCGCAGGCCAACCGCGCCCGCGCCGGCGGCAAAGGCGGCGGCGGTTTTGAGGAAAGCGCTGCACGATTCGATTCGTCGCCGAGTGGTGGCAAGCGTAAGCCGATGACCATCGAAGGCGAACTGATCGCGAAGTCCACTGGCACCGTATCGGAGTTCACGCTCGGAGACCGCGTGTTTCATCAAAAATTCGGTTACGGCAACGTCGCCAAGGTCGATGGCAACAAGCTCACAATCGCGTTTGAAAAAGCCGGAGAAAAAAAGGTCGTCGACAGTTTCGTCACGCGCGCATAGAAGCCGCGCGCCGCGATAAATGCCCTTGTGTCGGCGCATTCGCGCCGTTATGTCTGCATCCCTTCCCGCCGCCAGATTGTCCCATGTCCATCATTTCCGTTTCCAACGTCACGAAGACCTATGCTTCTGGCTTCACCGCGCTGAAGAACATCAACCTCGAGATCAATCGAGGTGAAATCTTCGCGCTACTCGGACCCAATGGTGCTGGGAAGACCACGCTGATCAGCGTGATTTGCGGCCTCGCTGTGCAGACTGAAGGAACGGTGACGGTCGGCGGCTTCGACATCACGAAGAACTATCGTCAGGCGCGGTCCCTGATCGGCCTCGTGCCGCAGGAACTGCATACCGACGCTTGGGAAACGCCGTTTGCGACGGCCTCGTTTAGTCGCGGCCTGTTCGGCAAACCTAAAGATTCAGCGCATATCGAAAAAGTGCTGAAAGAGCTTTCGCTATGGGACAAACGCAAGAGCCAGATCATCACTCTCTCCGGCGGCATGAAGCGGCGCGTCATGATTGCAAAGGCGCTGGCGCATGAGCCGCAGATTCTTTTTCTCGATGAACCAACCGCGGGCGTGGATGTCGAACTGCGTAAAGCGATGTGGGATGTCGTGCGAGGCCTACGCGATGCCGGTGTCACTATTATCCTGACGACACACTATATCGAAGAGGCCGAGGAGATGGCGGACCGCGTCGGCGTCATCAACAACGGCGAGATTGTCCTGATCGAAGACAAGAAGAAGCTGATGCAGAAGATGGGCAAAAAGCAGCTGAAGTTGCACTTGCAAAAGAAGCTGGCAACAATTCCTGCATCCTTGACAGCGCATCATCTAGAGCTTTCGCAGGCTGGCGACGAACTGGTTTACACCTACGATACCAAGGGCGAGCGCACGGGCATTACATCCTTGATGGAAGATCTTTCAAAGGCTGGGATCACGTTCAACGATCTCAACACCACGCAAAGCTCGCTGGAAGAGATTTTCGTCAGCCTGGTGCATCAGGCATGATCCGGAAAAGTGAGAACCTGTTTTCCGATAAGATCATGCCTTCTGAAATGAGAAAGTTATGAATTTTTACGCTGTCCGCGCAATCTACAAATACGAAATGGCGCGTACGCTTCGCACGCTGATGCAAAGCATCGTGTCGCCGGTGATTTCGACATCGCTATATTTCGTGGTGTTCGGTGCTGCCATCGGATCGCGCATCACCGAGATCAACGGGATTAGCTACGGCACGTTCATTGTGCCGGGCCTCGTCATGCTGTCGCTGCTGACGCAAAGTATCGCGAACGCCTCGTTCGGCATTTATTTTCCAAAATTCACCGGCACCATCTATGAATTGCTGTCGGCCCCGGTGTCATCATTCGAAGCCGTGCTGGGTTACGTTGGCGCAGCAGCGACCAAGTCGATCATTCTCGGTCTCATCATTCTGGCAACGGCCGGACTTTTCGTGCCGCTGAAGATTCTGCACCCATTCGTTATGCTGACATTCTTGATTCTGACAAGCGTCACGTTCAGTCTTTTCGGATTCATCATCGGCATCTGGGCCGACGGGTTCGAGAAGTTGCAGGTGATCCCTCTGCTCGTCATTACGCCGCTGACATTTCTCGGCGGCAGTTTCTACTCGATCAATATGCTGCCTCCAGTTTGGCAAACCGTGGCGCTGTTCAATCCGGTGGTCTATCTCATCAGCGGTTTCCGCTGGAGTTTTTTCGAGATCGCCGATGTGAGTGTTGGCATCAGCCTCGGCATGACCTGCGCGTTTCTCGCGCTTTGCCTAGTCACAGTGTGGTGGATTTTCAGGACCGGCTACCGGCTGAAAACCTGATCCCAAACGCAAAACGCCCCGCAAGCGGGGCGTGAAGCTTTTCAATCAAACGGACGAATTACTGAGGGTGATAAACACCCTTGCTGTCGAAGTATCCGCGATCCGGCGGCGGCGCGACGGGAACAGGATCGGCGACGCGATCCGCCGTGCCGACGACGCCATTGACGGTACCGGTGACGGCTCCAACGCCGGCGCCCAAGGCACCGCCGACGATACTGCCGATCGGACCTGCCGCACGATTGCCTTCATACGAACCTTGCGCGGCTCCACCGACAGCGCCGCTGACCGGATTGTTCTGTGCGCTCACAGAGACCGGAATTGCCAGAAGCGCGAGAGCTGTGATCGCGAGCGAAACTTTAATTTTCATTTTAAGAAACCTCCCTGCAGATCGAAGCAAAACCGCCTCGAAGCCGTGGCCGAAGGCTAACGTTGCTTCAAGTCCACCGAAAACGCAATGCGTCACCATCGCATCAAAAAACCCTCGCAGTTGCGAGGGCTTTCCGGTTCATGCTTTTTGAACAATCAATAGCGGCGATAGTAGCGACCATGCCGATAATACCCGCGGCGATGGTGCCGGTGATAGCCGGGTGAAATGCCCAACACACCGTTGACGCCACCGACGACACCGCCAACGCCGGCGCCCAGGGCACCGCCGACGACACCGCCGACCGGACCCGCCGACCGGTTGCCGCGATAAGAGCCTTCAGCCGCACCTCCGGCAACGCCGTTGATGACGCCTTGGGAGTGAGAAACGGTCGGAATGGCGAAAATGGCGAGAACTGCAGCAATGAATACGAAACGCCTTTGAGCGGAAACGAATATGAACGAGGTACGGGTCTTCATCGCGTGGGATCTCCTAAAAGGCCGATTTTCGGCGCGCTTCTCAACGTTCTCGACGCCTGAAGGTTGCTAAGACTTTAGAGAAAGCGCGACGAGGACGGCGCGTTCACGAAAGCGGGATGGCGGCTCCGTCAACCTTAAGATCAGCGCACAGTTAAAAAGCCACTTTCAATGTCCTATTTTAATCGCGGGGCGGCAATGGCGACGAATGAGGCCAAGACGATGCGTGCGATGCGTTCAATCCTGATGACGATAACTGGACTGGTACTCATGGGGAGTGCTGCGCGAGCTGCGGTCGATATCACCGTCGACAAGAACACCCAGCGCATGACTGTCGCAGTGAACGGCGTGAAGAAATACAATTGGCCAGTATCGAGCGGTAATCCTTCCCACGAAACGCCGAACGGGAGTTTCCGTACTTTCCGAATGGAAGAAGACCATTACTCGAAGGAATTCGACGACGCGCCGATGCCGCATTCGATTTTCTTCACGAAACAAGGCCACGCCATTCACGGCACGGACTCTGTCAATAGGCTCGGCACACCCGCATCGCACGGTTGTGTGAGGCTCTCGCGTGAAAACGCTTCGACGCTTTGGGATATCGTCAAGACCGAAGGCGTGCTCAACACCACCGTAACGCTGACCGGTTCCTCGCAAATCGCGCTCGCGAGAAATCCGCGACCGAACACAGTTGCTACTGCGCGTAACCCAGCTCCGCAGTTTGATGCAGACGGTCAGCCGCTTCAGATCGCGCCACAACAGCGCAGCGCCCCGCAATATGGCTCGAACGATCCGTACAGCGAAGACATCTACGGCAACACTCGCGCGCGCATACCTTCGCCTGACCAGAATTATGCGACGCAGGACTATCAGGGCCGCGCATATTACGGCGGAAGTGACCAGCGCTGGCCGGTACAGCAGCAGCGGCGCGTTTATGTCGACCCGCAGACCGGGCAACGATATTATGCGCAGGACGATTACGACCAGGACCCGCGTTACGCCCGCCCGCGTTATTACGGTCCTCGCGGCGGGTATTGATCGTCTTCGAGGCGCCTAGCTAAGGACGCTAGTCTTCGTCGCCGTTCTTGAGTCTGCGCCAGACCGCACCGAGCACATTGGAATAGTCGTCGGTCCAGACGCGCTGGCCTTCCGTCGCTTCGGTAAAATACCATTTCCCGTCCGATGCGAGTTTTCCGATGTCGGCATCGTCGCGCGCGGAAATCACGACTTCGGTCGTGAAGATGTATTCGCTGTCGCGATTTGAGTCCTCATTGAAGACCCAGCTCTTCAGATCGTTCTCTTCGGCAATGCCGACGACGACGCTGACCAGATCGAGGTGCCTGTTGGATACGTGCATCAGCACTGCGCCATGCGGCGCCAGTTTCGACTTGTAGATATCCATCGCCTCTTCAGTGGCAAGATGGATTGGAATTGCGTCCGACGAATATGCATCAACAATGATCAGGTCGTAGATGCCGTCTGGCTCCTTGGCGAAAGTAAGCCGCGCGTCGCCCAACACCGGCTTCATGTCGGGCTCGCAAGATTGAATGAACGTAAAATATTTCGGATCTCGCGCAGTATCGACCATACTCTGGTCGATCTCGAAGAATTTCCAGTTTTCTCCCGGCTCCGACTGACATGCCAACGTTCCGGCACCGAGACCGATGACGGCGACGCGAATCGGCCCGCCTTTGCGCTCGCGGATCGCGGTGATAGCGCGGCCGATGCCGCCGTCCTTGTGATAGTAACTGATCGGTTCCGGCCGCCCCTTAATGGGCGCGCCGTCATCCTCCTGAAATTTCTCGGCACCATGAATTGTCGTACCGTGCATCAGCACGTGGTACTGGCCATGCGGCGTGACGACGATTTTATGAACGCCGAAGAAGCTGCGCACGGTATCGACGCGTCCCTCGTCCGCTGGATATGTCCGGATCAATACCAGCCCGAGCGCAACGATCGTTGCAAACTTCCATCGGTCGATCTTCCAAAGTAAAGCAAGAATCATCGCAGCGATAGCAACGTAGGTGATAACCCAAATCCGGTTGGTTTCGAGAAACTGCATCGTCTTGCCGCTGCCGAGAGACAGGACAATTAGAGTGAGCGCGGCAATGAGTGTAAACAACCAAACCCATATGCTCCCACGCACGTTCGATGCTTCGCGAGGGCGGCACAGCGCCGACAGCGCGAGCAGGATTGGATATTCCGCAATCCATGAGAAGATGTAAGGCGCGAGCAGGCCCGCAAACAGTCCGCCGACCATGCCACCGAAAGAGAGCGCAACATAAAAGCCGGTGAGATATCGCGCGGCCGGACGCGTACGTGCGAGTTCACCGTGACACGCCATTGCGATCAGGAAAAAGCAAAGCAAGTGACCGCCTAGTGTGACCAGAAGATTTCGTTCTCCCGAAAACGCCAGCAGCACGACACCGCCTGCAATTGCAAGCGGCTGGACTTTCAGCATCCAGTCGTGCGGCAGCAACGGATGCGACTGGAACACCAGCACCCATGTCAGCAGATAAAGCGAAAGCGGCAGCACCCACAGCAACGGTGCCGCAGCGACGTCGGTGGAAATGTGCGCAGTCACCGCAATCAACAATCCCGACGGCACAGCTGCCAGAAATATCCAGCGCGCGCGCATTGACCACGTTGGCGCGGGCACATCGCCGTCGCTGGCTTCGATTGCAGCCATCGACATCGGCGGCGAACGCACGAGCAATACGCCGCATGCCGCAATCAAAACGATCAGCAATCCATAGCCGCAGGTCCAGATCAGGTTCTGCGTACGCAACGTGAAGATCGGCTCGAACAGAAAAGGATAAGACAGCAGCGCGAGGAAGCTTCCGATATTCGACGACGCATAAAGAAAGTACGGATCTGGACCGTCGGGATGCCCGGTGCGGACAAACCACGCCTGCAGCATCGGGTTATTTGCAGCGAGCGCAAAAAAAGGAAGCCCGATAGAGGCTGCGAACAAGCCCAACAGCCAAAATGCGTAACCGCTCGTCGGCGGTTCGCCCCACCCGATCGCAATCGACAGCGGCAACGTCAGCATCGCGACAATCAACAAAGCCAGATGAATCGCCACAGGCACGATGCGGCTTTTGATGGTCATCAGATAATGCGCGTAGGCATATCCGCCGAGCAGCAGCGACTGGAAAAATACCATCGCGACCGACCACACCGCCGGCGAGCCGCCGAGACGCGGCAACACCATCTTCGTGAACAAAGGTTGCACCGAAAATAGCAGCAAAGCACTGGCGAAAATCGACGTGGTATAGACCACGAGTACAAGCTTGTTCCGCGCGCCGGATGACTGGCTCGTGGATTCGGACGGCATTGACGACATGGAGGCTCCGGACTTTCCCGGCAAATCACCGGAATGAGGCGGAGTGGAGCATAGCAATCCGCCGCGGACAATGACATGCGCGTGATAGAAAATCCTCGCGTGCAACGCTCGCCACTATTATGACTGAAGCATGTCGAACTACGATGCCCTCATCATCGGCGCGGGCCACAACGGCCTGACATGCGCGGCCTATCTCGCGATGAACGGCCTGCGCGTCAAGGTGATCGAGCGCCGCAAGGTCGTCGGCGGTGCAGCGGTGACGGAAGAGTTTCATCCCGGGTTCCTCAATTCGGTCGCGGCTTACACTGTGAGCCTGCTCAATTCAAAAGTGATCGATGATCTGCAACTGCATCTTCACGGCCTGCAAATCGTCGAGCGCCGCGCTCAAAATTTTCTCCCCGCTCCGGATGGTAGCTATCTTTTGACAGGCGAAGGCCGCACGCATCAGTCAGTTGGCAGATTAAGTGAGCGCGACGCCCTGGCGATTGACGGCTTCAATCTCGAACTCGAAACCGTTGCCGATGTGCTGCGGCAATTCGTGTTGCGTGCGCCGCCGGACCTCGTCGGAGGCTTTGGTACGCGCGCCATCCGCGAATCTTTCAACGCACTCGGAACTGCCAATATTTTGCGCGGCTTACCCATCGAAAGTCAACGCCTGCTGCTCGATCTATTCACCCGCTCCGCAGGCGAAATGCTCGACGAAAGATTTGAGAGCGATCTGATTAAGACGCTGTTCGGTTTCGACGCTATCGTCGGCAACTACGCCAGCCCCTATGCGGCGGGTTCGGCCTACGTGATGCTGCATCATGCTTTTGGAGCGGTGAACGGCAAGAAGGGCCTGTGGGGACACGCCATCGGCGGCATGGGTTCGATCACGCAGGCGATGGCGGCTTCGGCACGTTCGCATGGCGCAGAGATTGAGACAGACGCGAGCGTGCACGAACTCATCGTCGAACGCGATCAAGTCATCGGCGTCACACTCGACAATGGTGAGACGGTCCGCGCCGAATACATCGTCTCCAGCGTCAATCCAAAACTGCTTTACACAAAGCTGATTGCGCCGGATGCATTGCCAAAACCATTCTTGTCGCGAATCTCGAACTGGAAAAACGGGTCTGGCTCATTTCGCATGAATGTCGCGCTCTCCACGCTTCCGTCATTCACCGCGCTGCCGGGTAACGGGGATCATCTCACCTCGGGCATTATCCTCGCGCCGAGTCTCGATTACATGGATCGCGCGTGGCTCGATGCCAAACAATATGGCTGGAGCCGCGAACCCATCATTGAATTGCTGATCCCCTCCACACTCGACGATTCACTCGCACCCGAAGGCAAACATGTGGCGAGCCTTTTCTGCCAGCACGTCGCGCCGCAATTGCCTGGCGGAAAATCATGGGACGATCACCGCGAAGAAGTCGCCGATCTCATGATCGCAACGGTGGATCGTTACGCTCCGGGATTTTCGAGAAGCGTGATGGGGCGGCAGATCCTGACGCCGCTCGATCTCGAACGCGACTTCGGCCTGCTCGGTGGCGACATTTTTCACGGTGCGCTGTCACTCAATCAGCTTTTCTCGGCGCGACCGATGCTCGGATATGCTGGATACCGCGGGCCATTGAAGGGTCTTTATCATTGCGGTTCCGGCGCGCATCCCGGCGGCGGCGTCACGGGTGCACCGGGTCACAATGCAGCGAAAGTCATTCTCGGTGATCATCGCGGGCTGTTTCGCTAAACCACAAAGACCCTCAATAAGCTGTGGACAGGTCTGTGGAAAAGCTGTGAGTAAACTGCGCAAAAGTCGACTCGTAACTGCTGCGTAACTTTGTGCAAAACGTTGCGGTAAATCCTGTACGAATGCGGCGCTGGATGTGGATTGCTGGTGGAAATGTGCGCGATACATCAACGATTCAAAATCCTTGGACCTAAACCATGACTTCGCCTTACGTTGCACCAGCCGTTCAAGCGACTTTCGTCATCGGCGATGAGCGGATTGCCAGCCGCGTAGTGGATATCATCACTGAAATCTACCCATCGCACGATCTGGCCATCGCTGCTTTTGAGGCACCTGGCGGGCGTTGGGACATCACCATGCATTTCGCCGAGCCGCCGGATGAAGCCATCATCCGCGCTCTGGTCGCGCAATGCGCCGGAGAAGCAGCGGCCGGGACAATCGCTTTTAGCAATGTCGAAGAAAAAGATTGGGTAAGCGCAAGCCTCGCCGATCTGGTGCCGGTCCGCGCCGGACCTTTCGTCGTTCACGGCAGTCATGACCGCGCGCGCGTGCCTATCAACAAGATCGGAATCGAAATCGAAGCGGCGCTCGCGTTCGGCACTGGCCATCACGGCACGACACGCGGCTGCTTGATTCTGCTCGATCAAGTCTTGCGACAACGAACGCCGAAACGCGTGCTCGATCTCGGAACAGGAACGGGCGTACTGGCCATCGCAGCAGCGAAGAAATTACGGCGGCACATGCTTGCGAGCGACATCGATCAGCGCTCGGTAGAGGTCGCGCGCGAAAATGCGAAATTCAATGGTGCCGGAAACTGGATCGAGGTCGTTCACGCGACGGGGTTTGGTTCACCGGCTTTTAGGATGAATGGTCCGTTCGCGCTCGTGCTTGCGAACATCCTCGCCAATCCGCTGCGCGCGCTCGCACCGGGAATGGCCAGGCACCTCGCGCCGTCAGCGTTTGTTATTTTGTCGGGTCTGTTGCCACCTCAGGCCAACGGCGTCGTAGCGGCCTATCGCGGCAACGGATTGAAGTTGATCCGCCGCATCCATATCGACGGCTGGGCCACTCTGCTGATGCAAAAACGATAGCGACGCAGTTTAACTTCGCGTCCGCGACGGCGAGATATCGGCTTCGGTGAAGCCCTCGTTACGTTGCGCCCTGGACGCGATACGGGCCTCCCGCTTCAAACGGCTTGCGGTGATCCGGTCCAGCATCTGAACTATGACGCCGCGCGGCTCATTGATGGCGACCACCTGTGCCACCTGCACCACCCGGTGAATTGGCGGCGAAATCTTCTCAAACATAAAAACTGGCATGTCGTATCCCCTCTTCATTGAGTTGAAAAACACACCCCTCCGCATTTCCGTGAGGCCCTGAATTTTGAAGCTTCATTGGTCGCAAAAGGTTCCTCAGCACAGCCTTCCCAGTAGGCAATGATTACTAAGCATAGATCGTGCCAAGGCTTTTCCGGGGTCGAAGCCGCGTCCGCCGCAATTGCCGCCATCGACCCACGACCCTAAAGTCGATTCATGTTCGAGGCCCAATTCCAGACATTCGACGAACCAGAAGAAGGCGTGGCGCTGACCGCGCGACTGTCCGCGTTCCGCGCGGAACTGACGCGGCGGCAGTTGACCGGCTTCGTGATTCCCCGTGCCGATAGCCAGCAAAACGAATATGTCGCGCCTTCCGAGGAGCGTCTGGCCTGGCTGACGGGGTTTACAGGGTCGGCTGGGCTGGCAGTCGTTCTGGCGCAAAAGGCGGTTGTTTTTGTCGATGGCCGTTACACGCTCCAAGCTGCCAAGCAGGTCGATACGACGGCCTGGGAAATCGCCTCGCTGATCGAGCCGCCGCCCGAGGCCTGGATATCCGCGAATCTCGTGGCCGGGGATCGCCTCGGATTTGATCCCTGGTTGCACACTTCGGCAGCAGCCGAACGGCTCGCCAAGGCATGCAAAAAAGTTAATGCCGAACTCGTCGCGGTCGACAGCAATCCGGTCGATTCGATTTGGACAGATCGCCCCGCCCCGCCGCTTGGGCCGGTTGCGGTTCATGGTCTGCAATTCGCCGGCGAAAACGAAAGTGACAAGCTCGAGCGTATTCGCGCCGAGATCGCGAAACTCGGCACGGACGTGCTGGTGCTGTCCGATTCACACGCGGTCGCATGGACCTTCAACATTCGCGGCACCGATGTCGCGCATACGCCGTTGCCATTGTCCTATGCGTTGATTCCGAAAGACGGACGGTCGACGATTTTCATCGATCATCGCAAACTCTCCAACATCGCGCGCGATCATCTTGAAAAGGTAGCAACGGTCGAAGAACCTGACGCAATGATGACCCGCATTGCGGACCTGGCTAAATCCGGCGCGTCGATCAGTCTCGACGCTGCGACCGCTGCGGATGCGTTGACAAGGCTAATTTCAGCCGAGGGCGGCAAGCCGGTGCGTGGCACCGATCCGGTGGCGTTGCTGAAGGCCATCAAGAACGCCACTGAGATTTCGGGAACACGCACCGCGCATGTGCGCGACGGCGCAGCCCTGGCAAAGTTTCTGGCATGGATCGACCGCGAAGCGCCCGGTGGCAAGCTGACCGAAATCGACGCAGTCGAGGCGTTGGAAAGTTTTCGCCGCGAGACCGGCGCGCTGAAGGACGTATCGTTTCCAACAATTTCCGGCACTGGCCCAAACGGCGCAATCGTGCATTATCGCGTCACGCGCAAATCCAATCGCCGCATCGCATCGGGCGATCTGCTGCTGATCGATTCCGGAGGGCAGTATGAAGACGGCACCACCGATGTGACACGCACGATTGCCATCGGCGAACCAACTGCCGAAATGCGGGATCGTTTCACGCGCGTGCTCAAAGGACATATCGCGATTGCGACAGCCATCTTTCCGGACGGTGCGACCGGCGCACAGATCGATTCTCTGGCGCGGCAATATCTCTGGCAAATCGGACTAGATTTTGAACACGGCACCGGCCACGGCGTCGGAAGTTATCTCTCGGTGCATGAAGGTCCGGCGCGCATTTCAAAACTCGGCACCATACCGTTGAAGCGCGGAATGATCCTCTCTAACGAACCGGGATATTACAAAACCGACGCGTTCGGCATCCGCATCGAGAATCTAGAACTCGTCACCGAAGCAAGGATCAAAGGCGCTGAAAAGCCGATGAACGGATTCGAGACGCTGACGCTCGCGCCGATCGACTGCCGCCTGATCGACAAGGCGCTTATGACCAAGCAGGAGTTGGACTGGTTGGATGCCTATCACGCGCGCGTTCGCAAGGCGATCCGCCCGCTGGTCGACGAGGCGACGAAAATCTGGCTCGATGCCGCGACGGAGCCGATGAAACATTAAACCGAAAAAGAATATGGAAAATTTTCTGGTCTATTTTTCGCTGACCAGCGCAAGCCACTCGTCTTCGGTGAGAACTTTCACGCCAAGCTTTTGTGCATCGGCCAACTTTGAGCCGGCGCCCGGACCTGCCACCACATAATCCGTCTTTTTCGACACCGAGCCGGACGCCTTCGCACCCAGCCGTTCGGCGGTCGCCTTCGCTTCCTCGCGCGTGAATTTTTCCAGTGAACCGGTGAAGACGACGGTTTTTCCTGCCACCGGCGAGTCCGTTTTCACTTTCTCGGCCGGAAGCACATCGACTTCCTTTAACAACGCATCGACGGCTTCGACGCTGTGCGGCTCGGCGAAAAACTCGACGATGGCATTGGCGACAACTTCGCCGATCCCTTCGATGGAATTGAGATCGAGATAGGCCTCAGAGTCTTCGCCCTTCCCCGCCGCAATCATGTATTTCCGAAACGCATCAACCGTCCCGTAATGCCGCGCCAACAGCTTGGCATTGCCCTCTCCGACATGACGGATACCGAGCGCATAGATGAAACGCTGCAACGCGATCTTGCGCCGCGCATCGATGGCATCGAACAGATTTTTCACCGACGTCGCGCCGAAGCCTTCACGGTTCGAGAGCTTTTTGAGCGAGCGCGCATCGCGTTTTTGCAGCGTGAAAATGTCAGCGGGCGACATCACCAGACCGTCGGTGAAAAACTCCTCGATTTGCTTGTCGCCAAGACCGTCGATGTCGAATGCATTGCGCGCGACGAAATGCTTTAACCGCTCCATCGCCTGAGCCGGACATGCGAGTGAATTGGTGCAGCGGCGCACCGAATCCAACTCACCCGTTTTGGGATCTTCCTCGCGTACCGCATGACTGCCGCAAGCCGGACAAATCGTCGGAAATTTATACGGCTTTGCGCTTTTGGGACGCTTGTCGAGAACCACGCTGACGATCTGCGGAATCACATCGCCGGCGCGCTGTACGACAACCGTATCGCCGATGCGAATATCGACGCCGTCACGAATCGGCTCGCCGTCGTTGCCAATGGCCTTGATATAATCCTCGTTGTGAAGCGTCGCGTTCGACACCACGACACCACCGACCGTGACGGGCGCGAGCTTCGCAACCGGCGTCAACGCCCCGGTGCGACCGACCTGAATCTCGATATCGTTGAGAACCGTGGTTGCCTGCTCGGCGGCAAACTTATGCGCGACCGCCCAGCGCGGATTGCGCGATACGAATCCCAATCGTTCCTGCCAGTCGAGCCGGTCCACCTTGTAAACAACGCCGTCGATGTCGTAGCCGAGCGACGCGCGTTTCTGTTCGATCTTGCGATAGAACTTCAAAAGCTGATCGACGTTCTTGCAAAGTTTAGTTTCAGGATTTACAGAAAAACCTGCCTTGCCGAGCCATTCGATCATGCCGAATTGAGTTTTGGCCGGCATCGCGCTCATTTCACCCCAGGCATAGGCGAAGAATCTCAAAGGCCGCGACGCGGTGATCGACGAGTCTTTCTGGCGTAACGAGCCTGCCGCAAAATTACGCGGGTTCGCCGCAAGCTGGATGCCGTCTTTTTCCGCACGCTTGTTAAAGCCAATGAAATCGCGCCCCAAAATATAGACTTCGCCCCGGATTTCGCAGACCGCCGGAATGTTCCTGCCTTTTAGCTTGTGCGGAATGTCGGAAATGGTTTTGACGTTCGCGGTCACATCTTCACCTGTAAAACCATCGCCGCGCGTCGCGCCCCGCACGAGTTCGCCGTCTTCGTAACGCAGCGACAACGAAAGCCCGTCGATCTTCGGTTCCGCGACAAAATCGAGATCGCCTTCGATTTTGAGAAACTTTCGCACGCGCTCGGTGAAATCGACCACGTCCTCATCGCTGAACGCGTTGCCAAGCGAGAGCATCGGCACCGAATGCAAAGCCTTGGCGAAACCGCGCGCGGGAGCGGCACCCACCTTTTGAGACGGCGACTCTTTGGTAACGAGTTTCGGAAACCGCTCCTCGATGGCGGTGTTGCGCTTGCGGAGTTTGTCGTAATCCGCATCGGAAATTTTCGGTGCGTCGTCTTGATAGTAGCGCTTGTCGTGTGCGGCAATGTCGGCCGCAAGGCGCTTCAGCTCGGCCCTGGCCTGAGCCTCACTGAGTTTCTCGACCGCGAGTGCCGTGGCGTCCTTCGCTGCCATCGCAAAGCCTGCGTTACGCCGTTGCAGCGCGCAGCAGCCGCTCCGCCGCCGCTCGTGCTTCTGCCGTAATTTCCGCGCCCGCCAGCATACGCGCAATTTCTTCGCGGCGATGATCTTCGGCCAACGTGGCCACGCGCGTCGCAACGCGCTTGCCTTTATCCAACGCATCTTTCGAAATCAGCAAATGCTGATCTGCTCGCGCCGCGACCTGCGGCGCATGCGTCACCGCCATCACCTGAACCTTTTCGGCCAGCCGCGCCAAGCGCGCGCCGATCGCGTCGGCCACCGCACCACCGACGCCGGTATCGATTTCGTCGAATACCAAAGTCGGCGCCGAACCGCGATCCGACAACACGACCTTGATCGCCAGCAAAAACCTTGACAGCTCACCACCGGAGGCGACTTTCATCAGCGGCCCCGGTTTGGTGCCGGGATTGGTTTGAACCCAGAATTCGACGCGGTCATAGCCCTGCGGGCCCGGCGACTGCACATCCGATTCAACTTGCGTCGAAAATTTCGCACGGTCGAGCTTAAGCGGCACCAGTTCGGCGTTGACAGCCTTGTTGAGTTTCTCGGCCACCTTGACGCGTGCCGCTGACAATTTTTGCGCGGCTGCATCGTAGTCTTTGTCAGCCGCCGCAGCGGCCTTTTCCAGAACCTTCAATTGATCGGCGCCCGCGTCGATCAAAGCCACATCGGCGGCGTATTTTTTTGCGAGCACATTTAATGCATCGACCGGCGTCGAATATTTTCGCGATGCCGCGCGCAACGCAAATAGCCGCTCCTCAATTCGTTCCAATTCAAGCGGATCGAAATCCGCCGCGACCAACGCCGCGTTGAGATGCTGGTCAGCCTCTTCAAGCGCATTGATCGCGAGATCCATCGCCTTCACTGCGGGCTCGATGAGCTGCGGCGCGGTCGATGCGCGCCGCTCCAATCTGCGCACCGCCGCCGACAACGACGACACAGGTGACTGCGGCCCGCCGACTGCGGCTTGCGCCTCGCGCAAATCCTCGGCGATTTTCTCGCCCTGCATCATTACGGTGCGCCGTCCTGCGAGTGTCGTTTCCTCGCCGTCGAGCGGATTGAGCTTGGTCAATTCCTCGGAGGCATGACGCAGATAGTCGGCTTCCCGCGCGGCGCGTTCCATGCCCGCGCGATGTTCTTCCAAAGCAGACCGCGCGGTTCGCCGCGCATCCCACAATATCTCAACGTTGCCGACATCTTTCTCGTGTCCGCCGAACGCGTCGAGCAATCTGCGATGCGTCGCCGTATCGACCAGCGCGCGCTCATCATGCTGGCCGTGAATTTCGACCAGCGTGGAGCCAACGGCCTTGAGGGTCTGAACGCTGATCGCCTGATCGTTAAGAAAGGCGCGGGTTTTTCCGTCGGCCATCTGCACGCGCCGCAGAATCATCTCGCCGGAATCATCAAAGCCGTTCTCGCGCAGAATGTCGGTCGCGGGATGTCCCTTCGGAACATCGAACACTGCCGTGACCTGGCCCTGCTCCGCGCCGTTGCGCACCAATCCAGCATCGCCGCGCCCACCGAGCGCCAGCGCGAACGCATCCAGCAAAATAGATTTGCCCGCCCCGGTTTCGCCGGTGAGGACAGCCAGACCTTTGAGGAAATCGATATCGAGCCGCTCGATCAGGACGATGTCGCGGATCGAAAGACGCGCCAGCATTGGAAATGGATCCTAACCGAGGCCGATTCTCTTGAACGCCTTGCTGATGTAAGAATCCTTGTTCTCACTCGGCTCGGCTCCGCCCGACTTTACAAGATTGTAGGCGTCTTTGTACCAGCGGCTGTCAGGAAAATTGTGGCCAAGAACGGCGGCCGCGGTCTGCGCCTCACCGACGATGCCGATCGCCATATAGGCCTCGGTCAGGCGTGCCAGCGCTTCTTCGACATGGCGCGTGGTCTGATACTGCGTCACCACCACCTTGAACCGGTTGATCGCAGCGGTGTAGTCGCGCTTGTCCATATACCAGCGACCGACATTCATTTCCTTCCCGGCTAGCTGGTCGCGCGCCGCTTCGATCTTCTTCTTGGCGGAGGTCGCATATTCAGAGGTCGGGAACTTGCGGATCACCTCTTCAAGCGCGGCAATCGATTTTTCGGTTCTACCCTGATCGCGGGACACGTCCGGAATCTGATCGAAATTCGAGACCGCGATCAGATATTGCGCGTAAGCAGAGTCGGGGCTGCCGGGATGCAGCGCGACGTAACGGTTGGCCGACGAGATACATTCGTCATAGTCGCCATTCTGATAGGAGGCATAAGCCGACATCAGCAGCGATTTACGCGCCCAGTCGGAATACGGATGCTGACGATCGACTTCCTCGAATTTCTTGGCGGCGGCCTTGGCGTCGTTCTTCTTGTTCATGAGGTACAAGCCCTCATTGTAGAGCTTGTCCGCCGGCTCATCGACGAAGGTCTCATCCTTGGTGAAGAACTTGTCGTAGAGCGCGCCTGCGCCGCAACCGCCCAGCAGCGGCGACAGAAGCAAAAGCCCGAACGCCATTCGCAGGTTACGGCCATGCCCGCGAGGGTCTAAGGATTTGCGCTTTACGAACGACATGAGTTCTGGCCGACCTGAGTGACGTACCCACGAAGATACGTGCAATGGAGTTTAAGGTTTGTTCGCAGACTTGAAACCGATTTTCGGTGTCCCGCGATGCCGCCCCGAACGATCAAAGACACTTAGCCGAAAAGGTTATCCCGACCAAACGGATAGGTGACCAATTCGCCCGCATTAAGGCGAGTTGCCACAGTTGAAGTTTGGCTTGGTTAAAGCGACTGGATCACTGAAACGCGGCGAAAACCCGGTTCAGGACACGTCAGGGGCATAGGCCGGGGCCACCATGCCGCCAGTAACATCCGCATGACCGCGTGGCGCGCGCGCAACAACTGGGCGTTGAACCACTGGCTCGGACACCTCGACAACGCGCCAAGCGTGGTGATCGGCAAGCAAGGCCGTCAGAACGGCGTGATTGAGCTTGTGGCCACCGCGGACCGACCGGAACAGGCCGAGCAGAGGTAATCCAGCCAGCGCCAGATCGCCAACGACATCGAGCACCTTGTGGCGGACGCATTCGTCGGCATAGCGCAGACCCTCCGCGTTCAGCAGACGATTGTCATCAAACACCAAGGAGTTTTCGAACGACGCACCGAGCGCGTAGCCTTCGCTCCAAAGCCGGGCGACATCGCTCATGCAGCCGAATGTGCGCGCGCGGCAGATATCACGGCGGAAGCTGTCGGGGGTGAGATCGAATGCATAGGCCTGACGGCCGATCTGCGGATTGGCAAAATCGATTTCCAATTCAGCGCGGAAGCCGGCATGCGGCTTGATTTCGCCAAAGGAATTGCCCTGGAAAACCTGAACTGTCTTGAGAACTTCAATGAAGCGGCGCGAAGCGCTCTGCTGCACGATACCGACGCTGTCGATGGCGGCGACGAAGGGCGCGGCACTGCCGTCCATAATCGGCACTTCGGGGCCATTGACTTCGATGGTGGCGTTATCGACGCCCATGCCGCGCAGTGCTGCAAGGACATGTTCGGCCGTAGAGACGCAAGGACCTTCATGGTCGCCCAGCACGGTCGCAAAATCAGTGGCGATCACCGAGGTGGCGGTCGCCTTCACTTCGCGATCCGATCCCTCCAGACCGGTGCGGACGAAAACAAAACCTGTGTTGATATCGGCAGGGGCAAGAGTCAGAGAGACGGGTGAGCCGGAATGGACGCCAACGCCGGTCACAGTGACTGGCGCACGAAGCGTGGTTTGGCGGCCGGATTTCATACCCACAGTGCCCACTGACTTAAACTCGTCCGCTGGTCGGCTTCGGCCTGGTGACCGGTGATTCCGTCGCGGATCGTCCCCAAAGTGCGAAGACCATAGCTACTGCACCAAACAGCGCCAACTCACGCTTGTTTACCGATTGTTACCCCAATGCCGCCGCAATCGCGCCGCCGCTTGGGCCCATTCCCAAACGTGGCAGGGTGTCAAAATAAACCCTGTGGATATCTAATTATCTTTTTAAATCAATATATTACGCCGTCATTTGCCATGACAGCAGCAAAAACCCCGGCGCTGAGGCCGGGGTTTTGAGATTCCACGCTTTGTTTCAAGGCGTCAGTTGGCGCGTCAGTTGGCGCGTCAGTTGGCTTGGCGGCGCAGGAAGGCCGGGATATCGAGATGGTCCTCGCTGCCCTGAGAGGGCATTGGCGCGGGCCTCCCGTGAGAATCGAGTCCCTGTGGCGCAGGGCGGCGACCGTATTCGGAGACCGGCTCTCCGCCGTATTCAGGCGGGATCGGACGTGGCGGCTTGCGGGTCGGCATCGGCGGCATAGGCGACATCGCTGACATTGCCGGGTTCGACCCACGCGCCGCGATCGGCGGCTCGTTTTCTTCGTCGCGGCGACCGAGGCCGACATTGGCCAGACGCTGCAGCAGCGATGTGCGGGCCTTCTGCGGGTGGTCATCGACGGTCTCGCCGCGCGCGCGGCGGATTTCGTTCTGGGCCGGTACCGGCAAATCGTCGAAATCAGGCATCCGTGGCGCACGCATCGGCATGCGCTCGGCTTCCTGCGGGATGAAGGCCGTCGGCGGCGCAGGCTCCTGCAAATCCATCGGCTCTTGATGATCCGGGAACAGCGATGGCTTCGGCGGAATCGGACGAACGCTCACATCGCCATAGGACGCAGCAGATGTCTGCGCATGACGCTCGGTGGGAGCGACGGCTTCGGCAATCGCCGCAAGCGCTGCCTTGTCGATCTGCTCGGCACGGATTGGCTGGGCAACAGGAGTGCCGTCCTTCTTGGCGCGTTCGGCAATGCGCTGATTGTCGGCGCGCAGACGCGCGGTCAATTCAGCCAGACGATTCTCAGGCGCGGCCGAACCGGTCGCGTGCGACGGCGTGGACGACCGGGCGGCGACCGATGCATCGATGCCGGTGGCAACAACGGACACGCGGATAATGCCATCGAGCGTCTCGTCGAAAGTCGCACCCACGATGATGTTGGCGTTTTCGTCAACTTCTTCACGAATGCGAGTCGCGGCTTCATCCACTTCAAACAGCGTGAGATCCTTGCCGCCGGTGATCGAAACCAGCAGGCCGCGAGCGCCACGCATCGAAGAGTCGTCGATCAGCGGATTGGCAATGGCGGCTTCGGCAGCAGCCATCGCGCGCTTCTCACCGGAGGCTTCACCCGTGCCCATCATGGCCTTGCCCATCTCCTTCATCACCGCGCGAACGTCGGCGAAGTCGAGATTGATGAGACCTTCCTTGACCATCAGGTCGGTGATGCAGGCAACGCCCGAGTAAAGCACCTGGTCGGCCATCGCGAAGGCGTCGGCGAAGGTGGTCTTCTCATTGGCAACACGAAACAGGTTCTGGTTCGGAATCACCAGAAGTGTGTCGACCACTTTTGAGAGTTGAGCGATGCCGATTTCGGCAGTCTTCATCCGGCGCACGCCCTCGAAGTGGAACGGCTTGGTGATGACGCCGACAGTCAGAATGCCCATCTCGCGCGCGGTTGCGGCGATGACGGGAGCTGCACCGGTCCCGGTGCCGCCGCCCATGCCGGCGGTGACGAACACCATGTTCGCGCCCGTCAGATGATCGCGGATTTCGTCAATGACTTCCTGCGCTGCGGCCGCGCCGATATCCGGCTGCGATCCCGCACCAAGGCCCTGAGTGACCTGCGTGCCCATTTGCACGAGGCGTTCGGCCTTGGACATCGTCAACGCCTGAGCGTCAGTATTGGCGACAACGAAATCGACGCCTTGAAGCCCGGCGCTGATCATGTTGTTGACGGCGTTGCCGCCCGCGCCACCGACACCGAACACGGTGATCCGCGGCTTTAGCTCGCGAATGTCGGGAGATTTGAGATTGAGTGTCATGGTTGCCTCTCGATTACGCGCGTGCGCTGACGCTCGGGATATACGCCCAAGCCGTTAATAGATGGGTAAGGATGACGGTTTTGATCATCAGAAGCCCTCTCGGAGCCATCGTCCGACCTTTCCGAAGTAGCCGCCGTCAGTCCCTGTCATGAGTTGCCGCGTATGCCGCGGTTCGACGTGTTCAAGATGAGCGAATTGCGGATAGACCAAGAGGCCCGCAGGCACCGCGAAGGACGCGTATTTCGCCTCGCTGGGAAGTCGAACGAAACCAAGCGGGCGGCCGATGCGAACCGGGCGACCGAGAATGCTGGATGCAAGTTCGGAGATGCCCGTCAATTGCGAGGCACCGCCGCTCAAAACAACTCGCGCCCGCGGTTCTGCCGCAAAGGGGGAATCCGCGAGCCGGTCCCTGACCATCTCAAAAGTCTCCTCGACCCGCTGCCGAACGATGTTTGCGATCGTGGCGCGGGAAACGATTTGTGACGCCTCGCGGCCGTGGTCATCCGTTGACGGTATGCTGACCGCGTCGCGCGCGTCGGATCCGCCCGTCAAGGCGGTGCCATATAACGTCTTGATTCGCTCGGCATCCGCAATGCATGCACCGAGCCCTCGTGCAAGATCCATCGTGATGTGTTGCCCGCCGAGCGCAAACCCGCTGGCATGGACGAACTGGCCGCCGGAATAGGTCGCAATGGTTGTCGTTCCGGCACCCATCTCGACGACTGCGGCACCCAGATCCGCTTCGTCGCCGGTCAGCACGGACAATCCTGCCGCATAAGGCGCTGCCGCCATCGCCTCGACGTTCAAATGGCAGCGCTCGACCACAAGCATAAGGTTCTTTGCCACGGTCGCATCGGCGGTCACGACGTTCATGTCGATTCCGAATTGCCGGGCGATCATGCCGCGGGGGTCGCGCACGCCTTTGACGCCGTCCAGCGAGTAGCCGACCGGAATGGCGTGCATCACCGTGCGTCCGCGCGGCGTGGCATGGCGCATGCCGGTCCCGATCACGCGGGTCATATCGTCGGAGGTGACAGCACCGCCGCGCAACTCAGACGAGGCTTCGACCAGTTCGCCATGCAGGCGACCGGCAGAAACAGACAGCAGAACGGATTCGACACGAACTTTCGCCATCCGCTCCGCGAGTGCCACGGCGTGACGCACGGCCTGCTCGCAGGCATTGAGGTCGACCACCGCTCCAGCTTTGACGCCGCGCGATTGAATGTGACTGACGCCAATGACTTCGACAGTGTGGGAGCGTCCGCGCAGCGCCTCTGACGGCGGGCACGGTTTCAGCCGCGCGATCATGCACGCGATCTTGCTGGTGCCGATGTCGAGCGCCGCAACCAACGCCGTCTTGTTCGGCGGCATCTGCCGGGTTTTGGGAGTTTGTGCGCCATCGAGGCTGGTCATGCGTCACCAGCTTTCTTCTTTGGCGTCCTGACTTTCAGTGCTTCTTCGCGCGCTTTGGCTGCATCTTCCGATAACCGCACGGTGAGACGATCCGGCAGCCGCATATCAATGGCGGTGATGTCGCGCGAAAACAGACCGTCTTCGCGGTCGAGCTTGATCAAAGTCTCAAGTGCGCCGTTGATGTTGGTCTCCGGCAGGCGAATATCCAGCCCGTTGGTAAGGCGCAGATTCCAGCGCCGCTCGCCGACGAAAACCATCGCCTTCACTTGCGTCCGCACGTGCGGGTAGAATGCTAACAATGTCAGGAAATCTTTTGCGCGGGTTTCCGCACCCTTGCCGACGACGAGCGGCAGGGTCACGAAACGGCTGGCGACAAATGGCTCCAACACAGTACCGTCTTCGGCGATGACCGACACCTGCCCGTCGCGCTGCCAAAGCGCGTAAGGCGCACGTTCAGTGATATCGATCTGCAATTTTCCAGGGTAGAGCTTTTGCACGGTGGCATCGCCAATCCACGGATCGCCTTTCAACTTGTCGCGCACATCCGCAGCATTCAAAAACAGCAGCGACGAGCGTCCGGTGACGCCGCCAACCGCGAGAATTTCATCCTGAGTAAGTTGCTTGCGACCGGTGATCGAGACGTTGGTGATCTTGAATCCAATCGCGTTAGCCGCCGCGTTACGCGTGTCACCCACGACGCCAAAAAAGGCATCGGCACGGCCGCCCTTGATGAAGCCGATTGTGCCGACGCCGATCATCAAGGCAGCGAGTGCCGCAAGGCCGACGCCGCGTGGCAACCAACGCTCAAGCATCGCGATCCGGCTGTTGCGCTCATGGTCGTGAAAAACGGGAGGAGCGGCGGCACGCAGCACGGGCTCCGCATCGCGGGCGCGGGAACGCGCAGCCTGACGCACAGCCTTGCGCGCTTCTTTGCGAGCGGCTTTTTTATCCAGGTTAGATTGAGGCCCCGACTGTCTTACCGACCGAGAGAGGCGTCCTCCACCATCCATTGCACCAACTCGTCAAATGTTACGCCCGCATAAGCGGCAAGCTCTGGAACAAGTGACGTCTCGGTCATTCCGGGTTGGGTGTTCACCTCGAGGCAGACGAGTCCGCCTGTCCCCTCGATGCGATCGTCGTAACGGAAATCCGCACGGCTCACGCCCCGGCAACCGAGCGCTACATGCGCCGCCAGCGTCAACCTTCGGACTTCCTGGTAAACAAAAGGTAAAATAGGCGCAGGCAGGATGTGTTTTGATCCGCCTTTTGAATACTTTGCCTCGTAATCGTAGAACTTTAACAAAGACTCGATCTCGATCACCTCGGTCGCTTCGCCCTTGATGACCGCGCAGGTCAGCTCCTTGCCGGCGATATATTTCTCCACCAGAAGCTGGTCGCCGTGAGCCCAATCGGGACTAAATAGCTCCTGCGGCGGATGCTTGTGCTCCTCGGTGACAATGAACACGCCGACGCTGGAGCCATCTGCGACGGGCTTGATGACGTAAGGCGGCTTCATCGCGTGACCCTTCGCGACTTCGGCGCGTGTCAGCGTCAACCCTTCGGCCACAGGCACACCCGCCGTTGCCATCACCGTCTTGGCCAAATCCTTCTGCATCGACAGCGATGAGGAGAGAACGCCGGAATGCGTGTAGGGAAGTCCAATGGTTTCCAGCACACCCTGGATGGTGCCGTCCTCGCCGGGTCGTCCGTGCAGCATCACCAGCGCGACATCTGGCTTCAGCTTTTCTAATACCGTCGCAACGTCCGGCTTCACATCGATGCGCGTGACGCGATAGCCTTTGCGCTCCAGCGCATCGGCGCAGGCATTGCCTGAGCGCAGCGACACCTCCCGCTCCGACGACCATCCGCCCATCAGCACCGCGACGTGTTTTGCCATTAGGCCTGTCCGATCCGCTTGATTTCCCAATGCAGTTCGATGCCGGAGTGATCCTTCACCCGCGCGCGAACCGTCTCACCCAATGTCTCGATATCATGCCCGGTCGCGTCGCCGGTGTTGATTAAAAAATTGCAGTGCATCTCGGAGACTTGCGCGCCGCCGACTTTCAAACCACGGCATCCCGCCGCGTCCACGAGTTTCCACGCGCTATGACCCGGGAGATTCTTGAAAGTCGAGCCGCCGGTTTTCTCTCGGATCGGCTGCGCGGTTTCCCTATGGGTCTGAACTTCATTCATACGGGCACGAATGGATTCCGAGTCGGTGATTTTCCCGCGAAACAATGCCGACGTAAAGATGATCGACGGATCTATTCCCGAGTTGCGATAGACGAATTTCATGTCGGCATTTTTAAAGACATGTTTTTTGCCATCACGGGAAATTCCAGTTGCTTCAACCAGCACGTCTTTGGTCTCGGCGTTATTCGCGCCAGCATTCATCCGCAACGCACCGCCGATGGTGCCGGGAATGCCAAAATAAAATTCAAGCCCGCCGATATTTGCAGCAGCAGCGGCTTCCGCCACGCGCTTGTCGAGCGTCGCGGCACCTGTACGAATGGTGTCGCCATCGATCTTCGTTTCACCAAGCCCCTTTGGCGACAGACGAATGACGACGCCCTCGACGCCGCCGTCGCGCACGATGAGGTTGGAGCCGACGCCGACGACATAAACCGAAATGTCTTTCGCAAGCCTCGACAGAAAGTATCCGAGATCGTCTTCATCCGCAGGCGTGAACAAAATCTGTGCCGGACCGCCGACCCGAAACCATGTCAATGGCGCGAGAGATTCATTTGCCAGCAAGCGTCCGCGCAAATCCGGCATTGCGGATTTGAGGTCTTCGCTGATGTCGGGGAAGCTCAAGCCTTCAGCGCCTTCAATTCACCGGGCAACGCGTAAGCCCATTGCGTGATATTGCCCGCGCCGAGCAACACGACAAAATCGTCTTCCTTGGCGATTCCGCGCACCACGCCTGCGAGCGCGGCGGAGCTTTCCAGCGGAATGACCTCGCGATGACCATGCGCGCGCAATCCCAGCACAAAATGATCGCGATCGATTCCGGCAATCGGTGCTTCGCCGGCGGGATAAACGTCGGCAACGATCACGGTGTCGGCGTCGTTGAAGCAGGTGCAGAATTCCTCGAACAGCGATTGCAGCCTCGTGTAACGATGCGGCTGCACCACGGCGACAACTCTGCCCTTGGTGGAATCGCGCGCGGCTTTCAGCACAGCAGCGATCTCAACCGGATGATGGCCGTAATCGTCAATGATCGTGACGCCGTTCCATTCGCCGGTTTTTGTAAAGCGCCGCTTCACGCCGCCGAAGCCAGCGAGTGCGCTACGTATCACGTCGTCGGGAATTCCAATTTCGTGCGCGACTGCAATCGCAGCCGTTGCGTTGAGCGCGTTATGGCGGCCAGGCATCGGCAGCATCAGGTCTGGAATAACGTGCGCGACATCGGTGGAGCGATTACGGAATTCGACCTTGAACTTCGATCCGCCTTTAAACGGCTCAAGATCGGCGAGACGCGCGTCGGCCTGCGGATTCTCGCCGTAAGTGATAATGCGGCGATCTTCGATCTTGCCAACGAGCGCCTGCACCACAGGATGATCGATGCACATGACAGCGAAGCCGTAAAAGGGGACGCTCTCGACGAAATTACGGAATGCATCCTGCACGGCATCGAATGTCTTGAAATGATCGAGATGTTCAGGATCGACATTGGTGACGATGGCGACGTCGGCAGGAAGTTTGAGAAACGTGCCGTCGCTCTCGTCGGCTTCCACCACCATCCAATCGCCCCAGCCGAGCCGCGCATTGGTGCCGTACGCGTTGATGATGCCGCCGTTGATGACGGTGGGATCGAGATGGCCCGCATCGAGCAAGGTCGCGACCATCGATGTTGTGGTGGTCTTGCCATGCGTACCGGCAATGGCAATGCAGCTTTTCAGCCGCATCAGTTCAGCAAGCATCTCCGCGCGGCGCACGACCGGAATGCGCAGTCCGCGCGCCGCGACCAGTTCGGGGTTATCGCGTTTGATCGCGGTGGAGACGACAAGCACATCGACGCCATCGACGTTCTCGGCCTTGTGACCGATGACGACCTTGATGCCTTTGTCGCGCAGGCGCGCAACGTTGGCGCTCTCAGATACGTCCGATCCCTGCACAGTATAACCGAGATTGCACAGCACTTCGGCGATGCCGCTCATGCCGATGCCGCCGATCCCGACAAAATGGATGGGTCCGATTTCGCGCGGCAGTCTCATGAAGAATTCCGGTCACAGAAGTTAAGCGTGCGGCGTATTGGATGCCTTGGATTGACCCTGTATTACAAGGTTAAATTAGGCGGAATGACGTTAGATTCCGGCGACTTTAGTGACCAGATCGGCCAGCCGTTCTGCAGCGTCGAGCTTGCCGACTGCGCGTGCGCCTGTCGCCATCGACGCCAGTCGCGCGGGCTCAGCGGCGAGTGCGGAAATCTCAGCCGCAAGACGATCCGGCGTAAATTCCGACTGCGGAAGTCGTATCGCGCCGCCAACGTTCGCGAGCACACCCGCATTGGCGAATTGATCCTGATCGATGGCGCCGGGCAACGGCACCAGAATAGAGGGTCTGCCGATGGCTGCGAGTTCCGCGACTGTGCCCGCACCCGATCGCGACACCACAAGCTGACTGGTCGCAAGCCGCGCGGGAAGATCGTTGAAGAACGGTGCTAGTTCAGCATTCACTTTGAGCCGGTCGTATACTGCGCGCACACGCGGCATATCCTCGTCGCGCACCTGCTGCACGATTATGAGTCTGCTCCACAGCGCAGGTTCCAAGCGTTCGATCGCTGGCGGCACGATATCCGCCATGATGCGCGCGCCTTGACTGCCGCCGACAACAAGAAGACGTAACGGTCCCGTTGCGTCTGGCGGATTATAGGGCACGGCGGCGGCGGCCAGAATTGTGGGGCGCATCGGCGTGCCGGTGACAGTGGTTTTTACAGACAGCGCCGGTTCGTGATCGAGCACGCCGGGTAAGGACGTCGCAATGGCGTTGACGCGGCTCGACAGCAGTTTGTTGGCGCGCCCCATGACCGCGTTGGCATCGTGAACGAGTGTCGGGATTCCAAGCAGCTTGGCTGCAAGCAGCGGCGGCAATGTCGGATAGCCGCCGAAACCGACCACCGCGCGCGGCTTCAATCTTTGCAACAGAGCAAGTGCCATCAAGCCGCCCGTTGCCAGCATGATGCCGGTCCGCGCTAGCGCCCACGGTGTCTTGCCGCGCACGGTCTCAGACGGCACCACATCGAACATCTCTTTCGTGAACAATCCGCTGTAACGGATCGCGCGCGAATCCGTCACCAGCCGCACGCGCACACCGCGCTTCATCAGCGCAACACCCAGGGCCTCGGCTGGAAACAGATGGCCGCCCGTTCCGCCCGCCGCCAGCATAATGAGTGGCGTGTCAGTCATCGTTCGTCATTGCGAGCGAAGCGAAGCAATCCATTAAATTTCAAAAAAACTGGATTGATTCGTCGCTGCGCTCCTCGCAAAGACAGATTCTTAGGCATAACGGGCCTGCGCGTTAGCCGCACCGATCGATTGCATCTCGACGCTTGGGCGTTGCCGCGTCAGCGCCAGCAACATGCCAACGCCATAGGCGAGCGAAATCATTGATGAGCCGCCATAGGAAATGAACGGCAGCGTCATTCCCTTCGCAGGCATCAAATGCAGGTTCACCGCCATGTTGATCGACGCTTGAATGCCGAACATGATCGCCAGACCCGCAGCCGCAAAGCGCGAGAACAGATCCTCGCTGGCATAGGCGCGCGACAGAGCGCGGATGACGATGAAAGCGAACAGCGCCAATAGTGCGAGGCAGAGGATAATTCCGAACTCTTCCGCAGCGACAGCGAATACGAAGTCGGTGTGACTGTCCGGCAAGACACGTTTCACGGTGCCCTCGCCCGGCCCCAATCCAAACCATCCGCCCTTGGTGAAAGACTCCATCGCCATATCGACCTGAAACGTATCGCCGGACGAAGGGTCCATGAATCGTTTGATGCGTCCGGCGACGTGCGGCACCATCATGTAGGCACCGAACAAACCGACCGCCGACACGCCCATCAACCCGAACACCCAGACCATCCGCATACCGGCGATAAAGAACAACATGCCCCAAACCATCAGGATCAGCATGGTCTGTCCGAAGTCAGGCTCGAGCACCAAAAGCGTGACGAGCGTCATCAGTATTGCCATCGCCATCGAGGTCGCCGGCATTTCCGGACGACGCGCGGATTCCGCAAACAACCATGCCACTACAACAACAAATGCCGGCTTGGCGCATTCAGATGCCTGAATGTTGACGCCGAGCAGCGTGATCCAGCGTTTCGCGCCTTTCACTTCGGGGCCGATCAACAGCGTCGCCACGATGAGTGCAATGCTGATTGCAAATACAATCAGCGCGCTGCGGCGAATCTGACGCGGCGACAAAAATGAAACGCCAATCATGACGATGATGGATGGGATCAGAAAAACGACATGCCGATTGAAGAAGTGAAACGGATCGAGACCGAGGCGTGCTGCAACGGGCGGGCTCGCGGCCAGCGACAGAATGACTCCGCTCAGCATCAGCGTCATGACTGCGGCCAACAGCAGACGGTCAACCGTCCACCACCATTCGCTTAAAGGCGTGCGCTGTTCGCGGGAGATCATAACAACGTTTCCTTGACGGGCGTGACGGACCCAAGAGCCATGACGAGATCGCGGAAGCGCTCGCCGCGCTTTTCGAAATTCGGGAACTGGTCGAACGACGCACAGGCCGGCGACAGCAGCACCACCGCCTCCTTCAGACCGGAGGCCTCCGCATCGCGGGCAGCATGAGGCACAGCGGTTTCCAAATCCTTGCTGATCTCATGGGGAACGGCCCCCAAAGTCGCCGCAAACTCCGCCGCCGCCTCGCCGATTAAATAGGCCTTGCGGATGCGCGGGAACAATTCGCGCAAGGATTCAATCCCCCCGGTCTTGGGTTTGCCGCCCGCAATCCAGAAAATGTCGCCAAATGACGACAGCGCTTTTTCCGCCGCATCGGCGTTGGTGCCTTTGGAGTCATTGATAAAGAGCGCGCGGCCCTTGCGACCGATCTGCTCCATGCGATGGGCCAAACCGGGAAAACTGCGCAAGCCATCCTGCAGAACCTTGCCGCTGACGCCGAGCGCCAGCGCAGCAGCGGACGCGCAGGCGGCGTTCTGCGCATTGTGGCGCCCGCGCAGCGAGCCGATGTTGTCGATTTTTGCAATTTCAGTCAGCGCCCCATCGGAGGCGCGGACAATTGAAGGACCGTCGAGATAGACGCCATTGTCGATTGCATGCTCAACCGAGACGCGCACGACATGTTTGCCGCCCTGCTCGGTACGATTGGCCGCAGCCGCGCTCCACGTGTCATCGACACCGATAATCGCCGTGCCGCCGCGCTGCACGTTCGCAACCAGACGCTCCTTCACCTCGGCATAATGTTCGATGGTGCCGTGACGATCGATGTGATCTTCGGTGACGTTCAGGAGAATGCCGACGCTCGGATCGAGCGAAGGTGTGAGATCGATTTGATACGACGACATTTCGACGACGTGAACGCGGTTGAGTTTTGGCGGTTCGAGCGACAGGATTGCAGTTCCGATATTGCCACCCATTTGCACATCGAAACCCGCTTCACGTATCAGATGTGCAACGAGTGCGGTCGTCGTCGATTTTCCGTTGGTGCCGGTGATGGCAACAAATGGCGCGCTCGGCGCGTGACGTCTTCGTTCGCGGCAAAACAATTCAATGTCGCCGATCACCTCGATGCCGGCGTCCTTCGCAGCAAGCACAGTCCAATGCGGCGCGGGATGCGTGAACGGCACGCCGGGCGTCAAAACAAGCGCTGCGAAATTCGCCCACGATACGTCGCGCAAGTTAGCCGTGATGAAGCCCGCTTGCGCAGCTTCCGCAAGCTTTTGCGGGCTGTCGTCGCTGGCGAGGACGTCCGCGCCGCCTGCCTTCAAGGCATGACAGCTTGCGAGCCCCGACCCGCCGAGGCCGAACACTGCAACGGTCTTGCCCGCGAACGACGTGACTGGAATCACCAATCTACCTCAGTTTCAACGTCGACAATCCAGCAAGCGCCAGCATCACGGAGACGATCCAGAACCGGATCACGATCTGCGGTTCGGTCCAGCCTTTTTGTTCGTAATGATGATGAATCGGCGCCATTCTGAAAATGCGCTTGCCGGTGAGCTTAAATGACGCGACTTGGACGATGACCGATAAAGCCTCGACCACGAACAATCCGCCGATCACAGCAAGGACAATCTCATGCTTGGTCGCGACAGCGATCGCGCCGAGCATGCCGCCAAGAGCTAGTGAGCCTGTGTCACCCATGAAAATCGAGGCCGGTGGCGCGTTGAACCAGAGAAATCCTAAACCCGCGCCCAACACCGCGCCGCACAGCACCGCGAGTTCGCCGGTGCCGGCGACGTATCGGATTTGCAGATACTCGGCGAATACCGCGTTGCCCGCGAGATATGCGATCATGCCGAAGCTCGCGGCGGCGATCATTACCGGCACGATGGCGAGACCGTCGAGACCGTCGGTGAGATTCACCGCATTACCCGCGCCGACGACGATGAATGCCGCAAAGAGCACGAAGAACCAACCGAAGTTGATGGTGAATTCTTTCAGGAAAGGAATCGACAACGCCGTCGCGGAATTGTCTCGCCCGAACCACACGATGAGCGCACAAGCAATGAGCGCGATCAGACCTTCGACAGCAAGGCGCGTACGCGCGGAGAATCCCTTGTCGTTCTGCTTAATGACTTTTAGATAGTCGTCGTAAAAACCGACGAACCCGAAACCAAGCGTGACGCCGAGCACGATCCAGACGTAGGGGTTCTTCAAATTCGCCCACAGCAATGTCGCGACAAGCAACCCTGCGAGAATCATCAGGCCGCCCATCGTCGGCGTGCCTTTCTTCGTCACCAGATGCGTCGGCGGCCCGTCGGCACGGATCGGCTGGCCCTTGCCTTGCGCGAGACGAAGGTGATCGATGATCCACGGCCCAAACATAAAGACAACGAGCGCACCCGTTACCATCGCACCGCCGGTGCGAAAGGTGATGTAGCGAAAAACATTAATGCCCGGAATCGTACCGACGAGATCGCTCAGCCAATAAAACATTTCAAACCGCCTTTTGCCGTCAGCCCTCGACCGTGATGTCGTCGAGCGCGGCCTTTCTTGGAAACTTTTTCTGCAATTCACTCACGATCAATTTCATGCGCGAGCCAAGCGAGCCTTTTATCATGACCACGTCTCCGGCGCCGATGGCCGCAACCACCTGCGATTCGAGCGCAGATGAATGATCGGCATAGCCGCCCTTCTGCGCCGAAGGAAGAGCCTCCCATAAATGTCGCATCAGCGGCCCGCAACAAAAGATCGTGTCGATCTTGTTGGTCGCGACCGAGTCAATAAGACCGCGATGCAACGCCGGACCTGAACTTCCCAGTTCCAGCATATCGCCGAGCACAGCCAAGCGCCGCCCTCGTGATCCGACCTTGGCCTGGCCCAGCACGGTCAGTGCCGCGGCCATCGATGCCGGATTTGCGTTGTAGCTCTCGTCGATGAGTGTCGCGGTTCCACCTGTGACATCGAGAGTTTCCCGCACGCCGCGTCCTGCCGCAGGCTTGATCTGCGCCAAAGCAAGCGCGGACAAAGCCAGATCCGCTCCCGCAAGCGTCGCCGCAGCAAGCACAGCCAATGAGTTCATCACGATGTGACGACCCGGCACACCAATTTTGTACGTCACATCATGATCGAGAATATGAGCACGCACGGCGGAACAGATCGGGTGCAACGACACATCGATGAGCCGCGCGTCGGCTTTTGCATTTTCGCCAAATGAGACGATGCGCGCACCAACGGCCTCCGCGCGTGTCTTCAAGCGCGCGAACTGCGCGTTGTCGATATTGAGCACGGCAACACCGCCGGGCTCAAGGCCCGCGAAAATTTCCGCTTTCGCATCGGCAATCGCCTCGATGCCCGAAAAGAATTCCAGATGCACCGGCTCCACGGTGGTGACGATGGCAACATGCGGCCGCACCATCTTCACCAGCGGCTCGATCTCACCCGCATGATTCATACCAATCTCAAAGATCGCAAATTGCGTCGATGCCGGACAACGCGCCAACGACAACGGCACGCCCCAATGATTGTTGAAGGACGCAACTGAGGCATGCGTCTCGCCCTGCGGGCCGAGCACCGCACGCAACGCTTCCTTGGTCGAGGTTTTGCCGACCGATCCCGTCACCGCGATGACTTTGCCGGCAAGCCGCGCGCGTGAGGCTTTGGCGAGATCGGTCAATGCGGCGAGAACATCATCGACGATCAGCAGTTGCGCATCGTCAGGAAATTTTTCGCGATGCTCTTTCGCAACCACCGCAACAGCTGCACCCTTGTCGAGTGCGGCGCTGACGAAATCATGTCCATCATGCAAATCGCCCTTGATGGCGAAATAGGCTTCGCCCGGAGTCACGGTTCGGCTGTCGATGGAAATACCGGAGACGCATTCAGGCAACGCGCCTTGACGTGTGGCGCGCATCGCGTCGGCCATTGCAGGTATCGTCCAGAGAGATTGCGTGCTCATGCGGCGTGCTCCGCAAGTGCTGCGGCCGCTGCCTCGTGATCGCTGAACGGCAAAACTTTATCTCCGACGATCTGCCCGGTCTCGTGCCCCTTGCCGGCAATTAAAAGTGCATCGCCTTTTTGCAAGCCTGCCACCGCCATGCGGATCGCTTCTGCACGGTCGCCGATTTCCTTCGCGCCTTTCGCCTCAGTCAATATCGCAGCACGGATCGATGCCGGATTTTCCGAACGCGGATTGTCGTCGGTGACGATCACGCTGTCGGCATACTGCGCGGCAATCGCTCCCATCAGCGGGCGCTTGCCGGTGTCGCGGTCGCCACCGGCACCAAACACGACGACGAGTTTTCGCTTTGCGTAGGGCCGCAATGCTTCCAGCGCTTTCGCGAGCGCATCGGGCTTGTGAGCGTAGTCGACAAAAATTGGCGCGCCATTGCGTTCCCCGACAAGATCGAGACGGCCCGGCGCGCCCTGCAAATGTTCTAGCGCCGCAAACACGCGCTCCGCATCGCCGCCGGTCGCAATCGCAAGCCCCGCCGCGACCAGCGCGTTCTCGATCTGGAATTCGCCGACCAACGGCAAATGCAATTTTCGCGGACGACCGTCATATTCGATGGTCAATGTTTGCGCAAAGCCGTCAATCACTGCATCGACAAGCTTGATGGCGTCGCCTCTGCGACCAACCGTAAAAACTTTCAGCTTGCGCGCGCGTGCCGCCTCGATCACGGCATCCGAATGTTCGTGGTCGGCGTCGATCACCGCTGTGCCGCCATCGACGACCAAATCCGTGAACAGCCGAAGCTTCGCCGCCAGATAATGTGCAACGCTCGGATGATAATCCATGTGGTCGCGTGACAGATTCGTAAATGCGCCGGCGTTGACGCGCACGCCGTCCAGACGAAACTGGTCGAGACCGTGCGACGACGCTTCCAGCGCCAGATGCGTCACGCCTTCGTTCGCCAGCTCATTGAGCGAGCGATGCAGCGCAATCGGATCCGGCGTCGTCAATGAGCCGTAGATCGTGCGTGTCGGCGACACCAGTCCGATGGTGCCGATGCTGGCCGACGCGTAACCGAGACGTTCCCAAATCTGTCGCGTGAACGCTGCGACCGACGTTTTGCCGCTGGTGCCTGTAACGGCCGCGATGGTTGCGGGTTGGCGTGAGAAAAATCGCGCTGCTGATCGCGCCAGCGCACGGCGCGGATTCGAAACGGCGATGCACGCAATCTGCGTCTTGGTTTGCGGCACCCGTTCGGCAACGACCGCGACCGCGCCGGATGCAATTGCCTGATCGACAAAGCGCGCACCGTCGGTCTTGACGCCGGAAAGCGCAAAGAAAACATCGCCCGGCTTCACAGTTCTGCTGTCCACGGCGAGGCCCGTGACCGCAACACCGGCGTGCTGCGCATCGACCACCGCGTCGCCACTGAATAAATCGCCCAGCGTCATTTGATCCCAGTCCGAAAGCGCAATGCGGTTGCGATTAACGGCTATCTCTCGATGCTGCAAGAATAAGGCGTTCGGACGGCGGCAAATTGAAGCGCGGCGCAATTCCGAGCAACGGCGCGATCCGCGCGATGACCTTGCCGCCGGTCGGGACGGCGTTCCAACCGGATGTAATGTAGCCTTGGGTTTCCGGAATGGCCTGCGGCTCATCCAGCATCACCAGAAGCTGATATTTCGGATTATCCGCCGGCAAAATGGCGGTAAATGAATTGAGCACCTGCTTCTTCGCGTAATGTCCGTTTACGACCTTCTCGGCCGTTCCGGTTTTGCCACCGACATAATAGCCATCCACATTGGCTTGCTTCGCCGTGCCGATTTCTGCGTTGAGTCGCATCAGATAGCGCATCTTGTCGCTGGTCTCGGTTTTCACGACGCGGGTCGCAACCTTCATCGCGTCGGCTTCCGTGCGCTTCACAAGCGTCGGCGGAATAAGATAGCCGCCGTTGATGACGGCGTTGATTCCCATCACGGCCTGCAAGGGTGCGACGGACAATCCATGACCGAAAGCGATTGTGACAGTATTGATCTCGGCCCAATGCTTGGGGACGATGGGCTCGGCGCTTTCCGGCAATTCGGTACGCAGCCGGTCGAGCTGCCCCATTTTCTTCAGGAACGCCTTGTGCGCCTCCACGCCCTGCGCCAGTGCAATGCGCGCCGCGCCGATGTTCGACGAAAAGGTAAAAACTTCCGATAGCGATATGTTGCGGCCAAGCGGATGGGCATCGCCGATTGAGAATTTTCCGTAGCGCAGCGACTCGCGCGCATCAAACTGTGTATTGAGATTGGCTTTGCCGGAATCCAGCGCCATCGCCAGCGTCAGCGCCTTGAAGGTCGATCCCATTTCGTAAACGCCAGTCGTCAGGCGATTGATACGGTCTGGGTCTTTGACCTCGCGCGGGTTGTTCGGATCGAAATCAGGCACCGACACCATCGCGACGATCTCGCCGGTCTTCACATTGGAGACCAGACCCGCGGCGGCCTTGGCTTTGAATTTATCTTTGGCTTTGAGAAGCTCGTCGCGCAGCGCGTGTTCGACGCGCAGATCGATGGACAGCTCAACTGGCTTTTGCAGACGATCCGTCGCAAAGCCTGCGCGATGCAGATCAGCTAGTCCCGTGCCGTCGAGCCATTTCTCGATGCCGGCGATGCCTTGGTTATCGACGTTCACCAGTCCGATCACATGCGCGACTTCGGGTCCGCTCGGATAGATGCGCTTGTTCTCGGTGAGAAAGCCCACTCCCGGAAGTCCGAGACGATAAATCTCTTTCTGTTGCAGCGGCGTGATTTCGCGCTTCAACCAGACGAAGCCCTTGCGCGACGACAGACGATCTCGCACTTCACCGGCATCGAGATCGGGCAACGTGGCCGTGAGAAGTTCGATCGCTTCGTCCTTGTCGATGATGCGGCGCGGTTCAGCGAACAGCGACGGCGACTTCACATCAGTCGCGAGAATTTCACCATTACGATCGACAATATCCGGCCGCGCGGTGGCGATAGCGTCCTGCGCGGCAGTTCGGCGCAACCCGTGATTGTCGCCGTTGACCGCGAAGATCACGAGGCGGCCTGCAATGATGGCGTAGACGGCGACGAACGCGATGATGGCGAAGCCAACGCGCGTGCGCGCTTTGGCGGAGCGATCGACATTGCGCCCGTACAGAAGCGTGCGGATCAAACGCGTGCGCCATGATTCTGGGGATTTCGCAACTCTCATTGCATTGTCCATCACCGGTTGTCTCCCGGTGAAGGCAACGATCCAGTCGTAGTGTCTTTGTCCGAGTCCTTGCCAATGTCTTTGTCTGTCGTATCGATCATGGAGCCGATCGGATCGGGATCGTCGGGCTTGATGAAGTTCGGCGGTCGCGGCGGCAGATTTTTCAGTTGATCGTATTGCGAGATATCGAGCGGCGTCAGCGACAGATACCGCGTCGCAAGATTCTGCATCCGCGCGGGTGTTTCAAGCTTGGCCCATTCAGCGCGCAGGGCGGCGATCGCCTCGCGTTGCGCACGGATGTCCGCACGTAACTGCAGCGTGCGCTCGGTGCGCACCGTCGATTCCATCTTGATGCGGTAGACATAAGCAGCAGCGAATACCAGCGCACAGATCACAAAGAGGTGGATGATCCGCACGCTTAACCTCCCCGCATCACATCGGCGAGCTGCGGCCAGTCGAAAGAAGCGGTCTCGCTCAATGCGGGCGCATCGGTGCGCTGCGCGGCACGTAACTTGGCTGAACGCGCGCGCGGGTTGGAGGCAATCTCATCGTCGCCGGCGATAACCGGGCGCTTCGTTAAAAGTTCAAAACTCGGTTCCGCTTGATCGGTCTCCGGCAAATGCCGCGAGCCGCCGCCGCGCTTGGCGCGTTCGTTCAGGAAATTCTTGACGATGCGGTCCTCGAGCGAATGAAACGACACCACCACCAGCCGGCCATTCGGCTTGAGCAATTTTTCCGACGCGACCAACGCCGCGTGAAGTTCGTCGAGTTCTTCGTTGACGAATATCCGCAGCGCCTGAAATGTTCTGGTCGCGGGGTGAATTTCGTTCGGCTTCGACCGCACGACGCGCGACACGATACCGGCCAGCGCCCGCGTCGTCGTGATCGGCGCTTCGCGGCGCGCTGCGACAATGGCGCGCGCAACGCCGCGCGAATGGCGCTCCTCGCCGAAGATGTAGATGATATTTGCCAAATCGGTTTCGGATGCTCTCGCGATCAGGTCTGCAGCGGTCGGACCATCGCCGCCCATGCGCATATCGAGCGGTCCATCGAGACGAAACGAAAAACCTCGCTCAGGCTGATCGAGTTGCATCGATGAGACGCCGACATCCATCACGATGCCATCGAGCGCGGTGACGCCTTGCGATTTGCAAACGTCTTCGAGATTGGAAAAGCGATCCTCCACCAGCGTCAGGCGCCCGTCCGACGAATTGACGAGATCGAATCCACCCGCAATGGCGCTGCGGTCGCGGTCGATGCCGATAACACGCGTGCCGGGGATTTTAAGGATGGCACGACTGTAGCCGCCGGCGCCGAATGTGGCATCGACGTAAATGCCGCCGTCGCGCGGCCCTAGATGTTCAACGGCCTCGCGGCCCAGAACCGGAACATGACGAACGGAGGCATCCTCGGGCGGCATCTCAAATCCCCTCGCATGGGAAATGGCAGGATACCCTCCGCCAATTCCAGGATGTTCGAACGTCTCGCGGCCGAATAGTCCGAGGCTGGCGCGCTGCGCGGTCCAGATCGAGCGGAACACGGAGGCGCTTGCGATCACACGCCGCAAATTCGAGGTTCCGCATGAAATTTTGTGGCCGGCCATCGGACGTTTCGCGGGGCTTTTTACTGGTCGATCAAACCGCAGCCGCGCCGATTTTGGTGCGACTCTTCACCCTTCAGTAGCGGCGTTTATCGTTAAGGAATGGTTGACGGTTCGGCACAACTTTGAGGCGACGACAGGAACGACGAGCCGTGAGCTATCCCCGCTCTACGCTCTTGACCTTGCGCGCATCCACGCCCATCACATCGTGGTCAGTCGGCCGGACGGTCGCTCTCGCTAGGGTCGAAAGGCCGCGAGGGAGGAAAGTCCGGGCTCCATCGACATACGGTGCCGGATAACATCCGGCGGGGGCGACCCTAGGGAAAGTGCCACAGAGAACGAACCGCCTCCCCCACCCTACCCTCCCCCGCTTGCGAGGGAGGATTAAAGGAGGGGGCGGTAAGGGTGAAAAGGTGCGGTAAGAGCGCACCGCGCCTCCAGCAATGGAGGCGGCATGGCAAACCACACCGGGAGCAAGACCGAATAGGGACGGCATAGCGGCGAGTTCGCTGCGGAAGAAATTCCGACGCGATAACTCCGCGGGGCGATGTCAGGCTCGCTGTCCGGGTAGGTTGCTTGAGGTGCCGGGTAATCGGCATCCCAGAGGAATGGCCGTCACGTCTGAATGGTGCAAATCATTCAGGCCCTACAGAACCCGGCTTACAGGCTGGCTGATGCTTACGACGCATGGTCGGCAAAGGATCATGCGAAATAACGAGGGGTTCGGCGCAACACGCCGGACCCCTCACCATTTGAGGACGCACGTTTTTCAGAACTGAAAATACAGAAATTCCATTCGCTGCCACATACCGAACAATGCAATCGCGAAAGTTACCGCGACAACGATCGACCATACTGCGCTGGGTTTCCAGCTGATCGGCGAACCCGCTTCCGGGGCGCGTCGATATTCACGATAACGAAAAATCTCCGGCACGTTCGGCAGCAACAATACGGTTGCCAATGACAGAGCAACCGCGCAGACGCCCACGATCAATGCCATCCGAGCACCGACGAGAATTGGCAGATCCAATACACGCACGATTCCGTTATGAACGAAGGCGGACTGCCCGGATTGTACGCCTATCAACCCCGCAAGCGCGCGACATGCACTGCCCACCGTCGCCGCACGAAAGAACACCCAAGCCAGAACAACGGCAGCGAACGTCACCATCCAGGACACCAATCGCAACAGCCATCGCGCACTCGTCTTTGCAGATGCGTTTCCGCGCAACACATGATTTATCGCCAGGAACATTCCGTGAAGTCCGCCCCAGATCATAAAATTCCATGCCGCGCCGTGCCAAAGGCCGCCGAGCAACATGGTCGTAAGCAGATTGATGTAGCGCCGCAGCGCGCCATGGCGATTACCGCCGAGCGGAATATAGAGATAGTCGCGCAAAAAGCGTGACAGTGTGATGTGCCAGCGCCGCCAGAACTCGATGATCGACAGAGATTTATACGGCGAGCGGAAATTCACCGGCAAGCGAATGCCGAACATCAGCGCGAGACCGATCGCCATATCCGAATAACCGGAAAAATCGAAATAGATTTGCAGGGTATACGCAAGTATCGAAAGCCAAGCCCATTCCGGCGTAACGCCTCCACCGGCATCGAGATGCGCGAATACCGGCGTGACGAACTGCGCGAGATTGTCGGCGACCACGACTTTCTTGAAAAGACCCGCAGAAAAAATTGCGAAGCCGCGAGCGCCAAGAACAGCAGAACGTCCGTCTCGACCGCGCTTGAATTGCGGGATCATCTCGGCGTGATGCACCAAAGGACCCGCGATCAAATGCGGGAAAAACGAGACGAACAACGCGTAGCTGACAATATCGCGTTCGACTTTTGCGCCGCGCATTACATCGACCAAATATGCGATCTGCTGAAACGTAAAGAACGAAATTCCGAGAGGCAGAATAATATTTTCCATCGGCAAGTGCGCGCCGATGACCGCCCCAAAATTATCGATCAAGAAGTTCGTGTATTTAAAATAGCAAAGCGCTGCAAGATTGATGACGACACCGAACGAACCTACCGCGCGGCGACGGGTTTGGCTTTCCATCATCAAACCGAGTGAAAAATTCAACGCGATCGACGCCAGAAACAACACCAGATATATCGGCTTCCACGCTCCATAAAAAAACAGCGACGCACCGAGAAGCACGAGAATACCGGCGCGCGGCGAATGACGGCGCGCGGCTGCGAACGCCAAAATTACAGCGGGCAGAAAATTAAAAACAAAGGGGAATGAGCTGAAGAGCATCGCTATCGCTTGAGTTGCTCAACAAGATACCGCGTATAGATCGGCACGCCGGTCACGTTCACATGCATCTCGTCCGCAAAATTTGCGATCTCCAAATCCGGCACCGACGAGATATTCAGTACGCTGAAGCCGCAACGTTGTGCGGCATCGGTCAAAAGCGCCGCGATCTGATCTTCTTTGTTTCGCCACTCGGCATCATCGGCCCGCACATAACGCGCCGCCCACGGCGGAATAACAACTGTGAGCTTTCGCGAGAGTTTAGCCAGATCACACAGCGCACCAATTTCATAGGTCGTCTTTGGCCCCGAAATATCCCAGTTTGCAAAATGTGGATGACTTGCGAGTTTAGTCATCCACTGATCCTCACGCTTCGTTGTGGTGATGAGCGACAATCCAAAATTGGCGGGTGCCGGATTAACGTCAGAGATGTCCTGCTGCTGGGCGAGCCGAGCGGCGAATGCTTCGCGGATATAACGGATCAGCGTGCCTACACGCAGCGGCAGAAACGACGTGAGTTGGTCAACGACGCCCAATCGCGCGGCGACATCTTGTGGATAGACGCCAGCCGAGCGGACACCGACATTGAAGATGAACGGTGCCACACTGACCGCCACATGCGCCTTTGCAAAAATGTCCGGACGCAGACGTGCCGCGGCAACCACCGCTAGAGGCTCTCCCGCGTCATAAGCAATGTTGATGGCAAATCCCGGCTTCTCTCCCAGCAACTGCGCGGCCAGAACCGGATCGACGCCGTAAGCCGTTCGGCTCTCGCCAGCAAAGATCAGCGATGGATTCGATTTCAGCAATGGCAGTTTGATTGCCAGCAAATACGGAACGTCAACGTGAACGCGATTGGCAACGGTGCACAGCCCGGCCAATCCCGAGACCCACACCACGACGATCAATGCCAATGTGCCGTAAATCCAGCGTCTCGACGCGAATACCGCGCCGCGCCGTGAAAAACTGTGAGTGAAGTCAAAGAACATCGCCCGCATCATTCCGACGTTCAAGCATGAACGGACGAGGCAAACAATATCGCGGGATCGGCCCTAATGCGCGTCGGGCGACAGACCGGCGATATTTGGCTTCTTGACGAAAAATACCAATAGCGACAGTGACAGATAGAAGAACGTCAGGATGAAGAACGCGTCGCCATATCCCATCACCACCGCTTGACGATGGACGATCTGCGACAACTGCTTCATCGCCATCAAAGCCGCGTCGCCCATGCCCTGAAACTTTTGCGTGAAATTATTGAGCGTCTCCACCGCCATCGCGTTGCCCCACGTCACCTTGTCATGCAGTCGCGAAATGTGAAAATCGGTACGGTCGTCGAGAACCTGATTGATCACCGCAAGACCCACCGCGCCACCAAGATTTCGCGTCAGATTAAAAAGCCCTGACGCATTCTTGAGACGTTCCGGCGGCAGCGTTCCGAGCGCAATGTTATTGACGGGGATCATCGCCATCATGATGCCGACGCCGCGAAAAATCTGAGGCCACAGCAATTCATAAAAATCGTAATCCTTGGTGATCCACGTCATCTGCCACGAGCTGACGGCGAAAATAGCAAGTCCCGCCGCAATCATGTAACGCATATCGACTTTGGTCATCATCTTGCCGACCAGCGGCGCGGTCAAAAACATCGCAGCGCCAGAGACGAACATGGTTTCGCCGATCATGACGGCGCTGTAGCCGCGCACTTCGGCCAGATAGCGCGGATACATATAGGTCAGGCCATACAGGCCGATACCGACGCAGAACGAGAACATGCTGCCCAGCGCGAAATTGCGATCGGTAAACGCGCGGATATCCACGATCGGCTCGGCTGCCGTGAGAACGCGATAGAAGAAAGCCACCGCTGAGACGACACAGATGATTCCGAAAATGAAAACTGTTGTGTCCTGGAACCATTCGTAGCGCGGGCCTTCTTCCAGCACATATTCCAGTGCGCCGAGGAAGCCGCCCATCGCGAACAGGCCCCACCAGTCGAAGTGATTGAGCAGTTCGAAGTTCGGTTCGTCGAAATCGACCAGCGCCAGCACGCCGATGGTGATTGCGATTCCGGGAACGACGTTAATGAAAAACAGCCAATGCCAGGACAATGCGTCGGTGATGTAGCCGCCCACGGTCGGACCGATGGTCGGTGCCAGCGTCGCGACCAGACCGATGATCGGCGTCACCAATGGAAGCTTGCTGCGCGGAAAGATCGTATAGGCCGACGCGAACACTGTCGGGATCATGCCGGCTCCGAGAAAACCCTGAATCGCGCGCCACAAAATCATCTGTTCGATGTTCGATGTCAGCCCGCACATGAAGCTCGAGGCGGTAAATCCGGCCGCTGAGATCGCAAACAGCATGCGCGTGCCGAGGGCGCGCGACAAAAAGCCGGACAGTGGAATCGCGATCACTTCGGCGATCAGATAGGCCGTTTGCACCCAGGATACTTCCTGAGAACTCGCGGAGAGACCGGCCTGAATGTCGGACAGCGAAGCAGAGACGATCTGGATGTCCAGAATCGACATGAACATGCCGCAGACCATGATGAAGAACGCAAGCAGCCGCTTGGGATCGACCTTCTCCGACATCGCTGCCGGGTTCATCGGCGGCGTCCCACCCATTGTGGGCGAAGCAGCATTGGCCATCAGTCTATCCTTGAGTCCGTCCTTGCACCGAACGCGGCGTTATCTGGCTTCGACCGGATCGACGCCTTCTGGATCGCCCTTGGTGTTGACGCTGACCACGACCGACATGCCCGCGCGCAGAAGATTCTCACGCGCGACCGAGCCTGGCACACGAATGCGAACCGGAAGACGCTGCACGATCTTGGTGAAGTTACCGGTCGCGTTGTCGGGCGGCAGCAACGTAAAAACCGAACCGGCAGCAGGCGCGAGACTATCGACGATGCCCGGAATGGTGCGACCGCTGATCGCATCGACGGTGATGCTCACGCGCTGGCCGGGTTTGAGCCGCGCGACCTGCGTTTCCTTGAAATTGGCATCGATGAAGACTTCGTCGACCGGCACGATGTTGCCGAGACGCTGTCCCGCCTGTACGAAATCGCCGACATTCACGAGCCTGTTAGAAAAAATTCCGTCGATGGGGGCGCGAATGGTGGTGAACGACAAATCGCGAACCGCCTTTGCCAACGCCGCGCGCAATTCCTGCAGCGTTCCTTCTGCCTCGGCTTTTTGCGCCTTGATCACTTCAAGTTGGGCGGCGGCTGCATCATAGGCCGCCTGCGCGCCTTGCACGGTTGCGACAGCCTGATCGCGTCCTGCCAGAGATTGATCGTAAGTTGCTTTTGAGGCGAAACCCTTGTTGCTCAATTCCTGTTGACGCGCAAAATCGAGTTCCGTTCTTTTGGTCGCGGCCTCGGCGGAGGCGATCTGCGCTTTCGCTTGTGCAACCAAGCTTTCTTGCGCGGTCGCCTGCCTGCCGATGCGCTCGATCGTGGCTTCCTGTGTCGCGCCCTTCGCCTGCGCGCTGTCGAGCGCGAGACGATAGTCGCCGTCGTCGATCTTGATGATGACATTGCCCGCGCCGACACGCTTATTGTCGCCAACCAGAATCTGAGCGATGTTCCCCGGCACCTTCGCACCGAGCAATGTATTGTTGGCGCGAATGTAGGCGTCGTCGGTGGTGACGATGTAGCGCCCGACGAAAAGATAATGCAGTCCGAAGTAAATCAGCGCGAGGGCAACGACAGCACCGGCGCCGACTATGATCCGTTGCTTTGGATTCGATTTCAGTTTTGAACTGGCGGCCGCCGCTGCGGATTTCGCAGCATCGATGCCCGGAATATCAAAGGTTCGACGGGCTGCTGGCGGATCGGCAGGATGCAGACGCTGTGGCTCGGCGTCCACGCCTGTCCGCAATTCTTCTTCCGCTCGCGGCGGGATCGCGCGCGCGGCTTGGTCTCGAGCGGACGCGGCCATTCCGGCCTCCTTGAACTGGCCGCTTTACTCTCACGAGCACGCGGCATTTCTATCCGAGGTCAAATTATCATTGACCGAACGGTTCGGTCAATGATAATTATGAGCGTACGAACACATAAACTTGAGGCTCTTCAGCCCCGTTAATGGGGGCAGAGATCGTCGATCAGGCCAAAAAAATGGTTTTAGCCACTCCTATCGCACTCCTGCAGCCCGGCGAAGATGACAGCGCCAAGCGGCGTCAAATCATGGACGGCGCACGGAAGGTGTTCATGGATCAGGGCTTCGACGGCGCCAGCATGAGCGAGATTGCGCGCGCGGCCGGTGTCTCGAAGGGCACGCTTTACGTCTACTTCACCGACAAAAACCGGCTGTTCGAAGCCATTGTCGAACAGGAAATTTTGGACCAAGGAAAATTCGCCTTTAATCTCGATCCGACTGTCGAAGCAGAGACGATACTGCGCAATTTCGGACGGGCTTACATCGCGGTGTTGTGCCGTCCGGACGGCGGCTCCGCTGTGCGAACGGTGATGGCGATTGCGGAGCGCATGCCCGATGTCGGACGTGGGTTCTACCACAATGTGATCGAGCACTTGTTCAACCGGGTCGCGGAATACTTACAGGCGCGCGTAACAGCCGGCGAACTTGCGATTGACGACTGTTCGCTTGCAGCTCCCCAATTCATGATGATGTGCCAGGCGACGCTGTTTCAGCCGTATATTTTTCAGGCCAAGCCCGCGCCGTCCGCCAATCAGATCGCGCGTGTTGTTGACGGGGCGACGAAAATCTTTCTTTCCGCATATCGCGCGCGGGCGAAATAAATTCTCGCGGCCTAGTCGCGATCCTTGATATGCGACTCGTCTTCGATCCAGTCATCATCTGAAATGACCTGCGCTTTAGCGCGCGCATGTTTGCGCTTGCCTGCAAGCGAGATCGAACCCGTAACACCCGAATCCCGAAAATTGTCGCGCGCCGCGTAACCGCGTGGAGACGCGCGTGCCGCGACTTCCTCGCCCGACATCGCGGCCGGCTGACAGATGATGCGTCCGCTCGCGCGCCGCATCAGATCGACGTGGATGTGATCGTAGTGATAGACGTTCGACCCCGGCGCCAGCACCGTGTTGAACTGCTGGCACGCGGCACCTTGAATGTCGCGCAGAAAGCCCTGTTCTTCAGGCAAACCTTTCCAGCCATCTTTCACCGACACGCGCCGACCGTCGGCAAGCGTGAAGGCAGCGATGTCGAGCGCGTTGCCAAACGCATGCTCCGAAATATGCGAGTTCGGATTGCCGTTCATGCCGCGGCAGGAATAGGCGGAAATCTGCTTGATCTCAACGACGGCTGTGCCGAACCAGCGCTGCGCTGCGGGTTGCACTGAATCCGTCAACCATCGATCAAGTACCGAGACGATCGGACATGCCAGCGTCGCCGTCGGCTTCATCACAACCGGGCCGAAATTGTTGACCGGCGATCCTTGTGCTGGGCCAAGGCGCGGCGGCGTGTACGGCTGAGCACGGCTCGCCGGATAATTTTGCGAACTATATGGCGCACGCGATTGCGGCGCGCGATTCAACGCGGGCGATGAAGGATCTCGCGCAACCACATCTTCTTCATCGGGCGGCGCGATGCCTGGCGCATTCAACGACATCGGCCTGCCCGCCTGCGGCTGATCACTCGGCGCAGATGCCGATGGATAGGCTTGGGACTGTGGATACGAAGTCGGCGGTGAATAAGACGGCGATTGCGCCGCCGGCTGCGGACCGACCTGCCAGCGCGGCTGATTGCCGATGCTTCCCGGCGGACGAATATCATCCGCAAATCCCAGACTGCTGTTGCCTTCGCCGAGGGCTGCGACCTTGAGCGGAAACTCCGCGCCGCACATGCCGGGCCCGGAAATCGGATCGACGCGAACAAGTTCGGCGGTTTCCTTGACCGCGCCGGATTTCAGGCACGCCTTTTCTGCCTCGGCACGCCACGGTTCACGCTCCGCGGTCATAAAACCACGGCCGCAGCCCGAAAGCACAACAAGGACAAGGGAGCCTGCGAGGTAAAACCCAACTCCGCGCGTCATCCGCGCAGGTTCGGCGAATAACTTTAAGGACTCTTCAACGCGTTGATTTTCAAGGATTCTTAACCACGTTGGCCGCACCGAAACAGCCGATGGTCAGGGTCCCTGACTATTTCGACGCGGAACGCTCTGATAGCTTGAGCGTTAGAACGTCCGACTGCAAAAAACGGGAGGCGTCCCATGACCTTCGGTCCCAATTCTTTCGGTCCCAGTTCTTATGGCTCCATGACTTTGGTGCGGAGTTTGAGCGTTGTAACCGCGTATGCATCGATCGTCTTTGTCGGTGCAATTGTGCTGGGCCTGTTCTGATCGACCCATCTTCACGGATAGAGCCGTCTTCGACATGAATTTTCTGAAACTGGCGGGTCGGCGATTGCCGGTCCGCCAATTTCATGCATGTTTCCGTCTCAATCCATTCAGCATCCGTTCAGCCGTTCCCGCTCAATTCTCCACACTCTGACATTCACGAGATCGGACGCGACCTTGAAGAGCCGCCAGATCATCTTTGCGCTTTCGATGATGTTCAACGTCGCTCTGGCGTCGCAGCTTCACGCACAAACTGGTACGCCTTCGCAACCCGCCGCTCCTGAGGCGACACAAGCCGCAGAGGAACCCATCGGCAACGTGGCGACGGTTCAAGGCACAGCGACTGTGACGCGCAACAACACGATCAATGCGCTCAAGGTCGAGGATGACATTTACAAGAACGATGTTCTGGTGACTGCAGCAAATTCGTCGCTCGGCATCACGTTCAACGATGAGACGACGTTCAGCCTCACGGCCAATTCGCGCATCATCGTCGATAATTTTGTCTATGAGGAAGGCGCGAAGACCAACGCCGCACTTTTTAACGTTGCGCGCGGAACGGTCGCGTTCGTCGCAAGCGCCGTCGCCAAAACCGGCGACATGAAAATCTCGACGCCAACGGCAACGCTCGGAATTCGTGGCACCACAGGCCTCGTCGAAGTTCCGGAAAATGCGACGACCACAAACGCGAGCAACATCAAGCTTTATCCCGACGCAGACGGAAAGGTTGGGCGCATCGAAATCACCGGGCGCGACGGCGCGCGCCTCGGCCTGCTGTCTCAAGGTGCCAGCGGTTTTGCAATTCGCGCAGGAATTGGCGGGCGATTTGCCGCGACGCCGTTGCAAATTTCGCCGCAGCAAGCCGCGCGCGATCAGGGATTTGTTCGACAAGTGTTCGCGGCGCAGACGAGTGGCCGGCGCATCGTCCAGCAGCAGCGCACGCTGCGCCAACAGAACAATCCGCAACGCAATCCACAGCGGCAGAACGGCCTGCAGAAACAAAATGGGCCGCAGAAGCAGCAACCCGGTCTGCAAAAGCAGAACGGGCTCCAAAAACAGCAACCCGGATTGACGAAGCAACCCGGATTGCAAAAGCAAACCGGCCCTCAATCTCCGCAACCACCCGGCTTGCAGCGGCCCGGACAACGCGGCCCGGCGGCATTGCCAAAGCCGAATCGGCCTGCACCCTCCGGCGAGAAGCGCGGCCGCAAGTTCTAACCGCACACTGGCGCGGCGATGATCGCACCTATAGCATCGCCGTCATGATGCCTTTGGTCTGGTCATGCGCATAAGCTCCATCCTGATTGGCCTCGCAGTCGTCATCGTCTCATTCTTCGTCAGTCTGACTGCGATGAACTGGCTATGGCCAACCGGCGTGTCGAAGCCGGTACTCGCGAAGCTACCGCCGTTGCCGCCGGTCACGCGTAATTCCGAAATCATGACGCCGATTGCCGTGTCGCTGACGGCGGTTCGCGATGCGCTCGACCGCGCGGCTCCACGCGATCTTGCCGGCAAAGCGGATAATCCGGTTGGGAAAATTCTTACCAACGCCGACATCAACTGGACCGTGGCGCGCGGACCGATTGCGGTGCTCGGTTCGCAGAACGTGCTGGCGCTCTCGACGCCACTCGACGGCAAGCTCACCGTTCTCGGTTCGCTTTCGACGGCGGGCGGAACTGCGTTGGGAAATGCACTGAGCAATGTTCTCGGCAGCAAAGCCGCACAGCAAATCGGCAACGTCTCGATCAAAAATCTGAACGCCAACGCTGCCATCAACGGCAATGTGGCAATGACGGCGCGACCGGAAATTCTGACCAACTGGCGGATCGATCCGAAGCTCACCGCGCAAGTCACGCTCAATGACAGCAGCCTCACCGTCGCGGGTGCAAAGATGGCCGTCCCCGCCCAGGTCAAACCGCTGATCGACAAAACCGTCAACGAACAGATCGCGCTGCTGCAACAACGCTTGCGCAATGACAAATCGCTGGAGAACAACGCGCGGCGCGAGTGGGCCAAGATGTGCCGCTCCTTCGCGTTGCCAGCAGCGGCACCGGGAATGCCGGCGCTTTGGCTGGAGATGCGGCCCGTCAAGGCCGTCGCCGCGCAGCCCCGCATCGATGCAAACACCGCAACGTTAATGCTCGGCCTTCAGGCGGAGACGCGCGTGGTGGCAACCGAAACAAAGCCGAATTGCCCGTTCCCCGCGACACTTGAGATCGTGCAGCCGGTCGATGGCGGTCGCGTCAATATCGGCGTGCCGATCGATCTGCCATTCACCGAGGTCAGCAAAATCGTCGAAGCGCAATTGAAGGGAAAAACCTTTCCGGAAGACGGAAGCGGTTCAGTCGATGTCACCGTCAAAAGTGCGAGCGTGGGCGCTGCGGGAGATCGTTTGCTGATTTCGCTGCTGGTCAACGCCAAGGAAAAGACAAGCTATCTCGGCCTCGGCGGCGAAGCGACCATTCACATCTGGGGCCGTCCCGTGCTCGACCAACGTCAGCAAATCCTCAAGTTGACCGATCTCGAACTTGCGGTAGAATCGGATTCGGCGTTCGGACTGCTTGGTGCAGCTGCGCGCCCCGCAATCCCTTACCTGCAACGCGCGCTCGAACAACGCGCCACCATCGACCTGAAAGCTTTTGCGGCAAACGCCCAGCAGAAGATCGCGAGTATCGTCTCGGACTTTCGCAAGAACGGTCAGGGCATTCGCGTCGAAGCCGCGGTCGCGTCTTTGACGCTGGTCGGCATTGAATTCGATTCAAATACCTTGCGCGTCATCGCGGAAGCCGACGGCACAATAAACGTGAACGTTACGTCGCTGCCGAATTTGCAACCGAATTAGCCGCGTGGCTTCGTGGACGGTTGCGGTTGGGACGCTGTCGTCGCCGGAACGTTTGCAGCCGTGACAATATTCAACGACTTCAACTCATCCGGCTTGAAGACAAACAGCTTCTCCTTCGGCGTTTCCATCGCGTGCACCCACATCTGAAGGTTGACGCCCATGTCGCCGAGATAACGCTGGCATCGCGCCGACACCCGCTGCGCTTCGTTCATGCCATCTTTCACAGCGGATACATCGCCGGCCATCGCGAACACCTGATGCACGCCGATGGCGGCCTTTTCGCCCGCGCGGCGCTCAACACCGCCGACGAACACCAGCGGACATGACGACGCACAGTATTTTCCGTTTTCAACTTCGGTCGCGAATTTCTTCTCGCGAATGAGTTTTCCCATCGCGAGTGCGTCGCCGACCGAACCGCCGGGAGAATTCAATACAACGGTCTTGATGTAATCGCTGCGCTTGGTCACTTCGGCGGAGAACGCCTCGAAGATTCCCGGCGTGATCGTTCCCGTCGCCATCAATCGGCCGCCGCTCACCAACTCGAACGTCATCGGCTTCGACAGCGCGCCGTCGGGCTGCGGCATCGGCGACAAGCGCCCCTTGCCGGGAAGGAACGGCGCAAGGATCGCCGGGATCAAGCTCGGTGTCGATGTGTCAGGCGCAGACGGCGACGATGTCTGCGTCGAAGGCGAGGTGCCGCTCTCCGGCGTATCGAGCAGACCGTTCATATTGGCGAGATCGACACCGAGCACCGCAACCGTCACGACGACAACGGTGCGAAAAATCCAGCGCAGCACCTGGTCGTCGGGATGACCCGCCAGCCATGTGTGAAACCGTTGCTGAATTGTCGTTGAGCGCTGCATCGGCGTTACTTGGTGAGACGTGCAGACGACAGCGGCGTAATGTTTCGCTCCTCGGCGGCCACATCCGGCACACGCTCATCCGCGTCTTCGGGATTTGTCTCAGGGTCCACCTCGCGCCGCGCGGCCTCGATCTCGCGCGTCATCTGCAACGCCGCCATCATCTCAGCCGCCGTCATCGACGACGCCGTTGTCGTGGGAAGTCCCTCGCGGCGGATCGCTGCATGGACGACGCAGAGAATAAGCACCAGCACAGCGGGCATCAGATCGATGGAAATTGCTCCGGCCCAACTTGGAATGAAGTCCCCTGCGTAGCGCAACACCGCTTCGGCCGGATTCAAAGTTTGAAACCGCGCAGGCTCGACCTTTGGCATGGCTATAATTTTATCCGCAGCCTCCGACAGCGATGCCGCCTGCAATGCAATCGAGTTTTCGACCTTGCCAACGACGGCTGTCTGCCGGGAGGCGAGATCGCCGCCGCCACCTGCCGCGGGTGCAATGAAACCCGACTTCAACGAATCCGCAGCGCGCTTGACCGAAGGTGCTACGGATGTCTGCTGCAGATTGGCGATCACACCCATCAGAGCCAGCGATTCGCTGGCGAACGCGTCGCTGCGCGTGGCGATCGGGCCACGATCCGAAATCAGTTCGCGCATCTTGGCGAGGTGCTTGCCGCCGCGCTCATAGAGTCCTGCCACCTGCTTGCCGGACGCCTCGACTTGTTGGCCCAAACTATCAAGTTGCGACGACATTTGCGTGAGAAGCTGCACGACGGTGCCGGACCCCGCCGTGCCGGTGAGAGAGCCCGCGCGTTCAGCTTCAGCCAACTTCGAGAACCGCGACGACGCCAATTGAATATCCGGCAACAGACTTTGCGCGGCGATTGAATTGTTATTGGCGACATCCAGATCGCGCGTGTAATTCTGCACAGTGATCGCGAGATGCTGCTGGATTGCCGCCGCGCCCGCCAGCGCCGACGCATTCAACCATGACGACATCGCCACGATCATCAACGAGCCGAGCAACATGCACCCGAACATCAGATTGCGCCCGGTGCGGTGAACGACATGCGGCATGAATTGCATCAGGAAAATCCAGAATGCATAGATGCCGACGGACACCGCGACGGAATAAATCACCGCTGCGAAGAACACGGTCGTCGCGCTGCCGTTGAGCAATTCGCGGACGCCCAAATATGTGTAGACGCCCGCTGCAAGCGCGAGAATGGCGGTGGTGATCTTGAGCGTGACTTCGAGACGCTCGACGCCATGCGAGAGCAAAAGTGACGAAGATGTGGCGCGTGGGGGCATGATTCGTTCCAATTGAGTCTCGTGCACGTTGCCGGACTCTGTGATCAACGCCCCCGTTGTCGCTAAGTCACTCATCTTTGACGATAAATTCTGGCGACATAATGTCTGCACATTTCGCTTTAAAACGACACGCAGACGCCCACTGCCATTGAGCAGGGCCATTCGCCTCGCGCCCGCAACGATGCAGCGCGACCATTCATCTCCCTCAGGATAGAAATCTAAATGAAGACAACACTGCTCGCCGCAGCCGCGGCGCTATTGCTGATTCATCCCGCGTCTGCAGATCAGTCGCAATACTCATCGATGGTCGCGAGCCACGCCGCAGCCAACGGAGTTCCCGTGGAACTCGTGCATCGCGTGATCATGCGCGAGAGCCGCTATCAGCCCCGCGCCATCAGCAAGGGCAACTACGGCATGATGCAAATCCGTCTCGGAACCGCGCGCGGCATGGGTTACACCGGCTCGGCGGAAGGTCTGCTCGATCCGGAAACCAATCTCACTTACGCGGTGAAGTATCTCGCCGGAGCCTATCAGGCGGCGGGCGGCAACTATGATCGTGCCGTGCATTATTACGCCGCGGGTTATTATGGCGTCGGCAAGCGTCAGAGAATCGAACAGCAGCAGGCATCGACCGCAGCGCAGCCAAGCCTGTTCGATGCGTTCGCGACGGAGCGTCCCGTGCGTCATCACCGCATCCATCGTCATCACCGCCATCATCACTGACCGTTTTTGAAATGAACAAGGCCGACTTCAAATCGAAGTCGGCCTTTCTGTTTGAAGACTTGAATAAACAGGTGTCTTTGCGGGAGATTATTTCTGCGGAGTTGAAGCGTTCGCTTTCGGTTTGCGGATATGAACCACCGCAATGTCATCGGCGAACACCTGCTGCCATTCCGGCATCCGGTCCAGCAGTTTCGAGCCCGCCGTCTGACGCCGCAGGATCGTCGCGTCGATATTCTGCGAATCCAGCAATTCGAGAAACTTCAGCGGCTTTTGCAACGAACTCGCCGCGTTGTGTTCGACCATGAAATCGCTGCCGAACAATTCGGTGCGGCCGTCGATATAGGTCGGCACGCCGCGCCAGATCAGATAACCGCCGAGATCGTAGTCATTGAACACGCGCTTGGGTCCATAGAGCTTCAACACCGACACCGCCGCTTCCGGCGAAATCCATTCGTTCGGCTCGTATTTCGTCACGCCAGCGATACCGATTGTCAGGATCACAGCCACGACCGCAGGCATCGCATACCTGCGCGGATCCGGCGTCGGCAGCGCTGGAGACGCCGCATCGGCGAAATTCTTGAAGCGCGCAGCAAGCGGCGCTGCCAGCACCATTGGCGTCAGCAACGCGAACACGTCGGCGTTGCGCACATGCGTCAGCGCCATATGCAACAGCCCGAGCAGAATAAGGATACGCACAGGTGGAAACGTCACGCCGGTGACAAGCGCGAGCGCAAAGCCTCCCATCATACAAGCCTCGAACAGTCCGAAGCTTGAGAAATTCGCCGGTGCCCATTCGCGAATGATCGAGAGCGCTTCGCCGAGACTGAGAATGTTCTGCGCGGCGAACAGCGAATTCCATCCATAGGGCGTGAGGCAACTGGCAACCAGCGTGGCGACACCGAAACCGGCCCAACTCAACGCCAAATCTTTTTTGATCGGCGTCCCGGCATTGACCAACGCATCGAGCGCAAATGGCGCGACCAGCAACAATCCGAACACGAAGCTGCCGTGAATGTTCGCCCACAGCGTCATCAGCACGATGAACCACAACGATGGTGTTTCGCGCCGCTCTGCCGCCGACAGCAAGACGCCTGCCCATACCACCATGATCGGCAGCGACAGCGCATGCGGACGCGCCAGCAGATGAGGCAACGCGATTGCAAATGAAATCGAGACCAGAACGAGCGTGGCGATGACGCCGACACGCCGCTCGAGAAACCGCGCTAGAATTCCGTAGGTCAACGCAATCGGCAGCGACGTCAGCACGACGACGCCCGGCCACTCCGCCAGCGCATAGGCTTCGCCATACAAAAGCTGCGCCAGCCACTGCGTCGAGATCCAAGGCTTGCCAAGCATCGTGAACGAATAAATGTCGCTGACAGGCACAGCGCGATGATCGAAAATCCAGCGCCCAATGGTGATCTGCCAATAGGTGTCCGGGTCGGCGAGCAAGCGGTTGCCCGCAATCAGCAGCAAGGCATACACGCCAAGCCCCACGCATAGCGGCAGCGCGCCTTGCGCAAGGCGATTGCGGATTGCGATATGAGTCGCTGCAATCGGCATAATGATGTGCTTTCGACCGAGAGAGGGTAGCGCGCGGCGCTGGTTGTTCCCCGCAATTTGCAGGGAATTCGTTGCGCAAACATTGACAGGCCGCCCTGCGCGCATAACATAAAGCATGTTCCGAGGGGGGCTCCGGCGTGGAGCTGAGATACCGCAGTTGCGCGGTGACCCTTTGAACCTGATCCGGGTCATGCCGGCGAAGGGACAGGGATGCTTCAGAGTTCGAAAACCCCGCAGGGGGATATACCCGTAAACGTCAACGCACCTGTAAGCGTGATCGGCGCAGGCATTGCCGGCACGTGGCAGGCGCTTGCGTTCGCGCGCGCTGGATACGCCGTGACGTTGCATGAGCGCGGCAATGCCGAGATGACGCAGGCGACCAGCCACATCGCCGGCGGAATGTTGTCGCCTTGGTGCGAGCGCGAATCGTCAGAGCCTTTGATCACGCGCCTTGGAATCCGCTCGCTCGATCTGTGGCGCGAGCAATTGCCCGACACCCCGTTCAACGGTTCGCTGGTCGTGGCGCATTCGCGCGACCGCAACGACTACGAACGCTTCGCCAAGCTCACGACCGATCACCAGCAGCTCGACGCCAGCGGCGTTTCCGAACTGGAGCCCGCACTTGAAGGCCGCTTCCGCGATGCGTTGTTTTTTGCGGACGAAGGCCATGTCGAGCCGCGCACGGCGTTGCCGAGGCTGCACGAGAAGCTTTCGGCGGCAGGCGCAACGATAAAATTCGGATTGGATGTCACGCCGGATGATTTGGCGAGGGATTCAAAGTTCGTCATCGACTGCCGTGGATTGGCCGCGCGCGACGCATTTCCCGATCTGCGCGGCGTCAAGGGCGAGATGATCGTCGTCGAGACGGATGAAGTGCAGTTGTCGCGCCCGGTGCGGCTCATTCATCCGCGCTGGCCGCTGTATATCATTCCGCGTGACGGCAACCGTTTCATGATCGGCGCAACCTCAATCGAGTCGGAAGACACCGGCGTCAGCGTTCGCTCCGCGCTCGAATTGCTCACCGCCGCCTACGCGGTTCATCCCGCATTTGCCGAAGCGCGCATTGTCGAGATCGGTGCAGGGCTTCGTCCGGCGTTCCCGGACAATCTGCCCCGCATCGCCATCGACAAGACCAAGATTGCAGTGAACGGACTTTATCGCCACGGCTTCCTGCTTGCGCCTGCGCTGGCGGAATTGACACTGAGTTACGTGCAGCGCGGCCTCATCGACAATGAGGTGATGCAATGCGCCTGATCGTCAACGGTGAAATGGTCGAAGCCAAAGCCACGCGCGTCGATGCGTTGCTCACCGAACTTGAATATGAGGGCGCGCATCTGGCAGTCGCTGTGAATTACGACGTGGTCCCGCGCGCGAAATGGTCGGACACGCCGCTCAACGACAACGATGCTGTCGAAATCCTCACGCCCCGGCAGGGAGGATAGGCATGCCTCTCCGCAAACAACGCCGTCATCCTGAGGTGCGCGCTCTTGCTTGCGCGCCTCGAAGGATGGCCGCATTCACCATCTGTCATCCTTCGAGGCTCGCCGACGACGGCCCGCGCCTCTGGATGACGTCTGGCATTTACAGCAATCAGGGAAGCGGCCCATGCTGAAATTCTACGGCAAGGAATTCTCCTCGCGCCTCCTGATCGGCAGCGCGCTGTATCCATCGCCGAAGATCATGCAGGATTCGATCCGCGCATCCGGCAGCGAGATCGTCACGGTTTCCGTGCGCCGCGAAACCGCAGGCGGCAAAACCGGCGATGCGTTCTGGTCGTTGATCCGCGAACTCAAAGTCACGGTGCTGCCGAACACCGCCGGTTGCAAGAGCGTGCGTGAGGCTGTCACCACCGCGAAGCTCGCGCGCGAATTGTTCAACACCTCGTGGATCAAGCTTGAAGTCATCGCCGACGACGAAACGCTGCAGCCCGATGTCGTTGGACTTGTCGAAGCAGCTTCAATCCTTATCAAAGACGGCTTCGAGGTGTTCCCCTATTGCACCGAAGATTTGAGCGTCGCGCAGCGTCTTGTCGATGCCGGGTGCAAAGTCGTGATGCCGTGGGCCTCGCCGATTGGAAGTGCGCGCGGCATTACCAATCGCGACGCGCTGAAACTTCTGCGCCAGCGCCTGCCGGATATAACGCTTGTCGTCGACGCCGGTCTCGGCGCGCCATCGCACGCCGCTGAAGCGCTCGAACTTGGCTACGACGCCGTGTTGCTCAATACCGCCATCGCAAAAGCAAACGATCCTGTCGCAATGGCAAATGCGTTTCGTCTCGCGGTCGAAGCCGGACGCACTGGTTACGCAGCGGGCCTGATGGGCGCGCGCGACTTCGCTTCTCCTTCAACTCCTGTCGTTGGGACACCGTTCTGGCATGCCGTATCCTGATCGCTTTTATCCTGTCGTCGACAGCGTCGCATGGGTTGCGCGGCTCGCGAAACTCGGCGTCGGCACCATTCAATTGCGCGCGAAGAATCTCGACGCAACACAAGCGAACGCGCTGGTGCGCGAAGCGCTCGCCGTCACCAAAGGCACGGCAACGAAACTCGTCGTCAACGATTACTGGCGCGCGGCCATCGACTGCGGCGCAAAACATATTCATCTCGGCCAGGAAGACCTCGCCGGTGCAGACGTGACCGCGATCAAGAACGCAGGCGTGACACTCGGCATCTCGACGCATGACGAGGAAGAGCTCAACAACGCGCTGATGCACGCGCCGGATTACATCGCGCTGGGACCGATCTTCTTCACGACATTGAAGTCGATGCGTTTCAAACCGCAGGGCATCGAGCGCATCACCGCATGGAAGCTGACCGTCGGCGACATTCCACTCGTGGCAATTGGCGGCATCAAACTCGAACACGCTGCTGAGATTTTCGCGGCGGGCGCCAATTCGATCGCGGTTGTCAGCGACATCACCATGAACGTCGATCCGGACGCGCGCGTGCGCGACTGGCTCGGGCTCCCCAACCCTCACCCGCATGCGGTGGAGCGAGTCGCGCAAGGCGCGGCGGGTGGGGGCGCTGGTCAAAAGAGGCAGAAGGAGATTTGAATGCCAACATCTATCTTTCTCGCAAAGCTGATCGGTCCGGTGATGATCGTGATCGGGCTTGCGGTTCTCATTAATCAGGATGAATTCCGCAAGCTGTCGCAGGAATTTCTCGGCAGCCGCGCGCTCTTGTTCCTGAGCGGCCTCGTCCTGCTGCCTGCGGGCATCGCGATCCTGCTTGTTCATAATGTGTGGCGGCTGGATTGGCGCGTGCTGATTACCATTATCGGCTGGCTGATCACGATCTCCAGCGCAGCTCGCTTGCTGGCTCCGCGTTTTGTGGCAGAGCGCGGCGGCATGATGCTGAAGCATCCGCAGATGCCGCTGATCGCCGGCATCGGCTGGGCCGCCATCGGATTCGTTCTTTTCTTTTTTGGATATCGCTGAAACACGACCTCACCCGAACGGGAGACACACCATGAACAAGCAAATCAACTCGGCAAACATCAAGGCCGCCGTCACCACCGGCAATCTGCCGTCGTCGCGCAAGATTTTCATCACGCCGGATGAAGCACCCGATGTGAAGGTGCCGCTGCGCGAGATCGTTCTCTCGGAAGGCGCGGACGAGCCGAACTTGCCCGTGTACGATACGTCCGGCCCCTACACCGATCCGAACGTCATCATCGACGTTAATGCGGGTCTGTCGCGCCCGCGCATCGCGTGGGTGAAGGAGCGCGGCGGCGTTGAGGAATATGAAGGCCGCGCAATCAAGGCTGAAGACAACGGCAATGTCGGCGCAGCACATGCTGCCGCGCAGTTCAAAGCGCATCACAAACCGATCCGCGGCGTCGGCGACGCTATGATCACGCAATATGAGTTTGCACGCGCCGGCATCATCACCAAGGAAATGATCTACGTCGCCACGCGCGAAAATCTCGGACGCAAGGTGCAGCTCGAGCGCGCCGAAGCAGCTCTCGCCGACGGCGAATCCTTCGGGGCATTAGTGCCCGCATTCGTGACGCCGGAATTCGTGCGCTCTGAGATCGCGCGCGGCCGCGCCATCATTCCGTGCAACATCAATCACGGCGAATTGGAACCGATGATCATCGGTCGTAATTTCCTCACAAAAATCAACGCCAACATCGGCAACAGCGCGGTCACTTCGTCGGTCGAGGAAGAAGTCGACAAAATGGTGTGGGCGATCCGCTGGGGTGCGGACACTGTGATGGACCTGTCGACCGGCCGCAACATTCACACCACGCGCGAATGGATTTTGCGCAACGCGCCGATTCCGATCGGCACCGTTCCGATCTATCAGGCGCTGGAAAAATGCGACGGCGACCCTGTGAAGCTGACATGGGAATTGTATCGCGACACGCTGGTCGAGCAGTGCGAACAGGGCGTGGATTATTTCACCATCCATGCCGGCGTGCGGCTGCCTTACATTCACCTCACGGCGAACCGCGTCACCGGCATCGTGTCGCGCGGCGGCTCGATCATGGCGAAGTGGTGCCTCGCGCATCACAAGGAAAGTTTCCTCTACACGCACTTCGAGGACATCTGCGATCTCATGCGCAAGTATGACGTGTCGTTCTCGCTGGGCGACGGTTTGCGTCCCGGCTCAATTGCGGATGCGAATGATCGCGCGCAGTTTGCTGAGTTGGAAACGCTCGGCGAACTCACGAAGATCGCGTGGGCAAAAGGCTGCCAGGTGATGATCGAAGGCCCCGGCCATGTGCCGATGCACAAGATCAAGATCAACATGGACAAGCAGCTCAAGGAGTGCGGCGAAGCGCCATTTTATACGTTAGGCCCGCTGACGACTGACATCGCGCCGGGCTACGATCACATCACGTCGGGCATCGGTGCTGCGATGATCGGCTGGTTCGGCTGCGCGATGCTTTGCTATGTGACGCCGAAGGAGCATCTTGGTTTGCCGAACCGCGACGACGTCAAAGTTGGTGTCATCACCTACAAGATCGCGGCGCATGCGTCGGATCTTGCGAAGGGTCATCCGGCGGCGCAGTTGCGTGACGACGCGTTGAGCCGCGCGCGTTTCGATTTCCGCTGGGAGGATCAATTTAATTTAGGTTTGGACCCTGACACCGCGCGTGCTTATCACGACGAGACGCTGCCGAAGGACGCGCATAAGGTCGCGCATTTCTGTTCGATGTGCGGGCCGAAATTCTGCTCGATGAAAATCACGCAGGATGTTCGTGACTATGCGGCGACGCTCGGCGACAACGAGAAGTCAGCGCTTGGTTTGAAAGTCGGCATGACGATGAAAGGCACCATCGAGGACGGCATGGCGCAAATGTCGGAAAAATTCAAATCGATGGGCGAGCAGTTGTATCTCGACGCGGACAAGGTGAAGGCGAGCAATAAGGTGTTGTAAGGATTTTCCTCAGGGCCTCGCTCGAACTGCGAAGCCGGGCATGACGTCAAGACGTCAGATTGTTTTTAAGATGAGACGGCATCTTGCCAATCACAAGACGTTTTCGTTGACTATCCCAAAAATAGTAAATTCGTATTTGGTTCGCGTTGTCATAACCATTACCGTATTTGATATGGTCAAACAAAACCTCGGCATTGCCTTCGTATTGAACTGAATAACCGGGCGCGCGTTTCGCTTCGTCGCGATCAACAAAGCAAGGCGTGTCTTCCATTCCAATCTCACCAAGCTTTTCGTGCAGCAGATCGCGTCGGTCTATGCCGCCATGCATTTTAAGTGGAACGAGATAGTCGCGAATAACGATTAGCGCAGATTCTATGCGATCTAGCACATTGTCGTGCCCATTTTTCTTACAATCCTTCAAGGCTGCATGGTGGATACGAACGGTGTAACCAAGCACCTCGTCCGCCCAATCTTCCAAATCTTCATAAGCTTCAAGTGGTCGATCTGCTTTGGCCACTACCGATGAATGATCGGCTTTTTCAGATAAGTGATGCTCCAAGGCGAACGCTTTTGCTGCCAACCTCGAAATTTCTTCTTTAAGGCGCTCAATCTCAGCATCAGCGGCAAGGCGCTTAACTTGTTCTTCTTGGGCTAAGCTCTGCCAAGAATCGCGCTCTTCTATTGCCTCAGTGAATTCGATTTTGAGAACACCAAGTTCGTCGACCGCTCGCTCTCTTTCGGTGCTTGATGGGTTCTTCTCTAATGCACGCCGCGCGACAAAATCGCGGATAATGGAAAATCGCGGAAAATCATCTGGGCCGCTGTCTCCCAAAAAAGCAAAAGGCAAAACACGTGCGGCTATATCTTTGATAAACTGGCTCTCACCTCCGTTCTGCAATAGCCAAAGGGGGTGTTGATAAGGATCTTCGGTTTCTTCGGTTAGGTTCGGTAGATAAAGGCGGGTTGCTCCACCGAAAACCGACATTCGCTTTCCGAGGGATCGCGTTAGTTCCCACGATGCTTCGGTGGTTAGATGGAAAATATGAGCAGCACCTGCCACTTGCCGAGCTAATGCATTCGGCGACACACGGCACTCCGCATTTGGCATTTCAGAAATCGCAATGATAGGCAGTCGCCGATTTTTAGAATATAATGATCTGCCCCCTTTGAAGTGGTCCTCCCTGAAGTATAATTTTCGGATGGAGGATAGGATCGATGGCAAGGAAGAGGCATACGGCTGAAGAGATTGTTGCGAAGCTTCGGCAAGTTGATGTGCTGATGGCGCAGGGTCG
>JBBRNE010000008.1:0-124337 GCA_038230475.1 Hyphomicrobiales bacterium
CGCAGTACAACACCATCATCGACAACATCACGAAGACGGCCCAGGACTCGTCCTACAACGGCATCAACCTGTTGAACGGCGACAATCTGAAGCTGACCTTCAACGAAACCGGTACGTCCAAGCTCAACATCACGGGCAAGCTATCGGATGCGGGCGGCCTCGGATTGAGCGCTCTCGTTTCCGGGACCGACTTTAAGGACTCGACCTCGGCGAACGCAGTGATCACGGCTCTGGGAACCGCCAGCAGCTCGCTGCGCACCCAGGCGTCGGCTCTCGGTTCGAACTTGTCGGTCGTGCAGATCCGTCAGGACTTCTCAAAGAACCTGATCAACGTGCTGCAAACCGGTTCGTCCAACCTGACCTTGGCCGATACCAACGAAGAAGCAGCGAACAGCCAGGCGCTGGCGACACGTCAGTCGATCGCGGTTTCCGCGCTCGCGCTGGCCAACCAGTCGAACCAGAGCGTTCTCCAGCTGCTGCGCTAAGTTCAGCCGCAGTCACAAGAAACAAGGCGGCGGGGGAAACCCCGCCGTTTTTCTTTGGATTTTTGGCAACCTGGTCGTGGTGTAATCATATTTTAAGCGGAGAGCTTTACAGTTTTTAATTCAAGCCAAAGAAATTGGCCTTTCAAAGCTTTCCAAATGGGGAATTGAATGACCAATGCTGCTCAGGCCTACGCACGTGTCGCGCAAACAAGTGCAAATCCTCGCGAAATCGAAGCACAGGCACTCCTGAAAGCGGCGAATAAGCTGCAGAATGCCATGTCCAACTGGGACGCGCATGGCTCGGATTTCAATGCCGCGCTTTTGTTTAACCGCAAACTTTGGTCCATCCTACTCAGTGCTGTAACAAGCGACGAGAATCCTCAGACCATTGAAGTCAGGCAGAACATTGCCAACATCGGCACATTCGTCATGACGCAAACGATGGAATTACAGATCAATCCGAAGCGCGAATTGCTGAAGCCGCTGATCGACATCAATTGCAATCTTGCTGCCGGGTTGTCGGGCCGCGCATAACGCCGCGAGGTTCTTCGATGGGCGATATCTACAGCATCCTTTCGTCGAACTACATTGCGGTTGGCTCTAACGTCAACGTATCCAAGACACCGTATGTGCCGGTCGATGCCCCCAGCTATGAGGGCACTTGGACCGGTGCCTACGCCGACAACACCAAGTTCAATCTCCAGATTTCCAATGTCATTGGATTTCGCGCCAAAGTTAGATTTCAAAGCGGAGCCTCGCTGAAGTATCAGGATGTCCTGATCAAAGACAATTCCTTCAAGTTTGGCGACTCGAAATTTACGCTGACAAAGGCCGGTACGGCTCAAATTAAAACAGTTCTGACCAACGGTGCCACCGGCGCGCAATCGCTCGAAACAGCGTACGCTCATCAGAGTTGAACGTCGGCGTTCTCAAATCTTCATGTCGGTAATTTTGTGCAGCAGATTGTCCTGCCGCGCGATATCCATGACGCGCATGTAAGCGCGGGCGCGTAACCTCGCCTCATCAGGGAATTGCCGCACCACAAGCGCGGTCCGATTGTCGACGACGCGGTAGACGATCTCACCTGCCGCGCGATCGAGAATGGTTTGGCGCAAGAGCCTGTCGTTCTCGGCTTGTGGATTGTTCCGCGCGCCAAGCGCGTCGTCTAATGCTGTCACGGGCTTGTGTGCCGGTAACTCTGTCTGGACAGCCGCCTTCGCACCGCTCTGCGATGGTTCGATGACAGTTGCTGCGGCCGATCCCCCGAACGGCTTGATGTTGAAGTCTGTACCCATGGAGCCTCTGGCCTCCCTTGAGTCAAACCCCAACCCTCCAGCACCCAACATGGCTGAAGCCTCTCAACGCCTTGCTTAAGCGCTGAAACAAAATTGATTCAAATAATTATGAATTGCGGCTCGGGACGTGACGCCCGCAAAGCGCGGTAGGTCAGAGCGATCGGCTGACCGAGAGCGGTGTCGTATTGCTGCGGTGACTAGGTGCGGCGCGTTGGCCTGCCGCTGTATACCCGTTCGGCATATTGCGGCGCTGTAGTTCGCCATTCACTCCGCGGACGATTCCTTCGGAAACCGCATGCGCTGTAGCGAGCACGGTCAGGTTGACCTGAAGCATGGCGCGGAACACGTCATGGTGACGATGAAGTGCGGCGAGCAGGTCCGGCGCCGATTGCGTGAGATAATCACGGCTGCCCTTGAGCTTCGAGATCGCGTTCACATACTGACGCGACAGTTCGCTCTTTTCACCTTCAAGGGCTATTGCGCCGCGAACGTCACCCGCGCGCACAAGTTCCGTTTCCCGTTCAACGACACCGAGCAACGACGTCATCACCGCCATGAGCCCTTCCGCGAGACGCCGTGCGTCGGCTGGCGTTGCGAGCGGTGAGGGCGATGGTGCTTTGGCTTGCGGTGGGTTCGGTGTCATGTGTGCCTCTTTGACCTAGCCGGCGCGGTTGGCCTGTTGAAGGATCAGCGAGCGGTAAACATCTTTTGAAATTCCGACGCCGCCTGCTGCTGCGAACGATTTCGAATATTGTTCGGTGACCATCGAGCGCCAGACACCGGTACCTGTTGTGTTGCCGAATGGACCGTCGGCCTTAATGCCACTCGTCATTTGCGCGAACATCGAGTTCAGAAACACGGCTTCGAAATCCTCGGACTTCCCCTTCAGCTTCTTTTGTGTTTGAGGCGACACCTTGTCGAGCGCTTGTGATAGCGCGAGATCCGGGCGCCCTTTGATCGTCGGCATTAGTGCTTTTGCCGGCATGCTTGAGGTGTTCATCACATCACCTCGATGTCGGCCTGGATCGCACCTGCCGCCTTGATAGCCTGCAAGATCCCGATCAGATCGCGCGGGCCTATACCAAGACCGTTAAGGCCATCGACAAGCTGTTGAAGCGAGACGCCATCTTTCACGACCGCGAGTTTTTTGCCATCTTCCTGCACGCCAACGCGCGTGTTCGGTGTCACGACCGTTCGTCCACGTGAGAACGGCGCAGGCTGACTAACCTGTGGGCTTTCCGAAATCGTAACCGTGAGATTGCCTTGCGCGACGGCGACAGTTGCCACCCGTACATCGCGGCCCATTACGATAATGCCGGAGCGTTCGTCGATGATGATTTTTGCAGCCAGATCCGGCTCGACTTGTAACTGCTCGATTTCAGTGAGCAGAGCAACGACGTTGCCCTTGAATTCAGGTGGAATGCTCAACTGCACGGTTGAAGGATCGACAGGCTCGGCGGTCTTGGTACCGAGGAAGTCGTTGACTGCAGCCGCGATGCGTTTGGCCGTGGTGAAGTCGCCGTTGCGCAAGGCAAGGCGGACATTCGGCAATTTGTTCAGGGCGAATTCGATTTCGCGCTCGATGATGGCACCGTTGGCGATTCGGCCAACCGTCGGCACACCGCGGGTGATCTTGGCAGCGTCGCCCTCGGCCGAAAATCCGCCGATCGCCAATGATCCCTGCGCCACCGCGTAGACGTTGCCGTCAGCGCCGAGGAGGGGGGTAACGAGCAGCGTGCCGCCTTGCAGATTTTTTGAGTCCCCAAGCGCTGACACGGTGACATCCATTCGTGTGCCTTGCGTGCCGAACGGTGGCAGATTGCCAGTGACCATCACCGCGGCGACGTTACCGGTACGAATGGTCGCGCCACGAATGTTGACGCCCATGCGCTCCAACATTGCTTGCAGCGACTGCTTCGTGAATGGAATGTTGTTGAGCGTGTCGCCTGTGCCGTTGAGACCGACAACGAGGCCGTAGCCGATCAACTGGTTTTGGCGCACGCCCTCAATGTTCGCGAGATCCTTGATCCGCGACGTCGCGCCTGCCTGCAGACTGGACACCATCAGCACGGCGATTGCCATGCAGGCTGAATTGAAAATCCGAAACATCCTCTGCTCCCCGCTGAGGTCTTTGGCCCACGCCCCGTGCTCCCCACGAGGTTAGTCTGCCATTAACTATGCGAGAGCCGTGCCAAGGCCTGCAATACATGGTAAGCATCTGTTTTTGTTATATCATTTATGATTTTGGCGATGAATGGACTGAGCAATCCAGTCGGCGAAGTTGCCGCGTCCGGCACATTTTGCCGGGTTATTTACGCGCTATTAACCATAAAGGACGACCTTGTTCCGGGATGCTCGCGCGATGAATTGAAGCGAGACGAGAAGCGAGACACGGGCGATGCGGATTTACGGGGCGAATGGAGCATCTCTGGCATCGCCGTCGTCAAACGCCAGGCGATCAAGTTCGTCCAGCTTTTCACTCGACGATATCGGCACATCTGCCGAGACTAGATCCATCATGGCACCGCGGGCCGCCGGAGGAATCGACGCATTGCTGGCAATGCAGGGCGTGGAAGACGCAGTGGAGCGCCGCAAGCGATCCGTCGCGCGCGGACGTAGTGCACTTGATGTCCTCGATGATCTCAAGATCGGTCTTCTCGCAGGCTCGTTCGATTCCTCAACCGTCGTCCGCCTTCGCACCGCAGCCGCGGAACTGAAAAATATGTCCGGCGATCCCGGCCTCGACCAGGTTTTGTCGGAGATTGAACTTCGGGTCGAAGTGGAATTGGCGAAGGCGGGCCAATAACCCCTCTTTTCCAGTCGAATCCCTTCAATTTGAGCTTGCTTCGGTTCCTTCTGACGAGCCGCAAAATCCCCGTGTGTGGGTGTTTTGCGCCTTACAGCCGATATTGTTTGTCGCAAGCCCCCGCTATATAAGCTGCCGCGCGGAGGGGCCGTTTCCCCCGCCTTGCAAGTTGAGATGGACTGCCTTTGGAAAAGTTGAAGAACTATCGGCCCTCCGAAAAAGAGCCTTTCATGAATGAGCGGCAGCGGGAGTATTTCCGTCGCAAGCTGCTTGACTGGAAGGAAGAGATTCTTCGGGAGTCGAAGACGACGCTTCAGCAGCTTCAGGAAGAGAACGTCAATCATCCTGATCTCGCGGACCGCGCATCGTCGGAGACTGATCGTGCGATCGAACTTCGCGCCCGCGACCGTCAACGCAAGCTGATTTCCAAGATCGACGCGGCAATCCAGCGCATCGACGACGATACCTACGGCTACTGCGAAGAAACCGGCGAGCCGATTTCGCTCAAGCGTCTCGAAGCACGGCCCATCGCGACTCTCTCAGTTGAGGCGCAGGAGCGCCACGAGAAGCGCGAGAAGGTTTACCGCGACGAGTAGGCGTGCTGCTCTTGTTGCATTTTAATTTCTGAAATCTCAAACAGCCACGACCTTCGTTGGGGGAGCCAACGAAGGTCGCGTCTTGGTACACCCTGCCGCGCCTAGGTTCGCCGCCGGGTGTGGGAGTTCGCGGAGACGGGAACTGTCTCCGTTAGCTTGCCGGATTAGAACGGCAGCAGCACATCCATCACTTGCTGTCCGTATCGGGCCTGCTGAACGTCGGTGATTTGACCGCGACCGCCGTATGCAATGCGGGCTTGCGCGATCTTGCTGGAGTCGATCGTATTGTCGCTCTGGATGTCTTCCGGGCGGACGATGCCGGCGACGATCAGTTCGCGGATTTCAAGGTTGACCCGGATTTCCTGCTTGCCTTCGACGACGAGATTGCCGTTCGGCAACAACTGCGTGACGACAGCGGCGACATTGGTCTGCAACGCTTCCTGCCGATTGACTGAGCCTTTTCCGTCGCTGCTCGCGGTTGAGTCTGCCGTCAACAAACGTCCGGGAATGGCCGAACCCACAACTGGAACCTTGCTCTTGCCGAAGAAATTCGTGATGCCGGAATCTTCGGTGTTTGATCGGCTTCGTTGCGTTTCGTTGGCGATGTTCGCCTTATCGGTGATGTTCACTGTCACTGTGAGAATGTCGCCGATCTGATGCGCGCGCTGATCCTTGAAAAACGCGCGTGACCCGTTTCGCCAAAGCGAGTTCGGATTGTACGACGCTGGTTGCGGCGCGGGCATCGGCATCGACACCGGCTTATAGCCTGCTTGCGCTGTGGGGTTGTCGATCGCGGACAGTTTCGGCTTTTCACCGATGGCCGCGAGGCGATCGAGTGAAGAACAGCCGCTTGCGGCAAATCCAAGCGCGAGGACACTGCTGGCGAGAAGAACTCGATTGAATGCGCGTGACTGGAACATGAGTTACTCGGCTTTCTTTGATTCAGACTTGGATTCAGACTTGGATTCGGTCTCGGCGATTGTCTGAGACTGCGCGCTGTTTGCTGTGGGCGCGGACGCTGATTGGTCGTTTGTGGCGATTGACGCGGCTGCCGTGACGATGCGCGGGGTTGCGATGGACACCGAGACCTGGCCCGGTCCGATGACAACACCTTGCACGGTACGCTTGGACTGAAGATTGAGGACGTTGACGACATCGCCTTCGGTGCCATTTTCAAGCGCCTTGCCGCGGCCGGTGAGATACAGGCCTAGCGTCTCGTAAACCAGCGTGACGCTCTGATCGCGGGTCACTCTGTCCGGCTTTCCGAGATCAGCCGCCTTTAACGCTTGTCCAGCGCGCAGTGACCTGCGCGGCTGCATCCCAACCGCGCGATCGCGGGTCTCGACATCGTTGCCGACTTCAAGCTTGGGCCGGCGCTCGACAATCACGTCGGAGGCTTTCAGAACTTCGCCTCGTTCCACGCCGCGCGTTAGAATTGCGACTTCGACTGTCTCCACGGCGACGCCTGTGAAACGCAGACGCGTCGGCGTTGCGATGGAGGTGCTTGAAATCTCGAACGTTACGTCGAAGCGGCCATTGCGCGGATCGAATCGTGTCGCGGTTGCGTGCATATCGCCGCTAATGGAAGCGTCGAGCTGCAGATCGCGCAGATCGCGGTCGAAGATAATAGACAGATTGGCTGCGTCGCCAAGTCCATTGCGCCGTTCCAGCACGCCCGCGACTTTCTGCTCGATTTCTTTTGATGCGAGCGTTCGCGAGGAGCGCGTGACGGAAACTTCCTTGATGTTGCCGGTCTCCACACCGATCACCTGATGATTGCGGAGCGTCTCGATCAACTGCACCGCTGGTAACGTCCCGGTGGTGCCGAGGTCAGGTGAACGGAAGATCGCGATTTGCGCAGCCGTTCCGGCATTCTCAACGACATCGCCGATACGAACGACATCGCTGTTGACAGTGATGCTTGCGCGCAGCACCGGATTGAGCGGCGCGTCCTGGTCGGATTGCGCGAAGGCCGAAGTGGCGGCGACGGCGAACAATTCTGCAGCGAGGAGAAATGGATAGATTCTCATTTTTATCTCCCTTAGCGGATTATAGCGGAGGTGGATTGCATCATCTGGTCGGCGGCGCTGACGACCTTTGCATTCATCTCGTAAGCTCGCTGGGCCGCGATCAGATCTGAAATTTCCGACACGACTTCGACGTTGGCTTGTTCGAGATTTCCCTGTTGCATGTCGCCAAAACCATCGGTGTTGGCAATGCCGTCCTGCGGCGCACCGGAGGCTGGCGTATCGGTGAAAAGATTGTCGCCGATCGAAAGCAGGCCACCCTTGTTGATGAAGCGCGTCAGGCCGATTTGCCCTACGACCGTAGGTGTGGTCGTACCCGGCGTCGTGACCGACACTTGCCCCTGCGCATTGATCGTGAGACCGGATGAGTTCTGCGGAACGGTAATGGTCGGCTGAACCGGATTGCCTTGCGATGTCACGACGCGGCCCTGCGCGTCCATCTGGAAAGAGCCGTCGCGCGTGTAGGCGTATGTGCCGTCGGGCACCTGGATCTTGAAGAATCCTTCGCCACGAATGCCGATGTCGAGATCGCCGCCTGTTGGCGACATGGTGCCCTGAGTCATCAATCGCGGCGTGCCGACGGTCTTGACGCCGCCGCCGATATCGATTCCGACCGGAAGAATGGTGCCTTGATCAGACGCCTGCGCACCGACGCGGCGAACGTGCTGATAGAGCAAGTCCTGAAATTGTGCGCGCTGTTTCTTGTAACCCGTCGTGCGCAGGTTCGCGATGTTGTTCGAAATAACCTGAACGTTGAGTTCCTGAGCGGCCATTCCAGTTGCCGCGGTGTAAAGAGCTTGCATAGGTCAGTCCTTTCAAGCCGGAACGTCGGCGAGGCTTTGAATCGCGGTTTTGCGCAGATCGCCCTGCTGCTGCATCATTGCGGCGACGCTTTGATAGGTTCGCATCACCTCGAGCATTCGGCTCATCTCGGCGACCGAATTGACGTTGGATTTTTCGACGAAACCCTGATTTACACTCGATGCCGTATCAACAACGGGGTTTGCACCGGCTGGCGCGGAATACGTGTTCCGCCCTTCGTTCTGAAGTTTTTGGGGGGCGTCGAAGCTGACGAGACGAAGCTTGCCGCGGACGGAATCCGTTTGCGTCGTCGTACCTTCGCGAACGGTAAGGGTGCCGTCTCTGGCAATATTGATGTCGCGGTCGTTCGGCTGGAATGTAATCGGGCCACCGGTTCCCAACACGACGTCGCCGCCGGTGGTGACGAGTTGTCCTTGCTGATTGATCTGGAAAGAACCATCTCGGGTGTAGCGCTCGCCACCTGCGGTCTGCACGGCGAAGAAAGCCTTGCCGTCGATCGCTGTGTCGAGCGGATTTTTCGTTTGCTCAGCCGGGCCAGGCGCAAAATCGTGATATGCGGAGCGATCCTGAACGAAGCTAACGCGGCGATCGCTGCCACTGAAATTGTCTTCGTGCGCGCCTGACGTCAGATATTCGGCGAACACCGACTTGTTGGCTTTGAAGCCGGTCGTGTTGATGTTGGCGACGTTGTTCGAAATGATATCGATCTGCCGCTCAAGCGACATTTGCCGCGATAGTGCGACAAGGAGCGTGTTCTCCATCGGTCATCCTCCCCTCGTTGAACCGTGCCTGCCTCTCCCAAGGCCGCTGCGGATCGTGCGGACCGCGAAAGCTCTCCCAAGCTTGCTGTCCGGTATGGTTAATGCGAGGGGCGTGCCAAGTCGTAAAAGTATTTATAATCAATATCTTGGATAGTTTTCGCAAGTCGGCAAGGGCGGCAATAAGGTCTCGCCGACCATGCTGTCCCGGCAAAAATTTCCTACTTGGAAGCCGAAAGAAAGATTCAATTAACCATTGCGAACCTACGTTCGGAACAACAGGGCGCATCGGCGCCGACGGCCTTTGTATCGCGTCAATCAAGCCAGTTCGGCACTTACGAGCCCATTCCAGAACGGTGGCGGGCAATGGCAGACGACGAAAAAGTTGAAGAAGGCGCTGAAGGCGCAGCGGAAGCCGCTCCACCGAAAAGCAAGCGCAAACTCATCATGATCGGCGGCGCAGCAGCGCTTGTCGTCATGCTGGCTGGTGGTGGATGGTTTTTCTTTCTGCGCGGGCACGACGAAATGCATGCGGAAGTCGCTCCGCCAAAACCTCCGGTTTTCCTCGACGTGCCGGAAGTGCTGGTCAATCTCGCAAGCGCACCCGGCGAGCGCGTGCAATATCTCAAAGTAAAGGTCGTGCTCGAGGTCAAGGATCAGCCGCAGATCGCGCAGATCCAGCCGACCATGCCGCGCGTGATGGATCTGTTCCAGACCTATATGCGCGAGCTTCGCCCGGCCGATCTCAACGGCTCTATCGGGTTGTTTCGTCTTAAGGAAGATCTGACGCGGCGTGTGAACGCCGCGATCGCTCCTGCTCAGGTGAACGCTGTGCTGTTCAAAGAAGTCGTCATTCAGTGACGCAACGGAAATTGAACCAATGACTCCGGGCGATGATGTCGATCAGGATGCGTTAGCGGCCCAATGGGAAGGCGCGCTGGATACCGAAGATCCTGCGGAAGCAGCTGCGGAAGCCGAAGCCAACGAACTTTCCGAAACCATGGCGGAGCAATGGGCCGCGATGGTGGACGACGGCAGCCGCTCGCTTGGTGCCGGAAAGGCGGGCGGCGAGCGCGTTCTGTCTCAGGAAGAAATCGATAACCTGCTTGGCTTCAGCGACGGCGAAGTCAACATCGACGAGAATTCCGGCATCCGCGCGATCATCGATTCGGCGATGGTGTCCTATGAGCGTCTGCCGATGCTCGAAATCGTCTTCGATAGGCTCGTTCGATTGATGACGACCAGCCTGCGTAATTTCACATCCGACAACGTGGAAGTCTCGCTCGACCGCATCACGTCGGTGCGCTTCGGCGATTATCTGAATTCCATTCCGTTGCCCTGTGTTCTTTCTGTGTTCAAGGCGGAGGAGTGGGAGAACTTCGGGCTGTTTACCGTCGACTCGAATTTGATCTATTCGATCATCTACGTGTTGCTCGGTGGTCGGCGCGGCCAGGCATCGCTTCGCATCGAAGGCCGCCCCTACACGACAATCGAGACCAACCTCGTTAAACGCCTCGTCGAAGTCGTACTTGCAGACGCCGAGCAGGCGTTCAGGCCATTGTCGCCGGTGACGTTCACGATCGACCGTCTTGAAACAAATCCACGCTTTGCTGCGATCAGTCGCCCTGCGAACGCTGCCATTCTCGTGCGCCTGCGCATCGATATGGAAGACCGCGGCGGCAATATAGAACTGCTATTGCCGTATGCGACGATTGAACCGATCCGCAATGTGCTGTTGCAGATGTTCATGGGTGAAAAATTCGGTCGCGACCCGATTTGGGAGGGACATCTCGCGACCGAAATCACGCAGGCTGAAATTTCCGTAGATGCAGTGCTTTATGAAGCCAACATTCCGCTCAAGCAATTGATGACGTTGAAGGTCGGCGACACACTTCCGCTCGACATGCGTCCCGATGCACTGGTGTCCGTGCGATGCGGGGATGTTTTACTGAGTGAGGGTCGGATGGGAAAAGTCGGCGATCGCGTCGCTATCCGCGTGATGAAACCGCTGCGCAAGCCGCATACGTCTTTTGCAATGTTTGAAAAAGCTGACGAGCAAACCAAATTGATGGAGGCACAATGAATCATTCCTTCGGACTTGTAATCGAAAGCCTGGTTGCGGTGCTGATGCTGTTCACAATCGGCTACTGCTCACTGCTGAACACGCGCCTCAAGATGCTTCGCAACGATGAGCAGTCGATGCGCGGAACCATCGCTGAACTGATCACCGCGACCGAGATCGCTGAGCGCGCGATCGGCGGCTTAAAAGTGACCGTGCGCGAGTGTGACGAGAATCTCGGCAGTCAGCTTCTGAACGGGGCAGAACTGGCGTCGAAGTTAAAACGACAGATTGCGGCGGGCGAAGACATCCTGCATCGGTTGTCCCAAATCGCAATGGCCGCGCGCCCGCATGGCGAAGCATCGCCGCCGGAACCCGTGGTGACGATACCGCGAACTGACGCAAAGGCCGTTCTGGCGGCGGCTCAAGCGTTTTCTGAGCGCAGGAGAGACCACGGTCGCGCTGCATGATGAGTGTTATCCGTGACATTCGAATTATCCCGATTCTGCTGATCGCCGTCAGCTGTTTAGTTGTGCTCAAAGTATCGGGTATTTTGTTGGATGGCGGATACATCCTGAACGACAACGCTGTGCCGAAGCCAAAATCATGGGCGCAGGAGACGTTCAACTTCCCTTCCGGTGCAAAGACTCTTGAGACGCAGGACATAACCGGGTCGGTCGAGGCGAAGCCGAAAGATGAGATGCCTGTGGTGAAAGCGCCCGAGGCAATGCGTTCGCCCGACGCTAAAGTCATTTATCCGGATCAGGACAAGCCGGTTACGGCGTCCGAACGGGCAGTGCTCGAGCGTCTGCAATCGCGCCGGCAGGAAATCGAAGCGCGTGCCCGCGAAATCGATATTCGCGAAAACCTCATCAAGTCGGCGGAAAAGCGGATCGAGGGCCGGATCGAGGAGATGAAGGCGACCGAGGCGCGCATCACGGTTGCGGGCCAGCAGAAGAATGAGGCTGAAGCATCGCGCTTAAAAGGCATCGTGACGATGTATGAGAACATGAAGCCGAAAGACGCGGCCAAAGTGTTCGACCGTCTTGAAATGTCGGTGCTGTTCGAGATCGCCTCAAAGATCGTTCCGCGCAAGATGTCGGATATCATGGGGCAAATGCAGCCGGAGTCGGCCGAGCGGCTGACCGTCGAACTTGCTCGCCGTGCGGGGGCCGATCCGTCCTCGTCCGCGAATGATCTGCCGAAGATCGAAGGCAAGACGCAGGCGGTGCGCAATTGAGTATTTGTGCTGACGAATCTCGATTTTCACGCGGATGGCGCGCCGCGATCGCGATTGCATCCACATGTCTGGCGCTCCTTTTCCTGAGCAGCCAGGCCGATGCTCAATCGATCAAGGGTGATGCCACGCTCTCGGCGGACGGCGGCTACGCGCGTCTCGTTCTCAAATTCGAGCAGGACGTCCCAACCGAGGCGGTCGTCGCGGGCGGAATTCTCGTCGTGCGATTCAAGTCTCCCATCGACATGTCGGTCGACAAGCTGTCGGACGCGGTGCCAAATTTTATCGGCACTGTGCGTCGCGATCCGGATGGCTTGGCCATTCGGATGGCGTTGACGCAGAAGGTCAATGTCAATCTGATGACGGCCGGGGAGCGCGTTTTTGTCGATCTTTTGCCGGAGAGCTGGAAGGGACAGCCGCCGGGCTTGCCACCTGAGGTCGTTAAAGAGCTATCGGATCGTGCGATTAGCGCAGAGCGGGCTTTGCGCATGCAGAAAGTCATGGACGAGGCCAAGACGCGCCCGCCTGTGCGGGTTCGTGCATCGGTGCAACCGACATTCGTCCGCTTTGTTTTTGAGATGCCTGACGGTGTGACCGTTTCATCGTCGCTAAACGCGGATAAATTCACGCTCTCGTTCGCCTCGGCCCTTAACTTCGATCTTGCGGATGCCAAGATCGCGATGCCGGCGAATATCAAATCCATCGATCAGAAAAACGAGGGCGACGCCTCGAAAGTCGAGATCGCGCTGATCGGCGAGGTCGATGTTCACGCATTCCGCGAGGATAAGAACTACATCGTCGACGTAGGCTTTCAACAATCGGAGAAACCTGCGGCGCAGAACACCTTGCCGCCGGTTCCGAAAGCACCGGCGCTTGCTAATTTAGCGGTCGCTGAAAGCAAACCGACTGCAACGAAACCCGCTGTTGTTGTTCCGCCGACATCGGAGGATATCGCGCGTGAATCGCAGCCAGTGGTTGCCGCGAAGCCAGCCGAAGGTGAAAAATCCGGAGCCGAGATTGGCCCGTTGGCGTCCCCGCCTATGGCTACGCCTGCGCAAATTCAGCCTGCGATTTCTCAAACCGACCCGCCGCCGATTGCCACGGTCCCGCCGCCACGCGCTGACATGCAATCGCCAACCGGCACGAAGATCGTCGTCGAAGCAAAGCGCACCAGCGACGATCTACGCCTGACATTTCCGTTCATGGGATCGGTTGCAGCAGCTGCATTCCGCCGTTCGGATTCGGTTTGGGTTGTTTTCGATACGGACCAGCAGATCGACACCGATGCGATCACGCGCGATGGCGCATCGATCGTATCTGATGTCACAACAGTCGATTTGTCGAAAGGCAAAGCGATCCGGATCAGGCTGGCGCGGCCTCAACTTGCAGCACTTGATGGAAATGCGCACGGCTGGACGTTGACGCTTGCGGACAAGGTGCAATCGCCGTCACTGCCGCTGGTCGCGACAAGGAACGTCGCGGACCCTGCGCGCGCCAGCGTCAGTATTGCCATCGCCAATCCCGGACAGCTTCATCGGCTGACCGATCCCGATGCAGGCAATTCGCTGATGGTCGTGACCGCGCCGGCACCGGCGTCCGGCATCATGAAACGTCAAAATTTCGTTGAATTCGCTTTGCTGGAGTCGATTCACGGCATCGTCGTGCAGCCGAATGCGGACGACCTGACGATGGAAATATCGACCGACAAGGCTGTCGTCGGCCGTCCCGGAGGATTGACGCTGTCGGCTGCCATGATGGCACGCGAGCGCGCAACATCGATCGCGCGGCCCGTATTCGACGTCAATGAATGGCGAGAAAACCAGAAGGCGGACTTTATTGGCACCCGCGACAGGCTGATGACCGCGGCAGCGCAATCGAGCGGCGATCAACGGATGCCGGCACATCTCGATCTTGCACGCTTCTACATGGCGCAAGGTTTCTATCCGGAAGCCAAAGGCATCCTCGATCTTGCGTTATCGGAAGTGCAGAAAGGTGACGAAGACCCGTCCGCGCTCATTGTGCATGCGGTCGCCAGCACGTTGCTCGGGCATCCCGAGCAGGCGATGAAGGATTTGGCGAACCCCGCGGTTGGCACGAATTTCGATTCCCAGCTGTGGAAGGCAATGGCTCTTGCAGCGCAGGGCAAGTGGGCTGACGCGCGAGAGAAATTCAAAAACGTCGAATTTGCAATTACGTCGCAACCGCTCGACTTGCAGCGTATCGCCATTATCAACGCGTTCCGCGCTTCGATCGAAGTCAAGGATTACGCTGGCGCGACGTCACGTAGCAATGACCTCGACGTGGTCGGTGCCCCTCAAAAGGCCGCCGATGTCGCGCTTCTGCGCGGTCGTCTGGCCGAAGCGCTCGGTCGCGAAAAGGATGCCTTGATCGAATATAAGACGGCAACGGATTCGACCGACCGTCCGGCCGCCGCCGAAGCGCAATTGTTCAGTGTAGCACTTCGGCAAAAGCGAAACGAAATCGACGACGACGATGCGCTGCGCGAATTGGAAACGGTTTCGATGCTGTGGCGAGGCGATTCCATTGAGGTCAAGAATCTTCAGTTGCTGTTCCGGATGTATGCCACCAAAGGACGTTACGGCGAGGCGTTCGTCACTGCGCGCAACTCCACAAAACTGCAACCCAACTCCGAGATATCGCGACAACTGCAGGATGATGCCTCTGTGTTGTTCGAACAGGTTTTCAACGGCACTAAGGGCGACGACTTGCCGCCCATCGAAGCGCTTGCATTATTCTACGAATATCGCGAACTAACGCCAATTGGGCGACGCGGCGACGAAATGATCCGGCGTTTGGCTGACCGGCTCGTCGCGGTTGATCTACTCGATCAGGCAAGCGAACTTCTGCAGTATCAGGTGGACAAGCGCCTTGAAGGTGCCGCTCGCGCGCAGGTCGCGACGCGGCTGGCGATGATCTATTTGATGAACCGCAAACCGGATCGCGCCATCGCCGCGTTGCGGATGACCCGCATTGCCGACCTCGCCGGCGAAGTTCGCCAGCAGCGGCTGTTGCTTGAGGCGCGTGCGCAAAGCGATATCGGGCGTCATGATCTTGCACTCGATATCGTCTCAAATCTCACCGGCCGCGAAGCGATCCGCCTGCGTTCGGACATCTATTGGGCCGCGCGTCGCTGGCGGGAATCCGCCGAGCAGATCGAACTTCTTTACGGCAATCGCTGGCGCGATTTTCAGCCGCTGACCACGTTAGAGAAAAGCGATATCATTCGCGCGGCAGTTGGCTACGCTTTGTCCGAAGACGCAATCGGGCTTGGACGCTTCCGCGAGAAATACGCTCCGAAAATGGACAGTGCGGAAGATCGCGCGCCGTTCGAGCTTGCGGGGAAGCCCGCATCGGCCAACAGCGCCGATTTTGCCCGCATCGCCAAAATGGCCGCGACAATCGACACGCTGGATGGCTTCCTGCGCGAAATGAAAACCCGTTTCCCCGATGCTGTTGCACGCGCGAAACTGCCACCGGAAATCAAGGCCGATCCGAACCCAACGGGTTCGCTACCCGAGATTGTGGGTTTGAAGGGCAGACAAGTGAAGCGCTGACTTCATCTCGGCTCGCTATCCGCCGTAACTCTGCACGAGGCTGCCCGCGACCAGCGACCAGCCATCTACCAGCACGAAGAATATCAACTTGAACGGCAGTGACACGACGACGGGCGGCAACATCATCATGCCCATCGACATCAGCACCGATGCGACGACAAGATCGATAATTAAAAACGGCAGAAATAGCAGGAAGCCGATCTCGAAGGCTCGCTTGAGTTCCGAAATCATAAATGCAGGAACCAGAATGCGAAGCGACATCTGATCCGGCGTTGCGGGCGGCGGCTCGCCCGAAAGATCCGTAAACAGTTTTAGATCTTTCTCGCGCACGTTCTTCAGCATGAAGCCGCGCAAGGGGATGACGCCGCGCTGGAACGCCTGTTCGACGCTGATCTGGTTGGCGACCAGCGGCTTGATGCCGTCATCGTAGGATTTCTGCAGCACTGGTCCCATCACGAAGCCGGTGAGAAACAGCGCCAGCGCGATAATGACGGAGTTCGGCGGCGCGGTGGCCGTGCCGAGGGCCGTTCTAAGCAGTGACAGGACCACGACGATGCGCGTGAACGACGTCATCATGATCAGGATCGACGGTGCGATCGACAGCACCGTCAGCAATGCGATCAACTGGATCGCGCGCTCGGTCACGCCGCCGTTGCCGGCACCAAGATTGATGCTGATATCCTGCGCGGCTGCGGGATCCGTCAGGATCGCGGCGGCGAGGGTAACAAGAAAAACAAAAACTCTACGCGGGTGTTTTGCCGTGCTCACGCAGGCGGCTTGGGACGGCCGAGCAGACTGGCCATCTCGTCTTCGAGATTATCGAAACCCGGTTTTGGCGCAGGAGCCGATGCCGGGCGCTGAGCCGCTGCGCGGCTTGCTTGCGGCGGAGCTGCGCTTCGTGTCTCGCCGCCGTCCAGTCGAAGTTCTGAACCGGGGCGGCGCAGTGCCGCTTCAAGACGCTGCGCCATGTCGGCGAGATTCTGATCGGCTGACGCTTGCTGAGTCTCTGCCTGACGTTGCGGAGAACGTACAGGTGGCGCCTTTGGCGAGGTATCGTTTGCGCGCGGCATGCGTGGCATAGCAGGCTCTGCGCGATCAATACGCGGCGCGACGCGCGATGGGGCATCGTTGCGCATCGGCTCGTGTGAGAAATTCGGTTCGTTGACGCTCCAGTCCGCAATTGGCGGCGAGGGGCGGCGGACTTCATCAGGGTAAGGCGCGCGCGCTTGGCGCGGTTGAGGTTCCGGCATTGCCGGTTCGCGATGTTCGAATGCCTCGGCATCTTGCCAGTTTGCGTCCGGCGTAATTCGCGCGGGCAACTCAGTTCCGGCGGGAGCGCGCTGAGGCGCTTGGTCTCGCTGCGGAATGCCGCGCGAGATATTCGCTTCGACCACGACGTCGGTTGGTCCGCCGATCATAATGAGATGCTCGACATTGTCGCGGCGCACGAGCACCAACCGTCGCCGACCGTCGACCGCAGTTGCATCGATGACGGCAAGACGCGGCATCCGGCCCCGATTTGCGTTGGCGACATTGTTTCCCGAAAATCGTCGGACAAGCCAGGCTGCAAGGCCGATCAGCGCCAGAACGATTACGAACGCGATAAAAAATGTAAGCGGTGACGATGACATTCTACGTCCTTGCCAAACTGTACTGTAACTCTATGCCAGATTCGGCGAAGGCAGGTCGTCAAACGACAAACCGAAGCTGAACCAGGCCTAAAAGCGCGTTTTTCGTTAATTTCCGTCAACAAGTGCGCTGACCACAGACCTTAATAGCCCATGAATCGTCCCAGCCCAAAATACTTCTTTGGCCCGGACTTCAATGACTTGCCGGTTATCAGGCTTTTCATGGCCAAAATACGCCGTCCGGTTTCTTAACCCCCTATTAACCATACACGCGGCAAATTCTGCCTACCTGACCACTGGCCTTTATTTTGGGGTCGTCCGGTCTAGCAGGGGTGGCCGATGGCAATCACCGATATTCCAATGTTGAGCGCGCTCCGCACCAAGATGCAGTGGCATCAGGAGCGCCAGCGTGTCCTTGCCGAGAACATCTCCAATTCCGACACGCCGAATTTCAAGCCGCGCGATCTGGTGGAGCCCAAGTTCGACCGTGAACTGCCGGGCTCGGTGGCGGGAGGCATGGGGTCGCTCGGCATGATGCGAACCAGCGCGAACCACATACAGGCCTCCGGATCGAGCGACAGTTTCAAGGCGGACAATCGTGGGGGATACGAGACGCGTCCCGCCGGCAACTCGGTCAATCTCGAGGATGAGATGATGAAAGTGTCCGCTAACCAGATGGATTACGCGGCGGCGACTTCGCTTTACAGCCGCAGCCTCGGCCTTCTCAAGACAGCGATTGGCAAGCGCTAGCGCGCCTGAAAGGGACAGACCATGACCGACGGCAGTGACTTTCTCAGATCGATGAACATCGCGACGTCCGGCCTGCGCGCGCAGGCAGGGCGGATGCGGGTGATTTCAGAAAATATCGCCAATGCGGATTCCACGGCCAAGACCGCCGGCGGCGATCCCTATCGGCGCAAGGTGCCGACGTTTTCATCCGAACTCGATCGCACGCTCGACGCACAGGTCGTCACGCTCGGCAAGATCAAACCGGACAAATCCGATTTTCGTATCAAACACGAGCCGGGCAATCCGGCCGCCGATGCCAGCGGCAACGTGAAATATCCGAACGTGAACTCGTTGGTCGAGATGACCGACATGCGCGAGGCACAAAGATCTTACGAAGCCAACCTCAACATCATTTCCGCCACGCGTCGCATGATCGCGCGCACGCTCGATATTCTCAAATCCTGATCGGGAGAACTAAATCATGGCGTCACCTTCAGTTGCTGCGAATGCCTATGCGAGTCTCGCGCGCATCATCGATTCCGCAGGCGGTGGTGCCGCCGGCGCGGGCAAGGCCGGCGACGCTGGCGGCATGTCGTTCGGCACCGTGCTCAAGGAAGCGCTCGGCAACGTCATGGAAGCCGGCAAGAAATCCGACGCCCAGACCATCGCGATGGCATCCGGCAAGGCAAACGTGATGGATGTCGTCACTGCGGTGGCTGAGACCGACGTCGCAGTTTCCACGCTGGTGTCGGTCCGCGACAAGGTTATCCAATCATACGAAGACATCATGAAAATGCCGATCTAGTTCGGTCGCGTTGGTGCGGGCAGGGGAAGACAATGACAGGTGCTGAAGTTCTCGACGTTTCACGCGATGCGATTTGGACCATCGTCAAGGTGTCCTCGCCGTTGCTCATCGTGGGTCTCGTCGTCGGTGTGGCGATCTCGCTCGTGCAGGCACTGACACAAATTCAGGAACAAACCCTGGTGTTCGTCCCGAAAATTCTGGCGATCTTCATTACGCTGCTGTTGGCATTGCCTTTCATGGCCGACGCGATGCAGGGCCAAATGATGCGGATATCGTCGCGAATCATCGGCGGTTAGCGCATGATTGGGCGGGTCACCCGGAATAGAATTTTATGCGCATCGACATATCGCTTCTGCCGGCGCTTGCAGCGGCCTTCATGCTCGTTTTCGCGCGTATCGGTGCCATGGTGATGCTGCTTCCCGGATTTGGCGAGACCAATATTCCGGTTCGGGTTAGGCTCGGCATCGCGCTTGCGCTGACGCTCATTATCCTGCCGCTTCACCGTAGCGCTTATCAGATCAGCATGACGTCGATTGCGCCGCTGCTGGTTTTGATGGTGCATGAAATCGTTATCGGCGTCGTGTTGGGCGCGACAGCACGCGTCACGCTATCGGCACTTCAAGTCGCAGGCTCGGTCATCGCGCAGCAAATGGGGCTTGGCTTCGTGACGTCGGTCGATCTAACGACGCAAGGCCAGCAGGGCGTGCTGATCGGCAATTTTCTCACTATTCTTGGTATCACGCTGTTGTTTGCGACCGACATGCATCATCTCATCATTGCGGCGTTGAGCGACAGTTACGTGATCTTCTCGCCGGGCGATTTGATGCCGAGCGGGGACGTCGCCTCACTGGCGACGCGCGCTTTCAGCGCAGCATTCAAAATCGGCGTCCAGCTTGCAGCACCGTTCATCGTCTTCGGCCTCGTCTTCAATCTTGGCCTCGGCGTTCTGGCGCGCCTGATGCCGCAGATGCAGGTCTATTTCGTCGGCGTGCCGCTTTCGATGCTTGCGGGATTTCTGATCTTTGCCGCAATCATCGCCACCATGATGGGTGTTTTCATGGATTATTTCGGTGGGGTTCTCCACGAACTCGCGCCGAAAAGTTAGGGAGCGTCCATGGCCGACGAGGACAAGGACTCCAAAACAGAAGACCCGACACAGAAGCGTCTCGACGACGCCATCGATAAGGGCGACGTTGCCAAGAGCCAGGAGGTCAATACCTGGTTCGTGATCGCGGCCTCGACGTTGCTGTTGTCTTCGTTCTCCGGTTCGATCGGCATGGGCATCGAGATGCCGATGCGCAACCTGATGATGAACGCGCATCAGATTCGTGTCGATGGTCCGGGTTTGCTGGCGCTGCTCGGCAACATTGAGGGCATGCTGATTGCGGTACTCGGCGTACCGTTATTGCTTTTGCTTGTCGCCGGTGTCGGCAGCAATTTAATTCAACATAGACTCGTTTGGTCATCGGAGCCTTTGATCCCGAAGTTCAGCAAGATTTCTCCGATGGCGGGCGCTGCAAGGCTTTTCGGCAAACAGGCTGGTGCGAATTTTCTCAAAGGTCTGTTCAAGGTCATTGCGCTCGGAACCGTGATGGTTCTCGTGTTGTGGCCGGAGCGGCATCGCGTCGATGCCATGGTACGCTTCGATCCGATGGCGATTATGGCTCTGACCAAGACGATCTCCACACAATTGATGGGAACGGTCGTTGCTATGTTGGCTGTGGTCGCGACGCTCGATTATCTGTTTCAGTATCGCCAGTGGTACGAGAAACAGAAGATGTCGCTGCAGGAAATCAAGGAAGAATACAAGCAATCCGAAGGCGATCCGCACGTCAAGGGCAGGCTGAAGCAGCTGCGTTACGCGCGCGCCAAGAAGCGCATGATGGCGGCGGTTCCGACGGCGTCCGTCATCATCACCAACCCGACACACTATGCGGTGGCGCTGAAATACGAACGTGGCATGTCTGCACCGATCTGCGTCGCCAAGGGCATCGACGTGCTCGCGCTCAAGATCAGGGAGATCGCGGCCGACAACGACGTGCCTATTGTCGAGAATGTGCCGCTCGCCCGCGCGCTGCATGCCAGCGTGGACATCGACGACGAAATTCCAGTCGAGCACTATCACGCCGTTGCCGAAGTCATCGGCTTCGTCATGAAGCTGAAGCGGGGAGTGACCGGCCTTGGCTGACAAGGTCTGGCGTCGTTGCACGCGTAGCCGTAATGTTGCTTGCTTCCTCAGGTCCGATTCAGGCACTGAGGGAGACATAGCCGCCTCTGGCGGCAGGCTGCGAAACGCGCGATGACAACCGATCAAGGCGACGACAAGAATTCGCCCACCATTCCACCGCACGAGCCCTCGCGGCGAGGCGGCAGCATATTCCTTGTGTTGCTCGTCGCAGGCGCGATTGTTGCCGCTGCCATTGGTTTCATGACCCTCGGCCGCGCTCAGGCCCAGCCATATATTCTTGGACTTCTTGCTTTGCTGGCCATGGTTGGGCTTTTCACTTTGTTTGCGTTCGCGGCGGGCATCGTTCGCTTCGCCGGCGGAGCGACGGAAGACCCGATTGCGCGCCCCATTGCGGATCATGCATTCGACGGACTGGCTGTCACCGATGCTCGAGGGCACATTATTTATGCGAACTCGGCTTATCTTGCAGTGACGGGTGCCTCCGGCCCGCACGATGTGCGGCCGGTCGAACGTGTTTTCATCGGCAATCCCGATGTGTCCGAAGCTGTGTTTCGCCTGCTCAAGGCTGCGCGCGAGGGCAAGCGGCAGCAAGAGGAAGTCCGCGTTGCGGGTTCGGACGCGACGCACGGTCGCTGGCTGAGGATGCGGGTGCGGCCGCTCGGCACTGGAAAGCGCGAGTCGAAATTCGCCGTGTGGTCGATTGCTGACATCACGCGCGATCGTGAGCGGCAGGAAGATGTATTTCAGGAATTGCAGCACGCCATCGAATATCTCGATCATGCACCGTGCGGTTTCTTCTCGGTCGATCCAAAGGGCGACCTTGTCTACGTCAACGCGACTCTCGCCAACTGGCTGGACTACGATCTGGCCGAAATCGGTTCGGGCGGGTTGAAAGTCGCCGACATCGTTTCAGGGGATGGCGCGTCGCTCCTGACTTCAATCACCCCGGAGCCGGGCGAAGTCAAAACCGAAGTCTTCGATGTCGATCTGCGGATGCGCAACGGCAAGACCATGCCCGTGCGTCTCTATCATAAGCTGGCATTCGGCGCGGACGGCGTTCCGGGCGCATCACGCACGCTCGTGATCAATCGCGCGCGGGAAGATAACGCCGATCCGCAGCGTGATGCCGAGGTTCGCTTCATGCGCTTCTTCGATCACACGCCGATGGCGATCGCCACTGTCGACAAGGCTGGCGATATTGTGCGCGCCAATGCGCGTTTCGCCAAACTTGCGCAAAGCCTTTCGTCGTCGAGCGGCGCGGCCAAATCCATCTTTACAGTGGTCAATGAGCGCGATCGCGTTCAGCTGACGTCCGCAATCGCGCGCGCTGCCGACGGGCAGGGCGACATCGCACCGGTCGAAGCTATGCTCGAGAGCGCGCGCGAGCGATGGGGACAGTTTTTCTTCGCCTCGGTCGAACAGGATTCCCGCGATACCGAAGCAGCCATCGTTTATCTGCTGGAAACCACCGAGAAACGTACGCTGGAAAATCATCTGGCGCAGTCGCAGAAAATGCAGGCGGTGGGACAGCTCGCCGGTGGCATCGCGCACGATTTCAACAACGTGCTCTCAGCCATCATGATGGCGAACGACTTTTTGCTCAACGCTCACAAGCCAACCGATCCATCGTTTCAGGACATCATCCAGATCAAGCAGAACGCGACGCGCGCGGCGGCACTCGTGCGTCAGTTGCTCGCGTTCTCGCGCAAGCAGACGCTGCGTCCACAGGTCCTCGATGTCGGCGACGTGTTGTCCGACCTCAATGTGTTGCTGAAGCGGTTGCTTGGCGAGAAGGTGAAGCCCGACGTCGTTCACGGCCGCGATCTTTGGCCCGTGAAGGCGGACCTTTCGCAGTTTGAACAAGTCATCGTCAATCTTGCCGTGAATGCCCGCGACGCGATGCCGGACGGCGGTAAACTCACAATCAAGACCGCGAATGTGCCGGCGAAGGATGCCGAGCGCCCCCAGTATAAAGGCATGCCCGCTGCCGACTATGTTTTGATCGAGGTTAGCGACACGGGGACCGGCATTCCTTCGGACATCGTCGACAAGATTTTCGAACCGTTCTTCTCGACCAAGGAGGTCGGCAAGGGAACGGGACTCGGCCTTTCGACCGTATACGGAATCGTCAAGCAGACCGGCGGTTTCGTTTATGTCGATTCCGTCGCCAATCAAGGCACGATGTTCCGCATCTTCCTGCCGCGGTATGTCGCCGAAACCGAAACGTCCGAAGCTATTCCGATGACCAACGGCGCTTCGCTGCCGGACAAAGCGCGCAATCAGGATCTGACCGGGCAGGGTACGATCCTGCTCGTCGAGGACGAGGACGGATTGCGCTCGCTCAATGCGCGCGGATTGCGTTCGCGCGGCTACACGGTGATCGAGGCCGCCAACGGCGTCGAGGCAATGGAAGCTCTCGAGCGCGAGGAAGGCGAGATCGATCTCGTCGTCTCCGACGTTGTCATGCCCGAAATGGACGGGCCGACACTCCTGACGGAAATGCGCAAGAAAAATCCCGATTTGCGGATCATCTTCGTGTCGGGCTATGCGGAAGACGCTTTTGAGAAAAGCCTGCCGCAGAACGAGCAGTTCGCCTTTCTCGCAAAGCCCTTCACGCTCAGTCAGCTTGTGGCCGCCGTGAAGGAAACGGTCGCCGCGCCGTAATGTCCGGTACCGCTTGCCGCCCGCGACTGAGCGCCGCAGCCCTGTGACCTCAAGCCTCCTTTCCTTTCCACCCGTGATGCCCATGTTAGGTGCGTCCCCTGCCGGGGATGGAGGGACTCATCATGATTCTTATGCAGCGCACGCGCACTGTCCTGAAATCGCTCGCCGTGGTCATTGCGCTGGCGATGCCGGTGATGCTCGCCGCCTTGTCGTCGGCCGACGCCCGCATTGGTGGCGGTGGCAGTTCCGGTTCGCGCGGGTCGCGAACTTTTTCCGCGCCGCCGACAACGACGACGACGCCTAATGCGGCGCAACCGATGCAACGCACGATCACCCAACCCGGCGTCAACGCTCCTGCGACTGCAGGCGGCGGTTTCTTCAATCGTCCCGGAATGGGAATGCTCGGCGGTCTCGCCGCGGGCTTCCTCGGCGCTGGATTGCTGGGAATGCTGTTCGGTGGCGGATTGTTCGGCGGCTTGGGCAGTTTGTCGTCGATCTTCGGCCTGATCATTCAAGTCGGCCTGGTCTATCTGGTCGTTCGCCTTGCAATGTCGTGGTGGCAACGCCGTAACTCTCCTGCCTACGCCAACGCCGTTTCGGCCGAGCCGCAGCCGGGTGCACAAAACAATATGCGTACTGGCTTCGGATTCGGTACCGGTTCGGGCAGCGCACCGCTTGAGATCACGCCGAGCGACTACGACGCGTTCGAGCGCATGCTCGGCGACATCCAGACCGCGTGGTCGAATGAAGACGTCAACAAACTCCATACGCTGGCGACGCCGGAGATGGTTTCGTTTTTCACCGAGGATCTGGCCCACAACAGCAAGCGCGGCCTCGTCAACAAGGTCAGCGACGTGAAGCTGCTGCAGGGCGATCTTGCGGAAGCTTGGCGCGAAGGCCCGACCGACTATGCAACGCTCGGTTTGCGGTTCTCGCTAGTCGACAAGACCATTGATCGCGTGAGCGGCCAAGTGGCCGAAGGCAGCGAAACGCCGACGGAGGCGACCGAAGTCTGGACCTTCCAGCGTCGAAACGGCGGGAACTGGGAACTTTCTGCGATCCAGCAGGCCTAATCTAACTGTCATCAATGCGTAGAAGGGCGTCACGTTTTCGTGGCGCCCTTTGTTTTGCCGTGAGCCGAGCGCCGTGGAATAATCAGTGCTGCGTTGGGTTGATCCAGCGTAACGCTTAATCGGTCCAGTCCGTAAATATCTGGATAACAAAAAACTGTAGGGAGATTTTGGATGACGATATTCTCGAAGTCTGCGCGCGCGGTCGCATTTGCGGGTGCGTCGCTTATTGCTGTCGCTGTTGTTCCGGCTCAAGCGCAGCAGGCCAACATGTCGTTCTTCGTGACGAGTGCGCCGGTTGGAAATGGCGGGAACGGCGGCAATCTCGGCGGTCTCGCCGGCGCTGACAACCAGTGCCAGACTCTTGCCAAGGCGGCGGGCGCAGGTGCTAAAACCTGGCACGCTTATCTCTCGACACAGGCCGCCGGCGGCAAACCCGCAATCAACGCCCGCGACCGGATCGGCAAGGGTCCGTGGACAAATGCCAAAGGCGTCGTCGTGGCCAAGGATGTCGCCGAGCTTCATGGCACCAACACCATCAACAAGGACACGTCGCTGACCGAGAAGGGTGAAGTCATCAACGGCTACGGCGATAAGCCGAACCGTCACGACATGCTGACCGGCTCGCAAGCTGACGGAACAGCTTTTCCTGCGGACAAAGACATGACCTGCGGCAACTGGACCAGCAGCACGCAAGGCTCGGTTATGGTCGGTCATTCCGACATTAACGCGCCTGCGTCGGTGACGAATGGAAAATCCTGGAACACCGCGCATCCCTCGCGCGGACCGGACGGCGGATGCTCGCAGAACGATTTGAAAAGCACCGGCGGCGACGCTCTGTTTTACTGCTTCGCTGTGAACTGACATTTTCTGAAAATATTGCAGCCCGGCGCGGATCATCTCCGCGCCGAAGCTGTTTGAAATCCGCATGCACAAGCGCTGCATCACGCAAAAATAAATCGCGCCCGCCGCGCGGTGCGGGTACACTGCGCCTTCCATTCTCTCGCGGAGCCTCCCATGAAGATCACACGATCCGGCAGCGTGCCGACCAAACGCGCCAATGCGGACTATTTCACCGGCACGGTGTGGATGGATCCGGTAAACGAGGCGCCGGCGCCGGCGCGGGTCAATGCGGCGCGCGTCACGTTCGAGCCCGGCGCACGGACGGCGTGGCACACCCATCCGCTCGGACAAACTCTTTATGTGCTTGCGGGCTGCGGGCGCTTTCAGACCGAAGGACAACCGATCTATGAAATCCGCGCCGGCGACGTGATCTGGATTCCGCCGGGCGAAAAACATTGGCACGGTGCCGCGCCGACCACGATGATGTCGCATCTTGCGATTCAGGAGGCGGAGAATGGCAGCGCCGCAAAGTGGCTCGAGAAGGTGAGCGACGCCGACTACAACGGCAAGGTCAGCGCTTCGCGCGACATATTGACTCAATCTCTCTCCATCACGGTTTTGCGAGTTCCCGAATCGCGGCCGTTGCCGCATTGATGTCTTATTCTGCGGGCTTTGTTCCCGTTCAGTCACGCCATGCTGGAGGGCCTGATGCGCTACGTCATACCCGCGATTTACGCATCTATTTTTGCCGTCGCGATCTATTTCGCCATCGCGCAATCGCCGCTGCCGGATGCCATCGCGTCGGTGCCGAAGGATGGTGCGGCGGTGCTGTCGCAGATCACCGGCGTCAAGATCGGCAAGCGCGAGACATGCCGCCAGCAGGTGTCATCGAAGGGGCTGAAGCGCCAGGACGCGCGCGACCAGCTGCAGCTTTGCGTGGCGCAGGCGCGGGTGGAATGTCTGAAGCAGGCGATCGACCAGAAGCTGCGCAGCAATGTTCGCCGCGTATTCGTCAAGAGCTGCGTCGCGTCGTAAACTCGGCTCGCTCAAACGTCCTTTCAGTCTTTGCGATTGATCTCTTGTCATCACCGGGCAAAGCCGTTTGAAGAACGGCGTCGCTTCGCTCGCCTATGTCCCGGTGATCTCGATGAATTGCGCGCCGTGACAAATTGATCGGGATGCCCGGAACAAGTCCGGGCATGGCAATCCTTGTTCAATCCGCGCGCCAGCCTCCCTGTTCTTTAAGGCGCGGGCGCGCCCAACTTGTTTCCTCGCCCCCTCAAAATGAGGGCATGCGGAACGCCGGATGCCAAACGCATCCGCAGCCTCGCGTGCAAAAAGTAAAAAGCACACGAGCAGAGTCACCACGAACACGCCGGGACATCCGGCGTTCCGCACGCAATGGTTGGAACGGCTCGCTGCGCGATTATCCCCGGTGCCCGATGCTGAGTGCATCACCGTTACGCGGACTTACGGATGTCCGGCAACGCTCTTGGTAGAGCGCGCGTTCGTCCAGCCGTCCATGGCGCAAGCCGATGCGCCGGGATCACACGCCTTGGGCCGTCCGCATGAAATGTTGTCGTCAGCATGAGCCGAATAAAAAAGCGCCGCTCCCCTTCTGAGGGAGTGCGCCCGATCATTCTGGCCCACGCATCGAACACCGCACGCGGCCACCGCATCCCGCCCCGCGTATCATGACGATCGCGAAACGCCCCTCAATATTGGGGCGGGACCATATGAATATATTCCTAGTGCGGGGAATGTCAATGGCTTAATTCGTAACGTTGAGCTTTTCGAATGGACCGCTTGAAGTCATTTCGAGCCTGTCCAATGCTTCGTAAAGCGCAGTAAAATGTTCGTCCCAGAACCGCATATTTCGCAATGCGCCTCGAACTGAGTCCCAAGGCAAAGTTGTCGGTAAATGCGGTTGTCGTCGTCTCGCATAATCAAAGGCTGACGCTGCACCTGCGTAAATCGACGCGGCATCTATGATGTAGTTCTCGATTTCGATTTTGAGTATTACTCGACCGCTAGATGGGTCTTGGTTGTCCTGAACCAGACTTCGCATGCGAGAATCGTGAATTTGTATTGCAGCTACGGTTGATTCAAGGATGCTCACGTCGATTGAATCCGAGTACTCAATGAATTCGGCTAAGGATTTTAGCGTCTCGGATGGAAGCGGTTCCGCCAACTCTTTTGGCGCGATTTCGACGGGCAAAGATTCATCTACACAAAGATTTACCAAATTATTTAATGCGTGCACCGATCTCGCAGCATAATTTGTAACTTGAGCCAGCGCCAATGGAAGTACTGCACGTATAGCAGCGTGCTTTCGATTACGACGATGGGACTCAAGTTTCTCGGACTGCTTCAGTGTCAGACTTGTGTTGCGGAAAGCGATGAATGCAGCAATGGAGGCGACCAAAGCTGCCGCTAACGTCTGCCAACTCTGCAACCAACTTGAAAAGCCACCGGGCATAGGTCCAATGATCCCAAGCCATACGACTAGAAGAACAATTATCAACAGAGCTATCGGGAACCAAGGATCACGCATGAATTGTGTCGCTCTGCTACGCCGCCTCATCCTCAATCAGCGGCTTGATCTTGTCGAGCGCACGGCCGATCTCGCGCGCAGCCATCTGCATGTCGTAGCGGTTCTGGAGGTTCATCCAGAAATCTCCGGTGGTTTTCAGCGCGCGCCCGAGTCGCAGCGCCGTGTCGGCGGTGACGCCGGTCTGCTCGTTTGCAATTCTTTCGATGCGGGTGCGGGGCAGGCCGCACGCTTTCGCGAGTTTCCCCGGCGACATATTTAGTGGGACCAGAAATTCCTCCCTGAGCACTTCGCCCGGATGCATCGGCAGCAGTTTTTTTGTCATGAATGGACCCTCCTTGGTCCTTAAGTCGCCCAGCTATCTTGGACTCTAGTGATAATCCGTAAGCTCGACCTCCGTCGCGCCGTCTTTCGTCCAAACAAAGCAGATGCGATACTGATCGTTGACCCGGATTGAATGCTGGCCCTTTCGATTTCCCGAAAGCGCTTCGAGACGATTTCCGGGCGGCGAACGCAAATCACCCAGCACGGCGGCAGCATTCAACATTTCAAGTTTCCGGCGAACGACTTTGAGAATGTCCGATGGGAAACCTTTTCCGGCTTTGCCCTCGAAAGCACTCGCCGTCACCCCGTTCCTGAAGTTCCGGATCATTCGCCCTATGTATCATTAAATGATACACGTTGCAAGTTCTAGTATCACGTATTGATACAAGGTATCCCCGACAGGCTTAGTAACTGTTGCGCTGTCAAAGTCCCCTCGAAACGCGCATTTCGGCCCCTCATCGGCGGCAAAGGATTAACCACCGCCCCGATCGTATGGAACTTATTTCGCCACCGTCAGTTGTGTCAGTGGAGTTCAGGGCGTCGTCGCCTTCTTTTGAATGTCGCGCTTTCCCACCCCGTCTTGGCCTGCATATAGCCAAGCCCCGGCATTATCGCTCCCCAAATGCTTGCAGAACGTCTGACGACATCACGAGGCCATTTGGCCGGAGGAGTTCTCATGTCTGCGTCATTACATAAATTCGAAGTCGGCGAACTGATCAACGCCGCACAGAATTGGGACAAGCTCATCGCCGCCGATCTGATCGGCGAGATGGAAACAAATCTGTGCGAGAAAGCTCAGAACACGTCGGAGATGCGCGAATTTCTCGCGATCAAAGGCTACCGGCAATTGCACGAACGGCTTGTTGCGGCGCGCGCCGGTAAACGTGGCAAGGCGGCGCTGGCTGCGATGGCGCATGCATCGCGTGCCTATGCCAAGGAGCGGCCGGGACTCTCCGCTGCGACTTTCAGGACGCCGATCACCGAAAGCATCGAGAAGATCCGCGTCGGCGAAGCTGTGCGTGCCGCGTATGTCGAGGTCTTCGCCGAGTGCGGATATGAAGGCGAGGCGGCGTTGCATGGCGTGCGCATCGTCCGCAGCCTGGTGCGCGGTTTCGTCGTCAATGAAATGTCAGGGTCGTTTATCGACGCCGAGAGCACCGACGAGGCTTTTCGGCTCGCAATCGAGGTCTTCATTCGCGGGTTGCCGGCGCTCAATCAGGTGCCAATGCTGGTGTGACATGAGCGCGATTGCGCGGGATTTCATTCAAAAAACTCACCAAAATCGCGTCAATGTCACACAACCAACATTGGCTATTTTCTCATTTAGGGCGCACAATTGAGCATGTTCCTTTTCATCGCTGCGTTATGACGACCCGTTCGCGGCGCGACACGGTTACTTTCCTGCATCCCGCGCAGATCAAAGGTCTCGAACGCCTGCTCCCTGCAGGCGCCTATGAAATCGTGACCGACGAGGAAATGATCGAAGGGCTTTCGTTTCCGAGTTATCGCCGCCTGGCTACGATGATCATGGTGCCGGGTGCGCCGCCGCATCAGAATTCAACCGAGATGATCGCGGTCGGCTTCGTCGATCTGGCCGATGCGCAGCAACGCGACGCGGTGACGCCAAATGAGTGACGCTCCCGTCGAACTCGACACCCATCGCGGCATGGCCGCCCAAAAAGCAACGGACCTTCGTCGCGTTATCGCAGATGCGGAGGTCCACGCTGCGAATTTGCGCGATCGTGAATTGCATCTGGAGACGCTTCTGCTTGCTGTGCATGCGACAAACTGGCCGGAAGCCGCCGCCAAGGCGCGCTATGTTCTCAATCTCTACAATTCAACGCTCGGCGTTGACGACACGCGGCATCGCGATCTCGTCGCTGCCGTGCTCGCCGATTTCGTGCGGTTGTCGCCTGACGAGAGCTGACTCGTTTTGCAATTCATCGATTGTTTTCCGCGAACGATTGATCCTGAAATGTCCAATGCGTTCGGCGGGAACGGGAGAGCGATGCTCATGTACGATAATACAACGAAGGAATTGTCTTTCCGCCACGTCAAGGACGCGGAGGCCGCGCGGCTCGGAGTCGTATCCGGCTGGTACACCACCAAGATGAGCGGGACTTTCGTGACGGGTCCCCATGCCACCAATGAAGAGGCGCGGAAGAAGGCTGTCGAATTGAGCCCTCCTGTTGTCGTGCCAAAACGTATTTCTTGAGTTCGTAGGGAGCGGGCGATGAGCCTGACACATCAACAAGTCACTCTGCGCGATGCTGAAAGTGAAAACGATCAGCTTCGGCAACTGCTCATTCAAGCAGGTGTCGATGCTCACGCGCATGATGTGGCCTCCAAGCTGCAGACGGTGCTGATCGGCGAATTGCATCACCGCGTGAAAAACATGCTGGCGATTGCCTCCGCCATCGCATCGCAAAGCCTGCGTAGCGCAACGAGTCTCGATGCTGCTGCGAAAACCATCTCCAGCCGTCTCGCAGCACTCGGTTTGTCGCACGATCTCCTGATCCGTGAGAGCTGGACCGGTGCGGGCTGCCGCACGCTGATCGAGAATGCGATCCTCGCGTTTCAGACCGAGGGCTTGAAGCAATTCACCATCACCGGCGACAACGTCGCGATTTCGTCGGGGCCTGCGGTTGCGCTGTCGATGGTGATTCATGAGTTAAGCACCAACGCGCTGAAATACGGTGCCCTGTCGGTGCCTGAAGGACGCGTCTCGATCGACTGGTCGGTCGATCTTGCTGCTGGGCGCTTCAGGCTCGTATGGACAGAGAGCGGCGGCCCGGTTGTGGTCGAGCCAACCAAGAAAAGCTTCGGCAGCCGCTTCATCGAGCAGGCGCTGCCTGGTCAGCTTAAGGGCGAAGCGCGCATGTTGTTCGAGCCGGAAGGTTTGGTGTGCGACGTCAACATTCCGCTCGGTTCGCTGCAGGAGCCGGTCATCGCGCTCGTTTAGCTGTCGCAAGAATCTCTATTTATCCTTCTCCCGCGCCAGATTGATGCGCTTTTGATCCTCGGATGCGCGTTTCGTCCTCGTGACAGTGCAATGGGTGTCCGGTTTTTTTGTAGTTAAGAATCCGTCAACATCGCTCCGCGCCGCGCACCCGCTGTACCGTTTCCACGCGCATTCCTTGCCTGTCACCCTTTCTGGTTTAACCGGTCAACATATTGGAAACGCTGTTGAACGCTATCGCGCGCGTCGCCTGAACCCCACACTCCGAATTAATGCGTATCGTCTCAGGTAGGATCCGGAGGCGTGGATGTTTCAAGACCCGATTTGGCTCGCGATCGCGCATCACGTTTTGATCGTCGTGGCCGCCGCCGTGTGCCTGTTCGGCACATGGGTCGGTATGCGCCATTTCGCGCGCGCCCGCGCCACCGAGGATGCGACACGCTACGGCTGGCTGTTCATGGCCTCGCTTGGAACCGGCGCTGCACTCTGGGCTTCGACCTTCATTTCGATTTTCGCGCAGGCGCCAGCGTTGCAGAGCGGATTTGAACTCGCGCCAACCGCAGGCGCGCTGTTCATCGCCATTTTCACATGCCTCGTCGGCTTCGAGATCGGCAGCCGCAAACAGCTCACGCTTGCGCCGGAGATCGGCGGCTTGATCGTGGGCGCAGGCATTCTGGCGATGCATTATGTCGGGCTGAAATCCTGGCACGTCGCGGGCACCGTCAGTTCGAGCTGGTTCGGTCTGGCAGCAAACCTCGTTTTTGGATTGGGTCTCGGCGCGCTTTCGGTGAGCCGCGCAAATCGTCCCGTCACCAAATATTGCCGTCATGGTGCTGCGATCGTGATGACGTTCATGATCTGCGTGATGCACTACACGATTTCGGCGTCGCACGAGATCGTTCCCGACCACGCGATTCAACTCGCATCGGATTTGATGCCGGCGCGCACGCTGGCCATCGGCGTCGTCGGCGCGGTGTTGCTTGTGATCGGCAGCGGCTTCTCGTCCTACATCATCGATCTGCGGTTGCGCACCGACGCATCGGATCGCATCCACCAATTATCGTTCAACGACACCATGACGGGTCTTCCCAATCGTATCGCTTTCAACGAGCGCCTGTCGTTCGATGTGTCGGATGCCCATGAGAAGGCGCACAAGCTTGCGGCGTTCTCCATCGACATCGACGGCTTCAAGGACATCAACGACGTCTTCGGCCACGCGGTCGGCGACCTCGTGCTGATTCAGGCGGCCGAGCGGATGCGACTTGCTATGCACGACGGCGAGTTTCTCGCGCGGCAAAGCGGCGACGAATTTCTCGGACTTCAGATGTCGGGCGATCAACCATCCACCGCGCAGGATATGGCTGAGCGCATCGCGGCGGCTCTGAAAGAGCCGTTCACGGTGCGGGACAAATCCGTCAAGCTTACCGCCTCGATCGGCTATTCGATCTTCCCGACCGATACGCCCGAACGCGATCATCTCCTCAGTAACGCGAAGCTTGCGATGTATCGCGGCAAAACCACCCAGCGCGGGACGATCTGCAAATACGATCACAAAATGGATGAAATCGCGCGCGATCGGCGTGCATTGTCGCGCGACCTACATGACGCGATTTCACAGAACGAACTTGAGCTTCATTACCAGTTGCAGACTTCGCTTGGCGACGGTTCGATCAGGGGCGCAGAAGCCTTGATGCGCTGGCGTCATCCCACGCGCGGGCTGGTGTCGCCGGCGGACTTCATTCCGCTCGCGGAAGAATCTGAATTGATTATTCCGATGGGCGAATGGGCGCTGCGCCGCGCCTGCCGTGACATGGCGGACGGGAAAATTCCCGGCGTGGTCGCAGTCAATCTATCGCCAATTCAGTTCAAGCAGAACAATCTGGCTGAGACCATTCATGGCATCCTGATCGAGACCGGTCTGTCGCCGTCGCGGCTGGAAGTCGAAGTTACTGAATCGACGTTGATGAAGGATCAGGCGGCTGCGCTGCATACGCTGCGCAAGCTGAAATCGATGGGCATTGCGATTGCGATGGACGATTTCGGCACGGGCTATTCGTCGCTGGCGACGCTGCACGCATTTCCCTTCGACAAGATCAAGCTCGATCAGTCCTTCGTCAAAAAGCTCCCCGACGATATGTCGGCCGTCGCCATCGTCCGAACGGTGCTGGCACTCGGCAAAAGCCTCAATGTGCCGATACTTGCGGAGGGCATCGAGACGGAAGAGCAATTGTGGTTCCTGAATGATGAGGGCTGCAAGGAAGGGCAGGGTTATCTGATGGCCAAGCCGGTGCCGCTCGACAAGATCGCGGTCGCGATTGCCGCCATCGAGAATCGCGCCGCACCGCAATTGACGTGCGAGACTCCATTGGCGCAGCCTGCCACGCCTCTCGCCAAGCCTGCTGCGAAGTCCGTCGCGGCGTAAATATCCAAGTTTTCAAAACCAAACCCCCACCGGAGTAAACCAGCGGGGGCTCGTTTCAGGTGGACGAGAGACGGGTTCGGCCGTGAAGCCTAGATGGCCGCTCGTGGACCTGCCTTCTCATACTTGTCCTGCGGTGAAGGCCCCGCAAGCTCAAAAGTTAGACAGCGAACGACATTTTGGATGCAGCGTTTGCGTGCAGCGTTCCGGCCTCCGCAATAACTCTATCCTTCCTTCTCGCGCGACAGCGTGATGCGTGTGCCGGTTTTCGCGACCGTGCAGTGAATGTCGAGCTTGCGGTAGCGGGTGTCGAGATCGTAGCCGCGCAAGATGTTGGTGCGGCCGACACAGCGCTTGATGCCGCGCAACGTGTCGTCCTTGGTGATCGTAAACACGAGCGCCGCCGAACTGGCGAGAAAATCGTAATAGGCATCGTCAGGTTTCTTCTTGTCGGTGGCGGCGAACATCGAATTGGTACGATTGCGGCTCGAACATCCCACCGACGCCTGTGTCACCGCCGGATGAGTCAGCGCGATTTCGCCGCCGCGCGTCGCGCCGATTTTCAAGCCCGAAATTTGCTCGGCGAGCTGCTTGGCCAGATCGTCGCAGCGGTCGGCACGGGCAGGGCCAGCGCCGATTGTTGCGAAAGCCGCAACCAGAACGGCTGCTGCAATGGCGGCTTTTGAAGATGTTTTTGTCCCGGTCATTTTTCTGTCCCCCGCGCCATTGAAGCGTGGCCACGCGCGCCGTGCAAGGGTTCCGCGCAGCGCTTTCGACCCGCGATTTGCGCCGGTTTCAGAAAGCCGTCATAAAAGCACGGGATCGCTTGTTACTCTGGAGCCGCCATGCTGTCGCGAATTTACTGGCTGCTGCGCAAGGCGGCCAAGCAATTGTGGTTCACGGTGGCGCTTTACAGCGTCGTCGGTGTCGTCACGGCGCTCAGCGCGCTGGTGCTTGACCCGCTGATCCCGTTATCAATGTCGCGCAATATCGGCGCCGATGCGGTGGACCGGATTCTCGAAATTCTTGCGTCGAGCATGCTCGCGGTCGCGACGTTTTCCATCGCCACCATGGTGCAGGCGTTCGCTTCGGCAGCAAGTGTGGCAACGCCGCGCGCCACACAATTGCTGATCGAAGACAGCACGGCGCAGCAGGCACTTGCGACGTTCATCGGCACTTTCGTTTTCAGTCTCGTCAGCATCATCGCGCTGTCCACCGGGCTTTATGGGCCGAGCGGACGGCTGGTGCTGTTCGGCGTCACGCTTCTGGTGATCGCGCTTATCATCGTGACGCTCCTGCGCTGGATCGACCGGCTCTCGAAACTTGGCCGTGTCGGCGAGACGGTCGATCAGGTCGAAGCCGCCACAGCCTCCGCCATTCTCTCGCGACGCAGGCGGCCTTATCTTGGCGGTCATCCCGCAGCGCAGGTTTCCGGCGATGCCGACGACGTGCACGGAGATGCCATCGGCTATATCGAGCGCATCGACATGGGCGCGCTCGCCGAGGTGGCGAAAGAAATGGACTGCGACATTCACGTCCGGACGCTGCCCGGCAGTTTTGCGACGCCGGATCGCGCGCTCGCCTCAATAACCAAGCGGTTGGAGAAAGAAGTCGCCGCGCGCGTGCGCGATGCGTTTGTGATCGAAGACGCACGGACCTTTCCGCAAGATCCGCGCTTCGGCTTCATCGTGCTGGCCGAAATTGCCTCGCGCGCTTTGTCGCCCGCGATCAACGATCCGGGCACTGCCATTGACGTCATCGGCACCATCGTGCGCCTGCTGGGGCAATGGTCTTCGCCTCACAAAGTGGATGGCGAGGATGAGGTCAAATATCCGCGCGTCTTCGTGCCGCCGCTGCGGGCGCAGCAACTGATCGAGGACGCATTCACGCCGATTGCGCGCGACGGCGCGGGCATGATCGAAGTCGGCATCCGTTTGCAGAAGGCATTACGCAGTGTTGCGGCGATGGGCGATCCGTCGTTGCGCGAGGCCGCCATCCTGCAATCGGTCGAGGCGATGGAGCGCGGCGAGGAAGTGTTGCCGCATGAACGCGACAGGGAGCGCGTTCGCGAAGCGGCGGCCTGGGCGAAGCGCTAACCGCAGCATGGCTGGCACATTCCAGTCGCCGTGAAGGACCATCTTTTCTTTGTCGCAAAAGGGATTAGAACGGTTTGAGACCTCTCAACCGTGAGCGCATCATGAACGCCCCGACCACCATCCCAAAAGCCGTCCCGCCCTACAAGCATACGCCGCTGTTTCCGCTCGGGCCTGACAAGACGCCGTATCGGAAAATCACCACCGACGGCGTGCGGGTCGAAAAAGTTATGGGCAAGGACATGCTGGTGGTGTCGCGCGAGGCGCTGCGCGCATTGTCTGAGGCCGCCTTTGGCGACATCAATCATTATTTACGTCCGGGGCATCTGGCGCAACTGCGCAAAATTCTCGACGACGAAGAGGCCAGCGACAACGACAAGTTCGTCGCATTCGACTTCTTGAAGAACGCCAACATCGCCGCCGGCGGTGTGCTGCCGATGTGCCAGGACACGGGTACTGCGATCATCATGGGCAAGAAGGGTTTTCGCGTCATCACCGATGGCGACGACGAAGCCGCTTTGAGCGAGGGCGCGCGCGATGCTTATTTGCGGCGCAATTTGCGCTACTCGCAGGTGGCACCGCTGTCGATGTTCGAGGAGAAGAACACCGCCAACAACATGCCCGCGCAATGCGAAATTTATGCAGAAGGCGATGATTCCTACAAATTCATGTTCATGGCCAAAGGCGGTGGCTCGGCCAACAAGGCGTTCCTGTTTCAGGGCACGCCGTCGCTGCTGACCAAAGAACGCCTGCACGCATTCCTGAAAGAGAAAGTGCTGACGCTCGGCACCGCCGCGTGTCCGCCGTATCACCTCGCGATTGTGATTGGCGGCACGTCGGCTGAATTGTGCATGAAGACGGTGAAGCTTGCATCCGCGCGCTATCTCGATGAATTGCCGACGCATGGATCTGCCGACGGCAATGCGTTCCGCGATCTGGAGATGGAGCAGGACATTCTGAAGATGACGCAATCTTTGGGCGTGGGCGCGCAATTTGGCGGCAAATATTTCTGCCACGATGTGCGGGTAATCCGTATGCCGCGTCACGGCGCGTCATTGCCAATTGGGTTGGGCGTGTCATGCGCTGCGGATCGTCAGGTGCTCGGCAAGATCACGCGCGACGGCGTGTATCTCGAAGAGCTCGAACATCATCCGGCGCAATATCTGCCGGACGTGGAAGAAAAACTCGGCGGCGAGGTGGTGAAGATCGATCTCGACAAGCCGATGAAAGAGATTCTCGCAACGCTTTCGAAATATCCGACCAAGACGCGGCTGTCGTTGACCGGCACCATGATCGTTGCGCGAGACTCGGCGCATGCGAAATTGCGCGAGCGTCTGGAGAAGGGCGAACCGCTGCCGGATTATTTTAAGAATCATCCGGTGTATTATGCAGGGCCTGCGAAAACGCCGGAAGGTTACGCCTCCGGCGCGTTCGGCCCGACCACGGCGGGACGCATGGATTCCTTCGTCGATCAGTTTCAGGCGGCGGGTGGCTCGATGGTGATGCTGGCGAAAGGCAATCGCGCGCCGGTCGTGCGCGAAGCGTGCAAAAAATACGGCGGATTTTATTTGGGTTCGGTCGGCGGGTCGGCAGCAAATTTGGCCGAGCACTGCATCAAAAAGGTCGAGGTCGTCGAATATCCAGAACTCGGCATGGAAGCGATCTGGCGCATTGAAGTGGCGGATTTTCCGGCCTTCATCATCATCGACGACAAGGGCAATGACTTCTTTAAAGAATTAAATTTGGGCTAGATTTTCATCCATTGGCGGGGTACTTGGCGAAAAAGTAGGCTGCGATCTGCGTGTCTGCGCGCCGCCTTTCATATTCGCCAATTTTTCTCCGCTGGCACGGGAGTTGCCTGATGGAGGTTTTGGATCGGAGTTATCGTGGACGCGATCAGTCATGTTTCATTGCCCGATGGTGCGCTGTCGGTCGAACGTGGATACCCCATCCAGACACCGCTTCAGGAATTCCTCAAAGCTTGCCACCAGGAATTCGCGGGAGATGAATCGGGACATCTTGCGGACTACATTCCCGAACTGGCGCGGGTCGATCCGTCGCGTTTCGGAGTAGCGGTCGCGACGATCGACGGACATGTCTATGAAGTCGGCGATAGTCGGCACCCTTTCACGATTCAATCGGTCTCCAAGGCGTTCGTCTTTGCGCTCGCGCTTGAACTTCTTGGAGAAGAGCGTGTTGAAGCAGCCATCGGCGTCGAGCCGAGTGGTGAAGCGTTTAATTCGATCAGGCTGACGGCTGATAACAAGCCTTTCAACCCGATGGTGAATGCCGGTGCAATTGCCTGTTCAGGATTGATCTACCGTGTCGAGGGCAAGAATGCGTTTGAGCGAATTCGTTTTTCGTTGGGCCAATTCGCCGGTCGCGATTTGGCCGTCGATGAATCGATCTTCGAATCTGAGCGCACAACTGGCAATCGCAACCGTGCGATCGCGTGGCTGCTTCACAATTACGCGGTGGTCGAAAGCGATGTCGATGACGTCCTCGACGCCTATTTTCGTCAATGCTCGATTCTGGTGACGGCGCATGATCTGGCTGTTATGGCGGGCACGTTGGCGAACAGAGGTATCAATCCGCTGACCGGCGTGCAGGTCATCAAGCCGCATGTTGTCGCCCGCGTTCTGTCCGTGATGACAAGCTCGGGTATGTACGACTACGCCGGAGAATGGATTTATCGCGTCGGTATTCCTGCCAAAAGCGGCGTCGGCGGCGGAATCATTGCAGCGCTGCCCGCGCAAATAGGTCTCGGCACTTATTCGCCGCGCTTGGACAGCCACGGCAACAGCGTGCGCGGGCTGGAAGTGTGCAAAGCGATCTCGTCGCGTTTCGATCTTCATGTGCTCAATCGCAATGCGGATGTCCGCAGTTGCGTGATCGCTGACTACGATATTTCGTCGGTGTCCTCGCGCCGCAGCCGCCAACCTCACGAACAGCAGATTCTCGAAGATCGTCACGACGACGTTCGGATTCTCGAACTCGTCGGCGCGTTGAATTTTGCGGCCATTGATTACGTGACGCGCCGACTTGCAGGCTCACGACCGAGATCGTCGATGCTCGTGCTTGATTTCCGAAGGGTCCCCGACGTGACGATGGCTGGCAGCCGCCTGTTGGCCAGTTCCATCAAAACACTTCAGGGCATTGGCGTGACTGTCATCATCTCAGGCGTAGAGGCGACATCTAACCTGATCAGCACGGTCCTTTCACTCACGAGCAACGACAACAAGCCGCGGCATTTTACCTTGATCGACGATGCCATCGAATGGGCCGAAGACCAGATCATCTACCGGCTCGGTGGGTTTACGAATCCGAAGGAGACGTCGCATCTGAAGGAACAGGCCCTGTTGGCCGATTTGTCGGCTTCAGAAATCGAGGCAATCTCTGCGCTAGCGACGACGCGGCATTATAAAGCAGGACAACAGATCGTCGCGGCTGGCGAGATCGCGAACTCGGTGTTTTTTCTTCAGAGCGGTATGGTCAGCATCAAGCTGCCGAGTGGCGTCAGGCTCGCATCGCTTGGGCCTGGAATGGAGTTTGGCGAAATGGCGATGATTGAGCGCACGCGCAGCGCCGATGTCTGGGCCGACACCATCGTCCAGTGCCTCGAACTGCCTATCGATGCACTCACCGGCGACAGCGCTTTATATCCCAACATCAGTCTGCGCATTCTCAAGAACCTTTCCGCCGTCATTGCGCGGCGATTGATTCAAGCGAATGCGAAGATTGACGTGCTGAGTGCCTACTGACGAGATTTTGCGGCGCGTCTCAAATTAAGCACGACTGCCCTTGAACGGGAACGATCCCATCGGGCCGATGCCCATGTCGCCTTCGATGGCGTCGCCGGATACTTTGCCGGTGAAGGCCAGCGTCAGCGGCATCGGATTGGTGATCTTCACCTTCCACGCCACGTCGTTGCCGTTCACGGTGCCGTCGAAAATATCGGTCTCGTTGCCTTCGGCCGATTGCTTGCCGGTTAGCGCGTTGCCGTCGGCCTTGATCGCAAGCATCGCATCGCGATCGCCCATCGGCGTGTTCATCGTGATTTTCCAGTTTCCATCGACGGCCATGTGTCCCCCCAAAATTGCCCGCCGCACCGGGATTTGTCCCGCAGCGGGCTTGCCCGTTCATACGGTTTGGCTCAGGTCACTGCAAGCGGCGAAAAACCGCATCTATGGCTGCAATGACAGTCGAATGGCGTCGGGCGCATTGAATTTGAATCGCTTTTGAAGGCTGCGCTATCCCGTCATTACGGCATTTTTTGCGTGCGTGCTGACGCCGATGTGATGGTGCCGCGCTTTTTCGTTGTTGCGAACAAATCTGCCGTCGTTAGCCTGTCTGACAGGGAGGATACGAGTCAGGGATCAACTCAGGTTGAAGGAAGCCGCTCGTGCCGAGAACATCGCTCCCGCTTTCCGCTCAAGATTATCCTTATCGACGCAAACCCTCGTTCGCAGGTATTGCGCTCGGATTGTCACTCATAGTGCTGTCAGTGTCCGCATTCAGCCGCGCCGCCAATGCCCAGGCGATGATTCCGACATTGTCGGAGACGTCGCTGACATACACGACGAATTCCGATGGCAGCGTCACCTTTAAGGCAAGCATCACGACGACTGACCGTGCACCCGCGACCGGCAGCGTGAAGTTCGTCGATGAGACGACGCAAACTCTGATCGGCGTTGTCGATGCGCTTGAGGCATCGATCCGCGTTCCGCAATTGCCGCCCGGTGAACATTCGGTTCGCGCTTATTACAGCGGAAGCGACGGCGTGTTTCCTTACGTCACGGGAGCGAGCGCCTCGCCGCCGCTGCAATACGCATCGCTGATTTTGCCGCGGGTTGACCTTGCGACTTTGCAAGACGTGGCAGGCAGTCAGCTCGTCACCCTGACCGCGACCGTCACTGCGCCCGACGCAAAACCTCGCGGTCTCGTCGTGTTCAAGACCGGCGATCGTGTGCTGGCGACTCAGGCGCTCGACAGCAGCGGGCGCGCCGCTTTTATTACGTCCGCGCTGGATGAAGGATCGCATCGCATCGTTGCGGCCTATCAGGGCAGCGCCACGCTCGCGCCGGCGGTCTCGACGACTCTTATCGTCGATGTCGGGCAGGACGGATTCAACAACGCGCTGGTGGTGCGCGGACCATCGCCGCCGAACGATTTTTCATCGCTGGATTGATGCGATCGATGCCGTGCGGCTCACTGGCCGCCGAAAGCATTCCCGCTTTGGACCGAGCAGGACGGTGAGCCCGTGGACGCTGTGACCGTATACATGCGCCCGTCCGGTCCCTTGCGCTTGATGGCCGCGCTGCCGCTCTTGGCATCGATCACCTGAAGCGTGCAGCTTGCGAAAGACGGGTCGAACGTCGCAACGTATTGCCGTGCGCCGCTCTCGAAGGCTTCTGTGCCGACGAGCCGATTGCCTTGGAGCTTGACGCTGCCGTGCCCGCCGGAATCGCCCGGGCCTTTCTCACCGCTGCGTCCTGCTTTTTGGCCGCGCAGGCTCATCCGCAAGAAAGTCCGCCCTGCCGAGCTGATATAGACCGTGCGGGTGTTGATGTTGTTGTAGGACAGCGTCTGTCCGTCCTCAGTTGTCGCCATGCCCGATGTGGACCATGACATCGTGACGGTTTTGTTAAATGCGTCGGACGGGGCTGCAAGTGCGGCTTGGTTTATCAAGGTCAACGTTGCGGCGCTGGCGACGACTGAAAATGCATTTCGCGACATGTAAATATTCCCCCGAAGAAAAACGCCTCGTTGAATCGATTTTGAGAACGATTGAAATTACCGGATAGCGCTAACTTTGATAAGCTCTTTAGGCCCGCGCCGCCGCCCGTAAACGGCGCGTAATCACAATACGCGTAACAGTGTATTGCAGCGCGAAGGCCAGAATCTTTGCGCCGATAGCGATCACCGTGACGTAGAACGCCCACAATTTGACATCGCCGGTTAGCGCGGTGGCGATGACACCTGCACCCAGCACGAACATCAGCACGGCCCACAGATATCCCGCAATCAAAATGACGTCCGGCGCGTTTTCTTTGACGATGTCCGGTGAGTAGCGCAGCATCCAGCCTTTGCGCAGCATGATCGCGCCAATCGCAAAATGCGCGATGCTGGGTTTCATCAGCACGAAGCGCTTGTCGTTGGTGATCAGGGTCGCGCTGCCGAGCACGATGACGAGGGCAAGGCTGGCCCATGTCATGATGTCGAGCGTGTAGCCTTTGACGCGTGCGAAAATGAATTGGCCGATGGCCCCTGCAATCGCGACGGCGGTTGCGATCAGCACATCTCGGGTCGCGGCAAAGACGGCGAGAAAGACGATGGTCGAAAAGAAGTCGACGAACAGCTTTTGAAAAACTGGCCCCATCGCATGGTTCTCACATGCGATGGGGCGAGAGAGCAAGCCGCCCGGCTTAAGGCATTACAGCGCAGGCGTTGCGATCAACTGGGCGACGACATGCGCCGGCGCACGGCAGGAGCAAGGTGTCACTTTGCCGTCGAGTTGACGGGTCATCTGCGCCTGCGACAGCGTCGCGGCGTAAGCGTCGTCGCCCTTCACAGAGAGGCCGGTGAGCACGAGGACGAGCGCGAGACTCGCCCACATCAGCACGCCGGAATTGCGGTGCCGCGAGCGGCGCACGGCATATTGCGCAATCGCCGTCACAACGGCGGCGGATGCTGCGATCAGCACGTCGCCGAGCGCGAAGAACGTCGCGAAGAAAATGGCGGTGGAGAGGAAGCTTGTGAAAGTGGTCTGTATCGTGCGGGCCATGATGCCCTCCTTAAAGTCAGTCGTCGCGTTGTGATGGGTTGGATGTTGGTCGGTCGGGAAAGGTTTCAGGTTCATGCATCATCAGGCTTGCAAAGGCGTCGAACGGGGCAAGGGTCAGAAACATGGTCATGGGCGGTGTTCGACTTCGGAGCAAATCTTGACGTTGTAAAGATCAAATACGCCGCGCCGCAGCATCCGTCAAGCAAAATCTTGACAATGTCAAAATGCATGCCTAGCTTGCTTTTATGGGCACCCAGGGCACATCGACGCGTGCAAAAGCCTCTAAATCGGCCGCGCAGAGCAAAACTCTCATCCGGTCGCGGCAAGGTGCGGCGGCGATTGCCAAAAAGGGCGGCAGTGATGGCAAGCCTGAGCCGAAAACAGCGCCGAAATCCGGCGCCGCGCAGCCCTATCATCACGGCGATTTGCATGAGGCGTTATTGTTGGCGGCCAAGCGCGTTGCCGACCGTGAGGGGCTTGCAGGATTGACGCTGCGCGCGGTGGCGCGCGAGGCCGGCGTGTCGCATGCGGCACCCGCGCATCATTTCGGCGACATGACGGGTCTGTTGAGCGAACTCGCCGCCATCGGCTTTCAGCGGTTCCGTGCTGCGATGGCGCAAGCTGCTGTGAAATCTCATGCTGAGGGAACATCCGAAGGCGAGGCACGCGCCAAGGCCTATGTTGGCTTCGCGCGCGAGAATCGTTGCATGTTCCAACTGATGTTCCGCGCCGAGAAACTCGACTACGAGAATCCGGCACTGCGTGAAGCCTCCGTTCAGGCTTTTGCCAATCTTGCGAGTGCAGTCGGCGCAAAGCGCAACGAAGATGTCTCGCCCGATCGTCTGACGCTGGCGCAGGCGGCCGAGATCACGCGGATATGGTCGATGGTGCATGGCTTCGCCATGCTCTACCTCGACGGGCGGCTGCACAATATTCTGGCCGGATTGCCGCCGGGGACCAAGGAAGAGACGCTGCTGGCGGCAATGCTCAAGCCGGACCAGCCGAAGACCTGATCGCTTATTGCGGTTGACCCGCGAGATAACCGTTGCACTGGGAACCTCAAGACAGAGAGCTTTGAGCGGCTCGCCGCCCGCGCGATGGTCAAAGTGTTGCCGTGGCCGCACAGGCGATGTGGATCGTTCAGCGCAGACCTGCGAAAGGCATGACATTGGCGTTGGAATCGCACTACAACCAATGTGCCGCGTCGCATTTGGAATTCAGTGAGCTTTAGTCGCCGTCATGCCTTCGATTTCTCCGAATAAACCCTACCGTATCGGCCGCTCGAAAACGGGACTTGGCCTCTTCGCCACAAAGAAGATCAAGAAGGGCTCCCGGATCGTCCGTTATTTCGGACCGATGCTGGATTCGAAGAAAAAGAAAGACGACGCCGTCGACAACAAATACCTGTTCGAGATCACCAGCCGCTGGACCATCGACGGTTCGGTGCGCAAGAACATTGCGCGCTATGCCAACCACGCCTGCAAGCCGAACGCCGAGTCGGACGTCCGGACGAAAAAGCGCCGCGTCTATATTCGCGCCATCAAGACCATCCATCCGGGCGACGAGATCAATTACGATTACGGCGACGACTATTTCAAACTTTTTCTCAAGCCCATCGGCTGCAAGTGCGTTGCTTGCGAGAAGAAGCGCGCCAAGAAACGCGCAGAGGCCCGCGCCGAAAAATTGCGGCTGAAACTGAAGGCCGAAAAAAGGGCCATGAAGAAAGCCGACAAGAAGGCTGAAAAGGCCAAACGCAAACTGGAAAAAACCAAATCCAGAAAATTGGCGTTGAAGGCTCCGCACGCCCATGCGCGCGGCACCGGCAAGCCGACCAAAACCAAGTCGGCGCGCACAAAACCTTTCGGGCGTTCGGTTCAATCGAAAAGGTCGCAATCGAAAAGCCCGGTTCGAAAGAGCCGGGCTTCCTCGACCTGAATTCTGGTTTTCGATTGCGCGATTTCGCGCGATCAGATTCCCTTGAACAGATTTCCCGCCAGCAGCAGGATGTAGCCGAGCCCGAGCGTCGCAAAGGTATTGCCGCTGACGACGGGAATTTTCACGCCGCCATACATCACGACTGCTGCGAGCACAGCGAGAATGACCGAGACGAGAAAGATCGGCATTGTAGGTGCGCTGAGATTCATGTTTGTCCCCTTTAGCCGCACGATTGCGGAGCCGAAATGAAGCGCGCGCTTTCGCGGGCTGGCAAGAGGCGCGACGGCAGTGGTGCCGATAGTGCTGTGGATGAATCCGGACCGCATTGCATCGCAACGCGCATGGCAGCATTTCGCGCCTCGAAATGGGCTCTATTCGGCTTGTCGCACCGCTGTCACGCACTTATCTAAGGACGGCCTTCCCAAAGGATTGCCCCAAAGGATCTTCCTATGAGCATCAAGCCGTTGCAGATCGACATCGTCTCAGACGTGGTTTGTCCGTGGTGCTATATCGGCAAGAAGCGCATCGAGGATGCGCTCAAGCTTGCAAGCGATGTTCCGGTGGAAGTGAACTGGCGGCCGTATTTTCTCAATCCGTGGGTGCCGCGCGAAGGCATTTCGCGCGACGAATATCTCACCGCAAAATTCGGCTCGGTGGACGCCTATAAAGGCATCGCGGGCCGCGTGTCGCAGGCCGCCGCCGCCGAAGGCCTCGACTACCACACCGAACTTGTGAAGCGTCAGCCCAACACCATCGATAGTCACCGCCTGATTCATTGGGCCAACGCTGACGGGAAAGCCGCGCAGATGAAGCAGAAATTGATGGAGCTTTATTTCCGCGACGGCGGCGATCTCACCGACGTGAATGTTCTGGTGAAGGCTGCTGCCGACATCGGTATGAACGCGGATCAGACCCGCAAGCGCCTTGCGACCGATGAGGATGTGGACGTGATCTCCGCGCAGGCGAAGGATGCCTCCGACAAGGGCATTTCCGGCGTGCCGACCTTCGTGTTCGCGAACAAATATGCCGTCTCTGGCGCGCAGCCGGCCGAGCAGTTGGCCAACGCGATCCGTCAGGCGTCGGCGGAATTGAACGCGGCGGCTTAGGAAAGCCGCCAAGCGATATAGATCAGCACAATTAAAATTGCAGCGTTGAGGGCGATCAAGGCAATTAACGAGCTTCGCAAGCTATTTGCCAAATGCGGCGAATCCCGAAGAAACTCATCGAGTTTTGGCGCAATCACAGATAGCCAAGACGGAATCTCACTCATATTTTTTATCTACTACGCCGTGGCCGCCGCCGCGTTGAACGTCGGCAGTCGCTGCGGCAGGCACGCCACCGCAATGAAAATGAGAGCCGCCGCACCCGCCATCAGGCGAAACAGCGTGTCGAAACCGTAATTGCCGTAAATGAAAGCGATCAGCGGCAAGGCCAACGCAAACGCCGTGAAGCTGACGACATAACGCACGCCGTAAATGCGCGCGCGCGCTTCGCCGCTCGCCATTTTGCCGATCATGAAATCGTTGATCGGAATTTGCCCGAACGCGCCGAGCATGAATCCCAACGCCGCCGCGAGTGCATAACCGTCGCGTAGTCCCGGCATCATCGAGAAGAACACGACCTGAATCGCTGCCACGATCATGAACACCGTGCGCGGGCCGAGCCGATCGAGCAAAGCGCCGACCACAAGCTGCGCCATGGATGCGATCGCGAATACGATGAAGGTGAATGCGCCGATGGTGGTGGCGATGTCGCCTTTCGCGGCGGGCAAGCCGCTCGACGACAACCATTGCGTCATTTCGGTTGCGATGCCTTGGAGGCGTTCGTCGAAAATCTTCGGCAGCGCGAAGGTGGTCGATTGAAAGACGAGGCTCGAGACGGCGGTGGTGAGAAACACGATTCCTGAAATGCGCAGTAACATCGCCTTCATGTCGGCGGATTGCGCGGGGCTGGTGACGGACGCGACCGGGGCCTTGCGATGCGCGGTGGACAATTCATTCCATTGATGCGCGGCGTAGAGAAAGCCGAGGATGATCGAGACGATGCCGGGCAGGATGAACGCCATGCGCCAGCCGCCATGATCGATGAAATAGCCGGTGATGAGCGCTGCGGATGCGACGCCGAGATTGCCCCAGATGCCGTTCATGGCAAGGCGCATGCCGGTGTTCTTCCACTTCTGCGTGACGATCGCCAATCCGACCGGATGATAGATCGCGGCAAAAATGCCCACCACAAAAAGACCGATGCCGACTTGCAATGGTGTCTGCGCGAAAGCTGTGGCAATCGAGGCCGCACCGATGCCGACGAAATACACCGCGATCATGCCCTCGCGGCTCCATTTGTCGGCGAGCCATCCTGCGGGCAACGAAAATAATCCGAACGCGAAGAAACCGGGCGTCGCGTATTTCAGGAGTTCGCCGTAGCCGAGGCCCCATTCGCGCGACAGAGCGAGTGCGGCGACAGTGGCGAAAATCAACGTGAACAGATGGTCGAGATAGTGACCGACGTTCAGGAACAGGAAATGGATGCGGTCGCGATTCATAATGGCTCCGGCTGAGGATTCGATGGCGAGGTTACGTGGCGAACGCCGATGTTGCCATGCGAAAGGCAGCGCGAATTTGCGTAATCAGTTATGCTGTCATCACCGGGCATAGCCCGTCGAAGACGGGCGTAAACGCCCTGATGTCCCGGTGATCCCGATACAGTGGGCACGGTGCCTCATAAACCGAGATGCCCGGGACGTAGGCGAGCGAAGCGACGCCGTTCTTCAAACGGCTATGCCCGGCCATGACAAATTTTTAGCGCGATTGACGTAAGGCGGCTATGCGCCGCCTCACGCCTTCTTCAAATAATAATTCGCGTTCTTGCCGAGAGCGATGCGGCGGATCACGCGGCGCATGGTCTCGGACGAGCGCAAAGGCTCGATCACGGCGCGCGCGCTGCGCCAGACCGCGAGCTTCATAGCGTCCAGCGACGCGTTCTTGCCCGGTGCCGCCTGCGGCATTCCCAATGAGCGCAACATCGAATTGAAGAAGTGCAGATCGTTCATGCGCTTTACTTCTTCCGTTTTCCAGGTGATCGCCAGCGAGATCGAATACGTGCCTGCGGTCTTCACCCAATGCGGCCATTGATAAGGGATGTAGCAGCCGTCGCCGCCGACGAGTTTGAACACGGTGCCGCGCGGCATGAAGCTGTCGTTATATGGCACGTTGCGGTGCTTGGTGGTCGAATGCTCCACCTGTTCTTCGTTGGCGATGCCGCCGTCGCGGTTGTCGAACACCGCAAACGTCTTGTCGCCGTGAATCTGCACGAAAAAATTATCCTCGGCGTCCATGTGGAACGGCGTCGTCGAATTCGGCGACGACACGAACATAAAGCCCTCGATCTGCGAAAATCCCGCATCCTCGACGCTCGAAAAGCCGCGTGCGCGGGCAACCGACGTCAAAGCGTCCTCCAATAGCTGGCGGTATTCCGGCATCTTCTCGATCCGCTTGATCACCATCCATGCACCGGCGGTCTCGATGCTTTTCACGACCGCAACCGGATCGAGATCGACGGACTTCACCTTGTCGGGGTCCTGACTAATCGACGCGTTGCCGGAATTGTATTCGATCAGATCGCGCGGCATCTCGGATGCGAGCTTGGCGACGCGCGACAGTGACAACAGCGGATGGCCCGACAATTTATGCTTGATGCCGAACGGCTTCAGCGGAAAGTCGCGCGTCAACGCGTCGTTGTCTGCGGTGATGACGGGGGCGATGTTTGCGTTGGCGTTCATGAGCGTGTCTCCCGGATTTCTCGGATGATGTGAAGAATGCGGCGCGCGCTTTCGCGAGCCAGTGAGCGCGCAAACAGCGCGAAGCGAATGGTCGGAATGAGGGGATCGCGCCGATAGAGCGGGATCAGCACGTCGCCGATGGCAAGCCGTCCGCGCCAGATCGGATCGATCATCGGATGGCCGGGCGCTGCCGTGGAATCCACCAGCTTGATCGCAGGGTCGGCGCACAGGTGACGTGTGACGTCGAGCGTCAGTTGGACGCCGGGGGAGCATTTCGCAAAACGTTCATCGACGCCAAGTTTGTAATAAAACGCGCGATCAAGATGCCGAAGCACCACAGCGGAGGCCACAGGCGTGTCGCCTGCATTCAACGTGACGATTTCGCACTGGCCGTTCGCTGCGAGCGCTGGGGCCGCGCGGCGAATGAAGGCGGCATCGCCGTCGTTCTGTGCGAGTGCCGTTCCCCTGTTGGCTTTCCAGCCGCTGGCCTCAAGTGTCAGGAAGATTTCCAGATCGCGTGCGACTTCAACGGGCGTCGCCGCAATGGTGAAGATGATCTCGCCATGTTCGGCAAGGCGATTGCGCTGACGGCGAAGCTCTTTGAGTTTCTTGGGGCCGAGCGCATCGCGCAGCAATTCATCGGCGTCGCGGGTGGCGTCGAGGCTGGCGCGAACATGTGAGGTAAGAATGTGCGGCCGCAGACCATCCTGTTCGAGCGCGCGTGCAAAGGCTGCAATCACGGCGCCGTCGATTGGAATATCGCGCAGGATCAATGCATGAGCGCCCGCGCCGCGCGCGTTGCGCAGCAGTTGCGATGCGGCGTCGTCCGCCATGTCGCGATCCAGCAGCGGCGTGGCCAGCGTGCTGTAGGGGTCTGCATTGACGAGTACGGGAAGGGGAAGTTTGTATGCGCGCCAGGCGGAGATCGCCGGCATCAAGCCGATGAGGATTGAAGTGGCGGGATTTCCAACGCTTGCGGTTGCTGAAACCACAGAGACACTACCGCGGCTGCGGGTATGCACGTTCACCGAAGATTCCCATTCGGAAAGATAATAGCCGTTCGGCTCGATGGCGTTTTCGCTCAAGCGTCGCCAGCATTCGGTGGCGATAGAATCGAGCGCGGGCAGGGCGCCATCATTCGCGATGGTCGCACGCGGCAACGCCATCTCGCGGCGCGAGCCAGTCGTTCGTGTTGCGTTGGCAATATCGGCCACGTCCAAATCCCCATTCCCGGTTTTGATCAACCGGCGTTTTTCTGTCGTCCGTACAATGACGATAGTCGCCAAATCTCAAAATCGAATTGGGGGTTACGGTTAAATACGCGCGACCGTTTTTAGACGGTATTAACTGCGTTAGCGCCATGCAGCCAAGCGCGCGCGGCGGAGCAGAAAATGAGCGAAACATCACACGCAACGCGCGACAACGGTGAACGCTTAACCTTCTTTATTAGGTCAAATGTAATCAGTGGAACTTAAGTTCCGGGCATTCGCGCGGGAGAACCCCGCGTGCCGTGAATAGGAGATTCTAATGCGGCGCCTTCTTTCGAGCTTCATGTCGGATGAATCAGGGGCGACTGCTATTGAGTACGGTCTGATTGCGGCTGGTATCAGCCTTGCGATCATTTCCGCGGTCAACGGCCTCGGCACCACTCTCGGCAGCAAGTTTACGGCTATCAACACCTCCCTGAAATAACTCCGCTTGTGGCTGAGCGAGCTATTTTGACCGGGCTCCAGCGCAAGCTGGGGCCCGTTTCACTTTGGGGGTTGGTTGCATTGAATCTTGCGCCGACCGCCCCCACACGCCGTCGCCACTTCACATCATATTGTAACGTCAGTGTTTTGCCGCTTTTGCCTTGAAATAGGGCTTGCGGTAATATCCCGTTCCAAGCGCGGGCCAACGCGCGAAGGTCGGCTCGATGCGCCGACAACAAGGGAGATTTCGATGCGTGTCATTCGGATGGCGGTGCTGATCGCGATGGTGGCTGGACCGGCCGCTTTTCAACCAGTGCTTTCGCAGGGCCTTGCCCCGACAAGTTCAGGCGACGGGACCGCGACGCCCGGCTTTCGCTTGAATGAGACGAAGGAATACACCGACGACGAAAAGGCCCGCATGAAGGCGAACGAGGACGCCGCAAAGGCCGCACGCGCGGCGTTGCCCAACGCCAAGGTCAGCAACGATCCATGGGCCGGCGCACGCGCTGCCGAGACACCGCCGGCAAAACCGAAGGTCGTCAAGCCGAAGCCGCAATAAACCGTCTTAGCGTTTCGGAAACTCCGACAGCAGTTGCGCCCAGACATAGGCGAAGGCTGTGAGGCCAACAAAGCCGAGAATCGCCGCGAGCTGAAGCAGGCGACCGATGGTCGCGAGCACGAGCGCCGGCAGCGTTAAAAACAGGAAAACACCGCCGAGCGGAATCGCCGCGAGCCATTGGAGTCCGGTGCCGTCGCCCTGAGGCACATGGGCAATATGATAAAAGGTGTAAAGCCAGAACGCCGTACCCGCGATTGCAAGGCTTGCAGCGAATGTCCGCAAATGAGGCGAGGGGGCGGTGTTGGCCATAAGGGGTTGTCGCACTGCTGTGCGCCAATGTTCAAGCGCTCTCGCGGATGTGGTAGGAACGGATTATGGTAGCAGGCGTTGAGGCAGGCGCACTCTGGTATGGAGTTTGATTTATGATCGGCATGAAGAAATCCGGCACACCCTATCCCGGTATGATGGGCGACGGCACCGAGGAGCAGAACCTCGGGCAGAAGGGCAATCCCGCCGCACGGATCAAGAAGGCCGATGTTAAAGCGGCCTTCGGCAAGAAAAAGTCGAAGAAAAAGTCGAAGAAAAAACCGGCCAAAAAATCCAAGAAAAAAGTGGTGAAAAAATCCAAGAAGAAGCTTGCGAAGAAATCCAAGAAAAAAGCGAAGAAAAAGTCGAAGAGATAGCCCCATCAATTAATGAGAGCCGCCGCAAGGCGGCTTTTTCGTGTGCGTGGTGTCCGCACTCACCGGCATAGTCCCCGCTGCGATCGACAGCGATGAAGCGATCCGCCTAGCCGCAGCAGGCGCTCTTGCCGCTTTGCTGAACCGGTGGGCACGGCACCGATCCGTAGGAGCAAAACACGCAACAGTCGCCCGACAAGGGCTTGAGCGTCTCTTCGCAGCCCTCACACCTGTAAAAGAACCGGCAGGCATCTGTCGGCATTTGCTCGACAGCTTTATGGCCGCACACAGGACAGGTCAGGGTCGATGTCAGGATGGGTTCAAGTTGCATGCGACTTGATTACGCGCCTTCGCAGAAGAAGCCACTCACATTATCGAGGGATCGGTTCGTAAACGCCGAGATGGATGCTAGCTTCACGCGCGTGTTATCCGGAAATGGGGATTCGTTGATCACGATGAATTGGCAGACTTTAAAAATAGTCGGTGGTTACGCTGTCAGCCTCGTCGTCGGATGGCGCGGGTTCAGCGAGATGATCCGCTGGTGGACGACCGGCGAGTTGATCGGATCTTTCCGCAGAAGCGCCGAGCCTTCCAGCTTGCGGCTCATCACCTACGATAGCGACCCGCTCAATTTCGTTTTCTTCTTCGCCATCGACGCGATGTTCACTGCGGTCGGCGTCGCGGCCTGCGTTGCTGCGGCGTCGCGCGTGAGGGAGTGGTGGGTCGTCAAATGACTCTCATGTGTTTTGAAAGATGTGGGTTTTGAAAAAGTTGGGTTTTGAAAAAGCCTGAAATGACTCGCTATTTTGAGGTGTTCGATCCAGACTTGTTTGATCGACGTTTGCCGACTGCTATCAGTTAGCGCGTCCGACGCGGTTCCCTATGGCCGCCGATAATTCTTTTCGGTTTTCGAGTGGTTCGATTTTCGAGTAAGAAGTAACTTTTGATCGCGATCGATAAACAGGAGTAACCATGGCAGCGTCCAGCAAGGCAAAGATTACCCGCAAACAACTCATCGATGGCTTAAATCAGGATTTGTCGCGCGAGTATCAAGCCATCATTGCGTATGTCAATTATTCTCAGGTTCTTAAAGGCGCTGCCTATATGAACATTGCCGATGAGCTCGCTGTGCATGCGACGGAAGAGCTGTCTCATGCGCTTAAGATTGCAAATCACATCGACTATCTCGGTGGCAAGCCATCGGTGACAGCAAAGCCAGTCAAGACGTCGGACAAGGCCGAGCAGATGCTTCGTTTCGATCTGGAGAATGAGAAGGAAACGATTCGTAATTACAGACGCCGGGTCAAGCAGGCGGACGCCTTAAACGAATTCGCAATCGCGGAAAGTCTTCGCGGAATTTTAGTCGAGGAACAGGATCATCTGTGTGCTCTGGCAACTGCGCTGGGGATCGATCCGCCCGATGCAGGCATTGCGCCTTAGAATCGCAGGGCGTGTGCGGCCGCCAACTGAGGCGGCCTCACTTAAGCCGAGGCAGATCGGTGAGATGTCTGTTGTTAAAGGAATAGGCACCGCAGACGATCTATCAAATAATTTTAAGTCACGAGTGAACTCGCCAAACCAGCCACGAGTTTCACAAGGTCAATTTGTCTTCGTACGCCGGTTTTTTGGAAAAGATGCTGAAGGTGCGTTTTTACGGTAGCTTCGGAAATTCCGAGTGTATCGGCGAGCGCCGGGATACCGCCAACTTCTTGCAACACAGCGCCAAGGACGCGCAACTCGCTCGGGGTTAATTTATAGAGTTTTGCGGTTGCTTCGACTTGCGACGGTGCATCCATCGAGGCCTTTTGGACGAAAAGTGCGACCGAGGCCGAATAGCTAGCTCCCGCTACCTTACGGGCACCAGATGTAAGGGGCAGCAAATGCATCAGCCATCTCTCTCCATCCGGTGACAACGCTGGCAATGCAATGCCCTTGGCCCCCAACTCGATATCGCTCCCTGGCATTATAGAAAGAATGTCGCGAAGCGTGCGGTTGACGACAGAGTCGACTGCAGTAAGCGTTCCCTTGATGTCCCGAAAAAGTCCCTCGTCGCCAAGCAGCTTTCGACCGGCTGCATTGGCAAAAAAAATTGTCGCGGCATCGTCGAGCAAAAATACCCCCGCCGCGATATGGTCGAGAGAGTCTGCCAAAGCCGCGTGTTCGAATTTGTGTAGATCTATAACGTTGCCGATCAGCACAGCCCGTCGAATATGAGGGACAATCAAGCTCATGCGGCGGCGGACTTCGTCGTCCACGATGCCTTCCTGCTCGGTTCGGACCACGGCGAACATCGAGAAACTCATGGCGGTTTTCTCTAGCGTGCTCGCGATGTGATCGACCCAGCCTTGTGGCTTTGCCCATTCTCGGAAAAACCTCGTCTGCACAAATTCGTCGTAAGGCAGCAAATCGCCCGTCGAATAGACCTCGCCGACGCCATACATGAATTGGCCTATCGTCGTGGGATCAAGTTTCGCATAGGTGCTGAAATAACTATCCATCGCTTCCTGCGAATGGCCGTGCTGATAAAAGAATGAGCTTTCGCGGCTCACTGTATTTTTAGAAAACAGCGCAGAGCCCGATCCACCGACGAACTCCGCCGTTGCTTTGATTGCGTCCGGCCAAAGCGATTGATCCAGTGCAACGTCGTAAATTTTGCCAATTAATGACGAGAGCTGTTGAACTTCAGACATCAGCTATCCTCAACATCCTAAAAGTCACAACGCAACTTTAAAAGCTCACATCAACCTTGCGGTTGATGTGAGTAGTGGCTCGGTATCGTAAGCCTGATTCTAGATTTTAACGGCCTGCTTTGGCGAGTGCCAAAAAGGTCAGCGCAAATTGGGACAGGGGTTTTCGATGAACAAAGTGTGGATCACGGCTGCGCTTGTTGCATCGATTTTCGCAACCGCTGCAGAAGCCGCCGATATTGCCGCGCGGCCAGCATATACGAAAGCGCCGGTTCCGCCTGTCGCCGGCTGGACCGGTTTCTACGCCGGCGTAAACGTCGGTTATGGCTTCAACGATCCTACCGTAAGCTTCTCGCGAAACGATCCGGCCTCTGCCCTCACTTTCCCGACCGGTATTCCCGCTGCCTCGTACAACGTGGAGGGTGTGCTCGGCGGTGCGCAGATCGGATACAACTGGCAAATCTCTCCGGCCGGGTTGCTCGGCTTGGAAGCCGACTTCCAAGGCAGCAACATCAAGGGATCCACGTCCGCAACATTTGTGGGGGCGATCGCAACGCCGTTTTTTGTAAATACCCAACAAAGTGTCGAATGGTTCGGCACGGTTCGTGGCCGAGCGGGATGGTTGGCGAGTAATAAGTTGCTCGTTTTTGCAACCGGTGGTCTGGCCTATGGATCGGTCAAGGACAGCGTGGCAGTCGGACCGTTGACAGCTGGGGGTGTTCTTACAGTGCAGAATGGGTTCAGCTCGAACTGTGCTCTTGGCGTCGGAGTTCCCTGTATCGTTGCAGGCCAAAGTAAAATTCAGGCCGGTTACACGGCAGGTGGCGGTCTTGAATACGCCGCGTGGCAGAACGTTTCTCTGAAGCTGGAATATTTATACGTCAACCTCGGAAGCCGTAACCAAACCGCAACCGCATTGGTGCTGGCGAATCCTGCCACCGCCGCTTCGTCCGTCAATGCGCATTTCAGCGACTTGGATTTTCAAGTCGTCCGCGCGGGAATGAACTGGCGCTTCTGATCTGATTATTTCCTGCGATCAAATTTAAGCCCGGCCAAGACCATCGACGGTTTTTTGCCGGGCTTTTGTTTGCGCCCTACTGACGACCGCCATCGATGACGCGGAAATCCCAGCAGGCAGCCCGGTGCTGTCCTAATACGGACACCCATAATTCCAAATTAGGCCACTGCAACGTCTCGAGTTCCTGAACGTAATTACCCCGATGGGCGGCGTTTTTTGTCGAACGCGCCGTTGCGTCGGCGGCTCCGGACCAGCGCCCCATTGTAATGGCCGGAGCCGTTCTCAAAAGAATAACCCCGCCGATGGGGATCACCGGGCGGGGCCAAGTTTCTCAGTCACCAGTAGGGAGGGTGACGACTGGTGTCAGCGTACCATGAGTCCTGCGCTTATCAATCTGATTTACCACCCTCGATTACCGTGAAGTTCCGCACCGTCCGGATAGGCCGGTTTGGCTCAAGCGCCAGCGTGGCATCCAACAAATCGCCAATGCTCCAAACCCGATCGGCAACGCCAATGGCCACGCCCGGAGTGGTCCGCAGCGCCTCGTGAACGCGGCAAAGATTGTAGTGCGACACGTACAGGCTCACGGCAGCGGTGTGGTGCGTCAGCTTCTTTGAAAAGCCGTTAGTCAAACGTGCGAACCGCTTTTGCGTCATGCGGAGCGTGAGATTCTGTCGCTCGACATAGCTCGTGGAAATATAGGATGGCACACCGCTTACTACGTCACGGCTTACTGCTACTACTTCGGCAGGGCTGTAGCGACGGGCAGCGTCTTTTACGGCAAGGTTGGTTACGCTGTAGGTCTTTACGATCACGCCATGAGAGGCGCGGCCATTGAAGGCATCGCGAATTGCGTTCTGGTAAGGCAGAAAGCCGTCCGTTGAAATCTCAGGCGACCCAAGGACGCGCTGGCGCAAGTCTTGAACGAATAGGTCCGTGTTCGCGCTGTCGCGCTTGCCGGTGTGATAGCTGATGATCGCCTTGGCCGCGCCGGACATTGCGATAAACGTATACTGGTCGCCCTTGTGACTGATCTCGTGGCGTTGGACGCGCTTCTGTTTTTTGCCGACCCATCCCCAAATTTCGTCCAATTCAAGTCGGCCAGATCGAACTCCGACCATCATGCGATCATGCAGTTCGGCGCAGCCGCGCCCGACACGAGCGCCAAGGCGCATGATGGTGTCGCGGTGAATGCCGGTGAGTCGTTCTGTCGCACGTATGCTCAGGCCCTCAGTGAGGGCGGCAATTATCTGAATTTGCTGGTCGCGGGAAAGTACGTTCATGAAGCTCATCCTTCAGGTGAAGGGGAGAGCCGGAGCGACTCTGGAAATGCAGCCGTGCAAGGCGTATATAATCCAGATGGTCATTCGCTTCGGGCTCATCCCCGGGGTGGTTGATCGGGGCCGTTGCGGGTGCAACTGCGACGGTCCCACTAATTGACTGGCGGAAGCGGTGAGGTTCGAACTCACGGGACGTTATGAGGGGGTTGGATACCCAAACGACCGCCGGGGTGTAGTCCCGGTGCAATAAGCCACTCTGCCACGCTTCCAGACGCAAAAGCGCCTCTCCCGCAGGAATGCAGGAGGGGCGTTTCAGCATGTGAACTTTGTTGTCCATGCTTGCATAATAATGCTTGCAGTTTTTTCTGCAAGCATTATTTTAGAATGTGCAAGCATGGAGGACCACAGAGTGGCTAAGAAGTCTGCGAACAAGGTGAGGGGCGGCTTGGCGCGCCGTGATTCTCTTTCGCCAGAACGACGATCCGAGATAGCCCGGGCAGCGGCTGCTGGGCGCTGGGACAAGAGTTTGCCAGAGGCCGAGCATGAAGGTGATTTCAAGCTCGGCGACACGGCGATCTCCTGTGCCGTTCTCCCAAATGGCACACGGATCATTACGCAGGCAGCCTTCCTTCGGGCGCTTGGCCGCTCTAGGTCGCCAAAGGCTGGTACGGGCGTTTTGTCGACCGTCGACGAACTGCCATTCTTTTTGCAGGCAGACGCGCTAAAGCCCTTTATTTCTGACGACTTAGCCATGTCGACCAACCCAATATTTTACCGTACCCAAGCAGGCGGCAAGGGTGTTGGTTATGACGCTCGGTTGCTTCCTCAAGTTGCCGAAGTTTATTTGCGTTTTCGCGACGATACGCTGCGGCAGAAAAAGGAAATCCCAAGTCGCTACGAAAAGATGATTTTTGCAGCCGATCTAATGATGCGCGCGTTAGCCAACGTTGGCATTATTGCATTGGTCGACGAAGCCACTGGCTTTCAACAAAGTCGTGCAAAAGACGCGCTGGCAAAGATTCTTGAGGAGTTTATTGCCAAAGAGTTGAGGCCTTGGGTTCACACATTCCCCGACGAATTTTATGCGGAATTGTTCAGGTTGCGCGGCCTCCAATATCCGAAGGATACAGTCAAGCGGCCTCGGTATTTCGGCCATCTGACTAATGACATTATCTACAGTCGTTTAGCGCCGTTCGTTATGGAGCAACTCAAGAACGATACGCCGCGCGCGCCGGATGGTCGACACAAACACCATCTGCATCGTCGACTAACTGAAGATATGGGGCACCCCAAACTGAAAGAGCATTTGTCGTCAGTTATCACTGCGATGAAACTGAGCGACAACTATGACGACTTCATTCAGAAGCTGGACCGCGTAAAACCTCGGTTTAACGACACTCTCCCGCTTCCTTTGGAAGGCGGCGGTCACGACAAAGAGCCACTATAAGAATGAGGCCGCCAACTGAGGCGGCCTTACTTCATCTGCAAAAGCTCGGCTTGGAGTTTGGCGATATGCACTCTGAGCCGGTTCGCCGTGTCCTCGTCATCAAGCGCGTCTGCTAAATCATTTAGCTGCGCAATGCGGACTTCTAGCTTCTGTTTCTCGGTGATCATGGCCTGACGTTAGGCCGATATATTTGCCGCGTCTGTCCGAGGCCGAGCGCAGGAACTTACTTTTCAAACATCCCTTACTCTTTATCCCGGCGCTTTTGTTCGTCGGCCATACCTTGGGTGCGCTTGGACCGCTCACGGTTCTCAGTCCGGTTTTCAGAGTTCCCAGACAGTCGGCTCAACATAGAAGTAATGTCCGCTTCCTCTTCGAGGCGGTCGATCCGAGGCTGGTTTTTTGAGCGTCGTTTCATAAAAGCAGGCTGCGTCCGAAACCGACATATAGCGAGTCAATTCATTTGTGTTCCCGATCCCTAGAACGAAATTAGGACAGAGCAAGATTCAACTTAGGACACTGGGGCTTAAATACGGACAGCACCGGCAGCCCCAAAAGAACATATTGCGAACGGAGAACAAATAGGGTACATTGGTTCCCATCGGATAAGGTTCTCAGAGCGCCCGATTCCGGTCCGTCATCAGAAAGTAGCCTGCGGAGCAGGCTGTTTGTCCGGGTGGCGAATCCCCGTCATAAGGAGCACGACTATGGCCCCCGCCGCCCTGCGTATCGTTGAAGGATCGTCCATGGACAAGACCAAGGCCCTGTCGGCCGCGCTCTCGCAGATCGAGCGCCAGTTCGGCAAGGGCTCGGTCATGCGGCTCGGCAAGAACGACCGATCCATGGATATCGAGACGATTTCCTCCGGTTCGCTCGGGCTTGATATTGCGCTCGGCGTCGGCGGCCTCCCCAAAGGCCGTGTGGTCGAGATTTACGGCCCCGAATCCTCCGGCAAAACGACATTGGCGCTGCATACCGTCGCCGAGGGCCAGAAGAAGGGCGGCATCTGCGCCTTCATCGATGCCGAACACGCGCTCGACCCCGTTTACGCCCGCAAGCTCGGCGTCAACATCGACGAGCTACTGATTTCCCAGCCCGACACCGGCGAACAGGCGCTCGAAATCTGCGATACTTTAGTGCGCTCCGGCGCGGTCGATGTGCTGGTGATCGATTCGGTGGCGGCACTTGTGCCGCGCGCCGAACTCGAAGGCGAGATGGGCGACAGCCTTCCGGGGCTTCAAGCGCGGCTGATGAGCCAGGCGCTGCGCAAACTGACCGCCTCGATCAACAAATCCCACACCATGGTGATCTTCATCAATCAAATCCGCATGAAGATCGGCGTGATGTACGGCTCGCCCGAAACCACCACCGGCGGCAATGCGCTGAAGTTCTACGCCTCCGTGCGCCTCGACATCCGGCGCATTGGACAAATCAAGGAGCGCGACGAAGTCGTCGGCAACCAGACCCGCGTCAAGGTGGTGAAGAACAAACTCGCACCTCCATTCAAGCAGGTCGAATTCGACATCATGTACGGCGAGGGCGTCTCCAAGATGGGCGAGATCCTCGATCTCGGCGTCAAAGCTGGCATCGTCGAGAAGTCCGGCGCGTGGTTCTCCTATGACAGCGTGCGGCTGGGGCAGGGCCGCGAAAATTCCAAGGCCTTCCTCAAGGCCAATCCGGACATGACCGCCAAGATCGAGGCTATGATTCGGCAGAATTCGGGATTGATCGCCGAGCAAATTCTGGCAGGCTCACCGGAACGCGATGCTGACGGCGAGGAACCCGCCGAGGACTGAGCTTGAGGACTGAACTGAAGCCGTGGCCTCTTAGGCATCGGGAAAATGAATTTGAGAGACCCGCGTTGTGTATGGGTCTCTTCAAGCGAGCGGGCGCTGCGGATGTTGAGTTGCCGACATCCTCAGCGCCTGTTTGTTTTTATCGGTGTCATCACCGGGCTTGTCCCGGTGATCCCGATGCGTCCAGCACATTGCCCTATTAATCGGGATGGCCGGGACACGCCCGGCCATGACAATTTTCAAGGTGGCTAATTCGTGATGGTGAATGTCCTTCGCAGCGACGAACCGCTACTGCGCCGCCTGCGCGTAATCGCTGACTGGCGGGCACGAACACACGAGATTGCGGTCGCCATAGACATTGTCGACGCGGCCCACCGGCGGCCAGTATTTGTCGCTGCGCGAGGAGCCCTTCGGGAAACATCCCTCCGCGCGGGGATAGGCGCGCCTCCAATCGTCGTCGGCGATGTCGTGCACGGTATGCGGCGCGTGACGCAACGGCGACGCCTCGATGGTCCAGCGACCATTCTCGACCTCGGCGATCTCGTGGCGGATCGCAATCATCGCCTCGCAAAATCGATCCAGCTCGGCTTTTGATTCGGATTCCGTCGGCTCGATCATCAGCGTGCCCGGCACCGGGAAGCTCATGGTCGGCGCATGGAAGCCGTAGTCGATCAGCCGCTTGGCGATATCGTCCACGCTGACGCCCGACACGGTCTTCAGTCCGCGCGGATCGACAATGCATTCATGCGCGACGCGGCCCTTGGCGTTTTTGTAGAGCACCGGGAAATGCGGATCGAGGCGCTTGGCGATATAGTTGGCGTTGAGGATCGCGACTTCCGTCGCGCGTGTGAGGCCGTCGCCGCCCATCATCAGCAAGTAAATATATGAGATCACGAGGATCGACGCCGAGCCGAACGCCGCCGCGCTGACGGCACCGACCGGCGCTTCGCCCGATGGCAACTCATTGCCGTCGCGCGCGAGGTGTCCGGGAAGAAATTTCGCCAGATGCTTGCGCACGCCGATCGGCCCCATGCCGGGTCCGCCACCTCCGTGAGGGATACAAAAAGTCTTGTGCAGATTGAGATGACTGACATCCGCGCCGTAGTCGCCTGGCCGCGCCAGACCGACCTGTGCATTCAAATTCGCGCCGTCGAGATACACTTGACCGCCATGTTTGTGCACGATGTCGCAAATGTCGCGGATGTGTTCCTCGAACACGCCATGCGTCGAGGGATAGGTGATCATCACCGCCGCGAGAGTCTTGGAATGCTGCTCGGCTTTCTTGCGCAAATCCTCCACATCGACATTGCCGTCGGAGTCGCAGGCGACAACGACGACATCCATGCCGACCATGCTGGCGGAGGCCGGATTGGTGCCGTGCGCCGACGAAGGAATGAGACATACTTTGCGATGTGGCTCGCCGCGTGACGCGTGATAGCTGCGGATCGCGAGCAACCCCGCATATTCGCCCTGCGCGCCGGAATTCGGCTGCAGCGATATCGCGTCATAGCCCGTGATATCCGCCAGCCATTTTTCCAGCCGCGCAAACATCATGTGATAGCCGCGCGCCTGATTTTTGGGCGCGAACGGATGCAGCGAGCCGAATTCCGGCCACGTCACCGGAATCATTTCCGTGGTCGCGTTCAGCTTCATGGTGCATGAGCCGAGCGGAATCATGGCGCGGTCGAGCGCGAGATCGCGGTCGGACAATTTGCGCATGTAGCGCAACATGTCCGTCTCCGAGCGATAGGTGTGAAACACCGGATGGGTGAGAAAATCGCTCTCGCGTTTCATGTCAGGCGGCAACGCGTCGCGCGCATCCTTCTCGACATCCGCATAAGACAGTTTGCCGCCGAACGCGCGCCACACGGCCTCGACAATTTCAGGTGTCGTCGTCTCATCGAGCGCGATGCCGAGCGTCTGCGCGCCGATCCGCAGATTGATTTTCTCGCCGCGCGCGCGCGCGACAATCTCATTTTGATTCACGCCAGCCATCACGGTCACGGTGTCAAAAAATGTGTCGGCCGGCGGCGCGTATCCCAGATGCCGCAAGCCAGCAGCGAGTACCGCCGCCCGGCGATGAACCGTTCGTGCGATATGCGTCAGTCCTTCTGGCCCGTGATAGACGGCATACATTGACGCGATCACGGCAAGCAACACTTGCGCGGTGCAGATGTTCGACGTCGCCTTTTCGCGGCGGATGTGCTGTTCGCGTGTCTGCAAGGCGAGGCGATAAGCAGGCTGTCCACGCGAATCCACCGACAGCCCGACGATGCGACCGGGCAATGAGCGCTTCAACGCATCCTTCACTGCCATATAAGCTGCGTGCGGGCCGCCATATCCCATCGGCACGCCAAATCTTTGCGTCGAGCCGATGGCGATATCCGCGCCGAGTTCGCCGGGCGATGCGATGAGAGTCAGCGCTAAAATATCGGCGGCGACGACCGCAATTCCGCCCTTGGCCTTAAGTGCGGCAATCGCCGCGCGCGGATCGGAAATCGCGCCGTCGGTGCCGGGATATTGAATCAGCGCGCCGAACACATCGGCCTTGTCGAGATCGCACAACGGGTCGCCGACGATCAATGTCCAGCCGAGTGGCGCGGCGCGTGTATGAAGCACCGCGAGCGTTTGCGGATGCACATTCCCATCGACGAAGAAAGCCTTGGTCTTCACGTTTGACGTGCGCTCCGCCAGCGCCATTGCTTCCGCCGCCGCCGTCGCTTCATCGAGCAACGACGCGTTCGCGACATCGAGGCCGGTGAGATCGCAAATCATGGTTTGAAAATTAAACAGCGCTTCTAGGCGCCCCTGGCTGATTTCCGGCTGATACGGCGTGTACGCGGTGTACCACGCTGGGTTCTCGAGAATGTTGCGTTGGATCACGGTGGGCAAGTTCGTGCCTGAATAACCTTGTCCGATCAGCGATGTGAAAACTTTATTCTGTGACGCCAGTTCACGCATATGCGCCAGTGCTTGCGTCTCAGACATCGGTAATGTGACGTCGCCGTTGAGTTTCAGCGCGGATTTTTGCCGGATCGACGCCGGCAGCGTCTCGTTCATCAGCGCATCGAGCGACGATGCGCCGACTGTCTTCAGCATGGCGTCAATATCGCGCGGCGAGGGGCCGATATGGCGCCGTGCGAAATCGGTGGCGGGTTCGGAGGATTTGCGATTGGCGGTCATGCGAATGTCCTTACGCGGTATGCGCCTTGTAGGCAGCTTCATCCATGAATCCGTCGAGGTCGCCTCTGTCGGCAATCTTCACCTTGAAGAACCACGCTCTGCCGCCGGCATCGGAATTCACCAACGCAGGATCGGCAACGAGTGCGTCGTTGACGGCAACGACTTCGCCGGTGATCGGCGCGTAGACGTCGGATGCGGCCTTCACGCTTTCAACGACGGCTGCAGCTTCGCCCTTTTTCAAAGCGCGGCCGGGTTTCGGCAATTCAACGAACACCACATCGCCGAGTTGCGATTGCGCATAATCCGTCACGCCAATGGTCGCGATATCGCCGTCGATCTGGAGCCATTCATGGTCGGTGGTGAATAACTTGGTCATACTATCCTCAGCGTTTGTAATGATTGGGAACGAATGGCATCGGCGACACGCGCATCGGCAATCGTTGTCCGCGCACGTCGGCGAATACTTTGCTGTCGTTGGCGGCGAACGGTGAGGAGACATAGCCCATCGCCACTGGCGCGTTGATGCTGGGGCCGAAACCGCCGGAGGTCACGTTGCCGATTTTGTCGGTCGATGTTTCCGAAGCGTAAAGCGCGGCCCCCTCGCGGACCGGCGCGCGGCCTTCCGCTTTCAAACCAACACGACGGCGCGACGCCCCCGATTCGAATTGCTTCAAGACAATGTCCGCGCCCGGAAATCCGCCGACGCGCGCGCCGCCGTTACGGCGAATTTTTTGCACACTCCATTCGAGCGCACCCTCAACCGGCGTCGTCGTGGTGTCGATATCGTGTCCATAAAGACAAAGTCCGGCTTCCAGCCGCAGGCTGTCGCGCGCGCCCAATCCAATCGGCAGCACGGCGGGATCGGAAAGAAGTGCAGTTGCAAGTTTTTCGACCGACTCCGCCGGCACCGAGATCTCGAAGCCATCCTCGCCGGTATAGCCCGAGCGCGACACGAAGCAGTCGATATCGAGCACGCGATGTGGTCCCGCATCCATAAATTTCATCTGGGGCAAAGACGCCGCGTGTTTCGCGAGCACATCGACCGCCTTCGGCCCCTGTAACGCAACCAATGCCCGATCCGGCAACGGCTCGACGACGCATTCATCCGAGAGATGTTTGCGCAAATGCGTCTCATCTTCGATCTTGCATGCGGCGTTGACGACCAGAAATAGATCGTCGCCGAAATTCGCGACCATCAGATCGTCGAGAAGGCCGCCGCTCTCATTGGTGAATTGCGCATAACGTTGACGGCCGGGCGCGACGCTCAAAATATCCTGCGACACCAGGCGCTCCAGCGCGCGCGCGGCATCTTCGACTTTGCCGGATTTCGGGCGCAGTAAAATCTGTCCCATATGCGAGACATCGAACAGGCCCGCAGAATTACGCGTGTGCAGATGTTCTTTGAGGACGCCGGCGGAAAATTGCACCGGCATCTCGTAGCCCGCGAACGGCACCATTTTGCCGCCGCACGCGACATGTAAATCGTGCAGCGGAACGCGCTTCAACGCGCCGGATCGGTCAGAAGAATCGCCGTGTGCTGCAAGCATATCGAGGCTCCTGGTGGATTTCGGAACCGTTCCCGAAATCCCGCCGAAGCCCCATCTGTCGCTGTGCCTGAGAGTATTATCCCGTCGGCGGACGCCGCGCCGCCTGAGCAGCCGCATCTCTTTCCAGATTTCAATTCGTCACGCGGTTCGTTTGCCTGAGAGTTTCCGGGGCGGTTGCTCCTTCGGCGCCGACATGCCCTTACTTCAAGAGCGGCCGGTCTCTCCCGACGCGACGTAGCTAACTACATAATGACCAAAACACCGGTTTCGAGGGCCTGTCAACGTGACCCATTATGTATCAACGGTTCTTGGCGGAAGCGCGGCGAAAGAGCGTGCAAACCCCTGACGAGCTGCACACTTTCTGGACATTTCACCCGCGTTCCGTCTAGAAACACAGCCGGACAGGCCGCGCTTCGCGCGCCGAAGTTTTCGATTCGATTGGACGGCGATGAGCGGCGTTAACGAGATCAGATCGGCATTTTTGAATTATTTCGCAAAGAACGGCCACGAGATTGTGCCGTCGTCGCCGCTCGTGCCGCGCAACGATCCGACCTTGATGTTCACCAATGCCGGCATGGTGCAGTTCAAGAACGTTTTTACCGGCATTGAGAAACGGCCTTACCAGCGCGCGACATCGTCGCAGAAATGCGTGCGTGCCGGGGGAAAACATAACGACCTCGACAATGTCGGCTATACCGCGCGACATCACACGTTTTTCGAGATGCTGGGTAATTTCTCGTTCGGAGATTATTTCAAGGAACGCGCGATTGAATTGGCGTGGAATCTGATCACGAAAGACTACGCGCTCGCGAAAGATCGATTGCTGGTCACTGTATATTCGGAAGACGAAGAGGCCGCGAAGCTTTGGAAGAAGATCGCAGGCCTTCCCGAATCCAAAATCATTCGCATCGCGACGTCGGACAATTTTTGGCAGATGGGCGACACCGGTCCATGCGGGCCATGTTCGGAAATTTTCTTCGATCATGGCGACAAGATTCCGGGCGGCCCTCCGGGGTCGCCTGACGAAGACGGAGATCGTTTCATCGAGATCTGGAATCTCGTCTTCATGCAGTTCGACCAGACGGCACCGGGTCAACGAACTCCGCTGCCCAAGCCGTCGATCGACACCGGCATGGGGCTGGAGCGTGTCGCGGCTGTTTTGCAGGGCAAGCACGACAATTATGACATCGATCTGTTCGTGGAACTCATCCGCGCGATTGCCGAATTGACGGGCGCCGATCCACACGGCCCGCAGAAGGCGTCGCTGCGCGTGATCGCCGATCATCTGCGCGCGTCATCGTTCTTGATCGCGGACGGCGTGCTGCCGTCGAACGAAGGCCGCGGCTATGTGCTGCGTCGTATCATGCGCCGCGCCATGCGCCACGGTCAGCTGCTCGGCGCAAAAGAGCCGCTGATGTATCGGCTGGTCTGGGCGCTGGTGCGCGAGATGGGTCAGGCCTATCCGGAACTGGTGCGTGCGGAATCGCTCATTGAGGAAACGCTGCGGCTGGAAGAAACGCGCTTTCGCAAGACGCTGGAGCGCGGGCTTTTGATTCTCGATGAAAAGAGCGCGTCGCTGAAGAAGGGCGATATGTTCGACGGCGAGACCGCATTTACGCTCTATGACACTTATGGATTTCCGCTGGATCTCACGCAGGATGCGCTCCGCAATCGCGGCATCGGTGTGGACATCGCCTCGTTCACCGATTCCATGGAGCAGCAGCGCAAGAAGGCGCGCGCCGCATGGTCGGGATCCGGCGACACCGCGACGGAGAACATCTGGTTTCCATTACGGGAAAAACTCGGGGCTACAGAATTTCTCGGCTATGACACCGAGACCACCGAAGGCGTTGTCACAGCGTTGGTGAAGGACGGTAAGGAAGTCGATAGCCTCAAAGTGGGAGACAGCGGCGCGGTCGTGATGAACCAGACACCGTTTTATGCGGAATCCGGCGGTCAGGTCGGCGACACCGGCACTATGAGCGGCGAAGGCGGGAAAGCGCGCGTGACGGAGACGCAGAAAAAGGCCGGCGATCTGTTCGTGCATCTCGTCACAGTCGAAAAGGGTACGCTGAAATTGGGCATGGCGCTCGAACTGAATGTCGATCACGCGCGCCGCACGTCAATTCGTGCCAATCACTCGGCGACGCATTTGCTGCATGAGGCGCTACGGCAGGTGCTCGGCGATCACATCGCGCAGCGTGGCTCGTTGGTGGCGCCGGAACGTCTGCGTTTCGATTTCGCACATACCAAGCCGATTTCGCCCGATGAGCTGCGGCGCATCGAGGACATCGCCAATGATGTCGTGCTGGAAAACGGTGAAGTCATTACGCGCTCGATGGCGATTGATGACGCGCGCGAATCCGGCGCGCGCGCGTTGTTCGGCGAGAAATACGGCGACGAAGTGCGTGTGGTGTCGATGGGCAATCCCAAGCGCGACGGCGCAGCGAGCAACGCGCTCGGCTGGTCGGTTGAACTGTGCGGCGGCACGCATGTGCGCCGTACCGGAGACATCGGTCTGATTTCGGTGACGGGCGAAAGCGCGGTAGCGTCGGGTGTTCGCCGCATCGAGGCGCTTACGGGACATAATGCCCGCCACGCCGTCAACGCCACCATTCAGACTGCGAAAACCGCAGCGGCAGAGCTGAAAACCACAGTTGAGGATTTGCCTTCGCGCATCGCGTCCTTGGTCGAGGAACGCAAGAAGCTGGAGCGCGATCTCTCCGACGCGCGCAAGAAACTCGCGATGGGCGGCGGCGCGGCGTCGGGCAATGGCGAGGGTGCTGTGTCCGACATTCGCACCATCGGTAATGTGAAGTTTCTCGGTCGCGCCGTTCAGGGCATCGAGATGAAGGATCTCAAGAGCCTTGCGGATGACGGCAAGAAACAGATCGGGCAGGGCGTGGTCGCCATCGTGGGCGTCACCGAAGACGGCAAAGCAGGCGTCGTCGTGGGTGTGACGTCCGATCTGACGTCGCGTTTCAGCGCAGTCGATTTGGTGAAAGTTGCGTCTGAGGCGCTCGGCGGCAAGGGCGGCGGCGGGCGGCCCGACATGGCGCAGGCGGGTGGGCCGGACGGCACCAAAGCGGATGAGGCGCTGAAAGCAATCGAAGCCGCAATGGGCGGCTAAAGTTTCGGCTGCGGTCGAACTCGAACAGTTCTGCCGTCATTGCGAGGAGCTTTGCGACGAAGCAATCCAGCCGGAATTGAATAGTTGGATTGCTTCGCTTTGCTCGCAATGACGAGAACTAAGCCGCCATCGCCTTGGTGAGATTTTCCGCGACCTTGTCGAGGAAGCCCGTGGTCGAGAGCCAGCGCTGATCCGCGCCGACCAAGAGCGCGAGATCCTTGGTCATGAAACCGGCCTCGACGGTTTCGACACAGACTTTCTCGAGCGTCTTGGCGAATTTCGCCAGTTCGGCGTTATTGTCGAGCTTGGCGCGATGCGCGAGACCCTGCGTCCATGCGAAGATCGAGGCGATGGAGTTGGTGGAGGTCTCCTTGCCCTTCTGATGTTCGCGGTAGTGACGCGTCACGGTGCCGTGCGCGGCTTCGGCTTCGACGACTTTGCCGTCCGGCGTGAGCAACACCGACGTCATCAGACCGAGCGAACCGTAACCTTGCGCCACGGTGTCGGACTGCACGTCGCCGTCGTAGTTCTTACAGGCCCAGACGTAACCGCCGGACCATTTCATCGCAGCTGCAACCATGTCGTCGATCAGGCGATGTTCGTAGGTGAGGCCCTTGGCCTCGAAGTCCTTCTTGAAGTCCTTGTCGTAAACGTCTTGGAAAATGTCCTTGAACCGTCCGTCGTAGACCTTGAGGATCGTGTTCTTGGTCGACAGGTACACGGGATAGCCGCGCGACAATCCGTAGTTCAGAGACGCGCGCGCGAAATCGCGGATCGAACCGTCGAGATTGTACATGCCCATCGCGACGCCGGACTCGGGCGCCTTGAAGATTTCACGCTCGATCACGGTGCCGTCCTCGCCGACGAATTTCATCGTCAGCACGCCCTTGGTCGGAAACTTGAAATCGGTCGCGCGATATTGATCGCCATAGGCATGGCGGCCGATGATGATCGGCTTGGTCCAGCCGGGAACGAGGCGCGGCACGTTTTTGCAGATGATCGGCTCGCGGAAGATCACGCCGCCGAGAATGTTGCGGATGGTGCCGTTCGGCGACTTCCACATTTCCTTGAGGCCGAATTCCTTCACGCGGGCTTCGTCCGGCGTGATGGTGGCGCACTTCACGCCGACGCCGACTTTCTTGATCGCGTTGGCGGCATCGATCGTGACCTGATCGTTGGTCTTGTCGCGATACTCCATGCCGAGGTCGTAATAATCGAGCTTCACATCGAGGAAGGGGAGGATGAGTTTATCCTTGATGTACTGCCAGATGATCCGGGTCATCTCGTCGCCGTCGAGTTCGACGACCGGGTTTGCGACCTTGATTTTTGCCATGAGGGATCGGGCCTTCTTGAGGGAATTGCCGGCAAGCGGGTGGGATTGGTCGGGCTATAGCATCGCGCAGGGAACTGCGAAAGCCAGCCATAAGCATCACGCCTGCGCGTTTTGCGGGCGGGTTGCCGCGGCGTTCGGCAGCGATTTTTCCCGGTCGAAGCGCCGATTCAAAACCATTCCGTAACCTATTTGAATTATTATGGAATTCGGCCTGAGGGGACGCCTTTTTTGAGCGATTTCCGGAGGTTGAATCATTTTCTTCAGAACTTGATTCAATCTCTTAAGCCGTTGAATCAACATCTTGAGACGTTGATTCACATCCTTCAGTCCCTGAATCAAAAACTTCGCCAGTTGAATCGCCGTCTTCAGCAGTTGATTCATGTCGCTGATGGGTTGAATCCGTTTATTGAGTTGTTGATTCAGAAAGTGCGTACAAAGGCCCATCATGTCCGGAACGGACAAGACCAAAACGCCGAAAGCCATCGGGGGCCCCATCGTCGTCCTCGTCGAGCCGCAGCTCGGCGAGAACATCGGCATGTGCGCGCGGGCGATGGGCAACTTTGGGTTGACGCGGCTGCGCATCGTCAATCCGCGCGACGGCTGGCCGAACATGGCCGCCCAACGCGCGGCGGCGGGAGCAGATCATATCCTTGATAATGTCGAACTGTTCGACACGGTGCAGGCGGCGGTTGCTGACTGTTCGTTGCTGTTTGCGACCACCGCGCGCGCCCACGATCAGGCCAAGCCGGTCGTTGGACCCGAGCAAGCCGCGCTAGAGATCGTCAGCGAGATCGCGAAAAAGGGAACAGCGGCGATCATGTTCGGGCGTGAACGTTACGGGTTGCAGAACGAAGAGGTCGCGCTTGCCAACCGCATCATCACGTTCCCCGTCAATCCGGCATTCGCGTCGTTGAATCTTGCGCAGGCTGTGCTGCTTACGGGCTACGAGTGGTTCAAGCTGGCGACGAATGGCGAATTGCCGTTCGACATGCCGGAGCGATCCGAGCGCGCATCGTCTCACCAGATGCAGACGTTCTTTGACAATCTTATCGCCGAACTTGACAGGGTCGAGTTTTTGCGTCCGCCCGAGAAGCGCGACACCATGCTGGTGAACCTGCGCAATATTTTTTCGCGCATGGAGCCGACCAAGCAGGACATGCACACGCTGCACGGCGTGGTGATGGCGATCGCGGAGGGTCGCAAGGGTCCGGCGAAAGGCGGCGTACTCGACAGCGCAGGCGCGGCTCGGCTTCGTGCGCTGCTTGCCGAACATGCGGAAGGGCGCTCTCCTTCTGAAAGCGGAACGGTGCGCGGGCTTGCGCGACTGTTGCGACGTAACCCGACTGACGCTGAAAGAAGTTTATGGAAGGCGCTGCGGACGGATCGGCGTTTCGCAGGACAGTTCAAACGCCAGACGCCGATCGGAAAACACATTCCGGATTTCGTGTCGTTCCCCAAGCGCATCGCGATCGAGCTTGTGCAGGAGGGCGATAACGACACGGTCACGCGTGACCGTGCGCAGCGCGCAGGATGGTTGGCGGAGCGCGACTACCGCGTGGTCGACGTCAAAGCCTTCGATATCGAAAACGGATTGAGCGACGTTCTTAACTCAATTGAAAATGCGATGCGCTGATTGCGGAAATGGTTCCCTAAAAATCAAGATAAATGCGTGGAACAAAAGTTCCGTTTGACTCTTGTCTTTGCAGCGGCGGCGCATCCGCCGGGACAGGAGAATTCGATATGTCTCTCGGTACAATCATTCTGATTATTTTGATTATCGCGCTGCTGGGCGGTTTCAGCGGCATCGGCGGCGGCCCGTTTTACGGCACCGGTTACTACGGCGGCGGCGGTCTCGGCCTCGTTGTCGTTATTCTGGTAATTCTGCTTCTGCTCGGAAAACTCTAAGCGGAATGCGAACGGCGTAACAGATAAGAAGAAGGAGAAGCGTCATGCGTGAATTTCTGGGAATCATCCTCGGCGTCCTGCTGACGGTCGCGGTGGTTTACGTCCACGATTCGATGGCAACATCGACGGTTGCGAGCGGCACCACCGCAAGCACCTCGCGCCAGATCGTCAACTGGGATGTGGCTGCTGTCGAGTGGAAAGAGGCGAAGGACAACATCCATACCACTTGGCTTAAACTGAAGGCCAACAACGGCTAACAGCGTTTCGTTTCTGAATAACAGGCCATGCGTGCTTTCGGGCGCGCGTGGCTTTTTGCGTCTGTTCCATGACAACGCCGTGCCTCCCGCCGGATTTTTTGCCTTCGGTTAACGCGCCCTGAAAGCACCGCGCCGTTTTCCAAGGTTCGCCTTGGCAAAATCGCAATCTCGCAGCGCTAATTCCCTGGTCGAAATGACATTCAGGGGATTTCAAATGAAGAATCTGGTTTTGTTTGCGGCTTGCGGTACTGCGCTGGTGATGACTTCGGCATCCGCCCAGGTGCCTGCATCGAGCGTGCAACCGCTGACGGCGCGAGTTGCGAGCGAATTCAGTTCGCAGCAGCAGAGGCAGGAAGGCTTCGTCCGTGTTTCCAGCAACATCAGCTATTTTGTGCCGGGACCGACAGACGACGGCGAGGCGGCGCAGAAATTAAGAGATCGGGCTCGTCGGCAAGTTTACGAGACTGCCGCGCGTGAATGCGGGGTGTTGATGGAAACGCTCGCAACGACATGCCGGATGGAAAACATCAACAGCAATATCAATGTTCAGCGTCCTTATGGAAATTCAGGCCAGCAGGAAGGTTTCACCATCAACGGATCGATGAGCTATCAGATCACGCTGAAATAAAGCGTGGTGGGCTCAGTCCAATAAATAAACGCAGCGCGATGTTCACCGCGCTGCGTTTTTATTTGGCTCTAGAAATTACTGCCCGGCCTTGATCTGAATCACAGCCGTTGCCATCAGATCGTCCATCTTCTTACGTATCTCAAGATCGCTGACGTTCTTGCCGGCGAGATCTTTCGACACCTTGCGCAGCACGTCGCCGTCGCCGGCTTCCTCGAAATCGGCCGCCACGACCTCTTTGGCGTAAGCGGCGGCGTCATCGCCGGTTTTGCCCAGCTTTTCGGCGGCCCAAAGCCCAAGTAGCTTGTTGCGGCGGGCCTCGGCCTTGAACTTCTGTTCTTCGTCGAGGGCGAACTTCTTCTCGAAGCCCTCCTCGCGTTTATCGAAACTGGACATATATCTGTTCCGTCTGCTGAATTTGCGCTGTCATAGGCCGCGCGGGAAGGCCTCTGGATACCGGTTTCGGACGGAGCAAAGCAACAGACGAGAGGTCGCAGCAAGCCCGGTAAAACGTATTTCATTGCGTTGTATCGGGGGGATCAATCGGGTAGGTTGCCCTTGAGTTCAGTTCGCGATTTGTTTCGCGATTCTGGGCTTCGCAGCAGCTCCGCTGCGGGTCGCGTCAGTCATCCGGAGCACCCCATTCATGGACTTCAACAACACACGGTACATCCCAATGAGCCGTCGGCGTCGCATTTACGAAGGCAAGGCCAAGACCCTTTACGAGGGACCGGAGCCGGGCACCCTGATCCAGCACTTCAAAGACGACGCCACAGCGTTCAACGCCAAGAAACACCAGATCATCGAGGGCAAGGGTGTCCTCAACAACCGGATCTCGGAATATATCTTCCAGCATCTGAACGACATCGGCGTGCCGACGCATTTCATCAAGCGGCTCAATATGCGCGAGCAACTGATCCGCGAAGTCGAGATCGTGCCGCTGGAAGTTGTGGTGCGCAATGTCGCGGCGGGCTCGCTGTCGCAGCGTTTGGGAATCGAGGAAGGCACGCAGCTGCCGCGCTCGATCATCGAATTCTATTACAAGAACGACCAGCTCGGCGACCCGATGGTCTCCGAAGAGCACATCACCGCATTCGGCTGGGCCACGCCGCAGGAAATCGACGACATGATGGCGCTGGCCATTCGCGTCAACGATTTCCTGACCGGATTGTTCTTAGGCATCGGTATTCGTCTCGTGGATTTCAAGATGGAATGCGGACGCTTGTTCGAGAACGAGATGATGCGCATCATCGTCGCCGATGAAATCTCGCCGGATAGCTGCCGGTTGTGGGACATCAAGTCGAACGAGAAGCTCGACAAGGACCGCTTCCGCCGCGATCTCGGTGGCTTGCTTGAGGCCTACACCGAAGTGGCCAAGCGTCTCGGCATCCTGATCGAGAATGAGCGCCCGGCGGGTACTGGTCCCGTATTGGTCAAGAGCTAACCTTATGAAGGCGCGCGTCACCGTCACCTTGAAGAACGGCATTCTCGATCCGCAGGGCAAGGCGATCGAAGGCGCGCTGAAATCGCTCGGCGTCGATGGCGTGGCTTCCGTGCGTCAGGGCAAGGTGTTCGACATTGAACTCGCGGGCGCAGACAAGGCCAAGGCTGAAGCTGCACTTAAAGCCGCCGCCGACAAGCTGCTGGCGAATACCGTGATCGAGAATTATCGCGTCGAGGTTTTAGGCTAATTGATGAACCACGAATTCGAACGTCGAATTGTTCGGATGAAAGAATTGTTCGGTTCACTCGACGGGCAAGCAGCTAGGCCTCTTACCGGAGCGGGGTACCCGAAATCACCTGCAATTTATGTGTTTTTCGAAGGTACCCAAGCAATTCACGTAGGTAGAACCCGAAATTTACGGCAGCGCGTTTCTGGCCACGTTAGCGCCAGCCACTATAGTGCTTCCTTTGCATTCAAAGAGACTCGAAGAATCACAGACAATATCAAAGCAAGTTATAAATCCGCAGGATCGCGGCCAGAGCTTTTTGCGGAGCCTGTTTTCCGAAGTGAGTTCGATAAACAGATTACTCGACTTCGAGCATGTACCATCAAATTTCTGATCGTAGATGATCCGGTAGATCAATATCTTCTCGAACTATACGCTGCTCTTGAGTATGGTACGTCTCTAACCGAATTTGACACCCACTGACATGAAGTCCGCCGTCCTCGTTTTCCCCGGCATCAATCGTGAGCGCGACATGGCACGCGCGCTCAAGCTCGCATCCGGCCATGAGACCGCGATGGTGTGGCACGCGGAAACCTCGCTGCCGAAAGGCACGGACTTGGTCGTTGTGCCCGGTGGATTTTCCTACGGCGATTATCTGCGTTGTGGGGCGATCGCGGCGCGCGCGCCGGTGATGGACGCGGTCCGCGCCCATGCCGCTGCGGGCGGCCTTGTAATGGGCGTCTGCAATGGTTTCCAGATTTTGTGCGAGTCAGGCCTGCTGCCAGGCGTGTTGATGCGCAATGCGCAACTCAAATTCATCTGCCGCGACGTGCATCTGCGTGTCGAGCGATCCGATACGCCGTTCACGCGCGGCTACAATGCCGGGCAAGTCATTCGTGTGCCGGTGGCGCATGGCGAGGGCAATTACGCCGCCGACGAAGACACCATCCGCCGCCTCGAAGGCGAGGGGCGTGTACTCTATCGCTATTGCTCGCCCGAAGGTGAAGTCGGCGACACCCACAACATCAACGGCGCCGCCGCCGCCATCGCGGGCATCGTCAGCGACAAAGGCAATGTGCTCGGCATGATGCCGCATCCCGAAAACCATGTCGAAGACATTATGGGCTGCACTGATGGGCGCGGATTATTCGCGGGGCTGGTCGAGCATTTGAAGACGGCTGCTTAAGCCCGCTTCTTCATCCGCTTGATCGTCCCTGAGAACGTGAACAGCGGTTTGTCCCCGCACATCAATGTGCCGCGCAGGAATATCAGCGAGCCGCCGGCGCGGGTGATGCCGCCGGTCGCTTCGATCAGATCGCCTTCTTTTGCGGCGTCCAGAAATTCGCATGCGAACGACACGGTGACGGCAGGCGCTTCCAATTCGCGCGCGGCAAACGCAAACAGGCAATAATCCGCAAACGTCATGTAGCAACCGCCATGGACGTTGCGCATGCCGTTGAGATGTTTCTTCTCGACGCGGAACGCGCAGCGCACGCTGCCGTCGTCCTCGAAACGGTGCCAGAACGGGCCGTTGTTGGATTCAAAACTGTCGCGGCTCCAGGTTCGCCACCCGGCGAATTCGCCCTCGGTCGCGATCAAAAGATCGGAGCGGGGCCGTGGCGATTTCTGTGGCGTGTCGTCCAAGGCAAGCTACTCCCGAACTGAGCGCGTGACGCGCCCTTCGCTCTTAAATCGCATAAGTGCTGCGGGCGCAAACGCCCTGTTTCAGACGTGTCCCCAGCATTGTTTGGAAGCTGCGAATGTCGCGGCAGAAAGCCCTTTTCTCGTGTGCTTGATCCACATAAGAAAGGGCTTACATCGCGTATTGGCAGCATGATTCCCAGCGAACCCAAAAACGAACCCAAGATCACACCCGAACTCGTCGCCTCACATGGCCTGAAGCCGGACGAGTACGAGCGCATCCTGAAACTGATCGGGCGCGTGCCGAGTTTCACGGAGCTTGGGATTTTCTCCGCGATGTGGAACGAGCATTGTTCGTATAAATCCTCGCGGCTGCATCTGCGTGGCCTGCCCACCAAAGCACCTTGGGTCATTCAGGGGCCGGGCGAGAATGCCGGCGTCATTGACATCGGCGATGGCCTTGCTGTGGTCTTCAAGATGGAGAGCCACAATCATCCAAGCTACATCGAGCCGTATCAGGGCGCGACCACGGGTGTCGGTGGAATCTTACGCGATGTGTTCACGATGGGCGCGCGGCCGATTGCGTGTCTGAACGCGATTTCATTCGGCGCGCCGGAGCATCCGCGCACGCGGCATCTGGTGTCCGGCGTCGTTGCGGGCATCGGCGGCTACGGCAACTCGTTTGGTGTGCCCACTGTCGGCGGCCAGATGCGTTTCCATACGCGTTATGACGGCAACATTCTCGTCAACGCGATGGCCGTGGGTTTGGCTGAGACGAATAAGATTTTTTACGCAGCGGCGAGCGGCGTGAACATGCCGATCGTTTATCTCGGCTCGAAAACCGGCCGAGACGGCATTCATGGTGCCACGATGGCGTCCGCCGAATTCGACGACGACAGCGCGGAGAAACGACCCACCGTTCAAGTTGGCGATCCGTTTGCGGAAAAGTTGTTGCTCGAAGCTTGTTTAGAGATCATGGAAGCCGATTGCGTCGTTGCCATTCAGGACATGGGCGCGGCGGGTCTCACATGCTCCGCGGTTGAGATGGGGGCGAAGGGCGATCTCGGCGTCGATCTCGATCTCGACAGTGTGCCGACGCGGGAGGCTGGCATGAGTGCCTACGAGATGATGCTCTCGGAGTCTCAAGAACGCATGTTGATGGTGCTGAAGCCTGAGAAAGAAAAACAGGCCGAAGCGATCTTCAGGAAGTGGGGCCTCGATTTCGCAATCGTCGGTTACACCACGCCGACGCAGCGATTTGTCGTCAAGCATGGCGGCGACGTGATGGTTGATTTGCCGATCAAGGAGCTAGAGTCGGAAGCGCCGCTTTATGATCGGCCCCATGTGCCGTCGCCGCAACTTCCCGTTATTCGCGCGCAGGATGTGAAAGCACCGATGTCGATTGGTGATGCGCTGGTGAAATTGATCGCCACGCCGGAACTCTGCTCGAAGCGCTGGGTGTGGGAGCAATACGATCATGTGATCGGCGGCAACACGTTGCAACGCCCCGGCGGCGATGCTGCGGTGGTGCGTGTTCAAGATGGCCCGAAAGGGTTGGCTCTGACTTGCGATGTCACGCCCCGCTATTGCGAGGCGGACCCATTTGAAGGCGGCAAGCAGGCGGTCGCCGAAGCATGGCGCAACATCACGGCGGTCGGCGGACGTCCGCTCGCGATCACAGACAATCTGAATTTCGGAAATCCAGAGCGGCCCGAAATCATGGGCCAGTTCGTGGGTTGCCTCAAAGGTATCGCGGCGGCGTGTACCGCGCTCGACTTCCCGGTCGTGTCGGGCAACGTCTCGCTTTACAACGAGACCAACGGTCGCGGTATTCTTCCGACGCCATCCATCGGCGGCGTCGGGCTTCTGTCCGATTTCACCAAATCCGCAACGCTTGCCTTCAAGGCCGCGAACGAAGCGATCCTGCTGATCGGCGACACCCAAGGCTGGCTCGGGCAGTCGGTCTATCTGCGCGACCTCTGCGGGCGTGAAGAGGGCGCGCCGCCGCCGGTCGATCTGGAGACTGAGAAGCGCAACGGCGATGTGGTGCGCGGCATGATTCATGCTGGCACAGCAACGGCGGTCCACGACATTTCGGATGGCGGCTTGCTGGTGGCGCTCACGGAAATGGCGATGGCGGGTAATATCGGCGCGCAGCTTCTGGCCGCGCCTACAGCGATCGTGCCTCACGCTTACTGGTTCGGCGAGGACCAAGCACGCTACATCGTCACGGTGCTTGGGTCGGATGCCGGTCTGGTTCTCGCCAAGATGAAGGGTGCCGGAATCCCCTGCATCCGTATCGGCACCACCGGCGGCGCCTCAATCGTTGTTTCCGGCGAGAAGCCGGTTACGGTCGAGACACTCCGTGAAGGCTTTGAGGGTTGGCTTCCGTCCTACATGGCGGGCAAAAACTAACGGCGAATGGCTGTAAGGCGCCTCAGCGCTTGCGTGGCGGCACTCATGCGATAGGTTCAGGGCCCATTCGCTGAATGGCCGGGCGGAATATCAGGAGACGACTGAAATGCCGATGGATGCGCGCGAGATCGAAACCATGATCAAGGCCGCGCTGCCCGATGCCAAGGTGGAAATTCGCGACCTCGCTGGCGACGGCGATCACTACGCGGCGACCGTGATCTCGGAATCGTTTCGCGGCAAATCGCGCGTGCAGCAGCACAAGCTCGTCTACGACTCGCTGAAAGGGCAGATGGGCGGCGTGCTGCACGCTTTGGCGCTGCAGACCGGCGTTCCTGAGTCCTGATCGCGCGGGCGGTGAAAAAGAGCCTGCTGCGCGAACGCACGCCACATAGCCATCACCGCGTTACTTACGTCGAGTTGTTTTTCGATCTCGTTTTCGTTTTTGCGATCACGCAAATCTCCCACACCATGCTGGCGCATTTCACGCCGCTCGGAATTTTGCAAACCGCGATCCTGATGTTTGCGGTGTGGTGGGTTTGGGTGTTCACGTCATGGATCACCAATTGGCTCGATCCCGAACGACCGCCTGTTCGGATCATGCTGTTCGGCCTGATGATCGCGGGGCTGTTGCTGTCGACGTCGATTCCGAAAGCATTCGAGAGTAGAGGACTGGCGTTCGCGCTCGCCTATGTCGTGATGCAGGTGGGGCGTACTGCTTTCTTTCTTATTACCTTGCCCAAGTCCGAAGAGGTTCATCGCCGAAACTTTGTGCGCATTTTTGTTTGGCTGAGTACCAGCGGCATCCTCTGGATTTGTGGAGGCTTCGCGGACGGCTCGGTCAGAATTACGTTGTGGCTGACTGCACTGGCCATTGAGTATGCCGGCCCCGCCGCACGGTTTCGGACTCCATTGCTGGGTCCCACACCGACAACGGACTGGCAGGTTGAAGGCGGTCACATGGCGGAGCGCGCCGCGCTGTTCATCATCATTGCGCTGGGCGAATCCATTGTTGTCACCGGTGCGACATTTTCAGACGTGACGTTGACCATCACGACTATCGCGGCATTTCTCGTGGCGCTTCTCGGCAGCATCGCGATGTGGTGGATTTATTTTCATATCGGAGCGGAGGCGGGATCGGAAAACATTTCAAAATCGAAAGATCCTGGTCGATTAGCACGCATTGCCTACACTTATATCCACCTGCCAATCGTCGCTGGCATCGTCGTCTCGGCAGTAGGCGACGAATTGCTGCTCGCGCACCCCGACGGTCATTCCGGCATCAAAGAAATGTTCAGCATGATCGGCGGCCCGCTGCTTTATCTGGCTGGAGTGATTTTATTCAAGCATAGCATTCATGGCCGCTGGCAGCTATCGCACCTTGTCGGAATTGGATTGCTCGCAATCCTCATCCCGTTCGCACAGCCGCTCTCGTTGCTGGCTCTCGGCGCGGTTGTGACACTGATCCTGATGATCGTGGCGGGATGGGAGGCGCGGTCGTTTCGCAAAACAACCGAGCTAACCTCTGAAATCTGATCGGCTTCAGTCTCTCGCAACGAGCGCGTGGACGGAAAACATCTCGTTCTCGTCCGTCCATGAAGCGCGCGGTGTCCAGCCCGATCCGCGCGCGAGTGCAGCAAAGCGATCAAGACTGTATTTGTAGCTGCTCTCGCTATGAATCGTCTCACCTGCGCGGAACGTGAAAGTGCGTCCCAGAATACGCACGGTCTGCGCTTTCTTGGCGATCAGGTGCATTTCGATGCGATGGCGTTCGCGATTATAGATCGCACGATGCACGAACGCTGAAATATCGAAATTGCCGCCGAGTTCGCGGTTGATACGCACCAACACGTTCGAGTTGAACATTCCGGTGACGCCCGCTGCGTCGTTGTAGGCCGCGTGCAACAGGCGCTCGTCTTTTTCCAGGTCGACACCGACGATCATGGTCGCACCGTCGCCGAGGATTGTGCGTGCGCTGCGCAGGAACGCGCAGGCTTCGTGCGGATCGAAATTGCCGATGGTCGATCCGGGGAAAAATCCAACTTTTGGCATATCGCGCACTTCAGACGGCAGCGCGAATGGCTTGGTGAAATCCGCCGTCACCGGAAAGACGTTAAGTTTCGGAAAATCCTTGCGCAGGCCTTCGGCCTGATCGTTGAGGAAGTCGCCTGAAATATCGACAGGGACATAAGCGCCAAACGAACATGCGTGCAGCATCAGGCGTACTTTGGTCGTCGCACCTGCGCCGAATTCGACGAGTGCCGCGTTTTGCGGAATAGCAGCAGCAATGTCCGATCCACGGTCGCGCAGGATGCGCAACTCAGTGCGCGTCGGGTAATATTCCGGCAGCAGCGTGATTTGCTCGAACAGCTTCGAGCCGGTCTCGTCGTAGAAATATTTCGGCGGCAATTGCTTTGGCTGTTGAGACAGTCCTGCGATCACGTCCTGAGCGAAAGCAGTTTCTTTCACATCGACGAGATGCGGTTTGGCAAGTGCTGTGACACGAACATTCATGACGGTCTCGTACGTTCAGGTTCAGGTGTAATCGGCGAGTCGCAGGCCGGTGAATTGCCAGCGGTGATGCGGATAGAAGAAGTTGCGATAGGTGATACGGCTATGATCGCCGGGAGTTGCAAGCGACGACCCGCGCAACACCAACTGATTGACCATGAACTTGCCGTTATACTCGCCGAGCGCGCCCTCGATGGCGCGATAGCCAGGATAAGGCGAGTAGGCGCTGCGCGTCCACTGCCACACGATGCCGAACGCGTCGTTGAGATGGCCCGCGCGCGTGGCGACTTCCCATTCCGCCTCAGTGGGCAGATGTTTTCCGCTCCAGCGCGCAAACGCATCGGCTTCGTAATAGCTGATGTGCGAGACGGGTGCTGCAAGGTCGATGTCCTGCAAGCCGCCGAGCGTCATGATCTTCCAGTTGCCATTAATTCTGCGCCAATGTCCGGGTGCCTGCCATTCCTCTCCGGTCGCAGCGGCGAAGCCGTCCATCAGCCACAGCGTCGGCGTCGTGTATCCGCCGGCTTCCATGAAGGCGAGCCAGTCGGCGTTGGTGACGAGATTGCGCGCGAGTTTTACCGGGCCGACGAGCGCGCGATGCGCAGGCTTTTCATTGTCGAAGTGAAATGTCTCGCCCACATGGCCGATGGTATGGATACCTTCGGTCAGCGTGATCCATTCGTCGCCGCGTCCAGTCGCTTTCGGAAAACGCCAACCGGAATCGTAAGCGGGCGGAATCGGATTTTGCGCGAAGGCGTGGAGAATATCGGTGAGCAGCAATTCCTGGTGCTGTTGTTCATGATTGAGCCCGACTTCAATCAGCGGCTCCAGCGATTTGAGTATCGCTTCATCGGCGTGATCGAAGAATTTTGCGACAGCCGCATCGACATGCTTACGATACGCAGTGACGTCATGGGCGCTGGGCCGGGTGAGATCGCCGCGATGGGCGCGGGAATGACGCGGGCCAGCGCTGACGTAGTAGGAATTGAACAGATAAGCGTAGTCCGGGTGAAAGGGCGTGTAACCGGGGCAGTGTTCGCCGAGCAGGAATTGCTCCCAGAACCAAGTCACATGCGCGCGGTGCCACTTGGTGGGGCTGGCGTCCGGCATCGACTGGACAAGCTGGTCCTCAGGCGAAAGGGGGGCGGCTCGCCGCTCGGTCTCGTCGCGCACGGTGCGATAGGCAGCCTTCAGTCTGGCGGCCAACTGATCGCGGGATTCGGGGCTCTTCTCGGTCGAGGCCGTGACGTGAGTTTTAGGGCGAGCGGCAGGTGGCGTCACGGCAATCTCCGGTTTGGGAGAGAACGATTTTCTCCGGAAACGGTTCCGGGAAGGATGCTTCTACATAGGCCACGCCATCCCAGATAAAAGGCTCTGGTGGCCATGAATTGGATACGCTTTAGCTATGGCAGGCGTTACTGCGCCGATTCGAGGCTTAAAGCATGGCACCCACTCGCCAATTTGATTGGGCTATGCAGCCGTTTCAGGCTACATATATATCCGAAGCGGTGGCCGAGGACAGATTCCGGTCTTGCCGCGCGCCAGGGCGTAGGGATCTAGAGGACCTGTTATGAGCATTGACCAATTCATCGAGAGCGAAGTGAAGTCGAACGACGTCGTCCTTTTCATGAAGGGCACGCCGCAGTTTCCGCAGTGTGGTTTCTCGGGCCAAGTAGTCCAGATTCTCGATCACGTCGGCGTCGGCTACAAGGGCCTGAACGTTCTCGAATCCTCGGAACTGCGCGACGGCATCAAGATCTACTCGAACTGGCCGACTATTCCTCAGCTCTACATCAAGGGCGAGTTCGTCGGTGGTTGCGACATCATTCGCGAAATGTTTCAGGCCGGTGAATTGCAGCAACTGCTCACCGAAAAGGGCGTCGCTGTTCAGCAGCCGGTCGGCTGATCCTCAAAATTTCGTTTTGAGATAACCATCAGGCAGGCCTCGCGGCCTGCCTTTCGTTTTTGAGGCTACTCAGGCTTTCGAGGCAATGTCCCTGACGGCGGAGATTGTCTCGTCGATCATCGCCGCCGTCACGTCGAGATGCGTGCAGGCGCGAATGCGATGATCGAGGGCGCCCGCGAGAATGCCGCGCTTGTCCAGTTCCGAAATCATCCGCTGCGTATCGACGCCGCTTTTGGTGGGATCGAAGAATACGAGATTGGTCTGCGGTTGATTCACGATAATGCCTTCGATCTGTGCCAGACCGCGTGCCAATGCGCGGGCATTGGCGTGATCGTCGGCAAGGCGATCGACGTGATGGTCGAGTGCGTAGATACACGCGGCTGCGTTCATGCCGCTCTGGCGCATCGCGCCTCCTAAGCGCTGCTTCCAGCGCCACACTTCGTCGATGAATTCGCTCGTGCCCGCGATGACCGCTCCGATCGGTGCGCCAAGACCCTTGCTGAAATCGATCCACACCGAATCCCAGCCGTCAGAAAAACCCTTCGCCGATACGCCGCTGGCGACAACGGCGTTCATCAGCCGCGCGCCATCCATATGCGTGACGAGGTTATGTTTCTTGGCGATTGTCACGATCTCATCGAGATCGGATTTCTTCCATACCGTGCCGCCGCCGATATTTGCTGTCTGCTCCACCGTGACCACGCGCTGCGGCGCCGAGTAACGATTTGGCGGAACGATCGCCGCGCGCAGCGTGTCCGGCGAAAAGATACCATCTGCGCCGGGCAGGGGCGTGATCTGGAATCCGCCAAGCGCTGCATGCGCGCCGCCCTCGCGCGTCAAAACATGCGCTGAGGGATGCGCAAGAATTTCGTCGCCCGGCCGACAATGAACGAGCGTCGCTGCGATATTGCACATCGTGCCGGACGGCATGAACACGGCGGCTTCTTTGCCGAGAAGTTGCGCAACGCGCTCGCAGAGTTCATTCGTCGTCGGATCGTCGCCGATCTGCTCATCGCCGACTTTCGCGCGTGCCATTACGTCGCGCATCGCGGGCGTGGGGCGCGTTTGGGTGTCAGACATCAAGTTGATACGGATCGGCGGCGATTTCGGATCGCGCGGAGCGGGGGTCATTTTCATGCTGTCATTTTCATGCTGTTATTTTTATTCAATGAAGGCCTTATGCCGCACCTCGTGTATTCAAAAAGCCGTCGCAGTCCAAGGGCGTAATGAACAATAGCGGATGCCGTGACCGCTTGCGCATGCATCGTCAATCGTTACAGTCCGCAACACATTCAAGTTTCCTGTCAAGGTTTCGATCGTGAATCGTTTCAATTGCGCCGTGGCGCTCGTCGCCAGCATTTTTCTCAGCAATCAGGCGTCGGCGGAAACGCTCGGAAACACCGATCCGGCTAAGGCCGGTTTTTCGAGCGAACGGCTTGCCCGCATCAAAACCTATTTCGACAGCGAAGTCGCGCTTCAACGAATTCCCGGTGCTATCGTGCTCATTCGTCGGCATGGCGTGAACGCTTATTACGAGAGTTTCGGCGTGCGCAATGTCGAAACCAAAGCGCCGATGACACCCGACACCATCTTCACGCTATTTTCGATGTCGAAGCCGATCACATCCGTGGCGGCCATGATGCTGGTCGAAGAGGGTAAGATCCAACTCGACGCCGAGGTCGGCCAATACATCAAGAGTTTTTATAATGTCAAAGTCGGGTCCGAGAAAATAGGACCGGACGGCAAGCCAGTGCTTAATCTGACGCCACCGCACCGCCCGATCCTCGTTCACGATCTACTGCGGCATACCGCAGGCATACCCTACGCGTCGCTCGCTTATGGCGTGGTGAAGCAACCTTATGACGACGCCAAGCTGACGACGGGCGATCTGACCAACGAAGAAGTCGCCGATCGCGTCGCGGCGCTCCCGTTGATTGAGGAGCCCGGCGAAAAATGGGTTTATGGCCATGCGACCGACGTGCTTGGCCGCGTGATCGAAGTCGTGTCGGGAAAGACGCTTTACGAATTTGAAAAGGAACGCCTGCTTGGTCCACTCGGCATGAGCAGCACGAGTTTCGCGTTTACCGATCCGGCAAAGCTCGCGCGGCTGGCGCAGCCGATGCCGAAGGAGCAATTGGATTACAAACCGATGGCGGCGACCAAGTGGGAGTCCGGCGGCGGTGGAATGATGTCGACGGTGAACGACTATGCGCGCTTTCTCCAGATGCTTTTGAACGGCGGCGAGTTGGACGGCACGCGCATTCTCAGCCGCAAGACGGTCGAGTTCATGACGGCAAACCACATCGGCGAGGCCGCGGGCGTGAAGCCCTGGGTTTATTATTTTCCTGGCGCAGGATTTGGATTTGGCCTCGGCGTCGCGGTACGAACCGAGCAAGGCGTTAGCCACTGGGCAGGCTCGGTCGGCGAATATGAATGGAGTGGCGGCAGCGGAACGTATTTTCTGGTCGATCCGAAGGAAGACATGTTCGCCATCCTGATGGTCCAGACACCGACGCAGCGTGGGCGGATTCAGTCGACGCTCAAAAGCATGATTTACGGCGCGTTGAAGTAAATATCACCCAAACAAAAAGGCCGCCCAATGAGGCGGCCTTTTGTGTCTCTGCGTCTGAAAGAAATCAGCGCGAATAGAATTCGACGATCAGATGCGGTTCCATCTGCACTGGAAACGGCACTTCCGAAAGGTTCGGAATGCGAACGACCTTCGCGGACTGTTTGCCGTGATCGACTTCGAGAAAATCAGGTACGTCGCGTTCGCCAAGCTGATTGGCTTCGAGAACGAAGGTCAACTGCTTGGATGTTTCCTTGATCTCGACGACGTCGCCGACTTTGACCTTATAGCTCGCGATGTTGACGCGCTTGCCGTTGACCTTGACGTGGCCGTGGTTGATGAACTGGCGCGCCGCAAACATGGTGGCGACGAACTTGGCGCGATACACGACGGTGTCGAGACGGCGCTCGAGCAGGCCGATCAGGTTTTCGCCGGCGTCGCCCTTCATGCGGGTCGCCTCAACATAAACGCCGAAGAACTGGCGTTCGGAAATGTTGGCGTAATAGCCCTTTAGTTTCTGTTTGGCGCGCAGCTGCGTGCCGAAGTCGGAGAGCTTGCCTTTGCGGCGCTGGCCGTGTTGGCCGGGTCCGTATTCGCGCTTGTTGACGGGGCTCTTCGGGCGGCCCCAGATGTTCTGGCCCATACGGCGATCGATCTTGTACTTCGCCTCACTACGCTTAGTCATCACGTCCTCTTTCAATGGTTTGGCGCATGATCCCGAAAACCGGTACCCACTTTTCGGGATCATGCGCTTAAATTTTGAGGAAACGCGCCCTCCTATGCGCCGGGCAAATCCTTCTCGGATAATCCCGGTGCCGACAGGTCCGCCTCATAAGCTTGACGAGGAAGACCACGGGTCACGAAACGCAACGCGGGCCGTAAACGGCCCGCGAGCAGGGTGTTAATAGGTAGAAAGGGCCCTGAAGTCAAACCCTTCAGGACCGATTCAGGGCCTCATTTGGGGGCTGGGGTAGCGATTGGCTTGTCCTTTTCGACGATATAGGCGGCCATAACTTTAACGCCGTTAGGACCTGCTTTGACGTCGTGGGGAACCCCTGCTGGCACTGCATAGGAAAAGCCCGGTTTCATTTCCTGATCGGGCTTGCCTTCCATGATGAAGGTTCCGGAGCCTTCAAGACAGTATCCGGTATCGACGCCCGGATGGGTATGACGGCCTGCCAGCGTATTGGGTGCAATTTCTGCGATCACAGTCACGATGTTGTAGCCGGCCGGGAAGTTTTCGATTTTCTGCAGCGGCGTGCGCTTGATATTGGTGGCAGCAGCTGGTGCTGGTGCCATCTTGTCTTGGGCCAGTGCGGCACCACCCATGAGGGCCGCGACCGACAGGCCGAGAACGATCTTCTTGAGCATGTGTATCTCCCTTTCGCTGCTCTCTCTGGAACAGACGTGACTGAATGCTAGCAGCCAAGGGTGGGGAGAGGAAGCGGATGAGTGACTTGGCTGCAGCGCACACTTTTAGATTTGCGATGGAATAATCCGAGGTTGGCTCGGCAATGCGCGGCCCGTAGAGGGATTGGGCGTCAGTCCGCGAAGCTCGCACCGCAAAACGGGGCGAGCGCCTTTGTGAGCGTGGCCGAGGGGCGTTGTCCAGACGTGAAGACAATCTGGGCCGCTAGCGGCTCGATGCTCGCCGGCTTGCCGAGCAGATCGCTGACGCGTCTAGCAATGGCCGGTGCCGGATCGATCCAATCGACCGGCCAGGGTGCCAGCTTGACGAGGCGATCCGTCAACAGCGGATAGTGCGTGCAGCCCAACACGACGGTGTCGGTGCGTCTTTCGCCATCGACAAAACATGGCGCGATCTCGGCGAGAATATCGCGGTCGCTGACCTTCTCGCCCTTCAGCGCGGCCTCCGCGAGCGCGGCGAGATTTTCCGCGCCGATCAGCTTGACGTCGCAGCCTTGTGCAAAGTCCGCGATCAGCTTTTTGGTGTATTCGCGTTGCACGGTGCCTTTGGTGCCAAGCACCGACACGCGCTTGGTCTTGGAGGATACGCAGGCCGGTTTGATTGCCGGCACCGTGCCGACGAACGGCACACGATAGGTCTTGCGCAAATCGTCCATCACCAATGTCGATGCTGTGTTGCAAGCGACCACCACAAGATCGGGCTGATGTGCCGCGATCAACTCGCCGATCAGCGGCTCAACGCGAGCGACAATTTCAGGTTCGGTATGTTGGCCGTAGGGGAAGTAGGCGTCGTCCGCGACATAGATGTAACGCGCGCCCGGCCGCAGCTTCACGATCTCGCGCAGCACGGTCATTCCGCCAAGGCCGGAATCGAAAACGAGAATCGTCTCAGGCATGAGGGGAATAAAACCCGATCCGCGCCGGTCATTCAATCGGGTGATTAGAACGATTCAAGGTTAGAGCGATTCAAGAAGCGTCGCGACAATCTGCAGCAACGGGGTTCTTGTTGGGTGTCCCGCGTTGTGGCTTTCGTAGATCGCAAATCATAGAGCGGGAATATCGATGCTGAAGAATACCAAAAATAGCTGGGGCAGCGTGTCGCGTGGGTTTCATTGGGGGCTGGGAACGCTCATCATCGGTATGCTGGGTTACGGCTACTGGATGAACCATTTCACCGCGCGGCCTGATCGTTTCTTCCACCGCTCAATCCACGCTGACATCGGTTACATCGTGCTGCTGCTGTTGGTGCTGCGTATTATCTGGCGGCTATTCAATCCATCTCCAGCCTTGCCCGTCGGCACGCCGATGTGGGAGCGGGCGCTGGCGCGTATCAATCAGGGATTGCTTTATCTTGTGACGTTCGTGGTTGCGATGCTCGGCTGGGCGCATTCCGGTGCGCATACGCCGGACTACAGCAACTGGTTCGGGTTATTTCGTGTGCCGCAGTTCACATCGCCGGATAAAGCCGCGGCGCGCTTTTACGAAGATAACCACATCCTGGGCGCCTATATCCTGATGGGTCTCGTCGCGCTGCATATTCTGGCGGCGCTCTATCATCATGTCGTCAAGGGCGACAAAGTGATGTCAGGCATAATCGACGGCAAGCCCATCGAATAGGCAAGCTTTCAGGCGCTGCCGAACACGCGCTTGAAGATCGTATCGACGTGCTTGAAGTGATAGGCGAGATCGAACTGTTCCTCGATCTCCTTGTCACTGAGATATTTCTTCACGTCGGCGTCATTTTTTAGCAGGTTCAGAAAATCGCCTTCGCCGCGCCATACTGGCATCGCGTTGCGCTGAACGAGCTTGTAGGCGTCCTCGCGTGACGCGCCTTTTTGTGTCAGCGCAATCAGAACGCGCTGCGAATGAACCAGACCGCCGAGGCGGTCGAGGTTCTTTTGCATGTTCGCAGGATAGACGAGAAGTTTCTCGATCACCCCGGCAAGACGATTGAGAGCAAAGTCGAGCGTGACCGTCGCATCAGGTCCCATCATGCGCTCGGCTGAGGAGTGCGAAATATCGCGCTCGTGCCAGAGCACGACATTTTCCATCGCAGGTGTCACATAGGCGCGGACCATGCGCGCGAGACCCGTGAGATTTTCCGTCAGCACCGGATTGCGTTTGTGCGGCATCGCCGATGAGCCTTTCTGGCCCTCGGAAAAAAATTCCTCGGCTTCCAAGACTTCCGTGCGCTGCATGTGGCGGATTTCGGTGGCGAGCCGCTCCACGGACGATGCAATCACGCCCAGTGTCGCAAAATACATTGCATGCCGGTCGCGCGGGATGATTTGCGTCGAGATCGGCTCGACCGCAAGCCCCATTGCTTTTGCGACATGCGCTTCGACGCGTGGATCGATCTGCGCGAACGTGCCGACCGCGCCGGAGATCGCGCAGGTCGCGATGTCCTTGCGCGCGGTGAGGAGACGTTCGCGTGCGCGGGTGAATTCGGCATAGGCGTAGGCGAGTTTCAGGCCGAAGGTCACAGGCTCAGCGTGGATGCCGTGCGAGCGTCCGATGGTCGGCGTCATCTTGTGCTCGAATGCGCGCGTCTTCAGCGCCGCCAGCACCTTGTCGATGTCGGCAATCAGTAAGTCCGCAGCGCGCGAGAGTTGGACATTGAGGCAAGTGTCGAGCACGTCTGACGACGTCATGCCCTGATGCACGAAGCGTGCTTCAGGGCCGACTATTTCGGCCAGATGTGTGAGGAACGCGATCACGTCATGCTTGGTTTCGCGCTCGATCTCGTCGATGCGCGCAATATCGAACGTCGCGTTCTTGGCTTTGGCCCAGACGGTTTTGGCAGCTTCTCTCGGAATAACACCCAGTTCAGCCTGCGCATCGGCCGCATGCGCCTCGATCTCGAACCAAATCTTGAAGCGCGTCTGCGGCTCCCAGATCGAAACCATTTCCGGGCGCGAATAGCGTGGGATCATATTGCTTCACCACGCGCCAACGCCGCGGCGTTTCGGATCGCGGAGATGTTCGTCTTGTAGCTCTCCATTGTGCCGCCTTTGAAGACGGCCGAACCGGCAACAAGTGCGTTCGCGCCTGCTGCTGCAATCTCGGCGGCGTTGGTCGCAGTGACGCCGCCGTCCACTTCGATGTCGATTGGGCGACCCGCGCACATCGCGCGCACGTTACCGATTTTTTCCAGCGCTGATGTAATAAAAGATTGTCCGCCGAAACCGGGATTGACCGACATCACCAGCACGAGATCCACAAGGTCGATCACATGTTCGATGCTGCTGGCGGGCGTCGCCGGATTGAGCGACACGCCGGCTTTCTTTCCAAGCGCACGAATTGCCTGCAGCGAACGGTGCAGATGCGGACCCGCCTCGACATGCACCGTGATGTGGTCGCAGCCAGCCTTAGCGAAGGCTTCAAGATACGGATCGCAGGGCGCGATCATCAGATGTGCGTCGAATATCTTCTTCGAATGAGGACGCATCGCCTTGATGACGTCCGGCCCGTAGGAAATGTTCGGCACAAAATGACCGTCCATCACGTCCAGATGCATCCAGTCGGCACCCGCTTGGTCGACCGCGCGGACTTCCTCGCCGAGCTTTGAGAAGTCCGAGGCGAGAATCGATGGCGCAATAATCAACGGGCGCGGCGCGAAGGTTTGGGACATCGGGCGGTTCCGAAATCGTCGAAAAATCAGCGGATGTTTGTTCGGCTTCGCGTAACACAGCGCACTGGTCGGAGCAATGCGAGCGACGCGATTCACCTGTGCGAAGGTGGGCAGTTTCTGCCGTTGCGGCAGGAATTGCCGCGTGAATTTGCGCTTATGGTGACGAGAAATGCCCGGTTTTAATGGGTTGCCGCCACGGCACGGCAATTGCTGGATGACTCGCGTGGGAATTGGGGCTGCGCGTTGCGTGGCGTGTACGGGAGTTTTGCATGTATCTCGCTTTGGCTGGCGCAGCCTCAAGCGCGCTTGATCTGCTATCGTCGTTGGTGCCGGATAAATCCACCGGCAAAACCACGACAGGTCTCACTCAGAACAACACCACGTCTTTCGGTTTATCCGGAACGACTGCCAGGGCTGTGTCGTCCTCCTGCGGATCATGTAGTCAAAGCGGTTCGTTGTCGCCGCAGACATTGAATGCACTCTTCGCTGCACAGAGTTCCTCGCAACCGTCGTCATCAGCATCGACGAGCCAGTCGGATGCGTTGAAGGACTTGTTCGGTCAGTTGGACGTCAACGGCGACGGCCAGATCAGCAAGTCGGAATTCGAATCGCAACTCGGTGCGGGTGGCACCAACACTGCGAATGCCGACAGTGTGTTCGGTAAGCTCGACACCAACGGCGACGGCTCGGTGAGCCTCGATGAATTGACGTCGGCACTGAAGAGCAAAGGCGGTCATGGTCATCATCACCACGCGCACGGCGCGGGTGGCGCCAAGGGCGGCGGTGGCGGTCAGGACGCTCTGCTTCAGGCGCTTGACGGTGCATCGAGCACATCCGTGAGCAATAGCGACGGCTCGACATCGACGACGCTGACTTATTCCGATGGATCGACCGTGACGCTTAATTCGCCGGCGGCCAAAAGCGCCTTTGGCGTATCGAGCACCGCGTCCTCGTCCTACAATCTGGTCGAGCAGTTAATCAAGAAGCAGGCCGACGCGCTCGCACTGTCCGCCAAACAGTCGCTGTCTGTCAGCGTCTGATTGCACGGTCACTGAAAGTGCGGCGCATTCGTAACACCACGCACAAGCTTCTAAATTTCACCAAGCACTAACTCTACACACAATTAATTGCAGCCAACGCAAGAAATGCGAAGGCTGCATGTGTCGTGCTGAAACCCGTTTAAGATTCACTCGCGATTTTTACCGCGCGAATCTGTCTTTCCATGACGGCAGTGCGCCCGCGAATGGCAGTCCTTTCGCTTCGTACACGCCTCGCGCGATTGCTCGCGCCAGGACGTTTGCCGCGACCGCGCCCAATTCGGTGAGACCGAACAGAGGCTCGATTTCCTTTTGTCCGGTTGCTGCGGCGAACACGATGTCGCCGTCCATCGGCGAGTGAACCGGATAGATTGCGCGCGCTAATCCGGTCTGCGCGATCATCGCGAGACGCTTCGCTTGCGCCTTCATCAGCTTTGCGTCTGTCGCAACAACGGCAATTGTGGTGTTCTCGATTGCGGTCGCTGTTGGCCCACCTTTTAGCCGCATCGATAGCATGTTCGGTGTGAACGATGGCGGCAGCTCGCGACCACCGAACTCTGCGTTCTCTTCAAATGGTGCAGCCCAAAACCATGGCCCGTCGCCGACGATAGTGCTGCCGATCGCGTTGACGACGACAATCGCGCCGACGGTAACGCCGAATGATGTTTTCGCCGATGCGGAACCAAGGCCCCCTTTAAGTGTGGCGGTGGTTGCGCCAAGTCCGCCACCAACGCTGCCGAGCGCAAAATCTGCTTGTGCGGAGGCGGCTGCAGTGTAGCCAAGATCGCGATAGGGCGCGAAGCGTCCCCATTTTTTGTTGCCGCCGTTGAGCAGATCGAAAACGATCGCGCCAGGCACAATAGGAATCAGGGCTTCGCGCACCGCGAATCCGCGTCCTTGTTCGGCGAGCCATGCCTGCACGCCGCCACCCGATTCAAGCCCGAACGCCGAACCGCCCGACAGCGCGATGGCGTCGATCTTCTCAACCGTGTTGGCCACATCGAGCAGCGCACCTTCGCGTGTGCCGGGTCCGCCGCCACGCACGTCCATCGCCGCGACGACAGGGTGATCGAATACAACGGCTGTGACGCCTGACGCCAGCGCCGCGTCATCGGCGTGGCCGACGCGGACACCGGGAATATCAGTGATGAGGTTTTTCATGGCTGCACCATCGGTGGCGGAGATGACAGGAACGGACCCCGAAGGTCAACGCGCTCTAGTGCCGTCACAATCGATCACAACGCTGTGGGGTCCACCCGTAAAAGGCTTGTTTGTTGGGCGGCATTTGCCGCATGTGACGATGTAGCGAAACAAAGGGCAGTGTCGCGCGTACATACTGATGACGCGTTGAAATTATCCTGCGATTCGCGTTCAAAGCACAGGCGGCCAATTTCATGAAATCCGATATTTCAATCTATGCGGCGTTCGCCGCAGGCTTCATCAGCTTCCTGTCGCCCTGCGTCTTGCCTTTGGTTCCGCCCTATATCGTCTATCTGACCGGCGCTTCCATCGAGCGGGCAAGCGATGAAGAGAAAAAAGCTTCGCAGCGCGCGATCATGCTGGCGGCGCTGGTCTTCGTGCTCGGATTCTCAACCGTGTTTGTCGCGCTGGGCGCCAGCGCAAGTTACATCGGCGGCTTCATTCGTGCGTGGTCGGCGCAGTTATCGATCGTCGCCGGCATCGTCATCATCATCATGGGCTTGCATTTTCTGGGCCTCACGCGCATCGGCTTTCTGATGCGCGAGGGACGAATGACCGCACCGAAACCTGTTGGTCTGTGGGGCGCTTATGTGATGGGCCTTGCATTCGCTTTCGGCTGGACGCCGTGCATCGGGCCGATCCTCGCAGCCATCCTGTCGGTCGCTGCATCGGAATCGACCGTCACGAAGGGCGCAGGCTTGCTTGCAATTTATTCGGCGGGTCTCGGCATTCCGTTCCTGATCGCGGCATTCATGGTTGACCGCTTCTCGGCGGTGTTGAATCGGATGAAGAGGCATCTCGCAACGGTCGAACGCATCATGGGCGTGTTGCTCGTTTTGACGGGCATTGCGTTTCTAACGGGTGGCATATCGTGGGTGAGCATCTGGCTGCTGGAGACATTTCCATCGCTGCAGAATTTCGGCTGATTTAGGAATTGTCTCTGCGGTCGCGCCATGACGAGACGATGAAGTCTTCACACACGCCTGTCGCGCCGCCGATCGCAAGCAAACCGAAAGCCAGTATCATCCACGGCTCGCGATTTTTGACAAAGTAGAGCATGTAGGCGAGCGCGCCGGCACCGATTACGAAAAGTGCGCCCGCGACGAGACGACTGCGTCGCGGGACCACGCGCGGGCTGGTCGCCTATCCGATCAGGTGCCCTTGCCGTTTACGATCTCGGCGTAGTTGCCCTTGGCGTCCCAGCGATACACGACGTAGTCGAGCAACTTGATGTCGCCCTTGGCGTCGAACGACAATTTACCGAGCACGGTGTCCCATTCGCCTGCCTTGATGACGTCCATGACTTTCTTCATGTCGGTCGAGTTGGCTTTAGCAGCGGCCTGCGACCAGATCTGAAAAGCTGCATAAGTGTAGAGCGTGTAGCCTTCGGGATCGATACCCTTCGCCTTGAACTTGTCGACGATGGCTTTCGCGGTCGGCTTGTTGCGCGGATCGGGTCCGAAGGTGAACAGCGTACCTTCAGCCGCCGGGCCTGTGATGGAGGCGAACTCTTTGTCATTCATGGCGTCGCCAGCCATCAGGACCGTCTTCAATCCCTGATCGCGCATCTGGCGCACGATCAATCCGGCTTCCTGATGATAGCCGCCGACGTAAACAAGATCGATGTTCGCAAGCTTCAGGCGCGAGACGATGGAATTAAAATCCTTGTCGCCCTTGTTGTAGGACTCAAAAAGCTTCTCCTGCATGCCGCCGGCGTTGAGCGCCTTCTTCGTTTCATCAGCAAGACCTTTGCCGTACGTCGTCTTGTCGTTGAGGATAGCGACGTTCTTGCCTGCAAATGCTTTCAGAATGTATTGGGCGGCGACAAGGCCCTGCTGATCGTCACGGCCGCAAACACGCAGCACGTTGGCCAGCTTGCGTTCGGTGAACAGCGGATTGGTCGATGCCGGTGTGATCTGAAGCACGTTGCCGTCGGCATAGGCTTCTGACGCCGGGATCGACGACGATGAGCAGAAGTGACCGGCGACGAACGGCACGCCGGCGCTCGCGATCTTTTCGGCGACTGAGCGTGCCTGTTTCGGATCGCAGGCGTCGTCGCCGATCTGCAGCGCGAGGTTCTTACCCAGCACGCCACCGGCTGCGTTGATGTCCGCGACCGCCAAGTCTGCACCGTTTTTCATCTGACGGCCAAACGCGGATTCGCTGCCGGTCATTGGACCCGCAACCGCGACGGGAATGGTTTGCGAATACGCAGCCGGAGCAAGCGCAATCGATGCGCCGAGTACCAGGCCGATCAGTCGAATGGTTTTCATGAGTTCCTCGTCTTGTCAAAGATTAGAAGGCGGTGGAGTTGACGGCTATTGTCCGCCGAATTTCGACCGGAGTCATCGGTAATTTCGAGGGCCGTTCAAGGGTTCGTTGACACATCTTGCCGCAGCCGCCACGTAATTGGGCCGCTGGGTTCGTAAAGCCAGTAATATTGCCTTACCATTTGAAGCGCTCGGGTTCGCTGGAACGACAGGCAGCCAACGACCAGCAATATGAGCGTCTCGACAGCGTATGTCTGGGGTGCCAGCAGCGTTTCATTGAACAGCGCGAAATGAATGAAACGCACAGCAAGCCCCATCGGAATCATGGCCGCAACGACGACCCAGATGCTGCGCCAGGTGGATGCGATAGCGCGCCCCGCCAAAAGCGCGCCGCCGCCGCCCAGCACCAGCGTGACGAATAATACCTGAAAGATATTTTCGCTTGCGTAAAGCATCAGTGCCGCCCGCCTTCGAGATAGGCCGCGCGAATCTCAGGCCGCGCGAGTAATTCGGTGCCGGTGCCGCTCAACGTAATGAGACCGTTGACCATGACGTAGCCACGATGCGCGAGCTTTAGCGCGTGATTGGCGTTTTGCTCCACAATGAGCACGGTGAGGCCGTCCTGCTTGTTGAGCGTTCGGATGGCGTCAAAAATCTGCCGCGCGATCAGAGGTGCCAGACCAAGCGAGGGTTCGTCGAGCATCAAGAGACGAGGGCGGCTCATCAATGCGCGGCCGATGGCCAGCATCTGCTGTTCGCCGCCGGACAATGTGCCGCCGCGCTGCGCGAGACGTTCTTTCAGTCGGGGGAATAGCGTCAACACGCGCTCAAGACTTGCGGCGCGTTCCGCTTCGGTGTTCGCGGCGACCGCATCTGCGCCCATGCGCAGGTTTTCGGCGACGGTCATGCGCGGAAAAATTCGACGACCTTCCGGCGATTGCGCGATCCGCAGCCGGGCGACAAGATGCGTTGGAATTTGCGTGATGTCCTCGCCGTCAAATTCGATCGCGCCTGAACTTGCGCGTGGCCGTCCGAAGATCGACATCATGAGCGTCGATTTGCCAGCGCCATTCGAGCCGATCAACGCGACGATTTCGCCGGGCGCGATATCGAGATCAACGCCTTTAAGCGCTTCGATATTGCCATAGGCGGCGCGCAATCCACGGATCGCGAGCAACGGCGCTGCTGAGGCGATCACGTGCTGGCCTCCATCACCTTGATCGCAGTTTCTTCGTCGGCACCGAGATAAGCGGCGATCACCTTCGGATCGTTTCGTATTTGTTGCGGTGTTCCGGCAGCGATCTTGACACCGTGATCGAGCACGAAGATGCAGTCCGAAATGCCCATAACGACCGACATGTCATGTTCGATCAAGAGAATAGACGTGCCGTGATCTTTTCTGATCGCAAGCAACAACGTGTTCAGTTCTTCGCTTTCGCGCGCATTCAGTCCGGCGGCGGGCTCGTCGAGGCATAAGAGCGCCGGTTCGGAACACATCGCGCGCGCAATTTCCAAACGGCGTTGATCCCCGTAGGGCAGATTGCCTGCTGCGTCGTCCGCGCGATTTGTCAGCCCGATACGTTCGAGCCAGTAGCGCGAGAGTTCGACGGCGTGCTTTTCGGCTTTACGAAAATTCGGTGCGCCGATCAGTCCGAGAAATGAATAGCCCGACGCGCGCATCAATAGATTGTGCTGCGCGACCATCAAGTTTTCGAGCGCAGTCATGCCGGCGAACAGGCGGATGTTTTGAAACGTGCGCGCAACTTTTGCGGCCTTCGAGATGCGATAATCCAGCAGCCGCTCCAGCAAAAACTCTCGGCCGGTGTCGTGTGTGAGGCGGATCATGCCGGTGGTCGGCTTATAGAATCCAGTGATGCAGTTGAACACGGTGGTTTTTCCCGCGCCGTTCGGGCCGATGAGCGCGGTGATATCGCCGCGTTTGGCGGCGAACGAGAAATCGTTGACGGCGACGATACCGCCGAACCGCATCGACAGATGTGCGACATCGAGAATGTCAGAGGAAGATACCGTCATCAGCGGCCTTCCTTGACCGTTGCCGATGAAATTTCGGTGGGCCTCTCCAGGAACACCGTCGGCGCACGATGGCCGATCAATCCGCGCGGACGCCAAATCATCAGCAGCACCATCGCAAGTCCGAACACCAGCATGCGGTACTGGTCGAAGCCTCTGAACAGCTCGAAGCCACCGATCATCGCAACCGCTGCGAGTGCGACGCCGAGTTGCGAGCCCATGCCGCCAAGCACGACGATGGCGAGCACCAGAGCGGATTCCTGAAACGTGAATGATTCAGGGCTGATGAATCCCTGACGGGTCGCAAAGAACGCGCCGGCGAATCCACCGAACATCGCGCCGGTGGCGAATGCGGTCAGCTTCGTTTTGGTGGTGTTGATGCCGAGCGCGCGGCAGGCGACCTCATCCTCGCGCAATGCTTCCCATGCACGCCCAATCGGCAACCGCCGCAGACGGATCGTGACCCAGTTTGTCAGCAGCGCCAGGGCGAGAATGAGATAGAACAGAAACACGATACGATGTGTCGGCGAATAAGCGATGCCCAGTTTTGCCGCAAGTCCGTCCTCCGTGTTCGTGAGCGGAATTCCGAAAAAGGTTGGACGCGGAATTCCTGTAATGCCGTTCGGGCCGCCGGTGACATGTTGCCAGTTCAGCAGAATGAGACGGATGATTTCGCCGAACGCCAGCGTAACAATCGCGAGGTAGTCGCCGCGCAATCGCAATACCGGAAAGCCGAGCAACATGCCCCAGAACGCCGCGAGAATTCCTGCAAGCGGCAAGCAGACCCAGAACGACAGACCGAAAGTGGTCGCCAGCAACGCATATGAATAGGCGCCGACGGCATAGAACGCGACGTAGCCGAGATCGAGCAGACCTGCGAGGCCGACCACGATGTTCAATCCCCAACCGAGCATCACATAGGTCAGCACCAGAATGCCGAGATCGAGAATGTAACGCTGATCGTAAAAGATCACCGGCAACAGCAGCGCAAAAATGAGAAGTGCTGGTGCCACAAAGCGACCAAGCGAACCGAATTTATCGCTGACTGATTCCGGAATCAGCGGCGATGCCGAACGTCCCGTCCATCCACGCAGCAGCTCGAACAGAACGCTTCCTACAAAGACGCCGACGACAATCATTGCGAGGTCGCCAAATCGTGTCCAGTAAATCAACTGGCCGCTTGGCCCCGCTTCCGTGCGGACGCCGATCATCAATGAAAACAAAAAGAGCGAGACAAGCGCGCTCAGGAATGATTTTTTCAGAATGAAAGCGACGCCATGCGTCGGTGCATTGGCCGCGCGCGCGAGGGGATCGGTTGTGCGCGCCACGAGCGTCCTCAGACTTTCTCGACTTCCGGACGGCCGAGAAGGCCGGTGGGAAGAAAGATCAGAACGACGATCAGGATCGAGAACGCGGCGACATCTTTATATTCGGACGTGAAGTAGGCGGACCAGAACGTCTCTATCAAGCCGATTGCGATTCCGCCGAGCATCGCCCCCGGCAATGAGCCGATGCCGCCGAGCACGGCCGCTGTAAATGCCTTGATGCCGGCGACGAAGCCCATGAAGAAATCGACGACGCCATAATAAAGCAGGTACATCATGCCCGCGACGGCCGCGAGAGCCGCGCCGATTACGAAGGTCATCGAGATCGTGCGATCGACATCGACGCCCAGCAGCGCAGCCATTGTCTGATCCTGTTCGCAGGCGCGCATGTCCCGTCCGAGTCGTGTGCGTGCGACCAGCCACGAAAAGATGACGAGGAGAATAATGGTTGTGACAACGACGATGATCTGGATGTTCGATAGCCGCACTGCGAAGCCATCGCGCTCTAACAAAGTATAGCCACCGGTGATGACGGGAGGAATCGGCTTCACCCGCGCGCCTTGCGCGACCTGTGCGAAGTTCGACAACACGAACGACATTCCAATAGCTGAGAGCATCGGCGCGAGGCGAAAGGAATTTCGCAGCGGACGATAAGCGATGCGCTCGACGGTCCAGCCGTAAAGCGCGGTGGTTGCCATCGCGACGACAAGCACCAGTAACAGGATCAGTGGAATGGAGCTGATGCCGATGGACACGAGAATGAGAAAAGCGATCAGCGCGACGAAGCCGCCGATCATGAAAATGTCGCCGTGGGCGAAATTGATCATGCCGACGATGCCGTAGACCATCGTGTAGCCGATGGCGATCAGGCCATAGATCGAGCCGAGCACAAGACCGTTGATGAGTTGCTGGGCGAAATAATCCAAAGCGAGTCCCAAAAATGATCCGCATTGCGGAAGAACACGTCGAAGTCCGGCCGGATCATCGTATCGTGTTATTTTTTCTAACAGTGGGAACCAAAAGCGGCAACACCGGCAAGTGCGGTGCAGTGTCGTCGTCCCCGATTGTTCCGATGCCCCGAAATGACCACACCGGAACAACGGTTCCTGTGAAACCAACGATCGCTGTCACGGGTTGTCTCCTTGTTCAACAAAGGAGAACTCCACAATGTCGAACCAGAATAATCAGCAGAACCCCGGCCAGCAGAACCAGACCCCTGGGCAAACTCCAGGCCAGAAGCCCGGTCAGCAGCAGGGCGGCGGTCAGAAGCCTGGCCAGCAGGGCCAGACTCCTGGTCAGCAGAATCCGAACCGCTAAATCGACGAGCCACTGGTTACCGGCGACCCGACGATCGAGCGTTCAGAAGGAAAGTCCCGCCGAAAGGCGGGATTTTTCTTAGGTATGCAACGAAAGCGTCACCTCGCGCCGCTCCGGTAAGGTTAAGAAAGGGTTTAAATTGCCGCTCGCAGTTTAGCGGGCTTAGCTCCCGGCCAACAGCAATGGGCGGGCATTCAGAAAAGCACCGCCTCAGTTTTGGGGCGTGGCGTATGTCGAGAGATTGGCGGCTCAGTACATTCAATGGCGCATTGCTCGCGTCTTACTTCGTTCCGGCGTGGACCATCGCTGCGCTGAAAATCTGGATCTCGCCGATCCGCGGCCTTTACGATCGTGCCAACATCGCGCCCGCGATGTATGTCAGCGACTATCTTTCGCTTCCTGCCATCACAACTGTGCGTCTTGCGTGGCTTCTTGCACTTGGCAAAGTCACGGTCGCTGCGTTCTTTCTGGTTTTTCTGGTTCTCATCGTTCGCGAGACGATCAGAAAGAAGGGAAGTTGCGATGAAGCGCTCGGCTTTGCGCTCGCGCTCGGTTCGCTCATCAGCATGCTCAGCCTGCTTGCCGCCTCGAAGGTCGGCGAGATGGCCGCACTTCGTCTTCACGCCAGCGAATCTTTGCTGCTGATCGGAGCTGCGATCATTTTGATCGTCGACACTGCAAAGGTAGCCAAGCCCGCAAGCGAAGCAAATGCGACGAACTATCCCTTGGGCGTTCCCAATTCCTGAATCACGCCTGCGGCTTCCTTGATCGCGTGATTGGCGGCAGGCACGCCGCAATAGATCGCCTGCTGCAATAGAATTTCCTTGATGTCGTCCGCTGAAAAGCCGCCTTCGGTTAAGGCTGCCCGCACATGCATGCGAAATTCATCCCATTGCCCAAGCGCCATCATGGTGCCGATCACCAGAATGCGCCGCGTGCGCTCGTCGAAATGCGGGCGTGTCCAAATCTCGCTCCATGCATAACGTGTAATGAGATCCAGAAATTCGGCGTTGAACGGAGTCTTGTTCGCAGCGGATTTATCGACCCATGCGTCGCCGAGCACCTTGCGGCGTCTGGCTGTGCCGAGTTCGCGGCGCTTGTCGTCGTCCATCGTGACCTCAGCGTTGCGTGAGGAAGCCGACCACGGCTTCGGTAAATTCGTGCGGCTGTTCGACATTTGAAATATGTGCGGCGTCAAGCAGCGTCATGCTGGCGCCGGGAATATGGCTGCGGATGTATTCGCCAGCTTCCACCGGCGTCGACATGTCTTTGCGTCCCGCGATGACGAGCGTGCGCGCTTTGATGTTTGGGAGAAGTTCGCGTTGGTCGAGCTTACTCAAGGCTTCGCAGCAGGCGATGTAGCCTTCGAGGGGCGAGGCGACCAGCATGGCTTTCATGCGCGCTGCGATCTGCGGCGAGCGTTCGCGAAAATCTGCAGTCAACCAACCGCCGATCACGGCATCGGCGACGGATGCGATGCCGCCGTCCTTCACCGCCTTGATACGATTGTTCCAGTTTGTCGGGTCGGGATAATAGCAACTGGTGTTGGCGAGAATAAGCCTGCCGATCCGCTGCGGCGCGTTAGCGCCGAGCCATTGCCCGACCATGCCGCCCATCGACAATCCACACCAATGCACCTTCTCGATGTTCAGATCGTCCAGAATAGCGATCACATCGTTGCCGAAGCGTTCCATCGAATATGGTCCCGGCGGCACGCCGGATTTGCCATGGCCGCGCCGGTCGTAACGCACGACGCGAAACAGCTTGGTGAATGCCGCCATTTGCGGCTCCCACATCTGCAATGCCGTGCCCAGCGAATTCGACAGCATCAGCGTCGGACCGCTGTCACGTCCTTCGACCGAGACATTCAGCAGGCAACCGTCGGCGTCGATCATCGGCATCGGTTTCTCCGATCTAGTTCTTGTCGAGCGAGGCCAGCAGTCGGTCGATCAGCGTCTGCGACACGCCTTGGTAGTTCATCGGCTCGAACAATTTTGTGAGCTGATTTGCATCGATATGTGCGGTGACGCGCGCGTCTTTCATCAGCACATCGCGCAGATGTTGCTTGGCGTCGATCGCTGTGCGGCTCGCGGCCTTGACAATTTCATGCGCTTCGCTCTTTCCCGTTTTTTCCGCGAGCGCCATCGAGACGGCTTCGGCCATGACGAGACCATGTGTGCTGTCGAGATTGGCGCGCATCCGGTCAACATCGACTTCAAGCCCTTCGGCAATATCCACGATGGTCGCGAGCGCACCGGATGTGACAAGCATCAGTGTCGGCAGCGTCGGCCATTCGGCATGCCACAACCCGGCGCTGCGTTCATGTTCCTGCATTTGCGACGCAAAGATCGTTGCGGCGAGGTTGGGGGTCATCGTCGCCGCTGCGATTGCGGCTGTCGCCGCGACGGGATTGCGTTTGTGCGGCAAGGTCGAGGACCCGCCACGCCCATCGCCCGCCGGCTCGAATGCTTCACCGACGTCGGTTTGCATCAACAATGTCATGTCGCGCGCGATCTTGCCGCAGGTGCCAGCCAGAATGGCGAACACAGATGCTGCTTCTGCAATACGATCGCGATGCGTGTGCCATGGCGCATCCGGCAGTGGCAGCGACAATTCTTTGGCGAGGTGTTCGGCAATCTTAAGTCCATCATCACCTAGAGATGCAAGCGTTCCCCCGGCACCGCCGAATTGCAGCACCAGCGTTTCGGCTTTCAGACGCTTTAGCCGGTGGCGCGAGCGATGCAGCGCCGCGGCATATTCCGCCAGTTTCAATCCGAACGGCATCGGCAAAGCATGCTGCAGTAATGTCCGCGCAACGGTCGCGGTCTGGCGATGTTGTTTCGCGAGTTTTGCAAAGCCCGCGATGGCGCGCGTGAGATCCACCAACAACGCGTCGATGCCGTCGCGCAAGCGCAGCACAGTCGCGTTGTCGATGACATCCTGGCTAGTGGCGCCCCAATGGACGTAGCGCGCGGAGTCGGGGTCGGATTTTGCAACGATCGCAGTTAACATCTTCACCAGCGGAATGGTTGGCAGGCCGCTGTGCGTGGTTGCCTCGGCTAAAGCGGAAATGTCGAACTGATCCGCCGAACACGCTTTGCCGATTGCCGCCGCCGCGTTTGCCGGGATCGTGCCGATTGCGGCCTCAGCCAGCGCCAGCGCGCGTTCGAATTCGAGCATGTATTGCACATAGGCCCTGTCGTCACAGATCGCGCGCATGGCGGCGCTGGAGAAAAATGATGCAAGAAGAGGTGACAGCGACGTGCTCATGATGCGCGGACCCTAGCCAACGCGGTTGATAGTGCCAAGTGCCTCCGCGCATTGCGACGCTTGCAATACGTTTTTGCAATGCATGTTCTTAAGCGAAGCCCTTTTCTTTGGCCCTCTGCTGGCTTACCTCAGGACGGCGTGAGAATTTGGAGAAAATCCCATGGCAATGACTATGACCGGCGAAGTCCAGCTTCCTGCTTCGCGCCAGGTGGTGTGGGAAAAACTCAACGACCCGGAGGTGCTGAAAGCTTGCATTCCGGGTTGCGAGGAACTGACGAAGTCAGGCGACAACCAGTTTGAGGCTGTCGCCAAGATGAAAGTCGGCCCGGTATCCGCGCGCTTCAAAGGCAAGGTGACGTTAAGCGATTTCGATCCGCCGAACAGCTACAAGATCTCAGGCGAAGGCGAGGGCGGTGTCGCCGGATTCGCAAAAGGCGGTGCGACAGTTGCGCTCGCCGACAAGGATGGCGGCACGTTGCTGTCATATAATGTCGATGCCCAGATCGGCGGCAAACTCGCGCAGCTTGGGCAGCGGTTGATCAGTGGCTCTGCCAAGAAGCTTGCAGATGAATTTTTTGCGAAGTTCGCCGAGGTCGTGCAGGCCGCCTGATCGCGTCGTTTTGGCATATCTGTCCATCTCGCAAATCAAGCCTTCTTGTTCCTGAGCTCGACGGCTCGAGGTTGCTCATTGGCCCGATGGTCCATATTATGTGTTTGGAACGATTTTAATGATGATTTGCGGCGCGTGATGCGTCGCCATTCGATGACAAGCAAGCCGGCAAGCTAGAGAGTTTTAATGGCCAAGATTTCACTGATCGTGAACGGCAATCCCGTGAACGGCAACATCGATCCCCGGACGCTGCTGGTGCAGTTCTTGCGGGAGAATCTGAAGCTGACCGGTACGCATGTGGGCTGCGACACTTCGCAATGCGGAGCCTGCGTCGTGCATCTCGACGGCAAAGCGGTGAAGGCGTGTACGATGCTCGCCGTCATGGCTGACGGACACGACGTGAAAACCATCGAAGGTCTCGCCGGAGACGGCGCGCCGCTGCATCCGATGCAGGAAGCCTTTCGCGAACATCATGGATTGCAATGCGGCTTCTGCACGCCCGGCATGATCATGACGGCGGTCGATCTGGTTCATCGCAAGGGACACGAACTCTCAGATAAAATGATCCGCGAAGAACTCGAGGGTAATCTGTGCCGGTGCACGGGCTATCAGAACATCGTGCTTTCGATTGCCGCCGGGGCCAAGGCGATGGCCAAGTCGGATCTGGCTTGAGAATTTTGAGTTAAGGAATTTCGATGTACGAATTCAAATATCATCGTCCGGGTACCGTTCGTCAGGCCGCTAATCTTCTCGCCAAGAATGAAGATGCCAAGCTGATCGCCGGCGGACATACGCTGGTGCCGGTGATGAAGCAGCGGCTCGCCAATCCACCGCACCTGATCGATCTGTCGCACATCGAAGGTCTCAACGGCATCGAGATGAAGGGCCGCAGTCTTGTGATCGGCGCGACCGCGACGCATGCTGAAGTTGCGAATTCCGTAATCGTGGGCGAATCCATTCCGGCGCTTGCTGAATTGGCGGCCCTGATCGGCGATCCGGCCGTGCGCCACAAAGGTACCATCGGCGGCTCGCTCGCCAACAACGATCCGACTGCGGATTATCCTGCGGCTGTCATCGCGCTCGGCGCGACCATCGTCACCAACAAGCGCAAACTCAAACCGGAAGAATTCTTTCAGGGCTTGTTCACGACGGCACTTGAGGCAGACGAGGTCATCACCAAGGTGATGTTTCCGATTCCGAAGAAAGCCGCATACCAGAAATTCCGCAATCAAGCTTCACGCTATGCGCTGGTCGGCGTGTTCGTCGCCAAACGCCCATCCGATGTGCGTGTCGCGGTGACGGGCGCTGGAGGTAATGGCGTATTTCGCGTGACATCGTTCGAGGAAGCGCTGAAGAAACGTTTCTCTCCGAAAGCCCTCGATGGCCTCAAGGTTTCGGCTGAAGGTCTTAATAGCGATATTCATGGCAGCGCGGAGTATCGCGCGCATCTCATCCAGGTTCTTGCCCGCCGCGCAATGGAAGCCGCTACCGCGAAGACCTGACACCACATTCCGGAGTCCGCATTTACATGAGCAAGGGTTCAGCGATTCCATCCTCCGTCGATGCGACGCTCGATCTGCTCACGAGCACTGGCTATCTCGCCGAGCGTTCTCTGGCGACTGTGGTATATCTCTCGCTGAAGATGGGCCGCCCGCTGTTCCTCGAAGGTGAGGCGGGCGTCGGCAAAACTGAAATCGCGAAAGTTCTGAGCGCTGCGCTGGGGCGCAAACTGATCCGTCTGCAATGCTATGAAGGTCTCGATGTCGCGTCCGCCGTCTACGAGTGGAACAGCGCCGCGCAGATGATCGCCATTCGCCTAGCAGAGGCCAGTGGCCAAACCGATCGCGAACAGCTTTCAAGCGACATTTTCGCGGAAAAATATCTGATCAAGCGACCATTGCTGCAGGCGCTGGAGCCGGATGCCGCCGGACCGCCGGTTTTGCTGATCGACGAACTCGATCGCGCAGATGAAGCGTTCGAGGCTTATCTGCTGGAAATTCTCAGCGATTTTCAGGTGACGATTCCTGAACTCGGCACCGTGAAAGCGCCGCAGCCGCCCATCGTTATAGTCACCTCTAACCGCACGCGCGAAATTCACGACGCGCTGAAACGCCGCTGTCTTTATCATTGGGTGGATTATCCCTCAGCCGAGCGCGAGTTGGCCATCGTCAAATCGCGCGTGCCGAATATCGGTGCAAAGTTGTCGCAGCAGGTGGTTGGTTTTGTGCAGGCGTTGCGCGAGCAAGACTTGTTCAAAGTGCCGGGCGTGGCTGAGACCATCGATTGGGCAACCGCACTTACCGAACTTGACGCCAAGTCGCTATCGCCGCAGATGGTGGGCGATACGCTGGGCGCGTTGTTGAAGTATCAAGATGACATCGGGCGCATGCAAGGCGATGCGCTCGATAAGGTAATCAAGGAAGCCGTCAGCGATTGAGATTTTGAATGCCGGATGACATCGACAATCCAGCGACCGGCCAGATCGCCGACAACGTCATAGGTTTTGCGCGCGCGCTGCGCGTTGCGGGACTGCCGATCGGGCCGGGCGCGGTGATCGATGCGCTCAAAGCAATGCAGATGATCGACATCGGCAATCGCCAGGATCTCTTCACGACGCTGGAGTCGATATTCGTCAAACGGCGCGAACATGCACTGGTGTTCGCGCAGGCGTTCGATCTCTTTTTTCGCCGCGCCGACGGCAACATTCACATGCTCGATTCGGTACCCCTGCCGCAGAGTGCACAAAAACCTCCGCCACCGGCCTCGCGCCGCGTGCAAGAGGCATTTTCACAAAGCAAGACCGTCGACGCGCCTGACATCGAAGAAAAGAATGTGGAATTGTCAGTGTCCGACCGCGAGGTGCTTCAGTCCAAGGACTTCGCGCAGATGAGTGCCGCTGAGATCGCCGAAGTTGCGCGAGCCATCGCGAAGATGAAGCTGCCGCAAGCTGAATTGCGAACGCGCCGTTTTGCGCCCGATGCGCGCGGGCAGAAGCTCGATCTTCGCCGCACATTACGAGCAAGCCTGCGAACCGGCGGCGAGATCGTGAATTTCCATCGGCTCGGTCGTATCGACAAGCCCTCGCCCATCGTCGCGCTGCTCGATATTTCCGGTTCGATGACCGACTACACGCGATTGTTTTTGCAATTTCTTCACGCCATCACCGATGCGCGCAAGCGCGTCGCGGTTTTTTTGTTCGGCACGCGGTTGACCAATGTGACGCGGCAGCTTCGCGCCAAGGATCCGGACGAGGCGCTTGCGGCTTGCTCGTCGTGTGTCGCAGATTGGGCCGGCGGCACACGCATCGCGACCTCGCTGCATCATTTCAACAATCTCTGGGGGCGCCGCGTGCTCGGGCAAGGTGCGATCGTCCTGTTGATCTCCGACGGTCTGGAGCGCGAAGCGGATTCACGGCTGGAGTTCGAGATGGACCGGTTGCATCGATCAAGTCGCCGCCTGATCTGGCTCAATCCGTTGTTGCGTTTTGACGGCTTCGAGGCCAAGGCGCAGGGCATCAAAATGATGCTTCCGTATGTTGATGAATTCCGTCCCGTGCATAACTTGAAGTCGATGGAAGGCCTAATCGCGGCGCTCTCGTCGCCTAAGGTGCCGAGAGGGCTATTCCAAACTCGTTCTGCTGCTTAAGGACACACCGATGCTTAATCGCGACGACGACATTTTGAAAGCGGCCGAGACTTGGACCAAGCAGGGTCACGGTGTTGCGTTGGCGACTGTCGTCGAGACTTGGGGATCCGCACCGCGTCCGGCGGGCTCCAGCCTTGTCATCAACGATGACGGCACGTTTCTCGGTTCAGTTTCCGGCGGCTGCGTCGAGGGCGCGGTCGTCACTGAAGCGTTGGATGTGATTGCCAGCGGCAAGCCAAAGATGCTCGAATTCGGTGTGGCGGACGAGACGGCATGGAACGTCGGATTATCCTGTGGCGGCACGATTCGTGTTTTCGTCGAAAAGGTCGGCAATTCTTGAAGCAAAACACGCTCACCGAGTTGAACGCCGAACGCGCTGCGCGCCGCGCCGTGGTCGTTGTCACCGATGTTGTGAGCGGCGATCAACGACTGATCAAAGCTGCGAATATTTCGTCCGATCCGCTGCACGCTGAACTCGACAAGCATTTGCGCATGGGCAAAAGCGGTATGATCGAGATCGACGAAAAAAAGCTGTTTCTCAACGTCTACGCGCCGACTGCGCGGCTTGTGATTATCGGCGCGGTTCACATCAGTCAGGCGCTCGCGCCATTGGCGCAGTCGCTGGATTACGATGTCTATGTCGTCGATCCGCGCACGGCTTTTGCGTCGCCGGAACGGTTTCCCGATATTCCGTTGTTCGCCGATTGGCCCGATGTCGCGCTGCCACCTCTGAACATCGATCGATACACCGCTTTCGTGGCGGTAACGCACGATCCGAAGATTGACGATCCGGCGCTGCTGCATGCATTCGCACGTGATTGTTTCTATATCGGTGCACTGGGATCTCGGAAGACAAATGCAAAACGTCTCGAGCGATTGAAGGCGCAGGGCGCTACGGACGCCCAGCTTGCAAGAATCCATGCGCCTATCGGTCTGAATATCGGCGCGGTCACGCCGGCGGAGATCGCGGTGGCAATCATGGCGGAAATCACCGCGCGACTGCGGCTTCCTGCCGACGCGCCGCTCAAGACGAAGTCCGCGGCATGAAATTCGGACCCGTTACGCCTGAGGACGCGGTCGGCGGCGTCACTGTCCACGCTATCCGCCAAGGCTCGCTAGTCCTTAAGAAGGGAACGGTGATCGGCACAGACGAGGTCGAGGCGCTGACACAAGCGGGCGTGAAGGAGGTGGTCGTCGCGCGGCTCGATAGCGGCGATGTCTCCGAGGATGAGGCAGCCGCCAGTATCGCCGAGGCAATCGCCGGCGAAGGCGTCAATGTCGAATGCGCTTTCACTGGGCGCGCGAATTTGTTCGCGGCAGAAGCCGGCGTTCTTGTGATCGACCGCGATGTCGTCGATCGCATCAATCGTGTCGATGAAGCGATTACGTTCGCCACGTTGCAGGCTTTCAAGCCCGTTGTCGCGGGCGAGATGATTGCAACGGTTAAAATCATTCCCTTCGGCGTCGAGCGGAAGTTTTGCGACGCGGCGGTGGCTGCTGCAAAAAGCGGCCGCATGCAGGTCGCACCTTTCAAGATCAAGAAAGTCGGCGTCGTCTCGACAATTCTGCCGGGCCTCGCTCCGAAGGTTATCGAAAAAACGTTGAAGGTGACAGCGGAACGTCTCGCGCCGACAGGGGCGAACATCATTGCCGAACTCAAAGTTGCACACGATGACGATGCGCTGGCACTTGCTCTCGAAGAGCTGCTTTCTCTAGGTGCGGAGCTGGTGCTGGTGTTCGGCGCGTCCGCGATTGCCGATCGTCGCGACGTCATCCCCACTGCGATCGAGAGCATCGGCGGCACCGTCGAGCACTTCGGCATGCCAGTCGATCCGGGCAACCTCATGCTCATCGGCCACGCGAAGGGAAGGCCCGTGCTCGGTGCGCCGGGCTGCGCGCGGTCGCCGAAGGAGAATGGTTTCGACTGGATATTGATGAGATTGCTGGCCGGTCTCGAGGTGACGCGTGCGGATATTACGGGCTTAGGTGTCGGCGGTTTGCTGATGGAGATTGTGACTCGCCCTCAGCCGCGGGTGCCGCTCGACGCCGGCGACAATCGCAATATCGCCGCCGTTATTCTGGCAGCCGGGCGCTCGACGCGCATGGGCGGTCCCAACAAGCTGCTTGCCGAGTTGAACGGCAAGAAGCTCGTGCGCATCGTCGCCGAACAAGCGCTGGCCTCAAAAGCGTCGCCCGTCATCGTCGTGACCGGACACCAAAGTGTCGAGGTTGCGGCGGCGCTCAAAGATCTCGATGTGACCTTCGTCACCAATACGCAGTTTGCAGATGGTCTTGCGACGTCGGTGAAGGCGGGCATCGCGGCCGTTCCGGCATCCGCCGACGGCGCAATCGTTTGCCTCGGCGACATGCCGTTGATCGATTCCAAATTGATCGACCGTCTGGTCGAAGCGTTCGCGCCGGATCGCGGATCGCTGATCGTGGTGCCGGTGGCGGGCGGGCGGCGCGGCAATCCGGTGTTGTGGTCGCGGCGTTTCTTCCCCGAACTAATGACGCTCGACGGCGATGTCGGCGCGCGACATTTGATTGCCCAGCATTCCGAGGCGGTCGCCGAGGTCGAAGTGGTGGGTAAGAGCGCTTTTGTGGACATCGATACCCCTGAAATGCTGGCGGATGCCCGCCGCGCTTAGATTTCGTTCACCAAGTTGAAACGACCTCGCGGTTAGATTTCCCTCCTGATGCCTCTGGGGAGGGGATTTTGACCGTTTCCATCGCCGCACCGCGTTGCGGGCTTTTTGCTCTCGTTTTGGTTTTTGCCTTTGCCGCCGCAAATCTCTCAAGCGCTGCATTTGCAGCGGGTGCGCTTGCCGTTGGCAAATGCGGGGCTTTCGGGCAGGCGTTCGACTATCCGAGCGAGGACGATGCGCGCGCGGCTGCGACCAGGCAGTGCAAGGGTGAGTGCACGGCGGTGACGATGAAGCGCGCCTGCGCAGCACTTTCGCTCGACATGGCCAATCCGTGCGGTGCCCACGGCTATGCGGTGGCGTCTCGTATTTCCAACACGCTGAATGCAGCAATGAAGAAGTGCTACGATTTCGGCGGCAAGGAATGCGTGATCCGCGCCTGGGCCTGCGACGCCAAGGGCTGAAGATTTTCCAAGTTACCGCCGCGTGAGCACGCTAAGCCTGCCATAGGCGCCAGAGCGATGGCTGTTGTCTTCGACGTATCCCGCGCCGATTGCCCATTCGAATTCACCGGTCTTGAACGATGTGACGTGCGCGCCGAACCGGTATTGACGGTAGACCTCGTCGCCTGAGGTCTCAATCTCCGGTCCTGCCCATAAACGCTCCATGAAGCGCCAGCCCGCAGCACCACGAATGCCGAAGCTGTTGCCGATGGTCGAGCCGGAAATCGATGATGCCAGCATCATCGATTGTATCGGCTCCCACCACATATCGGCGTTGACGCGAAATCCTGCGTGATTGCCGCGCAGACTATTAGTCGGATCATCGGGCGACAGACGATGGTTCTGCAAATCCAAGCCCGCGAAAGCCTTGATCTCGAAATTATTGCGCTTGATGCGCCAGCCGGGGAGGATGGCGGCGAGTTGGCTGGTGCCGCGAATGTCCGTGGTGCCGGATAGATATTTGTAGCTGCCTTCCGCGAGCAACACCTTCAGCGTGAAGCCGTCATTGTTCAGCCCGCCGGGTGCCCACTGCGCACCGCCATAGAACGACCCGCCGTTGCGCCACAGATCAAAGCCGCTGAAGTAGAGAAACTTCTCAGGACTAACGCCGCCGAAATTTTCGCTAACCGGAATGTCGTCGAGAAGCGGATCGGAAAAAGCCGGAGTGCTGGCGCAGGCCACAATCATGGCCGCGGCCACGTACACCGCACGCGCCCTTCCAACGCAACGCATGGAGCCCCCAAGCCCCGTAAAACTACGTAAGTAGAAATACTACCCAAAGTAGAGCGTTGGATTGGTGTGTCGTCTAGCGGGTAGGGGAGAACGCGGCGTGAACGCGGCGAAAGAATTATGCCGGGCTAAAGCTGCGAGGCGACGAGGTTGTCGATCTTCACGCCTTCACGCTCGTGAATGATTTCGGCGATGAATCTGCGGTGGCAGACGTTGTGATCGCGCTCGTAGCAGAGAATGCAGACCGGGCTCGCCTTTATGACGAGCGATGCGAGCTCATTCATTTCCTGTTTGGCCTGCGATGTCTTCAGATGCGCGCGGTAGATTTTCGTCAGCGCCTTCATGTCGCCGCTGCGCGCGGCTTCCCGCCCGTTCTTCGGTGTACCGAGCCCGCGCAAATGCAGATAGGAAATGCCGCGCTCCTCCAGTCCGGCGGCAAGTTGCGATTTCGAGAAACCCGGGCGGCGCGAGGAGGCGATCGCGCGGACATCGACCAGCAGCTTCACACCCGCGCGCGCCAACTCGTCGAGCACGGCGCGGGAAGGGGTTTGCTCATAGCCGATGGTGAAGAGCTTTTTGGCTTTAGCCATAAATTATATCCTCACTTGCAACGTTCGATCAACTCCATCGCGCCGTGCGGCGCGCGGATTTTGCCTTCGTGGATCACGTAGGCGAAAACGTCGCGCGGTGTCTTCACCACCGATGTCTTGTCGACGCGCTTCAGATCGGATGGATCGCCGCCCGCAGCCCACGTCGTCAAACGCGTCGCCCATTCGTCGAGTGCCTTCGGCGGGTAGGCGGTCTTCACGGTGTCCTTGCCGGTCTGGAGTCGCGCATAGACGAAGTCGCCTGTGATGTCTGCAATCGCCGGATATTTTCCGTGGTCGGCGTAAACGACAGGAATATCGAATTTGCGCTGCAGGGCGATGAATTCAGGAACGCAAAAGCTGTCATGCCGCACTTCGACGACATGCCGCAGGGTTCGTCCGTCGAGCTTGCGCGGCAACAGTTCCAGAAACTTGCCGAAATCCGCTTCATCGAATTTCTTGGTGGGCGCGAACTGCCACAGCACCGGACCAAGCGCGTCGCGCAGTTCAAGCACGCCGGAATCGTAGAACCGTTTTATGGAATCGCCGGCCTCGGCGAGCACGCGACGGTTGGTCGCAAATCTTGGTCCCTTGACCGAGAACACGAACCCGTCCGGCACTTCGGAGCGCCACTTGCGGAAACTCTCTGGCTTCTGCGAGCCGTAATAGGTGCCGTTGATTTCGATCGATGTCAGCTTCGAGGCTGCATAACTCAACTCCTTGGCCTGCGTGAGTTTTGGCGGATAGAAAACGCCGCGCCAGGGCGGAAACGTCCAGCCGCCGACGCCGATATGGATTTTGCCGGATTTGCCCGCCATCGATTGTCCTTTTGAATTTTTCTTTCGCCTCTTGTGCGGCGGCTTCCCCATCCCCATTTAATTTTTTAACGGCGATGTCGCAGCCCCCGCTCCATCGCCGGGACGGCCACGAGAAGATACCCTGAGAGACGATTAGGCGCCGGATGTACGCGCTGAACGACACCTCTCAACGGATCCCTCCGTGGCCGTTGGCATTCTGAGGCCGAACTCCTTGGTTTTCCACCCGATTTCCGGCTTCTGATCGGCGCTTGCGATGCCTTGGCATCGCAATCCGCGACGGATATACGCTGCGCCATGACTGAACCCGCCCTTGGGGCATCCACCGCACGGCAATTGTGCGTGGTGGTGCCGACCTTCAATGAGCGCGACAACGTGCCGAAGCTTTTCGCAAAGCTCGATGCGGCGTTGTCTGGCATCGCGTGGGAAGTCATTTTCGTCGATGACAATTCGCCGGACGGCACATGGGACGTCGTGCGCCAACTGGCCCAGACCGATCCGCGGGCGCGTTGCATTCGACGCATCGGTCGTCGCGGTCTTTCGGGCGCGTGCATCGAAGGCATCCTCGCGTCCAGCGCGCCTTATGTCGCGGTGATAGATGCTGATTTGCAACATGACGAAACGCAATTGCCGAAGATGCTCGGCTTGCTGCAGAAGGGCGATGCTGAACTCGTTGTCGGCAGCCGCTATGTCAGCGGCGGCAGCGCAGACAGCTTCGGCGCGACACGACACGGCGGCAGTGTGTTTGCCACGAAAATCGCCAAACAGCTTCTGCATGTCGAAGTCAACGATCCGATGAGCGGCTTCTTCATGATCCGCCGCGATCGCTTCGAGCAACTCGCGCCGCAGCTCTCGGTGCAAGGTTTCAAGATTCTGCTCGACATCGTGGCCACCGGCGGCGGGAAGCTGAAGGTCGTCGAAGTCCCTTACTCTTTCGGAACGCGGCTGCACGGCGAGAGCAAGCTTGACTCGATGGTGGTGCTGGATTTCCTCGGTCTCGTGCTGGCAAAGATGACGCACGATCTCGTGTCACTGCGGTTTTTGCTGTTCGCGCTGGTTGGCTCGATCGGCCTCGTCGTGCATCTGGCGACACTCTACATTGCGCTGGAGCGCAACGTGGAATTCGCCGAAGCGCAGGCTATCGCTGCGTTCGTCGCGATGACTGGAAATTTCTTTCTGAATAACCGCCTGACCTATCGCGATCAGCGCCTCAAAGGTTTTGGTATCGTTCGCGGCCTGTTGCTGTTCTATCTCGTCTGCGGCGTCGGTCTTCTTGCAAATGTCGGCGTGGCATTCTCCGTGTATGACCAAGAGCCGATCTGGTGGCTCGCGGGGGCGTCCGGCGCGCTGATGGGCGTGGTCTGGAACTATGCCGTTTCAAGTCTGTTCGTCTGGCGCACGAAATGACAACTGACGATCCAAAGTTTGCACGCACCGCGGCTGTTACCGTCTCGGCGCTTGTTCTGGTGCGCCTGGCGGTCGCGGCCTTTACGCCTTTGACATTCGACGAAGCCTATTACTGGACTTGGTCGAAGCATCTCGCGGGCGGCTATTACGATCACCCGCCGATGGTGGCTTTGGTCATTCGGGCTGGGACAATGATCGCGGGCGATACTGAATTCGGCGTTCGCCTGATCTCGATACTGCTGGCGATGCCCATGAGTTGGGCAGTCTATCGAACGGCGCTGATCCTGTTCGACAACGCGCTGGTTGCGGCGATGTCGGCGATCTTTCTCAACGTCACATTGATGGCTTCGGTCGGCACGATGATTGTAACGCCAGACGCGCCGTTGATGGTTGCGTCCGCCTTCGTTCTTTATTTTCTCGCCAAGGTCTATGAGACCGGGAAGGGCGTTTGGTGGTTGGGCGTCGGCGTCGCAGTCGGATGTGCGTTGCTGTCGAAATACACGGCGCTGTTTTTCGGCGCGGAAATCCTGCTGTGGCTCGTCATGGTGAAAGGACTTCGCCGCTGGTTCGCCTCGCCTTGGCTCTATCTCGCCGGCATTGTTGCATTCCTGGTGTTCTCGCCGACGATCTTGTGGAACGCCGATCATCAATGGGTGTCGTTCATCAAGCAACTCGGCCGCGCCCGGATCGGCGGCATAACGCTGAAATATCTCGGCGAGATGATTCCGACGCAATTCGCGTTCGCGACGCCGCTCGTCTTTATTCTCGGCGTGTTCGGTCTGGCTGCGCTGGCGCGACGCGGGTCGGCCAGCGATCCGGCGCGGGGACTTATCAGCGCAAGTTTCTGGGTGATCTTCATTTATTTCATCTGGCACGCACTGCACGATCGTGTTGAGGCAAACTGGCTTGGTCCAATCTATCCGGCATTCGCAATTGCTGCGGCTTACGCGGCGTGGGGCACCGGCTGGGGCCCGCGTAGCGAGCGCACTGTGAATTTCTCACGCCGCTGGGCGTTTATATCGGGCGTTGCGATTTTCGTGCTTCTGATCGTGCAGACCAACACCGGATTCTTCACCGGCTATCGGCGCGACGCCAGCGTGCGCAGCGTCGGCGTCGGTTGGCCTCAACTGGCGGGTGACATTGAAGGCATGCGCAAACTATCCGGCGCGCACTGCGTTGTCGGACAGGATTACGGCACGGTATCGTGGATGATGTTCTATCTGCCGAAAGGCACATGCGTCGTACAGCGCGGCGAGCGCTATCGCTGGGCTCGTGCTTCCGAGCCGTCGGCCGACGATCTCAAGAACAAGATTCTTCTGGTCGGATTTTTTAACGGCCCGACGCGGCTGAAGGACGATTACGCCCGCATAGAGAAGATTGGTGATGTTACACGCAAGCGCAGCGGCACGATTATCGAGACTTACGAAGTTGATGTTGCGGAGAACGCGAAGAGCGATCCACTCGACCGTTCGCCCGCGCCGGAATTGCAGCACTAGCTGACGGTCGAATTTGGCAACGAATAATTCAGCATAAATTCCTTGAATCCAATTTTGGGACAAGTTGGATTGCGAAAATGGAACTCGATTTCGCATTGAGCGCCGCGCGAAATGTTGCCGCGATTCCGCCGCCTTAGATTTGCCAACACTTAATCCGCATTTAACTAAATCCCGCCTTACTGACGCTTCGCCTCTCTGCGAGATGCTCACCCGAGTTCCGCGTCAATGCGGAATATGGGACGTCGTTGCGGGGAGGCGCGTGGTGGAATTTGCGTGGGCGCGAGGCGAATGAGTTACGGGTCGATGACGTATGGGGGAGCGCAGGTTTACGCTCCACAGAACAGACCCCGTAAGGTCTTCTCGAAGAATCTTCTTGCCAATACAGCGCTTGCGGCGGTCGCAATCGCATCTGGATGGATCATCTGCGTCAACCTTCTAGGCGACGGGGCCGAGACATTCGAGAGCAAGCGCGTCGATACATTGCAGGTGCAGCCGGCGGCGTTCGAAATCGACACCGCTGAAGCTACATTTGAAGAACGTTTTGGACCTTTTGGTACCGCGCCACCGCCTTCGCCCGAAATCGCGAAGAACTATTTTGCGCTGCTGGATCCGAGTCATGACTTCGGTGCGCCGGCCGGTTCCTTTGTAAAGGACGTGCCTGCTCCACCTGTTCAAACGGCCGCGCGCGTCAAGGATATCGAGACCCAGCACGCGCAAACCGATGCGCCGCTGTCGCCGGCAGTACGCGATGCGATGCACACGATTCCGCTGCCGCTATCGCGTCCGCGAGAAATTGCGCACGAAATTGCGCAGGCGGGCAGAACTGCGCGCACGAATGTGGCGTCGAAGGCCGCAAATATTTTCGAGAAGTTATTTGGGAAATCCGACGATAAACCGACCCGGATGGCTTACGCATCCGCCGACGCTGGCGTCGACAGTAAGCCTGATGGTGGCCTCGGTCAGATGCCGATGTACGATCGCGACACTGCAGTTTATGATATTTCCGCGCGCGCGGTTTATCTTCCAAGCGGCACCAAACTGGAAGCGCATTCCGGCCTCGGCAGCAAGATCGACGATCCCAGGTTTGTTCATGTGCGCATGAGCGGCGCGACGCCTCCACATCTTTATGATCTTAAACTGCGCGAGTCGCTATTTCATGGCGTCGAAGCGCTGCGGCTCAATCCCGTCGGCGGCGAAGAAGCGATTTACGGACGAAACGGGTTGCTCGCGCATACATATATGCTCGGTCCGAACGGCGATTCGAACGGCTGCGTGTCGTTCAAAGATTACGACCGTTTTCTGCAAGCTTATAAGAATGGCGAGATCAAACGCCTCGCGGTTATCGCGAAGGTAGAGTGATGTTGCTCTTAGTATAGAAAGCCGCCTCTGACGAGAGACGACGTGAACGACCGCGCCGAGCGTTGCGAGTTGCCGTCTGACGATGACGAATTTTTGAAAGACACCCGATCTGCGGTGATCAGTTTTTCTTCCCAGAATACGCTTGCTGTAGCGAAGACATTGTAGCCACGGTTACGAAACCGCTTGAGTCGATCGAGCGAAGCGGTATCGGTGATGTTGACGAAGCTCACATTCTCCGAATCGTAGCAAAACAGCTTGAGTTGGGTCTTCTCAAGAATATAGCGCGAGACGGTATGGTTTCTATCGCTGCCGTGGTCTTCGCAGATCACGATGCTGTCGCCCGCAAGAATTCGCGCACTTCCATGCAGCGCGGCAATCTCCTGGCCCTCGACATCGAGCTTGATAACGATGCGCTCTCTCGGTGAAATCTCGCCGACATCCAGCAAATTATCGAGTGCAAGCATTTCGACGTTTTCGCTACCCGCCGTAACATCGCTCGACACGGTACGCGCCTCGTGCTTATTCCCGGACAGGCGAACAAATCCTGCAACCGCTCCCACTGCTTTTTTGATGCAGGCAAATCGATTGCCATTGAGAGCAGCGTTGTCTTGCAAGATTGCAAATGTCGTCGCGGCCGGCTCAAAGGCGATGACGCGCTGCGCGCCGAAAGAAGATGCGGACGCGAGAACCGACCAATATCCATAGTTCGCGCCGCAATCGAGCAATGTATATTTCTCGGCGGCGGCAATCCGAAGAAATTCTTCGATCTCCGGTTCGTAAATTTCGGCACCGCCGAGCAGCATGCTCCAATATCCGTCAGCGAATGGAAAGGAGAACGCCGCGTCGCTATCCAACATAAGCGTTAGACTGCGATTGGGCATTAGCCTTTGCAGCACGCGGCAGCACGCGCCGAAGCCGCGATAGGCCCAGATGCTGCTGCTGCGCGCGCCGAGCTGGATTGCGCGTATCAGCAAGCGTTCGAGCAAAGTGGCGTCGCGAATGGTGCGTGTTGCACAGTCGAAGAACGGCCCCGGTTTTTTACGGGGAAATTCCAAATGTTGTGTTTTCAAATGCGAAGTTTCTTGAACGATGCTCATCTTATTTTTTCCGATGCGAAGGTGCGCGACCGCTTAAAGCCCGAACAATGCAAGTTCGGTGTTGGTCAAATTTGTCAGTGCGGGCGGGCGAGGGCCTTTGAAATATTTCCGACCGCGCTTTTCGGTGTAGAAACCAGGAAGGCCTTCAACCATGCCGTTTGCGTCGAGGAAGACGACAGGCTTTCCGTGCCATATCAATTCGCGGCCGATAGCACCCGCACAACGCCGGTAGCTGTCGATATCGCGGCAAAAAGCGAGTTGCATGGCGGGCAGCGGAATTTTCCCCTGACGCATGCGGAACGGCAGGAAGATGAAAGGCTGCGGGCCGTCGAGCGTGTGGCAGACAAGACTAAGGCAGCCGTAACGCGCGTGGCTCACCAGCAGATCGGATTCCGTTTGCGGCAATCCCCGAACCGTATCGGCGGTTGGTGAAACAATCTCGATTCGCATTTGCGGTTTTTTTCGCGCCAAAAACGGCAGCGAGACGAACAGCCCGTTGCAATAACGCCGGAAGCCGAGCCGCTCGACGACGTCATAGGTCGAAACCGCGGGCGTGACGTCGGTGTAGATGACGTCCTTCCGATTGAGCGCGGCCCAGAGCAGGCGAGGGGCGTGGCCGCGAAACTCCGGTTCGACATTCCAGCCGGCGGCGTTGCAGCACATCACGCGCTCGCCGTTCACAGTCGCCTCGGCATACATCACCAGCACGCCGCCGACGAAACGGCCTTCGGCCTCCAGCACGTAACCGTAACGCGGAAAACCTTTCGGAATGTCGCGCGTCTGTTCGCGGTGCAAACCGCGGAGCCAATAGTCGCGCGGGCGGGTTTTAAAACCGCGCACCTGCAAATCGGCGACGGCTTCCAAATCGGCGTCGGTGATTTCGCGCAAAATCACTTTCGACTTCGAGCGCGTGACGCCTGCATGATCATGAACCATTGTCGTGTCCTCACTGTGTCCGTGTTGGTGGAGCAGGTGAGTCATGTCCGAAAGCAATGTTCGCTCGCGCGAACGGCGTTCGATGTCGTTACTGATTTTTCAGATCGCGCAGCGCGTCGCTCTCTGCGGCCTTCACCAAAACGGCGACACCTGCAACGCAGGTGAGAAAACCGAACGCGAACGATGCTACGCCGACGACAAAATAATTCAGCAACAGATCCATGACCCACACGTCTCCTTCGAGCGGGACGTGATCACAGAGCGAATGGTGAACAGTGGTAGCTATGTCTTGGCTTGCCAAAACGTAGCCTAAACTCCTTGTTAGTCTTACTTTCGCCGCGCCGGTAATTGCGTGACGATGGGCTTACGCAGTTGCGCTCAAAATGGTTTTCGTTAGTCTGGCGGCGCGCATTCATTCGGCGTGCAATCACCGACGAGAACCCCCTGTGCCACAGCCTGATTTTCAGCCCATTCTCACCGGCGACACTGTCATCATCAGGCCGATCCGCCCCGATGATTGGCAGAAGTTGTTCGCCGCGGCCTCCGATCCTAAAATCTGGGAGCTGCATCCGGCGACGACGCGCTATACCGAGCCGGTGTTCAAAATCTTTTTCGACGATGCGGTGGCGTCGAAAATGGCGTTCGTGTTTGTGGACCGTAAAAGTGGGAAGCTGATCGGATCGAGCCGCTATTTCGGTTACGACCAGAACTTAAGTGAAGTCGAAATCGGCTGGACGTTTATCGTTCGCGATCATTGGGGTGGACAGACCAATCGCGAGATCAAACGGTTGATGATCGATCATGCATTTACGTTTGTGGACACGGTGATCTTCTGGGTCGGCGAAACCAACTGGCGCTCGCAGCGCGCGGTGGAGAAAATCGGCGGTGTCCGGCGAACCGGGATATTCGTTCGCGCCGCGACCGGCGCTGCGCCGCATGTGGTGTTCGCGCTTGGCAAAGCGCGTCACCGCGAAAGTGGTGGGCTTGCTGCGATAGCTTCGCCAACCTCTTAAGGCGCGCGTCATGATTGCGCATGACCTGATCCGAAAACCGCTGCACACGCCTCAGAGTCATGCGCCAGCCTCCCTGTTCTTTAAGGCGCGGGCGCGCCTTTTGCGCGCGCGGGATTTATCCCGTTCGCGCCGATAGAAATTCACGTTGCCACTCCCTCAAAGAGGGTGCGCGGAACGCCGGACGCACAACGCGTCCGCAGCCTCGCGTGCAAAAGGTAAAAAGCACACGAGCAGAGTCACCACGAACACGCCGGATGCGTCCGGCGTTCCGCACGCAATGGTTGGAACGGCTTGCTGCGTGAAAACCCCCGGTGGCCGATGCTGTGTGCACCACCGTTACGTGGACTTACGCGATCCGGTTTCCGCGCGCGAATTGCTTCGCGCGCTTGCCGCATCGCTGCCCCCAAGGCGCAAGCCGATGCGCAGGGATGACACGCCTTGGGCCGTCCGCGTGAAGCGCGTCGTCAGCGTGGCGAAACGACAAAGGCGCACTCTTGCGAGATGCGCCTAACTCATTCCGCCGCGCATCGAACACCGCACGCAGCCACCGCATCCCGCCCCGCGTATCATGACGATCGCGAAACGCCCCTCATTGGTGGGGCAGGATGAATAGGAATATAGTCCAGAAAATCGGAATTGTCAACAGTTTATACCGAGACTTCTACGGCGGGCGGAGCGATACGTCTGTAAGCGGCTAACGTTGCCGCATTTTCAATATCAGTCTTGTAATTGCGCATCATCTGCAGGACATCGTCGGCAAGATTTAGAAAATCGTTTGAGGACAAGTCTAGATATTCACCATGCGCTACTTTGTTTCTTCGCTTCACCAGACTCTCGTCTATCAAATTGAATTTTGTCTCATAAGACGACACAGAAATATCGATTGATGTGGCGATGTTAGCAAAGACTTTGGAAGTCAAATTCGATTCGGTATCTATAGCGCTCGACATGTTCATCTTCGCAGGTTTGTCCATTTCATCAAAAACAAAATCTAGTGCTTCGATATTCGGTTTGGCTTTTCGACTGTCGCTCAATTGAGCTAGTCTGCTTTTGAGACCAAAAACGGCAAAGCAAGTTTTTAGCTCTCGATATATGTGACCCTGATTATCGACAAAATTCAGATAGTCCTCGGATGCAGCTTTGATAAAACCTTCCCAATGAGCATAAACGAGCGCGACGCCTGCACGGATAAATGTAAGCGAATTTGTTGTTTGAGTTTTTGTTGCCAATCGGAAATCCGATATTTCCTTAATGCGCCAGCTCATCTCGTTGTCGAGGGCTTCCTGAAGTTGAGTTAAAGTTCTAATCTTTGCCATAGCACTCAAGCCTCAAGGGTTAGGATTGAGCAATTGTGCCGCAATCGGCAGAAGTCTTGAAAGTCGGGTTGTTCCGCGTACGCCTGCACCAGAGTTTGTTGTAAATTGCTGATTGTTCCAGAGTTGTTGTGCAGCTTGCACTATAAATTGACTGCGCGCCGCGGCTGGCAACGCTTCTACAGCAGCGACATTGTGAGATAGGCCGGTTGCAAGAACTTCAAATACAGACATAAGAAACTTCCCGCCAAAGGCCTGTCCGTTCCAACGCTTGAAAGCCTGATCGCCCAGAGCTTCATATAAGAATTGGAATGTCTTGCTAAAGACAACACCTTCGCTTTGCATATCGTAAGCGGGATTAGTTGCCATCACCATCAAGGCACGATCAAGATATTCGTGCACATCTAGACCGGCTTGATAGGGAACATTTCGAAAGGCAAAAAACCGAAGTGCTAGTTCAACGCCTGCTTGCGCTTCTATCGCGACGTCGGTTTGGGCTGTCGTTATCTTGAATGTTTCTTCCTCTGACCTTGCTATCAGCCAATTATAGAAATCCGGGTTGATCGAAACAGCGATGCTATTTCTTACTTCTTGCTCGGTGAGTTTGGCGCCACCGGTATTCAGTCGTTGGAATAGTTCGAACTTTGCAGCTGTGTCGCTTTCACTCTTTAGGATTTCTACGCGCACGCGGGCGCGTTTAATATCGATTTGAAGGACTTGGCCAATTTCGTCGCCAGCCCCCTCGGCAGATTCAACCCATCGTTTGCCATTGAGACTCGGTAGAAATTGAGTGCTATTCAGCACCAGCGGCCCTAGTTCCTGTGCGCGTTCGCCTTTGAGATCACCTGTAAGTTGGAAAATTGTCGAAAGACGTTGAAGACCATCGATAAGCTCCCAAACTCCTGTTTCGTCCTGAAAAACGAAGATTGGTGGGAACGGGATGCCCAGCAGGATCGACTCAATAAACCGCGTTTTTCTCTCGTCCTCCCAACGAAACAAACGCTGAAACACAGGGTCGATTTTAAGTTCGTCGTCGCGATAAAGGTTTATCACCTCGCCGAGCGACATTTCATAGCCATCTGTGACTATCTTTTTTCTTGCTGTCTTAACCTCGTCGAGGAGCGCCATATTTCCCATCCCCCAAAATATCACGCAGTTAGGATGACACATCGAACGGACAACAGGAAATATAAGCCAAACAAAAAACCCCGGCGTTTTCGCCGGGATTTTGCATTTTGGTGCTGCTAAGAGGCTTGGATCAGAAATTCGTGCCGCCCATGCCGCCGCCCGGAGGTATGCTCACGCCGCAATCCGCTTCTTCTCCACGGCGAACGGACTGAGCCCCAGCCACGTCTGCATGGTGCGCGCGATGGCCTTGTCGCCGGTGAGCATGATCTTGGTGTTGTCTTTCGCGTTTTCCTTCGCCACGGTCGTCAGTCCCATCCAGATCGCCGTCATCGTGCGTAAATCAGTCGAGACATAAAGATCGACATCGAAACCGGGGTCCGACCAGCACAGATCGACTTCGCCGTCGCCCTCGACCACCAGCCACCAGTTGCGCTTGGAGGCGGGAAGCTCGCGATACAGAAACTGGATCACCGTGCGTCGCTCCGGCAGCGGCTGCGGGTTCAGGTTGCGGCGCATGTCCCACATTAGTAACGACGGATCGAGATTTTTCAGCGAGCGTTTCGCCTCGACCCATTTTTGGCCCCAGAAGCCCATCGCCTCGACCACGCCGCGCAAATCTTTACCGGCTTCGGTCATGTGATATTCGAAAATGCCTTTTTCAGAGCGCACCGCGCGGCGCTCGATGATGCCTGCGGCTTCAAGTTCTTTCAGGCGTTGCGAGAGTAACGTCGGCGACATTTTCGGCACGCCCCGGCGCAGATCGTTGAAGCGCGTCGTGCCCGCGACCAGTTCGCGCAGCAGCACCATCGTCCATCGCGTGCATAGAAGTTCGGCCGCCATCGCGAGCGGGCAGAATTGCTTGTATCCCGGCTGGGTCATTGAATTTCCCCTTGGAAATTGCCTCATGCTGACATGTTGCTGGATCATAGGCATTATGGCGGGGGCTCACTAGTACAGAAACTGTACCGGGCGACTCCAGTTTCTGGACTGGAGGGCAGGGTGTAATCGGCGTTTGGTTGCGCCACGCCACGGATGTGCTGTGGCAACACCAGAAGGATGATTTGAAATGACCGTATATCTGATCGCAGACATTAAAGTGAACAACGACAGCTGGGTGCCGGGTTATGCGGCGTCGGTGCATGACATCGTGCGCAAGCATGGCGGCAAGTATCTCGCCCGCAGCGGCAATGTGAAGACGCTGGAAGGCAAGCCGCTCGACACCAGCCTCATTGCCATCATGGAATTCCCGACCGCGAAATCCGCCGAGGCGTTCACCACCGATCCGTCTTACGCGCCGTTCGTCGCCGCAAGGCAGAAGGGCAGCGAGAGCCGCTTCCAACTGATCGACGACAGCGATGTCGCGGGAACGATTCCTTATTTGCCGAAAGGCTGATTTGGGGGTTGAGTGCGACACAAAAAAACCCCGGCAGCGATGCCGGGGTTTTTAAGTTTTGAGATTTGCTCTTACCGCAATCCGCCCGTCACATGCAGCGTCTCGCCGGTGACGTAGGACGCAGCATCGGAGGCGAGGAACGCAACCACCGAACCGATCTCCTCGACCTTGCCGATGCGGCCCATCGGCGTCACCGACTCGATCCAGGTTTTCATTTCGCTGTCGGCAATTCCCGATGAGACCACGCCTTCGGTCGCGATCATGCCGGGGTTGACGGCGTTGACGCGAATTTTGCGCGGCGCAAGTTCTTTCGACAACACGGACGTGATCGCATCGACCGACGCTTTAGTCGCGGTATAGACCGCCGAGTTCGGCGGCGTGATCGTCGAGACCCCGGACGAAATGTTGACGACGGCTCCTCCATTGGGGTTGAAGTGTCTTGCTGCTTCCTGCGTCACCAGCAGTAATCCGAGCACGTTCAGGTTGAAGTGCTTGTGAAAATGGTCAGGCGTGATGCCGTCGAGCGGCGAGAATTCATAGATGCCGGCATTGTTGACCAGAATGTCGATCGGGCCGAGCGCCTTCACGGCTGCGGCGACCACTTCAGTTGCACCTTTCGGCTCGCTGAGATTGCCGTGAACCGCGACGGCCTTGCCGCCTTTGGCCGCGATCTTGGCGACGACATCGTCCGCGCCTTTTTTGCTCGACGAATAGTTGACGGCGACGGCAGCACCTTGTGCTGCGAGTTGCAGCGCGATTTCCGCGCCGATGCCCTTGGATGCGCCAGTGACCAGCGCGACTTTGCCTTGCAGTGATGTGCTCATGATCGTGTTCCTCGATGTGTCTTAATTCAATAGTTCGGAAATAGTGAACTATTGAACGAGCGCAAGGGGACGCCTATATTATTTTGATGGTTCAGTTCGTTCACCCCGCCAAACAAGACATCACGCTGGAAGGCGTGTTGTCGGCGTTGGCCGACCCCAATAGGCTGCGCATTATCAAGGGTTTGCTGGTCGAGCGGGGGTGTTTGTCGTGTACCGAGGCCGCCCCTTGCCCCGACATGGCGAAGTCAACACTCTCGAATCATTTCCGCGTGCTGCGCGAGGCGGGCCTGATCCGAACGACCAAGAAGGGCGTCGAACATCAGAACACCGTGCGCGACGCCGACATCAATGCGCGGTTTCCGGGATTGCTGAAGACGATTTTGAAGAACGCTGGGGATTAGGGTGCGTTTCGCGCCATCGTATGCAAGCAAAAAACCCCGGCATCGCTGCCGGGGTTTTGTATTTCGTAATTCGCGTTGAGCGCGTGGATCAGAAATCCATGCCGCCCATGCCGCCGCCCGGCATTCCGCCGCCGCCGCCAGCCGAGGCCTTCTTCGGCACTTCGGCGATCATGGCTTCGGTGGTGATCAGGAGTGCCGCAACCGACGCCGCGTTCTGGATCGCCGCACGAACGACCTTGGTCGGGTCGATGATGCCTTTGGAGATCAGGTTGACGTATTCGCCCGACTGCGAGTCGAAGCCATACGAGTACTGATCCTTCTCGAGGATCTTGCCGACGATGACCGAGCCGTCTTCGCCAGCATTGATGGCGATCTGGCGGGCCGGAGCGGAGAGCGCCTTGCGGACGATCTCGACACCGGTTTTCTGGTCGTCGTTGGCGGTGCGGATTTTCTTGAGCTGCTCGGACGCACGCAGGAGGGCGACGCCGCCGCCCGGTACGATGCCTTCTTCAACAGCCGCGCGGGTCGCATGCATCGCGTCATCATCGCGATCCTTGCGCTCCTTCACTTCGACTTCGGTCGCACCGCCGACGCGAATCACCGCGACGCCGCCAGCGAGCTTGGCCAGACGCTCCTGAAGCTTTTCCTTGTCGTAG
>JBBRNE010000009.1:0-106421 GCA_038230475.1 Hyphomicrobiales bacterium
GAGCTGTAGCTTGCGGCTCAGGGGCGCGTCAGGCATATCGAACGCTGTTGGAGACGTGGCCGAGCGGCTGAAGGCACTCGTTTGCTAAATGAGCATACCTAGAAATGGGTATCGAGGGTTCGAATCCCTCCGTCTCCGCCAATTGCTGCATAAAAAATCACGCGCCACAGCGCATTGCGCGCGGAGCAAACGCGGATTCGTCTAGAATCCGCCGCCGTTTTGCGTCGTCGCAAGATTGCCCTGTGTATTTGCGTCAGCGGCGACGGAACGCTTTGCAATTCGCTTTTTCGTCGGCGACTTTCTCTTCGGCGATTTCGCTGTTTTCTTCTTTTTTGTTTTTTTCTTTTTCTTCGCGCTGACCGATTTCAGCTTCTTGATCTTTTCGTTCAGCTTGCGGACACGCTTGAGCAACGCATCGATTTTCTTTTGCATTTTGGACATCAGACTACTCTCTTCAAACCACCCGATATGCTCAACGTATCAGCGGTCGCTGCAGTGAGCTACACCGTAACGGTCTGTTTGCATGACAGTTTTATGACAAAGAGGGCTTTGCGGGCAGTGTCCGTGTCTGAATCCAGACCTGATCCCTCTGCACGAACGTCGCTGCATAAAGCAACGGAAGCGCTGCAGATGCGCCGCGCCAATGTTGGACGCCCAGCCATGCGCGCGTGCGCGAGGCGCACATCCGAGTTGAAATAGTAATTCTGTCTTAGTGAACCGTCATCCACGCACGCGCTTCGCGCTGTGCCAATGCGATGTCGGCTTCCGACATTTGTTCTGCGATCTCACGGCGCAGTGAAATCGCATCGATGCGGCCTTTAAGGGCTGCGAGGTTGAACCATTTATGTGCGGCGATGAGATCGACCACACCGTCGCGGCCGGTCGAGAACATCATGCCGAGATCGAACAGCACGTCGCCGTTCGCTGCAACTTCCACCGGCATCGCGGTGATGGTGTCGATGTGAACTTGAAACATCTTGTTCTCCCGATCCTCGCGCTGCGAGCGCGGCCCCTGTCCGAATTCTTTTTCAACGCTTCTGTTTTAACTCGCGCATTCCGCAACACCGGTGTCCCAAAACCTGGTTCAGGTGTCGCGGAATGCGCGCTCGCCGTTTCTCGGCTTGTTGGGTTCATATGATCCGTAAAATTTGAAGAGCAGTTTAAGGTTCGCGATGAATCGAATGTGAACGCAGACGGCGCCACACCGCGCGCGGTATGCAAGAAACCGCCATTCCACGGGCACTTCTATGCAATCGTAAAGATCGATTCACCGTGGTCTTTGCGAATGCGATAACCACCGCGACCGAGCGTGCGAATTTGTGCGATAGAATTGGATTGAGAAAAATGAGCGGCGATACGCCGGACCTCGACGAACGGGCTATTGAAGTAGCCGGTTCAGAAGTACGAGGGCGTCGGTGAACACGCCAGGATCGAGATTTCATAAACAATTCGCGTGAGCGAACCGATTGCAAAACTGCGGGCTAACGCTGCCGCAACGACGAAGAGTGTCTTGTCTCTTCTGCCTGACCGATGCTGATGGAAGTTGGCCTTCCTTCAAATTCGATCCGACCGTCTCGTCTGATGTCTCGCCGACACCCTCTTTCGTCGACCTGAGCCGCTGTTCAAATCTGTTCTTGCGAACAATTCGATCTGGCAGCCCGTGTGACGTTGCCGGCGCCAAGCGCCGGCAATTTCATAAGGCGACGCCTTACTTCTTCTTCTTGACGCGTCGGGTCTTCTTCGCAGTCTTCTTCACTGCCGACTTCGACTTCTTCATCTTCTTAGCTTTTTTAGCTTTCTTGGCCATGTTGCCCTCCTAAGTTAGTGAGATGGCTTAAACGCTATGTGCGTTCGGGAATCGAATGCACGTGTTGGGATTACACCAACACGCTCAAAAAGACATCTTGGCGCTTAAGGAAGTGTTTACGCCAAATCCATCGCGCACTTCGCGCGCACGCGTCGCAAGCATCGCACCTCATGTGCGCGACACCAACGCGTTGATACGCGTAGCGCCCGCAATGCGAATTGCGATATTCAAGAAATGCCTGTGTCCCAATGCTTTCTTGCACGCGCGCGATTGAAAACATCTGCGATACAAGCGCGCTTGCGAATCAAATTGCGCATCGAAAAACACGCTTTGCGGACTCTGAGTCGCGAAATTTGGCAATGAAAAAATTTTCGCACCATTTTCGTTTTTCACGGAACGGCGTGTGGATAGGCAAAATTTTTCGCTGAATCGCATCGGCGTGATTCGGGAGTCGATTCTCAATATCAACGCGCCATCGCGACACGCGAACGCTTCGATTGCGTTCATCATCGCGTCGAAAGTTTGAAAACGTAAGGCGTGCGTGTGGCGCGAACGCGCGATCAGAGACCGAGTTTGGCTTTCAGAATTTCGTTCACGGCCTGCGGATTGGTCTTGCCGCCCGAAGCTTTCATCACCTGGCCGACGAACCACTGGATCGCGGCGGATTTTGCCTTGGCCTGCTCCACCTTGTCCGGATTGGCGGCGATGATGTCGTCCACCATCGTCTCGATGGCACCGACATCGGTCACCTGCGTCATGCCGAGGCTCTCGACCAGCGCCTTCGGGTCGCCGCCCTTGGTCCAGACGATCTCGAACAGATCCTTGGCAATCTTGCCGGAGATGGTGTTCTCGCCGATCAAATCGACAATGGCGGCGATTTGGGGCGCAGGCACCGGCGAAGCCTTGATGTCCTGACTTTCCTTGTTGAGGCGACCGAACAGCTCGTTGATGACCCAGTTGGCTGCGAGCTTGCCGTCGCGGGCCTTGTTGGAGAGTTTCAAAAGCACGGCCTCGAAGAAGTCCGCACTCTCGCGCTCAGTGACCAGAACGCTAGCGTCATAAGGCGAGAGCCCGAGTTCAGTGACGAACCGCGCGCGCTTATCATCCGGCAGTTCCGGCAGCTTGGCTTCCAGTCCATCGACATAGCTTTGCGTGAATTCCAGCGGCAGCAAATCCGGATCCGGGAAGTAGCGGTAGTCATGCGCTTCTTCCTTGGAGCGCATCGAGCGCGTCTCGCCTTTGTTCGGATCGTAAAGCCGCGTCTCCTGATCGATGGCGCCGCCGTCTTCCAGAATGTCGATCTGGCGGCGCGCCTCATATTCGATGGCCTCGCCGATGAACCGGATCGAATTCATATTCTTGATCTCGCAGCGCGTGCCGAGCCCCTCACCCGGCTTGCGCACGGAGACGTTGACGTCGGCGCGAAGATTACCCTTCTCCATGTCGCCGTCGCAGGTGCCGAGATAACGCAAAATCGTGCGCATCTTGGTCACATAGGCTTGTGCTTCTTCCGAGGAACGAATGTCCGGCTTGGAGACAATTTCCATCAACGCCACGCCACAGCGATTGAGATCGACGAAAGACATCGTCGGGTTCTGGTCGTGCAGCAATTTGCCCGCGTCCTGCTCCAGATGCAGCCTCTCGATGCCGACCGTCATGGTCGCGCCATCGCGGGTCTCGACCGTCACCGCGCCTTCGCCCACGATCGGCGACTTATACTGGCTGATCTGATAGCCCTGCGGCAGATCAGGATAGAAATAGTTTTTACGGTCGAACACCGAGCGTAGATTGATCTGCGCTTTCAGTCCCAAGCCCGTGCGAACCGCCTGCGCCACGCACTCCTCGTTAATGACAGGCAACATGCCGGGCATCGCCGCATCCACCAGCGAGACGTGATCGTTCGGCTCACCGCCGAATTCGGTCGATGCGCCCGAAAATAACTTGGAATTGGACGTCACCTGGGCATGGATTTCCAGCCCGATGACCATTTCCCAGTCGCCGGTTGCGCCCTTGATGAGTTTCGAGGATTTGGCGGGTGCGTTCATCACGCGGCTTTTACAGCGATTGCGGAACCGAGAAAACCCCCGGCGCTTGAGTAACGGCGGCTTCGCACCGCCGTAACGCAAATGGGGCATGTTCGCGCCGCAATCCGAAGGAAGCCATATGATCTACGCTCGCATCGGCGCCATTCTCTACGCGATCTGGGGTGCGTTCCACGTTTATGTCGCATGGCAAATCTTCACGCTCGGCGTGACCGAACAGGGGATCACACAAGGACGGCTTTATCAGATGGCCGCCTACATGCTGACGATCTCGCTGTTTGCGATCATCGTCGCGTTGACGCGCAACTGGCGCAACGACCGCCTCGGCTATTGGCTCAATCTTGCAGTCGTGAGTTGGGCCGACTTGACCTGGGTGCTGGTGGTCGTGCTGCCGGGTTACGTGCCACTCGCGCGCGGTCTTATTCCGCCGGCCATTTGGGTCGCGGCTGCGATTTTCTCAACCTTCGCCTACCGGTCCCGCGCGACCGCCATCATCGCCGACTCGATGATGCAAGCGCGACGCCCCGGCTAGGTATTTACCGTCTCTCCGAGTGTGTTAAAGCATGCGCCGTTGCCCGACCGGCAACGATTTGCGCAATTCTGCTCCGAGAATCTCTTCATGAGCGAGCTTTCCCTTCGCATGGCCGACGGCACGCATATCAGCGTGCCCTCTTCGCTCAACGCGATCACGACCTACGTGGTCCTTGAGCAGGAAAAATGGTTCGAGAAGGAAGTAAGCTTTCTCGCCAGTTGGTTGCGACCCGGCATGAACGTCATCGACATCGGTGCCAATCTCGGCGTCTACAGCCTGCCCATCGCGGGTCAGGTCGGACCGGACGGTCATGTTTTCGCCTACGAGCCGACGAGCGAAACACGCCGCCTGCTCAATATTAGCAAAAAGAAAAATCGCGCCAAGAATTTACACATCATCGCCGAGGCGTTGTCCGATACTGCGCGCGAAGGTCATCTGGTGAGGGGAGCGTCCAGTGAATTAAACACGCTGGTTGGCAGTGGCCCCGGCGAAAATGTTCGCATCACTTCCCTGGATATGGAAGAAAAATCGAGGTCTTGGGGCGCGATTGATTTCATCAAGATCGATGCCGAGGGTGAAGAGGAACGAATTCTGGCGGGCAGCAAATCGTTCTTTAGTCGCCAGTCGCCATTGGTGATGTTCGAAGTCAAAGCCGGCGATAAGCCCAACGAGAATCTTGTTTCGGCTTTTGTCGCAAGCGGCTTTGGCATTTACCGTCTGTTGGGTGGCGCGCCGCTTCTGGTGCCGTTTACAGCGAACGAAAAGATCGATGCCTTCGAACTCAATCTTTTCGCAGCAAAGCCTGACCGCGCTGCAAGCCTTTCCGAGAATGGGTTTCTGATCGAAAAAAATAATACATGGATGCCGGACGACGACGTAAGAGCCAATGCGATCGAATTCATCGGGATACAACCATTCGCACCGACATTTGCACAATTGCTTGCCGACAGCACGCCGATCGACCCGGAATATCGCGATGCTCTGGCGGGCTACGCAGCTTGGCGATCAATCGACTTGCCGCTCCCCGAACGTTATGCAGCATTGATGTTTGCTTGCGATAGTCTTTCAAGCGTTTGCAAAAAACAGCCTACGCTCGCGCGGCTCTCTACGCTGGCGCGCGTGAGTTGGGAAATGGGCCGTCGCACCATCAGTGTCGAAGCGTTGAGGATGCTAGCCCAAATGCTCAAGCAGGGCACAGGGCGTATGGATGAACCCTTCTGGCCCGCAAGCGCGCGGTTCGATAACATTGCGCCGGGCGCAAACGTCATTCAATGGTTTGTCGTTGCGGCTCTTGAGCAATTCGAACTTACTGCAACTCATTCGACGATATTCGGAAGCTCAGGAGTGGATCTCGATTGGCTGAGTACCCAACCATTTGTGTCTGCCGAAATAGCACGCCGTTGCACTTTGATGCGCAGCCGTGTCGGTCAAAAAATGAGAGTTCCCGATCGTCTTACGAAACAAGCAAGCGATCATTTAAATGCCGACAGCTGGCGCGCAGGTCTCGTTCCGAATACCTCGTCCCACGTTTAACTTCCTGCAATCACTTTCGAGCGCGGAGAGTTAATTCAAGAGATTCGTAAGTTTCTCGAGGTCGGGACGACTTCATAGAATTGAGCGAGAATCTCGCTGCTTTAGATCATTAATTTGGCACTTGAATATGGTCAGGTGGCAAACCGCTCATCTGGCGCTGATGCATTGCTTCATAAGCTCTCTCGAGATGGCGCGTAAACACTTGCGTATTGAACAATGGACTAGATAGACGATTTTTTGAGAGTTTGTTTCTGACGAGCGCCAACTTGGACGGATTTTTTACCAGCTCGATCGTCAGTTTTTCATATTCGTCTTGGGTCTGTGTCACCATTTCGGGTAAGCCGATGGCGGTCAGCAGACTCGCGGCGACTCGTCCCGCAAAGGTCTCCCCGATCCGAGTTATGACCGGCAAGCCAGCCCACAAGGCATCGCTTGCAGTCGTGTGAGCGTTATAGGGCGATGTATCCAAAAACAAATCTGCCAAGCGATGTCGGGCCAGATGTTCTGCCGATGACTCTAGACGCGGAGCAAATATGATCCTTTCAGGATTTACGCCCCTAGCGCTCATTTCGTTTGAAAGATTGGCCATAGCAATTTCGTTGGACACCGATAGCCACAATACGCTGCCTTCCACTGCTTTGAGTATTCCCGCCCAGCTATCGAAAATATCCGGATTAATTTTATAAGCGTTGTTGAAGCAGCAAAACACGAAACCCGTTCGCGGCAATCCGCACTCGGCACGGTCGAACGTCTTTTCTGCAATGACGCGTTTTGAATCGTCATTCGGCATGTAGCTGTTTGGTAGATGGACAATTTTCTCCAGATAATTCTTATGTCGGGATTCCGGAATTAATATTGGGTCTGCAATCAAATAGTCGATAAAATTAGCACCCATCGTTCCGGGGTAGCCGAGATAGTTGACTTGGATTGGCGCAGGACGATATGCGAAAATTCCAGTTCGTGAATGTGCAGTATAACCCATGAGGTCTACTGCAATATCCAATTCAAGATCCCGCAATAGCTTTGCAATGTCGGCGTCGGTTTGAGTTTTAACATCGATGAATCGATCAAACGCGCCTTTCAATCGTGTCAGCATGTCATTTGGCGTGTCGGGCCCAAACGAAATGGCAATGGTCTCGATGCGATTGCGATCGTGCTGTTCAAGCACACCGGCCATCAAATACGAAACAGGATGCTCGCAAAAATCGGCGGAGAGATACGCGACGCGGATGCGGTCATGGTTGTAGCGCTCGCCCTGCCAGAGTGGCTTATCCGAACGGGAATATTTATTTGCCACCCAAAGCTGTGCGCATTTGAGCTGGTCTTGGGGCGAGGAGGAAATTGCGCCGAACGAAAACGGGTCTGTGTTTTGCTTGCCATCTTCGATCGAAGAGACCAGATGCTCGCATTCAGCCGCAAAATCCTTCCAGTCGCAAAGGTTCATTTTAGAGAATAAGCGCAAGCCTTCCAAAGCGGCGAAATCAGGATCGAGTGCAAGCGCCTTGTCAAACGCGACAATCGCCTCGTCATGACATTTAAGATCGTAAAACACAGCGCCGCGGCTAGCCCAAGCTTCCGCGAGATCAGGTTTGAGCTCGATCGCCCGATCGTAAGCTGTAATCGCGTCATGATGGCGTTTCGTACTAATAAAAACGTTACCACATCCAAGCCATGCCTCCACCAAATCAGGCTGGAGCGCGATTGCTCGATCGTACGCGAGGGATGCGTCTTGATGACGTTTTAGATCGTAGAGCACGTTTCCGCGACCATTCCAGGCACTCGCCAAGTCAGGTTTGAGCGCGATTGCCTCATCGAAGGCCGCCAATGCTTCATCACAGCGCTTCAATTCAAAAAACACATTGCCGCGGCCCAACCATGCTTCGGCAGGGTTTATTGCTAGCGCATCACTATACGCAGCGAGAGCCTCATCGTATCTTTTGAGCGCGCGCAAAACATTCCCTCGACCGAGAGACGCGTGGTCGAGATCAGGCTTGAGAGCCAAGGCTTTGTCGTAAGCGGCAAGGGATTGATCTAGCTGATTCAGCATTCCACAAAGAATGCCCTTGTTCAAATAAGCTTCCGCGAATTGCGGTTGAAGCTTGATCGCCTTCTCGTAACTCGCAAGTGCCGCGTCATACTGGTTCACAGCTGCAAGTGCAGAGCCTCGTTCATTGATACCTATAAAATGGCCGGGCTCGAGTTTGAGAAGGTCGTCGAATTGAATTATAGATTCTTGGAATCGCTTTAACTTGGATAGCGAGATCGCAATGATATAAATTGAATAGGCACTAGCACCATTTAACTGAACTACCTTTTGACAAATTTTCAGCGCGGTGTCGTATTCTTCCGTCTGAAATAATATCGTCGCATAGTTCTCGAGTAATTGAATATTTGACGGTTGTACCGTCAGTGCACGCGCCATAAGAGATTTTGCTTGATCTAAGTTCTTGCGGCCTGCCTCTATGATTGCGAGATAATAGAGCGCGTTAAAATTGCTGGGATTCTTAGACAAGATTTGACGATATATGTCTGCAGCTTTGCTCGAATCGCCGGCTTGATAAAAATTGAACGCGGTTTCCAACTTCTTTTTTAGCATGGAAATCTCAAAAAATATTCCATTGGGTTTGCAGGTTTGCGCAGCGGAAAAACCATTTAAATCCACCACTTCTTCGGCGTGAAATGCCCTGCCGCCTGCTCGATCACTTCGCCGAGTGAAAACAATGTTTCCTCGTCGAACGGCCGACCGATCAGTTGCAGTCCAAGTGGCAAACCCTGCACGTCTTTTCCGGCCGGCACCGCGATGCCCGGCAAGCCCGCCATGTTCACCGTCACTGTGAAAATGTCATTGAGATACATCTCGACCGGATCGGCGGAGCCCTTTTCGCCGATGCCGAACGCGGCTGATGGCGTTGCGGGCGTGAGAATTGCGTTGACGCCTTTGGCGAACACATCCTCGAAATCTTTCTTGATGAGGGTACGGACCTTTTGCGCGCGCAAATAATACGCGTCGTAGTAGCCGGCCGAAAGTACATAAGTGCCGATCATGATGCGGCGCTTCACTTCCGCGCCGAAACCTGCCGCGCGCGTGTTCTCATACATCTCCGCGATGTTCTTGCCGTTGACGCGCGCGCCATAACGCACGCCGTCATAACGGGCGAGATTCGATGACGCCTCCGCAGGTGCGACGACATAGTAAGCTGGCAGCGCATATTTGGTATGCGGCAGAGAAATCTCGACAAGCTCGGCGCCTGCTGCTTTCAGCCACTCCGCACCCTTGGTCCAGAGCGTTTCAATTTCATTCGACATTCCATCGAGGCGATATTCTTTCGGAATACCGATCTTCATGCCCTTCACGGACTTGCCGATCGCGGCTTCATAATCGGGAACGGGTCTGTCGACCGATGTGGTGTCCTTCGGATCGTGCCCCGCCATTGAGCGCATCAAGATCGACGTATCGCGCACCGTGCGCGCGAAAGGTCCGGCCTGATCGAGCGATGACGCAAACGCGACGATCCCCCACCGCGAACAGCGGCCGTAAGTGGGTTTAATGCCGACGATGCCGGTGAAGGCAGCGGGCTGACGGATCGAGCCACCCGTGTCGGTGCCGGTCGCGCCGAGACACAATCCAGCCGCGACAGCAGAGGCCGAGCCGCCACTCGATCCGCCGGGAACGAGTTTGGTGTCCGAGCCGTCGCGCCGCCACGGATTGACGACATTGCCGAAGGCGGATGTTTCATTTGACGAACCCATCGCGAATTCGTCGTTGTTGAGCTTGCCGAGCATGACCGCACCATCGCGCCACAGTTGCGACGTGACGGTCGACTCATACGGCGGAATGAAGTTGCCGAGAATTTTGGAACACGCCGTGGTGCGCACGCCTTCGGTCGCAAACAGATCTTTGATGCCAAGCGGCAATCCCGCGAGCGGGCCGATGTCGCCCTTCGCGATCTTCGCGTCAGCGGCGTTCGCCTGCACCCGCGCTTGCTCCGGCGTCTCCAGCACATACGCATTAAGCACACGCGCTTTTTCCATCGCTCCGAGATGCGCCTCGGTCAGTTCAAGCGACGTGAAGGACTTTGCCGCGATGCCTTTGCGAGCATCGCTCAGCGTCAAGGAAGTCAGATCAGTCATTCGTCAATCGAATCGCATTTGAAGGGAGAGGTTTTTTTGAATTTCTCGGCGTCGGATTTCTGCAGATCGTCCATCAGCATGTCCATCGCCTTGTCAGGGTCCGGTTCTTTCCCTGCGCGCTCCAGCGCGTCGAGATATTCGAGATATTTCGCGTAGGAATTTTCGTCCTCGCACAACAGGCACATGGCGATCGCCTCTCGTAACTATTCGACGACTTTCGGCACCAGAAAAAAATGATTCTCGGTCGCAGGCGCGTTGGCGAGAATCTTGTCGGGAATTTCGCCGTCGTTGACGACGTCATGGCGCTTCTTCATGTCCATCGGCGTCACCGACGTCATTGGCTCGACGCCATCGACATTCACTTCTGAAAGCTGCTCGACGAAAGCCAGCATCGCATTCAGCTCGCCTTGTAGATGCGCGACTTCGTTCTCTTTCACGGCAATCCGTGCAAGGTGCGCGATCCGGCGGACGGTGGCGGCGTCAACTGACATATAATGAGACTCCAGATCAGCCCGCTATAGCAGACGGAGGTTTTGCGCCGCAACCGCGCAATCCGGAAAGCCTGTTATTGGCCGAGTTTCTTCAGGATTTGCAGGGTTTCTGCGGCCAATGTCCGTGTCAGTTCCTCAGCGCCGATGGTGCGCCCAAGCGGCAGCGCCTGTCCGGCCCAGATGTTGGTAAAATCGACCCGACCCAGTTTTTCTGCGGCAGCTTTCAGCGGCTGTAACGCGGTCGCTGCATGTGGAAACACCGGCGCGTCGGGCGAGACGGGACCAACCTCTTTCATCAGACGATTGGCGACGCCACGCGCGGGCCTCCCGGTCATCACATTGGTGATGACGGTGGAGTCGTCATTGGCCGAAGCGAGCGCCTTGCGCCCGCCCTCGCTCACTTTCGATTCCGGGGTTTGCAGATACGCCGTGCCGATCTGCACGCCTGCGGCACCGAGCGCGAAGGCAGCCGCAATGCCGCGTCCATCCATGATGCCGCCCGCCGCGATCACCGGCACGCGCACAACGTCCACGATCTGCGGCACCAGCGCCATCGTCCCCGGCTGATTGGCGATACTCTCGGTGAGGAACATGCCGCGATGACCGCCGGCTTCCGCGCCTTGCGCGATCACCGCGTCGACGCCGTTGTCTTCCAGCCACTTCGCTTCCTTTACGATGGTCGCAGAACCGATGACGATGCAGCCGGCTGCCCTCACCCGCGACAACAGCGCCTTGTTCGGAAGACCAAAATGAAAGCTGATGACTTCGGGCTTCATCTCCTCGACCAACTCGCACATCGCGTTGTCGAACGGCGCGCGGTTCGCAGCGTCGATCTTTGCGTTGGCGTCGAGACCCAATTCCTTAAAGTAGGGTGCAAGGCGTTTGCGCCAATTGGCTTCGCGCGCGGGATCGGCTTCGACAGCATCATGACAAAAGAAATTCAGATTGACCGGTGCGGCGATACGCTGGCGAAAAATATTGACCTGCTCGCGCGCTTTGTCGGTGGAAATCATCGCGCACGGCAATGACGCAAGTGCGCCGCCCTGCGCGGCACCGATCATCACGTCGACATCCTGCACACCCGCCATCGGCGCCTGCAGGATGGGTATGTCAATCTTGAACAAGTCGAGAAGTCGGCGATCCGGCCACATGGTTCAGTTCTCTCTTGAGGGAATTGAGCGCGTGCGTCGTTGCCGGGCTGCTTCAACTATAACATATCGCGCCACGCGAGCCATGCGTCCGCACCCATCCCGCTTTGCAAGGCGCGCATCATGCATGTTATGCGAAACAATGCCCGCATCCATTCTGCCGCTGATTGAGGCTTCCGCGCACTGGCCGGCGCGCGGTTCGCTGCTTGGTCTCGATCTCGGCACCAAGACCATCGGCGTTGCAGTGTCCGATCCGGATCGCAAACTTGCAACCGGCGTTGAGACGATCGTGCACACGACGTTCACAAAAGATGCCGCGCGGCTATTGGTTTTAGCGAAAGAACGCAGCGTCGCTGGTTTCGTTCTAGGCTTGCCCATCAACATGGACGGCTCGGAAGGTCCGCGCGCGCAATCCACGCGCGCCTTCGCACGCAACTTTGCAAAGCTCACAGACCTCGCCATCGCATTATGGGATGAACGCCTTTCCACAGTTGCCGTCGAGCGCGAACTGATCGGCATGGATATGAGCCGTGCGAAGCGCGCCAAGGTGATTGACGAACACGCAGCGATCTTCATTTTGCAAGGCGCGCTCGACCGCCTCGCTACGCTGCGCAAATCCGGAAACTGATATGCTCGTCATATTCGTCGCCGCGTGGGTCGCGCGACGCGCGATTCCGAAAAGTCGAAATCGGCTTTAGGATATGATCGCGAAAAACTTAAACGTGGTTGAGCAAATACATCGTCTGCAACGTCGCCGCGAGATTGTTGAGGCCGTGAAGGATGATGGTAGGCCATGTCGAGCCGCTGCGGTAGCGCAGATAACCGAACAGCAAACCAATCGAAAACACCTGTCCCAGAAAGAATGCATCGTATTGCAGATGCATACACGCCCACACCAGCGTCGAGAGAACAATCGCGCCGAACGGCCGCAGAAAGGACTCTTGCCAGCCGCGATATAAAAATCCGCGTGTCATCAATTCTTCGGTCAGCGGAGCGGCCACGCAGAACGACAGGATCAAAAGCCACAGCGAATTTTCCGCGCGTGCGGATTTGAGCACCTCGCCCATGAATCCGGGAGAGACTTCATGGCCGACGCCGCGCGCAACCCAATCCCAACCTTGCGACAAAACTGCGAGCGCGATGACGCCGATCAGAAGATACCACCAGCGAAATCCCTTTAAACCGAGATAGTCCGTGAAAGACATGCGCGTGAAATGAATGGCAAGCCACAAGGCCAGTAGCACGCCGGGCAATCCCGCGATAACGGAAAGAGCGACGGTGCGTCCGTTACCAAGCATTGCAATCATCGCCGAGGAATCGAGCGGCACCTTCTGCGTCCAGACGAAATAGGCAACGACGCCGATTTGTCCGATCCCAATCGCAGCAAAGATCAAAATCCCCCACAGCAACGTGCCCCAGAACTTCCACACGCGCGGTGGACGAGCGCCCTTCGGCGAGATGTCTGGCGTCGCTGTCGCTGCTTCTGTCACGGGCGTTCTCGCGTTTATCGTTCGCCACTGTAGGCCGGATAGACGTTAATTCCACGTTTGCTGATGTGCTGGAACACGCGCCGTTTACCTTGGCAGATCACAGGCTGGGGAGAGTTGATTGCGATGCGGGATTGGCCCTTGCTACCCTCGTAAACGCGGCCTATAGCACTGGCTTTAATGACATCTGGATCGAAATCGTCCTTCGTCCTCGGGCATCGGCATCTTCTGGGCATCGAGGGGCTTTCTGCGGCCGAGATTACCGGCCTTTTGGACCTCTCCGAAGAATACGTCGAACTCAATCGCCAGGTCGACAAGAAGCGCACCAACTTGCGCGGGCGCACCCAGGTCAATCTCTTCTTTGAAGCCTCCACCCGCACGCAGGCGTCGTTCGAGATCGCAGGCAAGCGCCTCGGCGCGGACGTCATGAATATGTCGGTTGCCTCAAGCTCGATCCGCAAGGGCGAGACGCTGATGGACACGGCGGTCACACTCAACGCCATGCACCCCGATATTCTCGTCGTGAGACATCATGCCTCCGGCGCGGTCGAACTTCTCGCGCAGAAGGTCGATGGCTCGGTCATCAATGCCGGCGACGGCGCGCATGAACATCCGACCCAAGCGCTGCTCGATGCGCTCACAATTCGCCGCAACAAACAGCGCCTCGAAGGGTTGACGATTGCCATTTGTGGAGACGTGCTGCATTCGCGCGTCGCGCGCTCCAACATTATCCTTCTGAACACGATGGGCGCACGCGTTCGCGTGGTCGCGCCCTCTACACTACTGCCGCCAGGCATCGAACGTATGGGCGTCGAGGTCGCGCGCGACATGCGCGAGGGACTTGAGGGCGCGGACATCGTGATGATGCTGCGGTTGCAGCGCGAGCGTATGAACGGTTCGTTCGTCCCGTCATCAAGCGAATACTTCCATTACTATGGTCTCGACCAGAAAAAGCTGGCTTACGCAAAACCCGATGCCCTCGTGATGCATCCGGGACCGATGAATCGTGGCGTGGAAATCGACTCGATTGTCGCTGACGGCGCGCAATCGCTGATCCGCGAACAGGTCGAAATGGGCGTGGCGGTGCGCATGGCGGTGCTCGAGGCACTCGCGCGCAACCTGCCCAACGCATGAGGGAACGCGCAACATGCTGAACGACCGCCGCCGCCCTCTCCTGCTCGCCAACGCACGGCTGATCGATCCCTCGCGCGATCTCGACGGTCTGGGAGACGTGCTGATCGCGGACGGCGTGATTAAAGACGCGCGGAAGGGCATCGGTGCCGCCGGCGTTCCCGAAGGCACCGAGATCGTCAACTGCGCTGGCAAGGTTGTGGCCCCCGGCTTGATCGACATGCGCGCCTTCGTCGGCGAACCCGGTGCGGGCCATCGCGAGACATTTGCGTCGGCGTCGCTTGCGGCTGCGGCAGGCGGCATCACGACGATTGTTTGTCAGCCCGACACCAAGCCCGTCATCGACAATTCGGCGACGGTGGATTTCATCCTGCGCCGCGCGCGCGATACAGCCATCGTCAACATTCATCCGATGGCCGCTTTGACCAAAGGCATGAAGGGCGAGGAGATGACCGAGATCGGTCTTCTCAAAGCCGCAGGCGCAGTCGCGTTTACCGATGGCGACAAAAGCGCGATGAACGCCCTCGTCATGCGCCGCGCACTCACATACGCGCGCGATTTCGACGCGCTGATCGTGCATCACACCGAAGACCCAAATCTTGTGGGCGAAGGCGTCATGAACGAAGGCGAATTCGCCTCGCGGCTTGGTCTGTTTGGAATTCCCAACGCTTCTGAGGCCGTGGTGCTGGAGCGCGACATGCGGCTCGTCGCGCTCACGGGCGGGCGCTATCACGCAGCATCTCTTACCTGCATCGAGTCACTTGAAATTCTCAAGCGCGCGAAGGATGCGGGGCTGAATGTGTCGGCCTCAGTGTCGATCAATCATCTGACACTGAACGAAAACGACATCGGACCCTATCGGACGTTCCTGAAGCTGTCGCCGCCTTTGCGCAGCGAAGACGACCGCAAGGCGCTGGTGCAGGCTGTGAAGTCGGGCCTCGTCGATGTCATTATGTCGGACCACAATCCGCAGGACGTCGAGGTGAAGCGTCTTCCTTTTGCCGAAGCGGCCCCCGGCGCGATCGGGCTTGAAACCATGCTGCCTGCCGGATTGCGTCTTGTGCATTCCGGCGACGTCGATCTCACATCGCTGATCCGCGCGATGTCCACGCGCCCCGCGGAACTTTTGAATCTTCCCGGCGGTTCGCTGCGCGCGGGTGCGCTCGCCGACGTGATCGTGATCGACATCGATGTGCCGTGGATCGTCGATCCCTCAGACCTGAAATCGCAATGCAAAAACACGCCGTTCGACGAAGCGCGGTTTTCCGGCCGCGTGTTGCGCACCATCGTCGGCGGACGAACCATTTACGAACTGGTATAAACATCAGCGCGGTCAGCAAAAGTAGCCACCGGTTTTGTGTCCAACCGCGCGAAAAAATTAAAGAGTCCTCATGAACAACGCCACCATCATCCTGATCGTCTCCTTCGTGTTCGGCTATCTCTGCGGCTCGATTCCGTTCGGACTGATCCTGACAAAAATCGCTGGCACGCAGGATCTACGCACCGTCGGCTCCGGCAACATCGGCGCGACGAATGTTTTGCGCACGGGCAACAAGGGCCTTGCGGCAGCAACTTTGCTGGGCGACCTGATTAAAGGCACCGTCGCTGTGATCGCAGCCGGAACATATGGCGGAACCGAAGCCGCGATGGCGGCGGCACTCGGCGCATTCATAGGGCATCTTTTTCCGGTTTGGTTGAAATTCAAGGGCGGCAAAGGCGTCGCGGTCTATATCGGCGTATTGTTGGGATTGTTTTGGCCAGCCGCGCTGGCGTTCTGCGCAATCTGGATTTGCGTCGCGATCATCTCGCGCTATTCGTCGCTCTCGGCGTTGATCGCTAGCGCAGTGGTGCCGATGATGCTCTACATGACGCAACACTCGGCGGTGGCCGTTTTGTTCGCCGTGCTGACACTCATACTTTGGATCATGCACCGCGAAAACATCGAGCGCCTGTTCGCGGGCACAGAAGGCAAGATCGGCAAGAAGTCTTAGAGAAGAGCTAGCGCCGCGCGCAATTCCCTGCCTATCATCGCCCCCAACAATAAGCCGAATGATATTGGGGAGACACCGATGAAAGCCGCGACGATTTTGGGTTTGACGCTCGCGCTCACGACAAGCGCAATGGCCGCTGAGGACAACGTAATGAAGCAACTCGTGCCGACCGGCAAGCTGCGCGTCGGCGTCGCCTATGCGCCTTCGCTTACACCGATCTTCGTTGTGAAGGATGCGTCCGGCGAGATTCGCGGCGCGCCGAAAGACATAGGTGCTGCGCTGGCGAAATCGCTCGGCGTGCCGTTCGACTATACTGTTGTCGCCACCACCGGCGAGCTCACCGACCTCGTTGCGGCAGGCACCATCGACATCGGTTTCATGCCGGCGGACGACGAGCGCCGCAAGCGCATCGATTTCAGCCCGAATTATTTCGTCATCCAGAGCACGTATCTCGCGAATGCTGCGACCGACATCAAGACGATGGCCGACGTCGACAGGCCGGACGTCACAGTCGTCGCCATCAACGGTTCGACCACGTCGCGCTCCGCCGTCCGCACGCTGAAGACGGCGAAAGTTGTGAACGTTAAATCCGTCGACGACGCGATGGCGATGATGGCGAAAGGTGAAGCGCAGGCGTTCGCGCTGACGCATGACTCGCTACCTGCGTTGCAACCGAAACTGCCCGGCTCGCGCATTCTCGACGGTGCATTCCAGACCGTGGGTGTTGCGATCGGCATTCACAAAGACAATCCCGAAGCCCTCGCCGCTGTTACGAAGTTCGTCGAAACCGCAAAAGCCGACGGCACCATCCGCAAGGCGTTCGACGATGCGGGGCTGAAGGGGTTGGAGGTTGCGAAGTAGCGCCAACAAAAGCTACCGCCCACGGATTGTCGAAACACCGGACTTGCGCAACACTCCCCTCCCTGCGGGGCAGCGTGGATATCCAGTCATCACCCACCTCAAGACTGACCGACGACCAGCGCATCGACTGGTTGCGGCTCATTCGGTCCGACAATGTCGGGCCGCGCACGTTTCGTTCGCTCGTCAATCACTATGGAAGTGCCAAGGCAGCGCTTGAACGCCTTCCCTCGCTCGCGCAACGCGGCGGCGCGTCGAAGCCTTCCGAAATTCGTTCGCGCGAGGATGCGCTGCGTGAAATCGAACAAAGCGCAAAACTTGGCGTCGCGTTGCTCGCGCCCAACGAGATCGGTTATCCGCCGCGCCTCGCGTTGATCGACGATGCGCCGCCTCTGTTAGGGGTGCGCGGCAAGCCGGATGTGGAGATGCGCCCCATCATCGGCGTCGTTGGTTCGCGCAATGCGTCGGGCGCAGGTTTGAAATTCGCGCAAACGCTTTCGCGCGATCTCGGCGACGCGGGATTCGTGATTGCGTCGGGATTGGCGCGCGGCATCGACCAGGCCGCGCATCGCGTCACCATCGAAAGCGGCACCGTCGCGGTGCTTGCGGGCGGGCACGACAAAATTTATCCGTCCGAACATGAGCCTTTGCTCGAACAAATCATTTCGCAAGGCGGCGGCGCGATTTCCGAGATGCCTTTGGGTCACGGCCCGCGCGCGCGGGATTTTCCTCGGCGCAACAGACTGATTTCCGGCGTGGCGCTCGGCCTCGTCATCATCGAGGCGGCGCATCGCTCTGGCTCGCTCATCACCGCGCGTTTCGCCAACGAACAGGGCCGCGAAGTTTTTGCCGTGCCGGGATCGCCGATCGATCCGCGTACCGCAGGCACCAACGATCTCATCAAACAGGGTGCGACGCTGACCACTTGCGCGCAGGACGTGATCGACGCGGTGGCGCCGATCATGGAGCGACCGATTCAATTGCCCGCGTTCGAGTCCGATGCGACCGATCCCGACGGCGAGCCGCATGCGGATGAGCGCGCGCGCATCGTCAATCTGCTCGGCCCCTCGCCCGTCGGTATCGACGATCTGGTGCGAATGGCGGACACTACCGCCGCCGTCGTTCGCACCGTGTTGCTGGAGCTTGAACTCGCAGGACGGCTTGAACGCCACGGCGGCGGGATGGTGACGCTGGTTTAGTGCCGAGTATTTTGCGGGCGGGTTTCTTCGGCGAAAAAAATGAGTGACCCGCCATCGACGAGACAGGCGCTCGAAGTCTTATGCTTTGCGGATAGCTACGCGCCGCACGATTTCGTCGGCTTCGAGCCGCGCCATTTCCAGCAAATGTCCGAGCGTATCGAGGTTGTGCCGTCGCGCGAGCTGCGCAAGTTCGTGGACGCTCTCGGAAATGAAACGTGCCGCCTCCGCCGGTCCACCGTCACCGGGCTCGTCATCGTGGGGAGGAGGATCGCTGCGGTCTTCGCGCGTGGCCATTGAGGGTCTCAAAACATTACATGGAATCAGCCCAGGTTGTACGCATTTCAAAAATTACACGTATAACGTGTACAATCTCAAGTAGGTTTATTTTCACAATGAAGGGCGATTCCGGGTCACTTGGGGGCGGTTTCACCGCCAAGCGATTTGACTTGGGCGGCCGTTTTACCCATGTATCGGGCTAGCCAGCCTGTACGAATCTCACGATTCCGGCGTGCGTATCCCCGTTAAGTTATTGGAATCAAATGAATCTCGTCATTGTCGAGTCGCCTGCGAAGGCCAAGACGATCAACAAATATTTGGGCCCCTCCTACGAGGTTCTGGCCTCCTACGGTCATGTCCGCGACCTTCCGGCCAAGAATGGATCGGTCGATCCCGAGCATAATTTCAAGATGATCTGGGAGATCGACCCCAAGGCCGCCGGACGCCTGAACGAGATCGCCAAGGCGCTCAAGGGTGCCGACAAGCTGATCCTCGCAACCGACCCCGATCGCGAGGGCGAAGCCATCTCATGGCACGTCCTGGAGATCATGAAGGAGAAGCGCGCGCTCAAGGACCAGGTCATCGAGCGCGTCGTCTTCAACGCCATTACCAAGCAGGCCGTCACCGACGCCATGAAGAATCCGCGCCAGATCGACGGCGCGCTGGTCGATGCCTATATGGCGCGCCGCGCACTCGATTATCTCGTCGGCTTCACGCTCTCCCCTGTTTTGTGGCGCAAGCTGCCCGGCGCACGCTCCGCAGGCCGCGTGCAGTCAGTTGCTTTGAGATTGGTTTGCGATCGCGAACTCGAAATCGAAAAATTCGTACCGAAAGAATACTGGTCGCTGCTGGCCACGCTGGCGACGCCGCGTGGCGAGAGTTTTGAAGCGCGCCTCGTCGGCGCGGACGGCAAAAAGATCACGCGTCTCGACATCGGCACCGGCGCCGAGGCCGAAGATTTCAAGAAGGCTCTTGAAGCCGGCAGTTATCTCGTCTCCACGGTTGAAGCCAAGCCTGCGCGCCGCAATCCACAATCGCCGTTCACGACATCTACCTTGCAGCAGGAAGCCAGCCGCAAGCTTGGCTTTGCACCCGCACATACGATGCGTATCGCGCAGCGTCTGTATGAAGGCATCGACATCGGCGGCGAGACCACCGGTCTCATTACCTATATGCGAACCGACGGTGTGCAGATCGATCAATCTGCCATCACGCAAGCACGCAAGGTCATCGGCGAGGACTATGGCAACGCCTATGTGCCGGAGTCCGCGCGGCAATACACATCGAAAGCCAAGAACGCACAGGAAGCGCACGAAGCCATCCGTCCGACGGATTTGTCGCGCCGTCCGGCGAGCTTGAAAGCCCGCCTCGATAACGACCAATCGCGGCTCTATGATTTGATCTGGATGCGCACCATCGCCAGCCAGATGGAATCCGCCGAGATGGAACGCACCACAGTCGATATCACGGCGACCGCAAACACATCTGGCGCTAAGCGCGTGCTTGAACTGCGCGCCACGGGTCAGGTCGTGAAATTCGATGGCTTCCTTGCGGTCTATCAGGAAGGCAAGGACGACGATTCAGACGATGAGGATTCAAAGCGCCTCCCCGTCATCAATCAGGGCGAAACCGTGAAACGCGAGAGCCTCGCGGTCACGCAGCATTTCACGGAACCGCCGCCGCGCTTCTCGGAAGCTTCGCTCGTCAAGCGCATGGAAGAACTCGGCATTGGCCGTCCCTCGACCTATGCGTCGATCCTTCAGGTGCTGAAGGATCGCGGTTACGTCAAGCTTGAGAAGAAGCGCCTCTACGGCGAGGACAAGGGCCGCGTCGTCGTGGCGTTCCTTGAAAATTATTTTTCACGCTACGTCGAATTCGATTTCACCGCCGCACTGGAAGAACAGCTCGATCGCGTCTCCAACAACGAGATTTCCTGGCAGCAGGTGCTCAAGGAATTCTGGACCGGCTTTATCGGTGCGGTCAACGACATCAAGGATGTGCGCGTCACCGAAGTGCTCGACGTGCTCGACGCGATGTTGGGCGAACACATCTATGAGCCGCGCACAGACGGCGGCGATCCACGCCAGTGCCCCAGCTGCGGTACCGGCAAGCTCAATCTGAAAGCCGGAAAATTCGGCGCATTCGTCGGCTGCTCGAATTATCCCGAGTGCCGCTACACGCGTCCGCTCGCCGCCTCCAGCGGATCGAGCGACCGTGTGCTCGGCAAGGACCCGGATACGAATCTCGACGTTGTTGTGAAGGCCGGACGTTTCGGTCCCTACATTCAGCTTGGCGACGCCAAGGATTACGCCGAGGACGCCAAGCCGAAGCGCGCGGGTATTCCGAAGACCATGTCTCCCGCCGACGTCGAACTCGAACTCGCGCTGAAACTGCTGTCGCTTCCGCGCGAAGTCGGCAAACATCCAGAGGACGGCGAGCCGATCACGGCGGGCATCGGCCGCTTCGGTCCGTTCGTGCGCCATATCAAAACTTATGCAAGCCTTGAAGCCGGCGACGATGTTTACAATGTTGGCCTCAATCGCGCAGTGACGCTGATCGCCGAAAAAATTCTAAAAGGCCCAAGCAAGCGTTTCGGTGCAGATCCCGGCACAGCGGTTGGCGAGTACCCTGCGCGCGGCGGCACCATCTTGCGAAAGAAAGGCCGCTACGGCGCCTACGTGACCATCGATGGCATCAACGCAACGATCCCGGACAACATCGAGCCAGAAAAGCTGACGCTTGAAGAAGCCATCGCGCTGATCGAGGAGCGTGCGGCCAGAGGTGGCGGCAAGCCGAAGCGCGGCGCAAAGAAAGCCGCGAAGCCCAAAGCTGCCAAAACCGGCGCTGCCAAGACTGACACTGCAAAGTCGAAGACCGTAAAGGACGACAACGCCGAAACCACAGCGAAGAGCGCTCCAGCGAAAAAGAAGGCGGCTGCCAAAAATGCCAAAGCGAAACCCGAAGCCACCGAAGCCGTGGTCATTCCGGTCAAGCCAAAGGCCGTAAAGAAAGCGGCGGCTCCCAAGGCAGCAGCGGCGAAAGCTGCAACGGTGGCCCCGAAGAAAAGCGCCGGTAAAGCGCGCGGATAATGAACAAGAAATCTGACGCTGCGAATACTTTCCCCGACCGGGAGAGCGTCGTCGCGTACATCAAATCGCAACCCACTGAGGCCGGCACGCGCGACGTCGCCCGCCATTTCGGATTGAAAAACGAATCCCGCGCCGCGCTTCGGCGAATGTTGCGCGATCTCGCCGACGAAGGCTTGATCGAGAAAAACGGCAAAAAGATCCGCGAAGCGAAATCGCTGCCGCCGACCTTGGTCGCCGACATCACCGGCCGCGACAGCGACGGCGAATTGATGGCCTCGCCCGCCGAATGGCTCGAAGACATCGACGGCCCTCCTCCGGCGATCCGCATTCACGTTCCGCGCCGCCCCGCGCCGGGTACAGCGGCAGGCGTGGGCGAGCGTGTGCTATTGCGGATCGAGAAGCCGGATCGCGGCGAACGCACCCCGACCTATCGTGCGCGCGTCATCAAGGTGCTGGATAAGACTCAACACCGCGTACTCGGCATTTACCGCGCGCTGCCGAATGGCGGCGGCAGGCTCATCCCCATCGACAAGAAGCAAGTCGGGCGCGAGCTTGCGATTGCACAAAACGATTCCAGAAGCGCCGAGGACGGCGATTTGGTCAGTGTGGAGTTGATGCGTGGGCGCGGTTACGGCCTGCCGTCTGGGCGCGTCAAGGATCGTCTCGGCTCGCTCAAGACTGAAAAGGCGGTCAGCATGATCGCCATTCACGCGCACGACATTCCGCAGGAATTCCCCGCCGACGCCGTTCGTGAATCCGAAGACGCAAAACCCGCAACGCTTGCAGGGCGTGAAGACTGGCGCGACGTGCCGCTCGTCACCATCGATCCGCCGGATGCGAAAGACCACGACGACGCCGTGCATGCGGAGTTGGACTCCGATCCGAACAACAAGGGCGGCCATATTCTCAACGTCGCCATTGCAGATGTCGCGTTTTATGTACGCCCTCAGTCCGCGCTGGATCGCGAGGCGCTCAAGCGCGGCAACTCCGTGTATTTTCCCGATCGCGTCGTGCCGATGCTGCCGGAGCGTATTTCCAACGATCTTTGTTCGCTCAAACCAAGCGAGCCGCGCGGTGCGCTCGCGGTTCGTATGATCATCGACAAAGACGGACGCAAGCGTTCGCATACGTTTCATCGTGTGCTGATGCGCTCGGCCGCGAAACTCAACTACGCTCAGGCGCAGGCTGCAATTGATGGGCGGCCCGACGACACCACCGGCCCGCTTCTGGATTCCATTCTGAAGCCGCTCTACGATTGTTACGCGCTTGTCAAACGCGCACGCGACGAGCGCAATCCGCTCGATCTCGATTTGCCGGAACGAAAAATCCTGCTCAAGCCCGACGGCACAGTGGATCGCGTGGCGACTGCGGAGCGTCTCGATGCGCACAGGTTGATCGAGGAATGCATGATCCTCGCCAACGTTGCGGCGGCGGAAACGCTGGAGAAGAAATCGCTGCCGTTAATTTACCGCGTGCATGACGAGCCGACGGTCGAGAAAGTTCACAACCTCGCCGAATTTCTCAAGACGCTCGATATGCCGTTCGCGAAGACCGGCGCGCTGCGGCCCGAGATCTTCAACCGCATTCTCGCGCAGGTCAAAGGTCGCGATCACGAACCGCTGGTCAATGAAGTGGTTCTTCGCTCACAGGCGCAGGCGGAATATTCTGCGGAGAATTACGGCCATTTCGGATTGAACTTGCGCCGCTACGCGCACTTCACTTCGCCCATCCGGCGATACGCGGATTTGATCGTGCATCGCGCACTGATCCGCGCGCTGGGGCTCGGCGAAGGCGCGTTACCCGAGACCGAATCGTTCGAGACTCTGAGCGAAGTGGCGGCCGCAATTTCACTCACCGAGCGCCGCGCGATGAAAGCCGAGCGCGAAACCGCCGACCGGCTGATCGCACATTTCCTCGCCGACCGCATCGGCGCTACATTTACCGGCCGGATTTCCGGCGTGACGCGCGCAGGCTTGTTCGTAAAGCTCAATGAGACCGGCGCGGATGGCCTTATTCCGGTGCGGACGCTCGGCACGGAATATTACAATTACGACGAGACGCGCCACGCTTTGATCGGATCGCGCAGCGGTGCCATGCATCGGTTGGGTGACGTCGTTGAGGTTCGTCTGGTAGAAGCAGCCCCAGTTGCTGGCGCGTTACGTTTTGAACTCCTATCTGAAGGACAGACGGCTCCGCGCGGAAGTCGCTTTGGCGATGCCCGCCGCAGTTCGAAGCCGAAGTTCGGGCAAGTGGAGCCTAAAGGCCAATCGCGGGGGGCTTCCGAAAAAGGCCGCCGCGACAAAAAGAAATCTCGCAAGCCGTCCCGCAAGGCGCGCGGCAAATCGAAGAAGGGGTGATTGCGATGCCGGCAAACATTTGGACAGCGGAAGTCAAGCCGTTGCCGAAGCGCGATGTGTGGCAGGCGATGTCGCGCGGCATCCGCTACCGTTGCCCGAATTGCGGCGAAGGCAAACTGTTTCGTGCCTTTCTGAAAACCGCCGACAAATGTTCCGAGTGCGGACAGGATTTCACGCATCATCGCGCTGACGACCTGCCCGCTTATCTCGTGATCGTGGTGGTCGGGCATATCGTGGTGCCGGCCGCGCTGTGGATCGAGACGAATTATTCGCCGTCGGTCGCGCTGCAACTGTCGATCTATCTGCCGTTTACGCTCATCGCGTCATTGCTGTTGCTTCAGCCCGTCAAGGGCGCCGTTGTCGGTTTGCAGTGGGCGTTTCGCATGCATGGCTTCGATGAAAGTCGCCCGGAGGGTGCTGAGGAAGGCACGCTCGCCAAGATGATGAACCCACCGATTTGAAATGGCCGAGCATCGTTTAGACGAAAAGGAAGACAGCAGTCATCCCTATCGCCGGCCAAAGGATGCCGCGACGCTCATTTTGGTGGATCGCAGCGGCGGTGTGCCGAAAGTTCTTGTCGGCAAACGGCACGAAAAAATCGTCTTCATGCCGGGCAAATACGTCTTTCCCGGCGGCCGTGTCGACGCAACGGACAATCGGATTCCGGTTGCAGGGCAAATTCCAAAAGCGCTCGAAAAAAAATTGATCGCCGGTCGTCCGAAAATTTTACCGTCGCGCGCACGTGCGCTTGCGGTCGCGGCGATCCGCGAGGCCTGCGAGGAAACCGGATTATGTCTTGGAAAGAAAATCACGCGCGCCGATAACGGCGCATCGAAGCTCACCGGTGAATGGAAGCCGTTCGCGGACGCGGGCTTGCTGCCCGATCCGTCGGGGCTGTTTCTGATTGCCCGCGCAATTACCCCGCCCGGCCGCGTGCGGCGATTCGATACGCGTTTCTTTACGGCGGATGCCTCCGCAATTGCGCATCGCGTTGAAGGCGTCGTCCACGCTGACGCCGAACTGGTCGAATTGGTCTGGGTTGAACTCGGCTCTCAGCCGCTCGCAGACGCCCATCAAATGACAAAGGCCGTGCTGCGGGAACTCGACGCACGTCTAGCCAGGGGTCCGCTTTCACATGCCAGTGAGGTGCCGTTTTTTCATTACTACGGCGGCAAAATGCACCGCGACGTCATTTAGCGCGACCGTTAACCGCGTCGCAAAACCAATCACATTGTGCAAAACCACGACTCTACCGCCATTCAGGCAGCTATACTGCGGGTGCCGCGGTCTCGAGCCGCCGCCGGATTGATTGTACGACCTGCTCATGCCCATCGGTGCTGCCATTTCCGTTCTGTTTCACGTCACGCTTGTCGCCGTGGCGTTGATTCTTGGTGGCGTGCGCCTGTTCCATTCGACTCCCGCTGAAGCGATCACGGTCGATATCGTGTCATCGAAGGACGCACCCCAAGTTGAAACCCCGGCTGAACCGCTACCGGAAAAAACACCGGACATACCGCCGCTCGACATCCCCGAACTGACCGGTAAAAAGCCAATCGAGAATTCGGCGAAAAAATCCACGCCGGCGGCGGAGAAACCGGCTGCCGCAGCACCACCGCCCCCGCCGCCTGAAGCAGCAGCCCAACAAAAACAGGCAAGCGCCCCTGCCCAAAGTGTTGAGCCGCCAAAACCTGTCGAGCAGCCGAAGCCGGTCGAACAAGAAGTGCCCCAGGCGCAACCGATTCCATTTACCGAGCAGACGCAGAACTTCAGCAAGCTGGTCGGCGCGGATACGAACGATTTCGACTCGGCTGCAACGGCGGCGGCAAATATTTCAATTGAATCGGCTAAAGCTCTACGAGAGCATTTGAAAACGTGCTCGAAACTTCCCGCATCGGTATCTTCCACCGACACGGTGAAGATCGTGCTGCGGGTGTCGCTGCTTCCCAACGGAAAACTCGCGAAGGAGCCGTTGCTGATCCAGGCGAGCGCTTCGGAAAAAGGGCCGGCGTTGCTCAAAAGTGCAAACGATGCCCTGTTGGCTTGTCAGCCCTATTCCGAATTGCCGAAAGACAAATACAACGAATGGAAGATGCTCGATTTGAGTTTCACGCCTCAGGATTTCAGAGGCTGACAGGCTTCATTTGGCGTCGATAAACCACGCCCAAAACCTTGACTTTGAGCGCTTGGAAGCTAGGTTGCGCGCAAATCTGGGCCACCGATTGGGCTCACTGACGATTCCCCACATTCGAGGTTTTCATCATGGCCAAAGCGGTCACCATCAAGGTCAAGCTGGTTTCCAGCGCAGACACTGGCTTCTATTACGTCGCCAAAAAGAACTCGCGTACCATGACCGACAAGCTCGTGAAGAAGAAGTACGACCCGGTCGCCAAAAAGCACGTCGAGTTTCGTGAATCTAAAATTAAGTAATAATTTCAATAGCTTAATAACGTCTGCGGAGCCATTTGGCTCCGTTTTGCGTTTGTGGCTTAGTCTTTGAGTTCCGGAACATTGCAGCTGGTTTTGTTGAGATGCCCTCATCGGTCAACGCACAAATCCTAGAACCTCACGCTCCCTCGCCGGGCAATCTCCACCGCGTGGTGATTGTCGGCGCCGGCTTCGGCGGGTTGCAGGCCGTCTACCAGCTCACCGGGACTTCCGCGGCGATCACGATCATCGACCGTCGCAATCATCACCTGTTCCAGCCGCTGCTGTATCAGGTCGCAACCGCTTCGCTGGCGACGTCTGAAATCGCATGGCCGATCCGACATTTGCTGCGCTCTCGCCCGGAAGTCACGACGCTTCTGGCCACCGTCACCGGCATCGATACCAAGGCGCGTCGCGTGCAGTTCGAAGAGGGTGAGCCGCTGCCCTACGACACTCTCATTCTCGCAACTGGCGCACGGCACGCTTATTTCGGACACGACGAATGGGAGCCGTATGCGCCCGGCCTCAAGACGCTCGAAGACGCGACCACGATCCGCCGCCGCATCCTGCTCGCCTTCGAGCGCGCGGAGCGCGAGACCGACCCTGAGCGACGCGCGGCGTGGCTGACATTCATCGTGATTGGTGCTGGCCCGACCGGCGTGGAGATGGCGGGTACGATCGCCGAACTCGCGAAGGTGACGATGCCTCCGGATTTCCGCAACATCGATACGCGCAAGACGCGCGTTCTTCTTGTTGAGGCGGGACCGCGCGTGCTCGCAGGATTTGCCGAAGAACTATCGACCTATGCGCAGCGCTCGCTCGAAAGCATCGGCGTCGAGGTTGTGCTAGGAAAACCTGTCTCCGAATGCACCGCCGACGGCGTGATCTATGGCGAACAGAAATTGAATGCCAAAACCATCATCTGGGCTGCGGGCGTGATGGCGTCGCCTGCCGCTGAATGGCTTGGCGCACCCGCCGACCGCGCCGGCAGGTTGCTTGTGAACCCGGATCTTACGGTGCCGGATCATCCAAACATCTTCGCAATCGGCGACACCGTAGCGATCAAATCTTCAGACGGCACGCCTGTCCCCGGCATTGCACCTGCAGCCAAGCAGCAAGGCCGATATGTGGCCGCGGCCATCAAGGCGCGGTTGCTCGGCAGAACTTCGCTTGGTCCATTCCACTACAAGAATGCGGGAAGCCTTGCCCAGATCGGCAAGCGTGCGGCAGTGATCGATTTCGGACGCGTCAAATTACGCGGCACGATCGCGTGGTGGATATGGGGCATCGCCCACATCTATTTTCTGATCGGATTTCGTAACCGCATCAGCGTCGCGATCAGTTGGTGGTGGATTCTTACGCGCGATCAGCGCAGCGCGCGCTTGATTACGCAGGGCCGCAGCGCGCCCGGTCATTCCAAATCTGTTTGACAAAAAGTCTGTTTGGGGTGGCGCTTTACGCCGCGGCAGATACGACGCGGTTTCGACCGTCGTTCTTGGCGCGGTAGAGTGCCTGGTCCGCACGCTTGAGAACATCGCCGATGGCCTCACCCTTGGTCTCAAGGGTTGCGATGCCGATTGAGATCGTCACTTCGAGCCGCTTGGCGCCCTTCTCGATTGCAAACGGCTCGCCTGCAATGGACTTTCGCAGACGCTCGGCCACCATTCCCGCGACGTGCAAATCGGTCTCCGGCATGACGATCACGAATTCCTCGCCGCCGTAACGGCAGGCCAGATCGATCCCGCGAATCGACTTGCGGATTCGGACGGCGAATTCACGCAACACGTCGTCGCCGGCGTCGTGACCGTGACCGTCGTTGATCGACTTGAAGTAGTCGATGTCAAGCATCATCAACGCGAGCGGCTTGGCGCGCGACGTCGCCTGATCCGCGAGGGTCGTCAAATGACTTTCCATGTAACGGCGGTTATGCAATCCGGTGAGTGGATCGGTGATCGCCATCTCGATGGAGTTCTGCACGTTGTCGCGCAGATGGTCGGTATAGCGACGCTTGCGGATTTGCGTCCGCGCCCGCGCCAGCAATTCGTTCTTATCGACCGGGCGCAGCAAATAATCGTTCACGCCGATCTCAAGCCCGCGCAAAAGCCGCGCATTGTTGTCGGCGTCGGCAATCGCGAGTATTGGCACGCTGCGCGTGCGCTCGAGCGAACGCGCTTGACTGCACAGCCGTAACCCGTCGAAATTTTCAAGACCCAGCGACACGATCAGCAAATCGTAATTGCCTTCGGCCGCGTGAAATACCGCTTCCGCCGGATTGGGCTCGACATCGACGGTGTGCTCAAGCGCCAGCACCGGCGCGAGGCGCTCATATGACGACGGACGATCGTCCACCAGCAACACACGTCCGCCCTTCCCGGTATCGGCAATCGCTTCGCGTTCCGGCGCGTTGACGCCGATTTCAAGCGACGTGATTGCGCGCATGCGCAATTCATCCGTCATCATCTTCAGACGCGTCAACGACCGCACCCGCGCAATCATCACAACATCCGACACAGGCTTGGTCAGGAAATCGTCGGCACCCGCATCGAGACCGCGCACGCGATCCGACGGGCTATCGAGTGCAGTAACCATCACAACCGGAATGAAATGCGTTTTCGGATTCGATTTAAGGCGGCGGCAAACCTCGAAACCATCGATGTCCGGCATCATGACGTCGAGCAGCACGATGTCGCATTCCGCGCGTTCGCAAATTTCCAGCGCCTGCGTTCCGCAATTGGCAGTGACGACGTCGAAATACTCGGCGGACAGACGCGCCTCGAGCAGTTTGACGTTGGCAAGCACGTCGTCGACAACCAGAACACGGGCGGACATTTTCGTCTCCTAACCGATAAACCGGCGAACCGTTTCGATAAACTTTCCGACCGAGATCGGCTTTGACAGATAGGCCTCACAGCCGCCTTCTCGAATTCGTTCTTCGTCGCCCTTCATGGCGAACGCGGTCACTGCGACAACAGGAATGGCGCGCAACTCGGCATCGGCCTTGAGCCAGCGCGTCACATCGAGGCCGGAGACTTCCGGAAGCTGAATGTCCATGAGAATAAGTTCGGGCCGGTGCTTGCGGGCAAGGTCCAGAGCCTCAACGCCATTTCGCGTACCGACCGTCTGGTAACCGTGCGCCTCCAGCAGATCGCGAAAGAGCTTCATGTTAAGCTCGTTGTCCTCCACGATCAGGACGGTTTTAGCCATCCTGCCCTCCAATCCCCGTAAAATGCCCGCAGCGCGTGAAAACGAATGAATTCGCCACACCAGAGTGACTCGGGCATGATGGTTCCAAAGTAACGGCCATAAGTTACGGAAAGGCAAACACCAGCAATGAGAAAGGCCCCTTCCGATCCCCGCGAAGTCGCTGAAATCGTGGCGATTCAGGCGCTTTCCTTCCTCGCGTCGGACGCCGAGCGGTTGGGGCAGTTCCTCACCGAAAGCGGTATCGGGCCGCAGACCCTTCGCACCTCCGCAGCCGACCCCAAATTCCTCGCGGGTGTGCTCGATTTCATCATGCGCGACGACGCGACCGTGAAGGCGTTCACAGATGCCTCGCAACTCACGCCACAGGCCGTCGCCGGCGCACGTGACGCGCTCGATCCACGCTGGGAGTAACGCGCCGTGGCCGGCATACCGAGCATCGATGTCACCGGATTCTGCCGCGACTGTCTGTCGGACGCGGCACCCTCAGCAACGCGATGCGCGGACTGCGGCTCGCCGCGCCTGATCCGGCATCGCGCGCTGGCCACGCTGACGATGGCGCATATCGATTGCGATGCGTTCTATGCGACCGTCGAGAAGCGCGACAATCCCGACATCGCAGACAAGCCGGTCATCATCGGCGGCGGCAAGCGTGGCGTGGTGTCCGCCGCCTGTTATGTTGCGCGTACCTTCGGCGTGCGCTCGGCGATGCCGATGTTCAAGGCGCTGGATCTTTGCCCATCCGCCGTTGTCGTGCGCCCCGACATGGCGAAGTACGTCCGTGTCGGACGCGAAGTGCGCCAAGCCATGATGAGTCTCACGCCGCTGGTCGAGCCGCTCTCGATCGATGAAGCGTTTCTCGATCTGTCCGGGACCGAACGTGTGCACGGCATGAACGCTGCCAAAACCCTCGCGCGTTTCGCAAAACGAGTGCAAGAGGACATCGGCATCACGGTCTCGGTCGGATTGTCGGTGAATAAATTTCTCGCCAAAATCGCGTCCGACCTCGACAAGCCACGCGGGTTCGCCGCCATCGATCAGGAGGATGCAATTGCGTTGATGGCCGAGCGGCCCGTCGGGTTCATTTACGGTGTCGGTCCGGCGTCGCAGGAGAAGTTGTCGCAGCGCGGCTTTCGTATCATTCGAGATTTGCAGCGCGCCGATGAAACCGAGTTGATGAAACAGTTCGGCCCCGAAGGGCGGCGGCTGTGGCGATTGTCGCGCGGCATCGATGCGCGCAAGGTTGTGCCGGATCGCGGTGCCAAGACGATTTCCAACGAGACGACGCTCAATGAAGATCTGCGCGATTTCGTAACGCTGGAGAAAATCCTGTGGCGGCTTTGCGAAAAAGTCTCGTCCCGGCTCAAGAGCGGCGATCTTTCGGGAACGACGATTACCCTGAAACTCAAAACCGCCGATTTCCGCCAGCGCACGCGCTCGCAGTCGATTCAGGTGCCCACGCAGCTCTCAAGCCGCATCTTCGCGACGGTGCGCGAAATGTTGAGCCGCGAGATCGATGGCACGGCGTTCCGATTGATCGGCACAGGCGTCAGCGCATTGAAACCAGGCAGCGACGCGGACGATCAGGATTTGCTGGATCGCAGGTCCGCGCATGCAGAACGCGCGATGGATGACGTGCGCAAGAAATTCGGAAAAGACTCTGTCATCAGAGGCATCGCCTATGACGGACCGACGAAAGCGAACTAACTATTATCGCTGCGCGCGGAACGCGATCAATTACAGGGCTTATCAATTACAGGGCTTGACGTCCTTGATGTCGATCTTGCCCATCGCGCCCGCAATGACGAAATCGTTGTAGTCGAGCACCAGCGCACGCGAGACGCCGTCTTCGTAAAGCTCGAACGACATCGCATAGACCGGCGTCTGTTCGCCTGCGTCCTGCTTCACCGCAGCATCGTAGTAACTCACCGTCACCGGCCAGCGGGTCAGCGTTTTAAAGTTGTCGTTACTCGTCGTTGGATCGGGTTTTGCCGGAGCGCGGGTACCGGGTATCGGCTGACCGATGACCGTCAGCGTGTTGTAGACCTTCTCGCCGTCATCCGATCCGTCATAAACAACAAGCTCAAGAATCGATTTGTCTGCGCGCGCCGCGTCGATGATCAGTTTTACTTGTTCCGTCGGGAAAACAGCATTCTCGATCGTGAAAGTTTTCGCCTTCGGCTTCTTCAGCGTGACCGTGACGGTCTTGCCCTTGCGTTCGGCGCTGCCGTCAACGGACGTCGCGTCGGCTTGGTTCATGCGCGTCTCGATCTTGAAACGATAGCTATTGCCGGTGCCATCCTCCCAGCTCGTCGAACGCAGATCACTCAGCGTCGATTTGGTTTCACCCGTGTCGAGTTGGGAGACCTGACGAAAGTCCGTCGTATATCCCTCGCAGGCGTTGCCGGCGAAATTGTAAAGAATGCGGCCCTTGGCATTGTTGACCGCGGCGTTGCCGCGCGATTTTTGCAGGCTGAGGTCGTAGACCGCTTGATGCGGCAAAAAAGAAACGCCGGACGCCGCCTCCGCCCGCGAAGCGCCAGACGCTGCAACCGCGAAGGCCGACGCCATCAACAATGTGACCAATGAAAATCCACCAGCGGGACGCATCGTCGCTCCTTGAAATCTCGAATCAAACGATAGTGACGGCTGCGTGTCCGTGCAACCGCCGTAATCGCACACAGTGGCGTGAGAAATGAGCCTTTTTGAGGGATTTTGCGGTCGTTCTCGCCGGTGGACATCGCTCATTCGATAGGCGAAATAAAGCTATCCGACGAGGAACGGCGACAACAAAATCAACGAGGGCGGAATGGCGGGAACGGTCGAAGAAAAGTTGAGCGCGTTGGGAATCGAGTTGCATGAACCCAAATCGCCAGTGGCGAATTACGTCGGATTTGTGCGCACCGGCAATCTTCTCTTCGTGTCCGGCCAGGTTTGCTACAGCCCGGATGGCAAGCTGATCGCCAAAGGAAAGCTCGGCGCTGGCGTGACAACCGAGCAAGGTGCTGCAGCCGCACGCGGCTGCGCGGTCAACATCCTCGCACAGGTCAAGATGGCACTCGGCGATCTCGACAAGGTGGTTCGTGTGGTCCGTCTCGGCGGCTTCGTCAATTCGGCGTCTGATTACTTCGATGGACCGAAAGTCCTCAACGGCGCATCCGACCTGATGGTGGCCGCATTCGGCGACAAAGGCCGACACGCACGCACAACCGTCGGCGTTGCATCGCTGCCCTCCGACGCCGCCGTCGAGGTCGAAGGTATCTTCGAAGTATCTTAGAGCATGATCCCGAAAAGTGTGAAGCGGTTTTCGGAAAATGATCATGCTCAAGGAAAAATAAGCATATGTTTTCGCGCTCGCCGGAGTGGCTGACCAAGCGGCCGATCGCGCATCGCGGTCTGCATGATCGCGCGCGCGGCATCGTCGAGAATATGCCGTCAGCCATTGACGCGGCAGTCGCGCGCAATTTCGGAATTGAAGTCGACGTGCAGCTCACAAGCGACGGCGAAGCAATGGTCCATCACGACTACGAGCTTGGCCGACTGGAGGATGGCAGCGGCGAATTGCTGTCGATGACTGCCACGCAACTCAAGAACGTTTCCTTCAAGGGCACGCCGGATCGCATGATGACGCTTGCGGATCTGTGCGACAGGGTGTCCTCGCGCGTGCCTCTGGTCATTGAAGTCAAAAGCCGCTTTAACGGTGACCGCAAGCTGGTCGCGCGGATGGCGCAAGTGCTTGCATCGTATGATGGGCCCGCCGCAGTGATGTCATTCGATCCCGACCAGGTCGTCGCGCTGAAAGAACTCTTGCCACAGCGGCCGCGCGGCGTTGTCGCGGAACGGCATTACGCCGAAGACGAATGGAAGCTGCTGCCACCCGCAAAAATCCAAGACATGAAGGGACTTCGCCACGCCTTTCGGACGCAGCCGCATTTCGTGGCCTATTGGGTCAACGAATTGCCTGCCCCTGCACCGTGGATCGCGCGCAACATCTTCGGCTGTGCGCTGCTGACCTGGACGGTACGAACGCCGGAACAGCGTGCGCGAGCCGCAACGCAAGCCGACCAGATGATCTTCGAAGGGTTTGTGCCTGAAGGTTGATCTGCGCGCCCGCGCAAAGCTCTTGAAGTCATCCCCGCAAAAGCCGATCTATCTTGTGGTACAGACTCGATTTTTCAGATGACGCGGTGCGTGTTTCCATTGACGGATTCCTCCGAGATCACCCTTGAAGCGGTATCATCCGTCACGCAGATTTCGGCGGATGACTGGAACGCATGCGCCAATCCGGGCTGCACGGCAAAGCGCACTTCATCCGGTGTCGCAACCGATTCGCGTATCGATTCCACTCAAGCGTACAACCCCTTCGTTTCCCACGCATTTTTCTCGGCACTTGAGTTGTCGGTTTCGGCGTCGCCACGCACCGGCTGGGGGCCGCGTCATCTCATCGCGCGCGCGGGCGACGGCGGCGTTGTCGGCATCGTTCCCTGCTATCTGAAAAGCCACTCCCAGGGCGAGTATGTTTTCGACCACGGATGGGCCGATGCATTTGAGCGCGCAGGCGGAAGCTATTACCCAAAACTTCAGGCCACCGTTCCGTTCACGCCGGCCAGCGGCCCTCGCCTCCTCATTCGACCCGGCACAAGCGCCGAGCGAACACGCACCGCACTCGCCGGCGGATTGATCGGTCTTTGCGAAGCCGTCAACGCCTCGTCGGTGCACGTCACTTTTACGCGCGAAGAAGAATGGGCGTTTTTGGCAAAGCACGGATTTCTTCAACGCACGGATCAACAGTTCCATTGGCGCAACGAGACCTACAAGACGTTCGAGGATTTTCTGAGCACCCTCAATTCACGCCACCGCAAGGCAATTCACCGCGAACGCCGCGATGCACTGGCGAACGGGATCACGATTCATCCGCTCACGGGCAGCGACATCACTGAAGACGCGTGGGACGCGTTCTTCACTTTCTACGTGGAGACGGGATCGCGCAAATGGGGGCGTCCCTATCTCACGCGTGACTTCTATCGCCTGATCGGCGAGACGATGGCCGAGGATGTATTGCTGGTGATGGCCAAACGCGAGGGGCGATGGATCGCGGGTGCCATCAACTTCATCGGATCGGATGCGTTGTACGGCCGCAACTGGGGCGCCATCGAGCATCATCCTTTCCTGCACTTCGAGGTCTGCTATTATCAGGCGATCGACTTTGCGATCCAGCGCGGATTGAAAAGTGTCGAGGCCGGTGCGCAGGGCGAACACAAAATCGCGCGCGGGTATTTGCCGCAGACGACCTATTCTGCACACTACATTGCGGATCCGTCACTGCGGCGCGCGGTCGGCGACTATCTCAAGCATGAGCGCGCTTACGTCAAAGAAGCGGTCCGCGAATTGACCGATGCCGGGCCTTTCCGCAAGGTCAATATCCGCGACTGATCGCGCTTGACCGGAACGTGCTTCGCAGCGATTGTCGCGTTGATCGACACAGGGCACGCCATGACCGCCTACGACAAAGACAACATCTTCGCGAAAATCCTGCGCGGCGAATTCCCCTGCTACAAAGTCTATGAAGACGATCACACCCTCGCCTTCCTCGACATTATGCCGCGCTGCCCCGGACATACGCTGGTGATCCCGAAGGCACCCGCGCGCAACATTCTCGACATCCAAGCCGACGATTTTGCGCATGTCGCGCGCGCCACGAAAAAGATCGCAGTTGCGGCGAAAGATGCCTTCAACGCCGACGGCATCACATTGCAGCAGTTCAGCGAAGCGGCCAGCGGTCAGGTCGTTTATCACCTTCATATGCACGTCATGCCGCGCGTCGAAGGCATCGCGCTGCTGCCGCCTGCGACACGCAAAGAAGACGCCAAGGTTCTCGAAGATCACGCAGCTCGATTGATGGCGGCGCTAAAGGGCTAACCGAGCCACCATTTCCCGGCGAGAACAAATATCTCGCCCGCAACGACGCCGGCAAACACCGATCTGCGCGTCGCGAGATAAACCGCAAAACCAATAACGACAGAGCCGAAACGCACGACACTCGGCACGGTCGCAAGTGCGCCGGGCGGCGCGATCAGAATTTGTGCGATGACGCCGGCGAGGATCGCGGCTGCAACCGCACGCACCCAAACGATAACTTCAGAATCTTCATGGAGACGACGGCCGATGACGAGGCCCGCGGCGCGCCAGACTTCATTCGCCAGAAACCCTGCGACCAGCAGAAGCACGACGGCATGAGCATCTCCAAAAACTCCACTCATGTGTTGCGCTTTCGCCAACGATCGACGCCATAGGCCAGCGTGCCGGCCGTCACGCCGCATATCATGATATCCACGCCGGTATGGAGCAGCGACAATACCGGATAAAGTGCAAGTCCGAATGCAAGCGCGAGTTTGTCGACGAGGCGATGCGCGTTACGCGCAGTCGATAACAAAAATGTCAGAGGCGTAAGCGCCAGAATCCCTGCGGCGAGAATGGCAGGAAGATTGGCCGCAAGACCAAAGCCAATTCCAGTTGCAACTGTACTGAGCGCGACCAGACCGCCGCCGAGACCGTTCATGAAGGCGATGCGTCGCTCGCGCGGCACATGCGGCAGCAGACGAAAACTCTCAACCCAAACGGTGACTGCGACCAGATGCGCGGGGAGCAGAAGCTGCCGCGTCTTCGTGCCCGATGACCGCAACATCGGCAGGACTGCCACGACCATCGGCAGCAGACGAATTCCACTGACCGTCACCGCGAGTGCCGACTCAAGGCTTGTCGCCCCCGCATGCGCGGTCGCGATCAGGATAATCTGTGCCGGACCAGCCCAGATCAGAAGTGTGCTCGCAAGCGCCCATCCCAGCGTGAAACCGGAGTCATGCGCGAAAGCGCCGACACCTATAAAAGTGCCGAACAACACCAACGCAAGAATCGATGTCGACGCAGAAATCACGCCCAGCGCGAATGCGCCAGACGCCGTCTGCCATTTCAGGGAATCGTGTGGAGGAAGCGCCAAGGCCGAGAAATACCGGGGTGAATCGATGACGCCATGACGCGGATAAATTGCTCGACCGTCAAGCGGGCTGAGGCGTCATTTACGGGATGCAGCCGCGCAAATGCGACACACAGCGCCTCAGCACTTGGCGCCTCAGCAATTGTCGCGTTTGGCTAGATCGAGGGTTCACGCGCAGTCGAGGACATCGACGCAATCACACACAACGCAGCGAATGCAATTCCGATCATTCCGAAAGTAAACACGGCAGCCTCCTGGCCATGCACCCAAAACAATTCCGGTGCATCACCAGAGTGATTGGAAAACGGTTTCGTAAAACTTAATCGAAAAATGCAGCTTTCACGTTAGCGAATTGTTGAGCATGATTTTTCACGCGCCTATCAAAGTTACGCCTGCAAACATTGGGTTTCTTGATATGCTCGCTTTCGCGCTTGCATTAACCGTGCGAACAAAAACGCGCGCCGGTGTTTTGTTTGCAAGATACACTGATGTCAGATCAGAAAAGGGTGAAGCATGCTTGATCGTCGTACCAGCCCCCGCGAGCGCGTGATTCTTGGTGGTGCCATCGCCGCGGACGCGAAAGGTGCGAAGGTCGATTGCGTCGTGCGCAATCTGTCGAGCAGCGGCGCGAATATTGAGCTTCCGAACTCCGCCACGATGCCCGAAGAATTCAGTATCGCAATCCCTAAAACGGGGCGCTCGTTTCTCGCAAAAATCATCTGGTGGCGCGCTGACCGCGCAGGCCTCACATTTCAGAACGACACAACCCCGGGCAACGCGCCCCACACGCTCGATCTCGAGGAGCGGCTGCGCGTCAGCGAAAAGAAGGCGCGCGCGTTGAAACAACGCGTGCGACAGCTTCTCGGCGAAAGCTGACGATCCCTCCAGCGTGACCTACCCGAAAGCCCGGCAATCACATGATGCCGGGCTTCTTTCGTTGCGTATGCGCACGCCTCGGCGCGTTGAGGTTAACAAGCGCATTCGTGTTGCGCGCCTATCCGAACCGCAGCCCGCCTCCTAAGGTTAGCGAAATGCTAATTTTGGAATGCGCGACATGCTTGAAGAACGCAAATTCTTTGACGAGATCAAAAAGCAGATCGCCAAGGCGTCGTTGCAATACGCCTTAGTGGCACTCTGCGCGCTCGGCGCGGTTGTCATCGTGTCCACCAGCGCAAGGCAGTTTCTCGACGTGAAATTCGGGGCTGTCCTCGTCGCCATGAAACGCCTGTGACGTGATACGCAGCAAACGAAACCCGGCGACCTTGCGATCGCCGGGTCGATTGTTGCCGACACGCGTCGGCGCTTACACTTTCAGAAGCGGAGCCTTGACCGGACCTTTCGGGCCGTCGTCACCCTTGTCGCCTTTGGGCTTGCGCTTGCGCGCGCCCGGCAGCTTCTCAGGCTTCGGCGTGACCGGACCTTCGACATACTCAAAGCCGATCTTGTCCGGTGAAGATTCCTGACCCTGCTCTTCCTTAACCAGCACGACGCGAACATGTCCGCCGCCCTTGAGTTTGCCAAACAGCAGCTCATCGGCGAGCGGCTTCTTGACATGCTCCTGAATGATACGCGCCATCGGCCGCGCGCCCATCTGCTCGTCGTAACCGTGTTCGATCAACCAGGCCTTGGCAGGGTCGGACAGTTCGATAGTCACATCGCGATCGGCCAATTGAGCTTCAAGCTGCAGCACGAACTTCTCGACAACCATGCCGATGACATCGGTGTTGAGATGCGCGAACGACACGATGGCATCCAAACGGTTGCGGAATTCCGGCGCGAACTGGCGGTTGATCGCCTCGTGGTCGTCGCCTTCCCGCTTGCTGCGCGTGAAGCCGAATGCCGACTTCGCCATATCGGCAGCACCGGCATTGGTCGTCATGATCAAGATGACGTTGCGGAAGTTCACAGACTTGCCGTTGTGATCGGTGAGCTTGCCGTGATCCATGATCTGCAACAGCACATTGTAAAGATCCGGATGTGCCTTCTCGATCTCATCCAGCAGCACCACGCAATGCGGATGCTGATCGACGCCGTCAGTGAGCAAACCGCCCTGATCGAATCCGACATAGCCCGGAGGCGCGCCGATCAGGCGCGACACGGTGTGGCGCTCCATATATTCCGACATGTCGAAACGAATGAGTACGACACCGAGCGACTCTGCAAGCTGCTTGGCCACTTCGGTCTTGCCGACGCCGGTCGGACCCGAAAACAGATATGAACCGATCGGCTTTTCTGGTTCGCGCAGACCCGCACGCGCAAGCTTGATCGATGCCGACAACGCCTCGATGGCCTTGTCCTGCCCGAACACCGTTCGCTTGAGCGTTGCTTCAAGATGCTTGAGCACCTCGGCGTCGTCTTTCGAGACGCTCTTCGGCGGAATCCGCGCCATCGTGGCAATCGTGACTTCGATTTCCTTGATGCCGATGGTCTTTTTGCGCTTGTTCTCAGGCACTAACATCTGCGCCGCACCCGACTCGTCGATCACATCGATTGCCTTGTCCGGCAACTTACGGTCGTGGATGTAACGCGCGGACAAATTCACCGCGGCCTCGATGGCCTCGTTGGTGTATTTCAGCTTGTGATAGTCCTCGAAATACGGCTTGAGGCCCTTGAGAATTCCAATCGCATCTTCCACCGACGGCTCGTTGACGTCGATTTTCTGGAAACGCCGCACCAGCGCGCGATCCTTCTCGAAGTGCTGACGATATTCCTTGTAGGTCGTCGAGCCCATGCAGCGGATGCCGCCCGAAGCCAGAGCCGGCTTCAGCAAATTCGATGCATCCATCGCGCCGCCAGACGTGGCACCCGCGCCGATGACGGTGTGAATCTCGTCGATGAACAAAATTGCGTTCGGATGCGCTTCCAGTTCCTTGATGACTTGCTTGAGCCGTTCCTCAAAGTCGCCGCGATAGCGCGTGCCGGCGAGCAACGTGCCCATGTCGAGCGAGAACACGGTCGCAGCAGCCAAAACTTCTGGCACTTCGCTGTCGACGATGCGCTTGGCGAGACCTTCCGCGATTGCGGTTTTGCCCACACCAGCCTCGCCGACGAACAGCGGATTGTTCTTCTGACGGCGGCACAGCACCTGAATCGCGCGACTGATCTCGGCGTTGCGGCCGATGACAGGATCGATCTTGCCGTCGCGCGCTTTCTTGTTGAGGTTGACACAATAAGTATCGAGCGCCTCACCTTTCTTCTTGGTGTCTTCGTTACCCTTGGCGTCGGCATCTTCATCGACGCCGCGCACGGGCCGCGCCTCGGACACGCCGGGGCGCTTGGCGATTCCGTGACTGATGTAGTTCACCGCGTCGTAGCGTGTCATGTCCTGCTCTTGCAGGAAATACGCGGCATGACTCTCGCGCTCCGCGAAAATCGCGATCAGCACATTCGCGCCAGTGACTTCCTCGCGTCCTGACGACTGCACATGAATCACCGCGCGCTGGACCACGCGCTGGAATCCCGCAGTCGGCTTGGCGTCGTCGGCACCGTCCGCAACGAGGTTTTCAAACTCTGTTTCAAGATAATTGACGAGGCTGCCGCGCAGCTTATCCAGATCGACGCTGCAGGCGCGCATCACGGCGGCCGCATCGGTATCGTCAATCAACGACAGCAACAGATGCTCAAGCGTCGCGTACTGATGATGACGCTCGTTCGCAATCGCAAGCGCGCGGTGCAGGGATGATTCAAGGCTCTGAGAGAAAGTCGGCATTCGCGTCCCTTATGGCCCCCGCCACATCATTGATCGTATCTCGTCGGCTCCAACACGATTGGTCAGTAACAGTTTCGTGTCGTCACATTCGATTCCCGCATCGCGGAACTCAAACGCTACTTCTTTTCCATCACGCATTGCAAAGGATGCTGATGTTTTCTGGCAAAGTCCATCACTTGCGTGACTTTGGTTTCGGCAATCTCATATGTAAAAACGCCACACTCTCCGATCCCGTGATGATGAACATGCAACATGATCTCCGTCGCCGCTTCAACGTCCTTTTGAAAGAATTTCTCTAGAACGTGAACGACGAACTCCATTGGCGTGTAGTCGTCGTTGAGAATCAGCACGCGATAAAGATTCGGCCGCTTCGTCTTCGGCTTGACTTTCGTAATGACGGATGTTCCAGGCCCGCTGCCGCCGGAACGACCATCATCCTTGCTCATGCGCGGAATGAAACCAGCAATTTGCGTGCCGAACGGTCCGAAACCCGCGATCAGTTCAGATTGTGAAGGCACGTAAGACATGGCCTGAGAATTGAAACCCCAAAATAGTCACCGGCAAGCCTTCGTAAGGGCCACCGAACCGCATGGTTAATATGGGTCGTGATCCATCGGCCTGCAAGCATGGCGAAATCGGGTCGAATCGGTCGGTGTGACGGCCCGCCTCCAGCCGTCGGACGTTAACCAGCGGTCCCTTCGCGCCGGCGTCGGCCCATTTCAGGTTCAGGAACTGTTGAGGATACGAACGAAATCGACGCTCGATTCGCTCGGCAACTGCGGCATTTCACTTAAAAACGGCGCAAATTTTACCGGCTCTTCACGGCGATTGGCTACGAATTGGCTTTTGCAACCTTTTGGTGCGAGCGATGTCCAAACCTTTTGTTCTGAAGCCTTCGATTTCCAAGACCCTCTTGAAATTCGCCGCTGCTTTCCGCCGCTCGGAACAGGGCAACATCGCCGTGATTTTTGCGATCACGATGGTGCCCATGATCGGTTTCATCGGCGCGGCGGTCGACTATTCGCGCGCAGTCAATGCGAGAACGGCGATGCAGACCGCACTCGACACGGCAGCGCTGATGATCTCCAAAGATGCCAGTTCTCTCACCGCATCGCAGGTCACGACCAAAGCGCAGGCCTATTTCAACGCACTGTATACTCATACGGAAGTTTCGAACATTGCAGTCACTGCCGCTTATACGGCTGCATCGGGAGGAAATCCCGCGCAAGTCTTGATGACCGGCTCGGCAACGATGCCGACGAACTTCATGAAAGTTGCAGGATACCCTTCGCTCGATCTCGGCGTCAGTTCGACGACAAAATGGGGATCGACGAAAATGCGCGTCGCATTGGCGCTCGACAACACCGGATCGATGGGCAATTCAGGCAAAATGGCCGCCCTGCAAAGTGCCGCGAAGGATTTGATCGACAAACTCATGGCAACAGCCGCGAGCAACGGCGATGTCCTTATCTCCATCGTGCCTTTTGCCAACGTCGTCAACATTGGCACGGGCTATAAAAACCAAGTCTGGATGGATTACAGCAACTGGTCCGACAACGGCAGCATCGAAGAAGGCTGGACCTGTTCGTTAACAAATAATTCCCGACAGGGAAAAATGATATGCGGCACCCTCGCCAACAACATCAACAACTGGAATGGCTGCGTGATGGATCGCACGCAACCGTATGACGCGCAGAGCGACGCGCCGTCTTTGCTGGGCATTTTGGGAACTTATGTTCCGGCCGATCAGTCTTCTTATTGCCCAACGCAAGTCGTGGCACTCAGTTACAACACAACGTTGTTGAAGCAGAAAATCGACGCCATGACGCCTAGCGGCTCCACGAACCAACCCATCGGCCTGTTTTGGGGTTGGATGACACTGCTGCAGCAAACACCGTTCAACGCTCCGGCGAAAACAGCAGGTGTGGTCTATTCCGATGTCATCATCCTGATGTCGGACGGTCTCAACACGCAGGATCGCTGGTATGGCGATGGCTTCAATCCATCGTCGCAAGTCGACGCGCGGCAGACGCTGCTGTGTTCGAATATCAAAGCGTCCGGCGTGCTTGTCTACACTATTCAGGTCAACACTGACGGCGACCCAGAGTCAGCCATTCTGAAAAGCTGTGCGAGCAACAACCAGTTTTACCCAACGACCACCGCGTCGGGCATTGCGTCCGCGTTCGACGCGATCGGCACATCGTTGACAAAGCTGCGCGTCGCACAATAACGCTCCACATCGTCCGATTTTGCAGAAAGTCCGGCGATTTCGCCGGACTTTCCATTTTGCCAGATCGATAAAATTTGAATCATTCACTCAACGCGATGTTGAGCATGTCTTCGCCTCGCACCCTCCCTGCGCAAGTCGATTAAAGATGCACCCGTGTTTCATCGGAGCATTTTACTACCTCTTCACGCCTGCGGTTCTACGCCGATATCAGATAAATTTTCTTTGGTGTCGCCATGAACAAAACCATGAACAAAACAACGCCTCTTGAACGCTTGCTAGGCCTTGCCGGCCGGTTTCGCCGCGCCGATGCGGGCAATGTCGCCGTCATCTTCGCCATCGCGATCGTTCCGATCATCGGTTTCATCGGTGCCGCGGTCGACTATTCGCGCGTCAACAACGCACGCACCGCGATGCAGACCGCGCTCGATACTGCGGCATTGATGATCTCCAAGGACGCATCGGGATTGACGGCTTCCCAGATCACATCGAAGGCGCAGGGTTATTTCAACGCCCTCTACAATCACCCCGAAGCGAACGGCGTCGCGGTCAGCGCGGCGTATTCGGCCAATACAGGCACCGGCGCTCAGATCGTCATGAACGGTTCAGCCACGATGCCGACGGCATTCCTCAAGGTCGCGGGCTATCCGACGATCGATTTCGGCGTGTCCTCAACGACCAAGTGGGGATCGACCAAAATGCGCGTCGCGATGGCGCTCGACAATACCGGATCGATGGGCTCGGCCGGCAAAATGCCGGCATTGCAGACCGCCGCAAAAAACCTGATTGATCAGCTCAGCACGACCGCCGTTGCGGACGGCGATGTGTTGATATCGATCATTCCGTTTGCAGCGACCGTCAACATCGGCACTGGTTTCAAGAACCAGCCTTGGATGGATTGGAGTTCGTGGGCCGATAACGGCAGCATTGAGGACGGCTGGACGTGCTCATCGACGAACAACAGCAACCAAAAGAAAATGAAGTGCGGCAACATCGCCAACAACGTCAACAATTGGAATGGCTGCGTGATGGACCGCGCTCAGAACTATGACACGACTGCCGACGCACCGGCACTTCTGCCGCTCGGCACATGGCTGGCCGCCGATCAATCCGCTTGGTGCCCGACGCAATTGATGCCGCTTAGCTCCAACTGGCAAAACTTGAAGGACAAGGTCGACGCCATGTCGCCATCAGGGGCGACTAACCAGCCCATCGGTCTGCAATGGGCCTGGTTCTCGCTGAATACGGGCCTGCCGTTGAATGCGCCGACGAAGACCGTGAACGTGACGTACACCGACGCCATCATCCTGATGTCGGACGGTTTGAATACGCTCGATCGCTGGTACGGCGACGGCTCGAACCCTTCGACGCAGGTCGATAATCGGCAGGCTCTGCTATGCGCGAATATCAAAGCGGCGGGCGTGAAGATCTACACGATCCAGGTCAACACCAGTGGCGATCCGGAGTCGGCGATTTTGAAAAGCTGTGCCAGCGACAACCAGTTTTTCTCAACGACGACGGCTTCGGGGATCGCATCGGCGTTCGACGCCATCGGTGCTTCACTCTCGAAGCTGCGCGTGGCGAAATAACAACCACAGCAAGGTCCGCACAAACAAAAAGCCCGGCCATGAGGCCGGGCTTTCTTTATTCCGAAATGATTTCTCAGGCAGCCGGAGTGAACTTGGCAACCATGCCTTCAAGCGGCTTGTAAGCCTGCTTGGCAAGATCGCCGTACATCGCGCCGATCTTCTGCGACTCTGCAACGAACGTCTCGTAAGACGACTTCGCAAACTCGGTCTGCACTTCGATCGCCTTGTCGAGCGACTTCACGCCCGAGAGCTTTTCGAAGAACGACTTGGTGTCTTCGAACGACTTCTTGGTGTAATCGCCGTAAGCGGTGGCAATCGTCTGCAATCCGCTCGAAAACGTATTCGCAGAAGCAACCGCTGCGTCGAACTGCTCTTTGCCGAACTTCTGCATCTCTTCAGCTTTGACCATGGTGGAATCCTTTTCCCAGACTGGATGAACTTTGAATTGCCGGGAGGTTCCCGGCTCCCTAACCGCGGTCTTGATAGTGCACTGCACAATAGATGTCAAGAATCTTGTGCGACGCACAATTGCTTTAAATGCGATCTAAACCTTGCTGGCTGTCAGCAACGCTTGATTAACCTTTTGGAAACCTGCGGCCCCTAGGTTGATTTTCTGCAATTTCGGATCGGACAGGAGCCGGAAAAGCAGCGTAGCCCCAGCGCCTTAGCTGCTTCTCACGCGGTACGGCATGGGCTTCGAAACCACCGAATTTAGACGGACGACCCAGCCCTGAAATGGGCTGCGAGCCGGCCAAATTTGGCCTCAGAACGAGGTCATCAGTGCGGAATCGGACGGGGAAATTCATGCTGGGTGCAAAATTGGCGACATCGCGCGCCTTACGTCTCTCCCTGCTCGGTGTAGCGACCCTCTCAGCGGCAGCGTCGATCACCACGGATACCGCCGACGCACGACGCTATTACCGCCACCGGCATCACGCGGCGAGCGCCAGCACCTACAGCCCCGCTTTCTCGTCCATCATCGTCGATGCCAATTCAGGAAAAACGCTGCAGGCGACCAGCGCCGACAGTCTGCGCCATCCGGCGTCGCTCACCAAGATCATGACGCTGTATCTGCTGTTCGAGCGTCTCGAGAGCAACAAGCTCAAACTCGATTCCACGATGGATGTATCGGAAAACGCCTCCGAACAAGCACCCACCAAATTGGGATTGCAGCCCGGTCAAACAATTCGCGTGGAAGACGCCATCAAGGGTCTCGTCACGCGCTCGGCCAACGACGCCGCCGTCGTGATCGCTGAATCGATCGGCGGCAGCGAAGATGCGTTTGCCAAGGAAATGACGCGCAAGGCGCGCGCACTTGGAATGAGCAAGACGACATACACCAACGCATCCGGATTGCCGGACGACGATCAGGTCACGACCGCACGCGATCAGGCGACACTCGGCCGCGCCATTCAGGATCGCTTCCCGAAATACTATCGTTACTTCGCCACCGACGCATTCAACTATCGCGGTCGAGTCATCCGCAATCACAATCGGCTGATTGGCCGCATGGAAGGCGTGGATGGCATCAAGACCGGCTATACGCGCGCGTCGGGTTTCAACCTTGTGAGTTCGATCAAGCGCGGCAACCGCTTTCTGGTCGGTGTCGTGCTCGGTGGCCGAAGCGGCGGCTCGCGTGACGCGACGATGCGCAATCTGCTCGCAGAGCATCTCAATGAAGCCTCGACCAAGCGCACCGTTGCCGCCATCGTCGAGCGTGACGCCGGCAGCACAAAAATTGCCGCCGCAAAGGCCGACGATGTCGATGCAACGCCGCGCCCGGCACCGATGGTGCAGGTGAAAGGCGCTGTGCAGACCGCATCGGCGGTGCCAGATCCCGTCCCTCCACCAGCGCCGCGCGCGCCGTCCGAGCCGGCCAAGGACAACAGCGCAGCTAAGGACAAGCCCGCTCCCGCACCGCTGACCAGCGGCGTGATCGCCTCGCAATCGTTCGCCTCTATTCCGGGTTCGGCAGAACCGATGACGCCCGTTCGAGTGAAGACGGTTCAGGTGCGGATGGGTCAAGCCAAGGTTGCGACCGCAACGCCAGCCCCTCTGGCCACCAGCGCGATCACTCCCGTGACAACTGCCGCGCCTAAGCCTGCGGTCGCAGAGACATCCAAGGCTGTCGTCGCACGCGCAGAAGCAAAGGCCGAGGTTTCCCTCGAAGCTCTCCAAGAGCCCCGCACCGTCGCCGCCGCAACTCCGCGATCCGACTTCCCGGCTCCTTTGCCGATGCAAGCCAACACCATCAACGGCATCGGACAAGGCACCGTCGGCAGAGTCGCGTCGTCGACCGCCTCGCAGTCGTCTGCGATGGCCTCGATCGATCCGGCGCTGCGCGGGACACCGCCGTCCAATCTCAACGCGCAGGCGCACGCATTGCAAATCTCGGCTGTTCCCCAGCAGACAGCCGCGCAGCAACCTGTTGTGCCGCAGCCGACACCGCAGCCTCCTTCGCAACCCGTGCAGGCCGTTCAAGAGAATGGTGCCATCAAGCCGATCATTCGTACGGGCTGGATCATTCAGGTCGGTGCGCTTGAGAGCGAGACTGAGGCACGCCAGCGGCTGGAAGCGGCGCGCGGCAGCGCCGGCAAGCTGCTAGGAGGCGCCGATCAGTTCACCGAAACCGTCGCCAAGGGCAACAAGACGCTTTATCGCGCACGCTTTGCCGGTCTCAATCAGGACTCGGCCGAAGCGGTATGCCGCACCCTGAAGCGCTCCGACATCTCCTGCATCGCCATCCGAAACTGACCTCACCCATCATGTGACGACAAAAGCCCGCGGTTCCGCGGGCTTTTTCATGCACATTTCGCTTGGGCCGAACCCGGCGACAACCATTTTTCAAGGTTTGGTCTCTAAAACCTTAACTGCGGGACCGATCACGCCGGACAACGGCGGGCGTCCGCAGGGGCAATCAAATCAGAGAACGAAGCTGCTCGCAGATCGTGGCGTCTTGTTGCGTGCGGAGTCAGCGATGGTTGCGAAGCAGAGTGTCCTTGGCCTCGTTCACACGGGCCGCGAGGTACGTCGACCCCCCTTGGTCGGGATGAAGTTTCTTCATCAACCCACGATGAGCCCGGCCGATTTCATCGCGCCCCGCTCCCGGCTTCAGGCCAAGGATCTGATAGGCCTCCTCGGCCGTCATTTTGCCGCTCGACGCCGCGCGGTTTTCCTCGCCACGCCGTCCTGCCGATGCGTCATGCGCGTTGTCACGCCAAGCGGGAAACCGGCGGTCCAGATAACTTTCAAGAAGGGCCCAGCTCTCAGTGTCAAAGCTGCGAGCCAGAGCAATCAATTGGTCGAGCGTGAAATCATCGAGTACGCGCCCCGCTTCGGGACCGGCGGTAATCGTCCCCTCAAGCGCACCGGTATCGTGGTGGAGCGTCATCTCTATAAACTGGGACCGTACCTGGGACTTCTGCCCCTGTGACTTCCACGCCTGCGGGCCGTAATTGCCCCAGGAATTCGTCCATGCCGATCCGAGTGACGCACCGAACGGCGACCAGCCGAGTAATCCAGCGCCAAAAATGCCAAGCGGAATTGCGACCGCCAGTTCTCCTTTAGCCCCAACAAAAAGTGCGGCCGCCAGCGTCACCACGCCGCCGCCGCCTTTGAGAATTCTCGCCAGCCATTTCGGATCGGCGCCCTTCACAATGTTGAGGGCGGCATAGATCAATGCGACGGCGACGATACCTGCGATCAGGGTTGGCATATCAATGCTTCATCTGTGCAATGAGCGCGGCTGCGCCTGAGGTGCTGGCCGCTAATCGCTTCAATGCGTCGCGCCCGCCTGCAGCATACGCCGCAACTGCACGCAACAAATCGCGCAATTGCGCAGCAGAGCCTACATCGAACCGACACCACGCGCCGCCAGTCAGTCGTGCGATCTCGCGAAAGGCTGCTTCCGCCGCCGCGTCGTGACCCTCCTGAAACATAAAGCACGGCACTTTCAGCAACCCCAGTTCGCCTGCAGTCGCGCAGAGGTCATCGACGTTTTCTTCCATTGCGTCACCGACGAAAACAATCGCACGCACGCCGGACGCAATCGCCTCGCGCCTCGCATCGGACAACACGCGGCCGATTTGCGTATGACCGCCTTCGCAGTGAATCTTACTCATTGATCTGGCGAGTTGCGCCGTGTCGGAAATCCAGGGACTGGCGCGGCACTCATTGAACCCGCGAAAATAAACCAGGCGAATGTCGAGACCACCGATATTGCCCGCCTCGCGAAACATCTCGGACTGAAGCTGACACGCCATGTCCCATGTCGGCTGCCTACTCATCGTGGCATCGAGCGCAAAAATCAGCCGCCCACCGCCCGACACGCCGGGCGTCATCGCGCGCGCCTTCGCGACAAAAGCCGCAATGTTGGCTGAGGTATCGGTTTGCGTTTCGGGCAACGCGCCTCGTCTGCCCGTATCGACTTTCCCGGCTGATCTAGGAACGGTTGGATCGCGCGTCATATGTGCTCGCAAAAACCAAGGGAGGACGAAGTGTTCGGAAGCGCGAACGCTCGCCAATAGACTTCCATTATATAAGAGAGCGTTTGGTAAAAAGCTTTTGACCCGTGCATTTTATGTCCGGCCCAAATCGACATTCAATCTTGACATCTCTCCGAAATTAGGAATATATTCCACACGTCCTGGTCATGAGGGGCGCTTCTAGAGGCGTCTTGAATGCGGAGCAGGATGCGGCGCCCGCGCGTATGGTTCGCAGCCATGCGTCCGGGAGGCTGGGGTCATCGTCCGGGCCAACTACGAGGCTCTGCCTTTGGTGGCTGGACGCGGAGCGGAAGAAGGATGGAGAAATCCATTCGGATGGACGCGCGGATCGCAAGATCGCAGCGCGCATTCCGCACCCGGAAGAACGGTCCCCTCGCCATAAATCCCGCTAAGTAGCAGTCAAGCTTGCGCAGACTGCGTAAACTTGTCTGCGGCGCGCCGAAAGGCGATGCGCTTTTTGAGTGTGGCTTTCGCAAGCTGCATTGGAAAAGCGAACCAAGACCCACTGCGCCTTTCGGCGCGCTAGCCCCTCATCTTTTTAGAGGGCAAACCAAAACGCCCAACCCGCGCACGCGCGGGAACAACGACGCTCGGCTGTTTGAAAATCGAATCGGAAATAGACGATGTCGCGCGCCTATTCGATCGGAACGGCAAGCCGGCTGATCAGCAGAGCAACCTCACGCAGCCTTTGATCGTCGTGCTCTTCCAGAACGTGAGCAAGGCGCGCCATGCACTCGTCGTCGCTAATGGCATACATCGCCTGATCGTCGATCGAGGGTGCAAGATTTGGAGAAACGGTGGATCTGTCGGCCATAACAATCACCTCGCTGCGATTCGGATGAGTCCAAACAAGCAGGTGTCATGCCAACCGTAAAATGTGGCGAATGAGAGTGGACTTTGGAAATGGACCAGCCATTCGACCGCCTGCAATCATGGCAGATGCAGCCGAAATGCAAGGCAATCTTAAATTGGCAATTTTAAATTTAGCGATTCGTCGGAGTTGGCGCTTGCGCAACCGGACCGGGGGTCGGCTTTGGCACCACGATCTTGTCGGTGTTGACCGGCTTCAGGCTGCTATCGTCAGCAAGGAACTTGTCAAGCACACCCTGAATGCTCTCCTTGACGTTCTCCGGACCGCGATCGCTCATATCGGTGTGCTGGAAGCCCGTCTGCACGACTGTAATGCCGGACTGCTCACACGTGTCGTCATCGGGAATCACACCGGGATCGGTTTTAAATACCGGATCCTTCGAGCGGAAGGACAGAATTTTAAACTTGCCGTCAGTGAGGAACGGCACGCGCAGATTATCGAGCGTCACGATCTTCTTCACTTGCTCAGGGTGAACCTTCGCAAAATACATCGAAATATCGCCACCGTTGGAATGACCGACAATCGTCAAGTGATCGTAGTCGGCGTTCGGCTGAATCTTCTTGATCTGCGCGATGGCGAATTCGATGTTCGCCACACCGCGCTCGTAGACCGGCAGACGTCCGACATACAGCTCACCTACTTTGGTAACGAGCGGCGCATCCGTTGGAAGGTCATGCTGAATGCTGATCGCAAGATAACCGCGTGCCGCCAGAACGTTTGCGAGGAACGAATATTCGGTGAAGCGCACTGTGTTGCCGTGGTTCACGACCGCAACAGGAAGAACGTTCATGCCGGCATTGGCGGCAATTTCCTTGTCGCGTCGAACAGCAACGTCGACGTCGACGGGGCGATTGCGCGTCGCATCGAAGTAGCTGATGGTCTCGTGACGGATGGCCCATTTGCTTGCAGAAAAGTACGCGGCACCAAGCACCGCGACAAACCCGAGCAGAATGAGAATTCCACGCTTCATCGAATTTCCCTTTTGTTTTCCGATCCCGAAAAACGTCGCCTTTTACAATGTTTCGAATCCAATCCTATTGTCCAGCAGTTAACACACAGGCATGTGACAAATGCAGCCTGTATCTCAAATGTGTGATTGTTTTGGGAAAATACAACGTGGGCGTGTTGCGGTGCAGGATTTGTGTTTGCAGCGCACACAACGGAACCAGGCGCGGAACTCTGCATCAGGCCGTCAAATCGTGGCTTTCCAACGGATGGTCTGCCTTTGCGAACCATTCAGCGCGGGTGGCGGCACGGCGACGTCCGCGCTCATCGATCGGCAACCGAAGTTGGCGAAGCAAGCTGGTGACTTCCTCGCGCGCCGTGACATGGGCCATGTTCGGCCGGGTGCCCAAGGTCGCTTCGTCAAGGTCATCCAGCGCCGTCAGTCCACGTGGAAAGAACTCGCGGTACACGACGCGTTCGGCGAAGCCATCGACGGGCCGGAAGCCGAGCCGGAACGACAATTGGTCGAGCCCTTCGGCAATCAGTTGCTTGTTGCGCGATCCGATCATCGACAGCCGGTTCCGCACCACGATCCAGTCTGTGGTTGCGCCATCCAGATCGCGTCGCTGTTTACGGGCCGCTTTCACCATCAGCGCGTAATGGCTCTCGCCGATGACGGAATAGGTCGTGGGGTCAACCGAGCCCAACACATCGAAATCGAGGAAACTGTCATTGAGCGGCGTGACCAGCGTGTCGGCCATCGAGTGAGCGAGCCGCATCAGGTAGCTGTCGGTGCCGGGCGTATCGATAACGATGAAATCGTAGGACGCTTCCACCGCGCTCACCGCTGCGGAAAACTGCGCAAACTCCGACAACTCATTGTCACCGACCTGCATGGTGTTGCCCAAAACCACACAACAATGCTGCGGAACTTCAAGCTCGATGCCGGTGTGCTGCGCCCAGGCGCGGCGGTTTTCGATATAATGGGTAAAACTTTGCTGCCGGGAATCCAGGTCAATTGTGGCAACGCGCTGCCCCGCCTTCAGCAGAGCGACAGCAATGTGAAGCGCGGTGGTCGATTTGCCCGACCCGCCCTTCTCGTTGCCGAGCACCACCACATGGGCCGACCCCGTTTTGCCCTGACCAGCCTGCAACAGCATCCAATTCCCCCTGTGGATATCTTCAATCGGGCGGCAAAAGAATCAAGCGAAATGCGGACCGCATCGCCCTACATCCTTAATTCGATGGCGGCTGTGGCCTTGCTGCCCGCGCGACCGATTATTGGATGTGCAAAGCGACGCTTGTTAGTGTTACCGCAGCCCGACCGAGTTCAAATCCAGCCAGCGACACCAATGCCTAACGCCCCCATCATTGCACGCACGCTTCCCGCCCTTCATCGCGCTCGCGCCGAACTCGGCAAACGCAACGCCACAATCGCTCTCGTGCCGACCATGGGGGCTCTCCATGACGGCCATGTGTCGCTGGTGCGCCTTGCGAAGCGGCGCGCGACGAAGGTCGTGGTGTCGGTATTCGTCAACCCGACGCAGTTTGCGGCGCACGAAGATCTCGGCTCGTATCCGCGCACTTGGAACGCCGATATTCGCAAGCTTGCCGCGGAAGGCGTCGATCTGGTGTGGAATCCTGACGCGAAGACGATGTATCCGGACGGCTTCGCGACGCGGATCGCCTCGGAAGGGCCAGCGCTGGCGGGTCTGGAAGATCGCTTTCGTCCGCATTTCTTCGGCGGCGTGGCGACGGTTGTGACCAAATTGTTCACGCAGGTACGGCCGGATTTCGCTTTCTTCGGCGAGAAAGATTTTCAGCAATTCAAAGTCGTTACGCGAACGGCGCGCGATCTGGATCTCGGTGTCAAAGTGATGGCAGGTGCGATCGTGCGCGAGCGCGACGGCCTCGCGATGTCATCGCGCAACGTCTATCTTTCGCCCGAACAACGTAGGATCGCACCTATACTTTTTCGAACCCTGAAGACCACATCAAAACGGATGCGCGCCGGCGCGGCTTTCGATTCAGCTCTCGCAGACGGCGCGGACGCAATTACCAATGTTGGCTTCGTGCTGGACTATATCGAGGCGCGCCACGCCGAAACGCTGGCACCTATCTCGTCATTCAACGAAGGTCCCGTTCGCCTGCTCGTTGCGGCGAAAATCGGAGCGACCCGACTGATCGACAACATCAAGGCTTAGGGTTTGGTTTTGGCATGATCTTTTCCGAAAACCGGTCTCCACTTTTCTGGATCATGCCAGCTACAACAGCCCGAGGTCGCGCAGTTCGCGGCGCATCGGTTCGGGCATGGCGGCAACGCTCGCAGCGGATTTGCCGAGATCCGGCGGTGCACTTTTAGGATCGAAATACCGCCATCCCTGAAACGGACGCATCGGCCGCGGCGACACCGGAATAAGCTTTGGATCCATCACCAATCGGCAGCGACCGATACCGTCGCGGTCGCGGAACGGTTCGATCGCGACGATTTTTTCCCGCGCAGCAATTTCACCCTTGATCACCCAGTAGATCGAACCGCCATCAAGCAGTTCCGCGTCGCGCTTCGGAGTCATGCGTGTGACGTGGACGTGGCGCGGCGGCAGGCCCTTTGCCTTTGCCAGCTTCACGCGCTCGGCGATCCAGCCTCGCAGGTCTTTGATGGACTCGGCACCGACACTGAGCTTGATGAGATGAAGCGGCATAGCCGGTCAGTTATCGTCGTCCGCTTGTGACGGCGCAAGCGAGGTCGGCGCTTGTGCACGTGATTTCTGTGCACCGGTTTTCTGTGTGCTCGTTTTTTTCGCGGCCGCAGGCGCGCGCGCTTGAGCGCCTGCCGCATCGGACGGACGCGGTGACGACTGAGCGCCTTGCGCCGCAGGTTCCGGCGTCATGATGTTGACGGCCGGGGTTGACGATGCGCTGGGGAAATCTCCCGACATGGGCCGGCCCGATGCAGGTGCGAGGGCAGCAGCGGGCGGCCCGGCATTTGGTGAGGAAGGCGGCGCGTTCCACAACGCTGCGTAGCGCCCGACGAAACCGTCGTAGAGGCGCTCATTCATATGCGACGCGATCAGATTGTTGATCGTCAACGAGTCAAAAAATGGACACGCCGTCGATGTGCAGCCGTCGCGCGTCATCAGCACCTGAGCGACAAGACCGTAACGGTCTTGCTCGATCGTTCGGCGCAAGACCTTGAGATTCGGATTTGATACCTTGTCGGCGGACTCGGCAGTCCCGTAAGAAGCAAGCCGCGTGATCTGCGCCGCTGTATAGGAGACAGCCGCAGCCGTGGAATCCGCAGAAGCGAATAACGCTTTCTCACATGCACTCTCAACGCTTTCACCGGCCAAGCCATCGAGGCAAGACAATGCCGGTAATGCGGCGACCGATGGCGCCGGTGTAGGCGGCACCTGAACAACGGCGCGGAAATCCGGCGCGGATAGCGAAGGCGACGAAGTCACTGCCTGAACAGACGAAGACATGGCACTCGGCTTACGCATCATAATCGCGGCGACCGCAATGCCAACGAGCAACAACCCGCCCATCGTCACCACGCCAAACGACATCGCGCTCTCGCCACGCAGCATCCTGCTGACGACGACGAATACCAGGACGACAGCGATGACGATGCCAAGCCACATCGGCCAGTTGGCCGAATGCCAGAAATTTGAGAGCGAAGCTGCCCAGGCCCGGTTCATGCAAGAAATCCTTCAGGACGGACCGGACGAAACGCCGTGAATGCGGCGCGGAGGAGCCATCAAGCGTCGGCGAGCTGGCTTTCCTTGGCAACCCGCTCAAAGGCTTCAGTGGTGCTTTTGATTCGATATTGGCAATCGTCGCCATCGGTCGGCAGCAGCCGGATCACTTCGTATGTTCCGCTGGACGCCGGTCGCGCCACATTGCTTGCAGTGTAATAAACAGTCTCTCCAACACCGTACTTGTGCTTCAACGCCTTGCTCCATCACGCCTAACGCGAATTCGGGCGGCACCGATGACTGCCGTTCGGCCCAAGGAGCGTATAGCACGCAGGGGCGTTATTTGGCGAGAAAATCCAACGCAGCGGTGATGGGAAAATACTCATAACTTCAGCGACATAAGAGGTGAAATACGAACGCGAACCGCGCCTCTCTGAACGCAAAAATGCCACGGCGCTTCGATCAAGCGCCGTGGCGGCGATTACGATTATTCTTGCAATCTCAGTAAGTTCTACCGGAGTGCTTTTACGCTGTGTGAGGAAGCTTTCCGTTGGGACTGGCCTTGTCCACCGCCTGCGGCAGCACTTGCGCCAGTACCGTCGAGAGTTGGTCCACCGGAATACCGTATTTGGCGGCAAGCTGGCGCACCGTGTCGTTGCCAAGAACGTCCTGAAGCTGCTTGGCGCTGATCGGCATATTCTTCCCGTCGGCGATCCAAGACTTCACCTTGTCGCCATAACCGGCATCCTGAAGCTTCTTCACGATGGCCGACAGACCGCCTTGATCGCCGCTGCCCATCACTTCCTTCAGCACGATCGGCAGCACCGCGGCTTCGATGTCCTTCGCGCCCTGTGTTGCGAGCAAGCCGGTCAACGTGTCGAGAATCCCCATGACTCAAATCCTTGGTTGAAATCGCTGTCAGGAACCCAAGCGCCGATAGCCCCGTATCGTCAAGCCATCGTCGTGGCAATTTTTCGCGAGCGAGGGGCGAGCAACCGTTCTCAGATCAGTCCTCGAACTTTGCGATCACAAGCGTTTCCGCGAGCGCGTCTTTCGTCCATTGGCTGAACGCACCATTGGCCCACATTGTGTTCATGTAGTCCTGCACCGGCGGCGTCACCGCGATGTCATAAGTTCTAAACCGGTGAACGACCGGCGCGTACATGGCGTCCGCTCCACTGAAATGTCCGAATAGATATGGCCCCTCACCGCCATATCGCGCGCGGCAATCGGTCCAAATCTTCTGAACGCGTGCAACATTCGCTTGTGCGTCTTCGGTGAGATTCTTAGAAGCAATACGCCGATGAATGTTCATGCCGCATTCGTTGCGAAGAGCCATGAAGCCCGAATGCATCTCGGCCGAAACCGATCTTGCATGAGCGCGCGCGGCATGATCCTTCGGCCACAGACCGGCATCGGGAAATCGCTCCGCCACATATTCGATGATCGCAAGAGAATCCCAAACCGTAACGTCGCCATCGATAAGCGCAGGCACCTTGCCCGATGGTGTTACGTCCAGAATTCGCTGCTTGTCGCCCGCGTCGGTGTAGAGCGGGATCATCGTCTCGTCGAACAGAATGTTCTTGCCCTTCAGCGCAATCCAAGGCCGCATCGACCATGACGAATAATTCTTGTTTCCAATGACGAGCTTTAAACCCATTGCCTGACCTTTGCCGTTCAGCACATGCGCGACAATTCTGACACGCGACGCGCCATTCGATCAACTCGTCTGCGGACAACGTTGCTGCATGGCGCACGCTATGACAACATCAGCGCCGGAATATCAATTGAAAGCCTGAGTCGTGAGCCAGTTTGCAACCATCGATGTCCTTGCGATCGCGTTCTTCGCTGTTGCCTGGACTGGCTATGCAATCACGATCGAGCGCGCATCGCTCGGCGGCAACAGCCTCAACGCGCGCATGAGCATCTACCGTGAAGTCTGGATGCGCAGGATGCTCGACCGCGAAATGCGGATGGTCGATATGCAAATCATGGCATCGCTTCAGAACGGCACTGCCTTTTTCGCATCGACCACGCTGCTCGCGATTGGCGGTGGCCTCACGCTGTTGCGCGCCACAGAAGAAGCCATGAATGTGCTGGGGGCGCTCCCGCTCGGCATTCAAGCGTCGGCCGGGCTCTGGGAAATCAAATGCATCGGCTTGATCGTTATTTTTGTCTACGCGTTTTTCAAATTCGCGTGGTCGTATCGACTGTTCAACTATGTCGCGATCCTTCTGGGCGCAATGCCGTTTGCCGAGAAGCGCGACACCCCTGAAGCCCAATCGCATGTGATGCGGACGACGCGGCTTTTTCAATCGGCCGGCCGACATTTCAATCGCGGCCAGCGCGCGTTTTTCTTCGCGCTCGGTTATCTCGGCTGGTTCATCAGCCCGTGGGTGTTGTTCGCAACGACAACGTCGATCGTCATCGTGATGTGGCGGCGGCAATTTTCATCGGATGCATGGCGCGCGATGGCAAGATCGTAGTCCATCGAGCTTGCGAGATGCCGGCCAATACGTCATGGCATACGCATGACCCCTTCCGATTCGAAGCAAGGCGGCGATGTGCCGATTGAAGACGCGATGATGGAAATCCTCGCACGCCCGAATACCAAGACGCTCAGCGCGCCGGAAATCGCACATGCGATGTCGCCCGATGGCGACTGGCACGCCCTTCTCATTCCGATCAGGAAAGCCGCTGTTGCACTCGCTCAAACCGGCCGCCTTGTGATCTATCGGAAAGGCAAACCCGTAGACCCGAACGATTTTCGAGGCGTTTATCGGCTTGGATTGCCGCGACACGATTGAACTAACGCGGTCCCGGAAAGAGTTCGCTGCTGCGTCCAGTCAGCCAATAGGCAACCAGTCCTGTCCACTCGTGAACGGCGACGTCGCTGCGCGCAAGCCCTGCGCTGAGCTTGTCGAATGGCAATCTTGCGTCACTCCAGCCGCGCGTCCGCCAATCCACCGGATAGGCTTCGACATCGAGACCGGCTTTGCGAAAAGCGCCAATGGATCGCGGCATGTGGAAAGACGACGTGACGAGAATCCAAAGTTCGCCGGGTTTCGGCTGAACAAGTTTTCGCGTAAAGATCGCGTTCTCAGCCGTCGTCCGTGATTTATCTTCAAGCACCACGCGATCGCGGGAAACGCCGAAATCGTCAAGCAGTTTCCCGGCAATCGGCGCTTCAGAAGCCGAATCCCCAATGAGATTGCCACTGCCGCCGCTAAACACGATGCGTGCGTTCGGGTATTGCTTTGCCAATTGCAACATCGCGACAATCCGCTCGGCGGATGAGTCCATTTCCAGCGATCCGCGCGCAATAGTCGTCTCTGAGTCGATGGCGCCGCCGAGAACGATAATTCCATCCGGCACACGTCCCTTTGCATCCCACGCTGAAAATCTTTCAGACAGCGACAACAGCATGAGATTGGCGAGCGGCGTGTAGCCAAAGACAAGCAACGAGACGACGCCGCCAATCAGAATACGCAATCCCGCGCGCCGGAAGCGCGTCGCCAGCAAGACGACGCCAAGCACACACAGTGCCGCCACGATATTCGAAGGCAACGCAAAAAATCCGGCAATTTTGGCAGCGAAGAAAAACATCAAACGCTCGCGGAGATAGAGAAGCGACCCTGCATGCGCGATCGCAGCGGCAAGATCAATCCCGCTTCAATCCCATTTCGGAGCAAAACCGAAATCGGTGATCCGGCCCTGACGCGTTCCCATTGCGAAAATCTCGTCCATTTCCGTGTCTGTCAGCTTGAAGTCGAAGATTTCGATATTTTCTGAAAGGCGCTCGACTTTCGAAGTGCGCGGAATGGCGACGGTATTTTGCTGGATTAACCAGCGAAGGCAAACCTGCGCGGCTGTCTTGCCGTAACGCGCGCCGATGCGATGAAGCGCTTCAGCATTCTTGACGCGTCCCTTGGCAATCGGGCTGTAAGCCACAAGCGCAAGGCCGAACGATTTGCACGCTGTCAGCACCTTGGTTTGATCAAGATAGGGATGGTATTCGACCTGATTGCAAACAAGCGGCGCGGGGCATGCCGCTACGGCCTCTTCGGTCAACGCGACGGTAAAGTTAGAAACGCCTATATTGCGGGCCAGACCCTGCTCTTTGGCCTGCGCCAGCGCGCCGAGCGTTTCCTGCAAAGGCACTTGCGGATTCGGCCAATGCAGCAAGAGCAGATCGACTTCGGTCAAGCGTAGTTTTGAAAGGCTCTCTTTCGTGGATCGCAAGAGATCGTTCGGCGCGAAATGTGTGGTCCAGACCTTCGTCGTGATGAACGCGTCCGCCCGCTTGATGCCCGACGCACGCAACCCCTCGCCTACGTCGCGCTCGTTTTCGTAAATTTGCGCAGTGTCGATGTGTCGATAGCCCAGCCGCAGCGCTTGCTCGACGACCCGCGCGCAGTCGCGCCCACGCAGTTCCCAAGTACCTAGTCCGATCGAGGGAATCGTCGCTCCGTTAGCTTCTACCGAATGCATTTCGGTCCTTGATAGCGTCCGGGGTTGATGCAACCGGCGCGCAGTCGAAGATACGCGCAAACGATCGTGCGCGCACCATCAAATCAGATTTGAATAAAAGCAGTTCAGCGTGGCGTCGCCAGCGCCGCGAACACAGCGTCAGGCGAATGCTCGATCACCGCGAGAAGAGCACGCGCTGGACCGCGTGGCGTGCGCTTGCCCTGCTCCCAGTTCCGGATCGTTTCCAGCGGCACACCGAGCCGAGCGGCGAACTGCGATTGCGTCAGTTTCGCGCGAAGGCGCAGGTCGCGAACCGCAGGAACGGTCGTTGCCTTGAGAGGAACACCGCCGAGATGATCCGGCACGAGCGGCGCTTCGCGTCCGTCGCGCAGTTCAACAATCCGTCCGTCCGCCTTCAGGCGCAGTCGCTGCATGGGCCACCTTTGTCGCTCTCCGAGCCTCGGGCCAACATGGTTAACGAATAGTTAAGAAACGCGGGATTGGCGCAAAAAGCTCATTTCAGGCCGAACCAAAGCGTCGCGATGCCCAGAAACGCGAAGAATCCAACCACGTCCGTCACCGTCGTAACAAAGGTGCCGGAGGCGACTGCGGGGTCGGCTTTCAGGCGCTCAAGCACCATCGGAATCAGAATTCCACCGAGCGCGCCGGCGAACATATTGCAAATCATCGCAAGGCCGATGACGATTCCAAGACCGGGAATCTGAAACCAGGCTACTGCGGCGACGCCGGTGATCACCGCGAAAGCAACACCATTTAGAAGCCCGACAAGGCCCTCACGCACAACGACCCGCCATGCATTGCCGGAACCGAGTTCGCGCGTTGCAAGCGCGCGTACCGCGACTGTCATGGTTTGGGTGGCGGCATTGCCGCCCTGGCTCGCAACGATGGGAGCAAGCACGGCGAGCGCGACCATTTTTTCCAGAGAGCCTTCAAACAATCCGAGCACCGAGGACGCAAGAAACGCCGTCGCAAGATTGATCAGCAGCCAGTTGAAGCGGCCTTTCGTGATGCTCCAAACCGAATCGGAGAGCTGCTCGTCGCTTGTGACGCCGCCGAGAGCTTTCAAGTCTTCGTCGGCTTCTTCTTCGATGACGTCCACGACGTCATCGATGGTAATGACACCCACCAGCCTGTCGTCGATATCGACGACGGGGGCCGCGACGAGATTATATTTGCCGAACATGCGCGCAACTTCCTGCTGGTCTTCCAGCACGGACACGCTGCGGCGGTCTTCATCGACGAGATCCATAATTGGCCCCAGACGCTTTGCGCGCAACAAAGCGTCGAGCGGGACTGCTCCTTTGAGATGCTGCTCGCGATCGACGACGTAAATTTCGTAAAACCTGTCGGGCAGTTCAGGCGTATCGCGCATGTACTCGATAGCCTGCAACGCGGTCCAATCATCCGATACCGAAATGAATTCGGTTTGCATGCGGCGTCCGGCGGAATTTTCCGGATAATCGAGGCCACGTTCGATTGCGACGCGTTCGGATGGCAGCAGCCTCTCGAGAATCTCTTCCTTTTCGTCTTCATCGAGATTTTCAAGAAGTTCGACGGCGTCATCCAAATCGAGTTCGCGAACACCTTCGGCAACCGTCTCAGGCTCAAGCCCCTCGAGAATTTCCTCGCGAACGGCGTCATCGACTTCGTTCAAGGCCGAGAAGTCGAAATACCTGCCGGTCAGCTCAACGAGGCGTGGTCGCAACTCGGGCTCAAGCGCGCCGATAAGATCGCCCAGATCAGCCTCGTGAAGTTCGCCGACGATCTCGCGCAGCAGCGCGGAATTACCAGCCTCGATGGCATCAGCGATGAAAGTGACGAACTCCGGGCGGAGCTTTTCGTCCTCATCGCGCATCGGCTGATCGTCGAGCGCGGATATTTGCCGCACCCCGGTGCGACCGGACGAATGGTCCTGACGACCGGCCATGTCTCGCCTCACGGGTTCACTGAATGTCGCCGAAAATCGGCAGGTCCGTGCAGTTACCCAATTGGCAATAAAAAGTGCAATGCTAAATTTGCACCACAAGCAGACGCGAGCTTTCAAAGGTCTTTAGATGATTTTTCTGAGGTTGTTGATCGTCCTGCTCGCTATCCCTTTCTCGAAAGCGATTGCCGCAGAATGTCCCAACAAAGACATTTTGGGAACTACACGTACGCTGTCCATCGCCGCCAAGGAATTCCCAAGGGTCGGCCTGAAAAGCTTTCCTCAAACGTTGCCGCTCAATGACAATGAGGTCGTGCTAACCTTTGACGACGGGCCATTTCCGCCGACCACGACAAGAATTCTGGCTGCCCTATCGCGAGAATGCGTGCAGGCGACGTTCTTCCTGATCGGCAAGAGCGCTGAGGCCAATCCCGATCTGGTCAAGAAGATTGCCGCGTCTGGCCATACGATCGGTCACCACACCTGGTCGCATCCAAATCTGAGCCGGATTGCCCAATCGACCGCTGTAGATCAGATCGACAAGGGCATTGCGGCCGACGAACGGGCTCTTGGCAGTGACGCTCGCTCCAGCCGGGAAACCCTGTTTTTTAGATTTCCGGGATTTGCGTCGACGCCAGCCCTGCTCGAAAATTTAGCCAACCGTCGTATCGCCGTCTTCGGCGCGGATTTGTGGGCCAGTGACTGGAACGTGATGAAGCCGCAACGGGAGCTTCAGCTACTTATCGAGCGCCTCAAGGAAGCAAAGAAAGGGATCGTTCTCCTGCACGATACGAAAGTAGAAACCGCGAATATGCTTCCGGCATTCTTGCAGTATCTTCATCGCAACGGCTACAAGGTCGTTCATATTGTGCCGGCGACGCCGGACCAAAGCGCTCCAAATGAACATTAGATTCGCCGTTCCTAACTTGGCCCACGTGGCATTCCTCGCGCTAGCGGCTTCGCTTGCGACCCCGGCTCATGCAGCAACGGACTGTCCGGGCAACCCAGGCGCACTCGGAACATCGCGAACCATCGTCGTCGACCCGATTGAGCACAAACGCATCGGGACGATGCAATATTCGGAAACACTTCCGCTCCGCGACCATGAAGTTGTTCTCACTTTCGATGACGGCCCGATCGCCGTTCACACCAACGCGATCCTCGATATTCTCGCGTCACAATGCATCAAGGCGACCTTCTTCATGGTTGGCCATCAAGCGAAGGAATTTCCAGACCTAGCACGCCGCGTCTACGATGAAGGTCACAGTATCGGCACGCACAGCGAGAACCATCCGTTCCACTTCGGCGAATTGCCTGTCGAACGCATCAAGTCGGAGATTGATGACGGGATCGCGCATGTCGCCGAAGCGCTTGGCGATTCCTCGAAGCTCTCACCGTTCTTTCGTATCCCTGGGTTACGCCGCTCCGATATTGTCGAAAGCTATCTCGCCGAACGCGGCATCATGGTCTGGAGCGCGGATTTCCTCGCGGATGACTGGCGTCATATTTCTTCGACGCAGGTTATCCGTCTTGCGCTGTCGCGGCTCGATGCGAAAGGGAAAGGAATTTTTCTCCTGCACGACATTCAGGAGCGAACGACGGTTGCGCTGCCAGTCATCCTCCGTGAATTGAAAGCACGTGGCTACCGCATCGTTCATGTCGTCCCCGCGACCACGCAAAACCCGAAGACCGCAACCGACCCAAAACAATGGCTGTTCGAGCAATCTCCGGATCAATCGCCGATGGCCAGATTGTCGGTTCAATCGATTGCGCTGGCGCGAGCCTCTGCCCGCACGCGTGAGTCCGAGGCCGCGCTGATGACGCCGCCGTCGATCAATCTTAAAATCGGTTACGCTGACACGAAGAAAAGCGACGCCCGCCTTGATGCGTCGCCGAAGGACGTGAGCCAGACAAAACTTCCCGGAAGCTGGTCAATTCCCGCAGGCGGAATGGCTTTCACTCCACCCGCATCGCCGGGCGACGCAAAGCTCATTGCAGAGCCCGATACAAAAACCGTCAGATAGTTTGTGCTGCACATATCTAGCGTCGCGCGCCGAGATACTGGAATTGCGTGTCTTTCCACCATTCCGATTCCAGCGCATGGAGCAGCGCCACGTTCAGCGGCTTGCGTAGCACACTGTCGTTGCGCAAAGCCATCGCGTAGCTCTGCTGATCGAGCGCGATGTCGGTCAATTCAACTGATGAGCCGCCTTGGCGAACAAGATAGGCTAGCAGCGGGCGGTCGTAGACGAATGCATCGATCGATCCGCTGCGCAACGCTTTCAGTCCAAGTTCGGGCGAGCCCAGCTTTTTGTAGTTGATACGCATCCGCGACAGGCTTTCTTCGGTCGCTGTCCCTGCAACAGCGCCGACCCGCACTGACTGTAAGTCGCCGACATTAGTGACGATGCCGTGCAGACGCTTCGTCGTCAGCGACGACGTGATGCCAGCGGTGAATACCGCAAGCGCGATCACCGAGAACACCATCCAGATCATCGCAACGATACGTCCCGGCAGCGTCATCGGCGACACCACGCCAGTGACGCGCTGGGTCATCGCGTGAGTGGACCACCAGACTCCGGAACTGAGACCGCGTCTCAGTCCGCCGCCGAAGTTCTCGTTGGATTTGCGCTCAAATAGCCAGATCAACCAACCCGCCACGAATGCGAGCCCTAGCAGAACCAGCGTCGCTTGAAGAAAACTGACTGACGCGATCGATCTCAGCACCGGCATCCATGTCGCGATCCGATCCGACTGAACCGCGATTCCCGTTCCAGCGGTGAAATACGGCGTCGTGAAATCGAGAGTCTGCTCGCGTTCCGGTGTCACCGTGATCGCGGCAATGCTGACATCGAAATTGCCGACACTCAGTCCGTCCAGTAGTGAAGTCACTGTGGGAGTCTCAACGAACCGATAACGCCACTTCAATTGATCGGCGACGTGACGCCACAACTCGATGCTGATGCCCGTCCAGTTTCCGTCTTCGCCTTTCATGGCAAATGGCGGCGCAATCTTCGTGCCGACGACCAACTCTCGTGCGCCCGGAGCATTTGGGTTCGTGACCGCTGGCGTCTGGGCAAAACATAGCGCCGTCGATAGCGCGCCGACGCTGCCAGCAAGCCACACCGCGAAACCCAAGGATCGAGATAAGGATCGAAGATTCAGAATCATGCACCCGCCCGATGCAGCTTCTAACATGCCGCATCGCTGGCGCTATTGCCGAGGGCTTGTTGCTTCAAGCCGATTTTTGAAGTGGTGCGCTCGGAGGGACTCGAACCCCCACGATTTTACTCACTGCCACCTCAAGGCAGCGCGTCTACCAATTCCGCCACGAGCGCTGATGGTTCGGGCCCGGATTCGCAACCGGCACCGTCGATCCGGCGCCCATTTAACAAATCAGGGATGGACCGACAAGGGCTGCCCGGCCCTATCGGCCGAAGCGGCTAAAGCTATCTGTGATCGGGGGTTTTCGGCAGCATCTGCTTGACTTCGACCGCGATACGATTGCGGTTCACGACCACAACGCCGCTCGCGACCGGTAGATTGTTCGCCAGAACCTTCACCTCGTCCTGCTCCTTGGAGTCCAGTTCGATGATGGCGCCGCGGCTCAGGCGCATGACCTGATGGACGGGCATGGTGGTGGTCCCGAGGACTACCATGAGGTCGACTGAGACGTTATCGAGGGTTGGCACTGGCGCTCCGCACTCACAAATATGCTGGGACACCACCACACCACGGTTATGGTTAGCCAATGGTTAATGTTCTTATCAGCCCGCGTGGCGACCTCGCCAAAGCGCCATTTTGCGGCCCTTCGGGGCCTGCCGTCGAGTGGCGGATAGCTTCCGCGCTGGTTCCCTATTTGGAGGCCGTAGAGACGATGGAAGCCCGGGCAGCGGCCGTAGCCGCAGGCCACGAGCCGGAGTTGGTGTGGCTTCTGGAACACCCTGCGCTCTATACGTCCGGCACAAGCGCTCACGCTTCCGATTTGCTGGACGCGCGGTTTCCGGTTTTTTCCACCGGACGCGGCGGCCAGTTCACTTATCACGGTCCCGGCCAGCGCGTCGTCTATCTGATGCTCGATCTCAAGCGGCGGCGTCCTGATGTTCGCGCTTATGTCGCCAATCTCGAGCAACTCGCAATCCAGACGCTAGCCGCGTTCAATGTGAGCGGCGAACGGCGCGAGGACCGCGTCGGCGTATGGGTCAACAGGCCGGACAAAGGCACCGGTCACGAGGATAAGATCGCCGCCATCGGCGTGCGGCTGAAACGCTGGGTGACGTTGCACGGCATCTCGATCAATGTCGAACCGGACCTCACCCACTTTTCAGGGATTGTCCCGTGCGGTGTCGAAGAAGCGCGGTTTGGAGTGACCAGTCTGGTCGACCTCGGATTGCCCGTGACGATGCACGATGTCGATGTGGCATTGAAGAAATCATTCGCCGAGATTTTCGGCGCATCGATTTCCATTTAGGCAAACTCAAGAATCAACGCATCCACCGCCAGCGTGGCACCGGGCGCAGCGTGGATTTTCTTCACCACACCGTCGCGCTCCGCGCGCAGCACGTTCTGCATTTTCATCGCCTCAATCACGGCGAGCGTTTCGCCGGCTTTGACGTCCTGCCCGTCAGTGACTGCGATGGAAATGACGAGACCCGGCATTGGGCAAAGCACTTTCTTGCCTGTGTCCGCTTTTGAACTCACCGGCATCAGGCGCGCCGACGCAGCCTCTGCTTCTGTGAAAACTTGCGCGGCGACCTCGAAGCCCTGATGCGTCTGGCGAAATCCATTGGCGATCGGCCGCACTTGCAGAACCAGCGCGTGCTTGTCGATCGATCCATGCCAAATTCCTTCGCCCGGTTTCCAGTTCGACGCGAGAACATGCGGCGTGCCCAGCGATCCATCGCCCGCGACGAAACGCACAACAATATTGGCGGCATCCCTCGCGACATCGAGCAAAAACTCCTCACGATCGAGCCAGACAGCACGGCGGCGTTCGCGCGACACCACGCGCCCATTCATTTGCCCTGAAATCTGGCGTTTACGTTCGCCCAGAACATGATCGATGGCTGCTGCAACAGCCGCCATGCGGCGCGCGACTTCGCCGTCGGGTGCGCGCGGTCCAAACCCTTTCGGAAATTCCTCGGAGATGAAACCAGTCGATATATTTCCGCTTCGCCAGCGCGGATGATTCATCAGCGCCGACAGAAACGGTATGTTGTGGCGAATGCCATCGATATAGAACGCATCAAGCGCATTCGATTGTGCTTCGATGGCCGCAGCACGCGACGGCGCGTGCGTCACCAGCTTCGCGATCATCGGATCGTAGTAGATCGAAATCTCGCCGCCTTCATAGACGCCGGTATCATTGCGAACGGTAATGTCATCCGATTTGGATTCTGCCGGCGGGCGATATTTGACCAGCCGCCCAATCGACGGCAGGAAATTACGGAACGGATCCTCTGCATAGACGCGCGATTCAACAGCCCATCCGGTGAGCGTGACGTCCTTCTGCGCAATCGTCAGCTTCTCGCCCGCTGCAACGCGGATCATCTGTTCGACGAGGTCAACGCCGGTCACAAGCTCTGTGACCGGATGTTCGACCTGAAGCCGCGTATTCATTTCCAGGAAATAGAAACTCTTATCTTGTGCCGCGACGAATTCGACCGTGCCCGCGGAGTCGTAGTTTACGGCCTTCGCCAGCGCGACCGCCTGCTCGCCCATCTTGCGGCGCGTGGTTTCATCGAGCAGCGGCGAAGGCGCTTCTTCGATGACTTTTTGATTGCGGCGCTGGATCGAACATTCGCGTTCGCCGAGATAAATGACGTTACCGTGCTTGTCGCCGAGCACCTGAATTTCGATGTGACGCGGATCGACGATAAACTTCTCGATGAAGACTCGGTCGTCGCCGAATGACGATTTGGCTTCGGCCTTGGCGAGATTGAATCCTTCGGCAACTTCCGAGGTCGAATGCGCGATGCGCATACCCTTGCCGCCGCCGCCGGCCGAGGCCTTGATCATCACCGGATAGCCGATCTCGTCAGCGATTTTCACCGCGTGCTTTTCGTCTTCGATCACGCCCAGATGGCCAGGCACTGTCGAGACCTTCGCTTTGGCTGCTGCCTTCTTGGATTCGATCTTGTCGCCCATTGCGGCAATCGCGCCAGGATTGGGACCAATGAACACGATACCCGCCGCCTCAAGCGCGCGCGGAAACGCTTCTCGCTCGGACAGGAATCCGTATCCGGGGTGAACAGCTTCCGCGCCGGTCTTCTTGCAGGCATCGACGATTTTATCGATGACGAGATAACTCTCGGCAGCCTGCGGCGGTCCAATGAAAACGGCCTCATCCGCCATCTCGACGTGAAGTGCATCGCGATCGGCTTCGGAAAAAACGGCGACCGTCTTGATACCCATGCGTCGCGCGGTCTTCATGACCCTGCAGGCAATTTCGCCCCGATTGGCGATCAGAATCTTTTTGAACATGCGGTTTGTCTTGACTCGCGCGGGACTTGTGGGGGGAGCTTATTTCTTTAGTGTGAGTAATCTTGCATGAGACGTCGATTGTAACAATTCCGTCGCATAGAAAATCTACACCTGCAATCGGGTTCTACCGCCCATATTCGCAAGCAGCCCAGATCCTTATAAATTCAGAAGCGAGATTCCGATGCACCGCGCCACTGCAATCGTAGCCGTCGCCGTTTTAGCCACGTCAGCGACCGTGGCCTTCGCGCAAAACGACAAGCCGCGCAATCTCATTCTGTTTGTGCCGGATGGCCTGCGCGCCATGATCGTGACGCCTGAAACAGCGCCAGCGATGGCTGCGGTTCGGGATAAGGGTGTGAACTTCAAAAACTCGCACTCACTGTTTCCAACATTCACGATGGCAAATGCGAGCGGCATGGCGACGGGCCACTATCTCGGCGACAGTGGAACTTTCAGCAACACGATCTATACCGGCTATCCCGTACCGGCCGCGGCCAACACCGTCGTTCCATTTCTAGAAACGGACCCCGTGCTTGCCGATGTCGATGAGCATTTTGGTGGCGATTATATCAACGAGGAAACCATCCTGAAGATGGCACGCAGCAAGGGATACAGCACCGCCGCCATCGGCAAGGTTGGTCCTACGCTCATTTTCGATCACACCGACCGTGCCGACAAACCCGGACTTCATTCGATTGTGATCGACGATTCGACGGGCGGTAAAAACGGCGTGCCGTTGTCTCAGGAAATGCAGGACGCTCTAACGAAGGCAAACCTGCCCCTGGTCGCAACACCTCGCGGCGAAAACAGCAAGGCAGGTGACGCCAAGACACCCGGCACCGTCGTTCCCAATTCAGCACAGCAGGCTTATTTCACCGACGTCGCCACCAAAGTCGTGCTCCCGATATTCAAGGAGCGCGGCAAACCGTTCGTGCTGGTCGTCTGGTCACGCGATCCGGACGGATCGCAGCACAATCACGGCGACAGCCTCAACACGATTACGCCCGGCATCAACGGCCCAACATCGATGGCCGGTATCAAAAATGCCGACGACAATCTTGCGCAGATTCGCAAGGCGCTCGACGATCTCGGCCTTGCCAGCAACACCAACATCGTCGTTAGCGCCGACCATGGCTTTTCGACAATTTCGAAGGAAAGCAAAACAAGCCCGTCGGCCAAGATGACATATGAAGACACGCCGAAGGACTTCCTGCCGATGGGATTTGTCGCGATCGATCTTGCCAAAGCGTTGAGCATGCCGCTGTTCGATCCCAACGACAAGAATGCGAAAATTGAGGACAATAAACATCCAAAGGCCGGTAACGGCGTCCTCGGCAAAAATCCGGACAAGCCGGACGTGGTCGTCGCAACAAACGGCGGCTCGGACCTGATTTATCTTCCTAATAAAGATCGCAAACTTGCCGCGCGCGTGGTCAAGGCGCTCCTTGATCAGGATTACACCAGCGGGCTTTTTGTCGATGACGATCTCGGTCGTATTCCCGGCACGCTGCCATTGTCGGCGCTCGGCCTGAAAGGTTCGGCGATCACGCCACATCCGTCGATCGTCTTGAATTTCCGCTCATATGCCAAGGGCTGCGACGAACCCACTGCTTGCTCGGTCGAAGTCGCAGATACAGTCTTGCGACAAGGCCAGGGCATGCATGGCAGCTTCGGTCGCGGCGATACCAAGAATTTTATGGCCGCCATCGGACCGGATTTTAAGTCAGGATTTGTCAACGACCTGCCTGTCAGCAATGCCGATGTCGGTATCACGGTCGCAAACCTGATGGGCCTCTCGTCTAAACCGAAGGGCAACCTGCTCGGCCGCGTCATGACCGAAGCAATGCCGAACGGCGCGACACCGCAAGCCTTCAAGGGAACGTTGAGCTCACAGCCGGCAGCTAACAGCCTGCGCACTGTGCTGAATTTCCAGCGCGTGGGAACGCAGCGCTATTTCGATGCTGCGGGATTTCCGGGCCGCTCGGTAGGACTGGAGATTGAGTCCGGCAAACAAAAAACGGCGGGGGAATAACCCCGCCGTGGTTTCGAATCTTCAATTCGGCGGAATTACATTCCGAGATCGAGGATAGTTCCGAAATCAAGAATGTTTGGAATCGTCTGCGCCAACGGCAAGGTCGCGGTACCGATCAGCGTTGCAACGAGCGTCATGAGTGTACGGTTAGTGCGACGCTTGCCGCGCATCTGGCCAGCGATCCATTCCAGCACTTCGATATCGACATTGACGGACCTTGTCGGTGCCCAGCTCTCAATCGCAGTCTCTGGAGAGAGCGCGACTGAGCGCGGCGGCACAGGCAATCCCGAAGCAGATGCGGCGTGATGCACGACAGCCTTGGCGAAAAGGTCGTCGAAGCTGCCATCGTCGCTGCGCTCGGAGGCGGCTTCGTTGATTTCGAAAAGCGTTTCTGCTTCCTCGCGGCTGACCGGCTGATTGGAGACAGCTGCAGCGGTCAGGATGCGTGCGCACCAGGCAACGTCGTGAGCGTCGAGCGCGCGGGAAAAATGTACCCTGCCCGCCGTGGTTGGGCCTTCGCCGGTAATGACGCCGTCGCGCACGTATGCGAGCGCGTGAACGGCCACGGCGCGGTCGGCGATCTGCGAGGTTTCGATGGTTCGGATGAGTTCGGACAAGGCCCCATTCGGGGTCGTATTGGCGGCGGGCATTTCAGGACTTCACTTTTCTCTTTTTGTGTTTGCCCAGCATTTTCATGCGGGTGTTAACGAGCGGTTAACGAATGATTTTGGTGGCGATTTCCTCTTGGGATGGTTGCAGAATAGTCTCAGGACCACGTCGCCATCGCCGCCGCACGAGTGCCAGTGCAGCCCGGCTTCGGTGGGGCCTGTCCGTGGCAGATTCGGGGCATCTTCGTTAACGATGCGAAATATTGACAGCCGCGACCTTTCGGCCACCACCTCAAAATGAGTAGGAAATTCCCGAGATCGGGAGCGGCAGGGAATGCTATTGTCCTTTTCGCCACCCCCTTTTCATCTCAGTCAATGCAACGATATAGAAGCTCGGGTCGAAAAATTTCGTAGCAATTTCAAATATATGAGGCCGGACATGACTCTCCAGATTGGTGCCGAGGCACCGGACTTTGAAGCCGACACCACTGAAGGCCACATCCATTTCCACGACTGGATCGGCAACAGCTGGGCGCTGCTGTTTTCGCATCCAAAGGACTTTACGCCGGTTTGTACGACTGAGCTTGGAACACTTGCGCGGATGAAGCCGGAATTCGATAAGCGTGGCGTGAAGCTGATTGGGCTGAGCGTCGATCCGGTGAGCAACCACAAGAAATGGGCCGACGACATCAAGGAAACGCAAGGCACTGCGCCGAATTATCCGATGATCGGCGATACCGATTTGAAGGTCGCCAAGCTCTACAACATGCTCCCCGCCTCGACGACGGGCGGCGCGGATGGACGAACGGCGGCTGACAACGCAACGGTGCGCACCGTGTTCGTGATCGGACCTGACAAGAAGGTGAAACTTGCGCTTGCGTATCCGATGACGACGGGACGTAACTTCGATGAAATCCTGCGCGTGATCGACTCGCTGCAACTCACGGCCAAGCACAAGGTCGCCACGCCTGCGAACTGGAAACAGGGCGAGGACGTCATCATCGCCGGCTCCGTCAGCGACGACGACGCCAAAAAAACCTATCCGGGCGGCTGGAAATCGCCGAAGCCTTACATCCGCATTGTCGCGCAACCCAAATAGCGATTGAAGTAACGCCTGCGCCGCAGCGATTAAACGCACGCCCACAAAACAAAAGGGACGCCATCACGGCGTCCCTTTTTTCGTCCAAAGATTTCATCGATCCAAAAACATGTCGCCGTCTCTCGTGCGCCTTACGCGCGCGCCGAGATCCAGTTCGCGATCAGAAGTCCGAGCGTCGAGGCGACTGCAGTCACGAACGCGCCCCACGTCACATCGACGAACACCACCGGCCACGCCCAGTGCTTGAGCAGCGACATGCTGGTCAGCTCGAACGTCATGTAACAGAAGAAGCCGAACAGTGCGCCGTAAAGCAATGTCGTTTGCCACGTCGTGCCAGGTGCCGCGCTGACGAAAATCAGAATGCCGACGACATACAAAAGATAAAACAGGATCGCCGGCGCAAGCCGCACGGTGCCGAGCATGTCGCCGACCTGCGAGGTGAAAAGATCCTTCGCGATGACGCCGAGGAACAGAAAATCGATCGGAATGATGACAATCAGCGTTGCAAGATAAAGAATGACGTTGCGCTTCACGAGCGTCTCCCAAATTCCTGAAATCAATAGAGATATTACGCTTTGGCGCGCAAATGGTTTCACATCGCGGGCTTTATGGCCAGACGGTGACGGACTCGGAATCGAGTGGCGAAATTGCGGCCTGTGTATTGTGTGCGATCACGGACTGACACGGCGCTCACGTTCAGCCTAAATGGTGCGATGTCCGCTTCGGGTTCTCCCATCATCGTCTGGTTTCGCGACGATCTTCGTCTGTCCGATCACGCCGCGCTGCACGCCGCCGCACAAACCGGCGCGCCACTCGTGTGTCTCTACGTGCTTGACGAACAGAGTCCAGCGCTGCGTTCTCCGCACGCGCGTCCGCTCGGCGGCGCATCGCGTTGGTGGCTGGCGCAATCGCTGGAAGCGATGCAAACTAATCTCGAAACGCTCGGACAAACGTTGGTGCTGCGCCGGGGCGAGAGCGCGAAAATCATTTCGGAGATCGTGAAAGAAACCAAAGCGTCGTCTGCGTTCTGCATCGGCAGTGACATTGAAGCGCAGAAAAATCTCGAACGCGATATCACGCATGCGCTGGCAAAAATGAATGTTGATTTGAAAGTTTTTCCAAGCGACCTTCTGATCAAGCCGTCCGCTATCCGCAACAAGGAAGGTCGCGGGCTTCGCGTGTTCACGCCATTCTGGAAACGTGTGTTGAGCATGGAAGGCCCCGGCAAGCCTTTGCCCGCGCCGAAGACGCTCTCATCGGGTCCAAACATCAAAAGCGACGATCTGAAATCGTGGAAACTCGAACCAAACAAACCCGATTGGGCACAAGGTTTGCGCGAGACTTGGACGCCCGGCGAGAAAGCCGCGCAGCAACGCATCAACGAATTTCTTAAATCCGACATCAAGGGTTACGCGAAATTGCGCGATCGTCCGGACCGCGACAACACATCGCGCCTGTCGCCGCATTTGCGCTTTGGAGAAATCTCTCCGCGACAGGTCTGGTTCGCCGCGAATTTCAAAGCCGCGCAAAATCCGGCTATTACGTCTGACGCCGGAAAATTCTTGAGCGAAGTGGGCTGGCGCGAATTCTCGCGTCATCTGCTGCACGATCTTCCGAACCTCGCGGAAGATAATCTTCAGCCATCGTTCGATGCGTTTCCGTGGAAGCGTGACACGAAAGCGTTGCGCGCCTGGCAACGCGGCCTCACCGGCTATCCCATTGTGGACGCGGGCATGCGCGAACTCTGGCACACGGGCGTCATGCACAATCGCGTGCGCATGGTGGTCGCGTCGTTCCTGGTGAAGCATCTGCTGATCAACTGGCGCGATGGTGAGAAATGGTTTTGGGACACGCTGGTCGATGCCGATCCCGGCAGCAATCCCGCAAGCTGGCAATGGGTCGCGGGATCTGGCGCGGATGCAGCACCTTATTTCCGCGTCTTCAATCCGATTTTGCAGGGCGAGAAATTCGATCCCGACGGCGTCTATGTTTCCAAATGGGTACCGGAATTATCGAAACTCCCGCCGAAATGGATTCATCAACCTTGGGAAGCAACGCCGATGGAATTGGCAGCGGCGGGTGTGACGCTCGGAAAAAATTATCCTGCGCCGATCATCGATCATAAGGTGGGCCGAGAACGCGCGCTCGCGGCTTATAAGAAAACGCGCGGCTAAGTCGGCGTTCGTTCAATCGAAGCCGCAATGCGGCCGACATCCGCCAAAACCGCGCTGCGCTCGTCGTCAGTCCCGCTCGCGCCGACATAATAAGACGTCACGACAATTGCAGCGCGGCCCGGCGACCACATCACCGCAACGTCGTTGGTCGCGTTGCGATTGCCGGAGCCTGTTTTATCCCCGACACGCCAATCGGCTGGCACACCTGCGCGCAGACGCTTGCCGCCGGTCTTGTTGGCAACGAGCCACGCAATGAGCTGCTGGCGGGATTCAGCAGAGAGCACATCGCCGATTGTATATCTGCGAACCGACGCGGCCATCGCATTCGGCGTTGTCGTGTCACGAGGATCGTTCGAAAGTGCTTCGTTCAGTTCAGGCTCTCGGCGGTCAAGACGCGTCACGCTGTCGCCGAGCGAGCGCAAATGCGCGGTGAGACTGGTGGGTCCCCCGAAACTGTCGAGCATTAAATTTCCGGCAGTGTTGTCGCTGAGCGTCACGGCGGCTTCGCAAATCGCGCGGAGCGTCATGCCGTCGCTGACATGCTTCTCGGTGGTCGGCGAGTATGTCACCATATCGCTTTGCTTATAGATAATCCGTCGTGACAGGTTCTCCAGCCCGCGATCGACGCGAAACAAAATGAAGGCCGCCGCGAGACATTTGAACGTGCTGCACAGCGGAAATCGTTCGTCGCCCCGATAGGAAAACGTTTTGCCGTTGGCTGTGTTTAAAATCGCAACGCCGAGACGGCCTCCATGACGCTGTTCAAGTTCGTCCATTTTTGAAAGCGGGCCATCGTACGCCCAGGTTGTCACCGGCCGCAGAACTAGTGCGGGCGCTGCCATCAACGATTGGGATAAAATTTTGCGGCGTGAAATCATCGTCACCTGCTACGATCGACCGTCAACAGACACACTCAATGTGTCAGCTTCCGGGCGAGACCTGCGGCTTGCGTTCCGGCCGGTTCACCAGCAACACTGCCGCGGCACAAATCGCCATGCCGATGATCGAGATCATATCGAGCCGTTCGTTGAACAACACGAATGCCATGAACGCCGTCACCGCAGGCACGAGATAAAACAGGCTTGCGACTTTCGTTGCCGCTGAATGCCGGATCAACCAATACAGCAAACCGATCGAGCCGAATGACAGCACGATCACCAGCCATAGCAACGCCAGTACGAATTCCTTGTTCCAGTCGATCACGCGAGCCTCGAACAGAAAAGCACCGGTCGCGAACAGCAATCCAGCGGCAAAAAACTGAATGAGATTTCCAGTTCGCCAGTCGATCTGCGTGCAGAAGCGCTTCTGATAAAGAGTGCCAAGCGTGATGCTCACAAGCGACACGCCGGTTGCGATCCATCCCCAACCCGCGTCGCCGGACATCTGACGGCTGTGAAGCACGAGAATCGTTCCCGCAAGTCCGAGCAGCAATCCGCTCCATTGCAGCGGCGTGACGCGTTCGCCCAGCCAGCGATTGGCCAGCGTCGAAGTCAAAATCGGCTGCAATCCCGGAATGAGTGCCGATAATCCCGCCGGCACCGAATGATAAATCGCGACGGCAGTTCCGCCGAGATAGAAGCCGTGCACCAACAGCCCCGCGACTGCGCTGTGAAAGACACCGGCACGATCCGGCCATTTCGGACGCCAGATCGCGATGACGAGCGCCATCAGTCCCACGACGATGACCATCCGCACGGCAAGATATGTCAGAGGTTCAGAACCGCTCAGGACATATTTGGTGCCGATGAAACCCGTGCTCCATAACAGCACGAACAGCGCTGGCGCAAAACGCGCGGCCATCGAATCGAGTTTGGTTGGGTGAGGCGCTTCGTTCATTTGCGCGATGCATTGCCCGAACATATGCTAGACGGCAATCGCCAAATATGCCGGTCTCCCCGTTTTCAAACGCAGACCGCAAATAGACTGGGAAGGACACATCATGGACGTTCGCGCCGCCGTAGCCTTTGCTGCCGGAAAGCCGCTGGAAATCACCACTGTGCAGCTTGAAGGGCCGCGCGAGGGCGAAGTGATGGTCGAGGTGAAGGCGAGCGGCGTGTGTCACACAGACGAATTCACGCTATCGGGCGCGGACCCTGAAGGACTCTTCCCCGCGATCCTCGGCCACGAAGGTGCGGGCGTTGTCGTGGACATCGGCAAAGGCGTCACCAGCGTCAAGAAAGGCGATCACGTCATTCCATTGTACACGCCGGAATGCCGCCAGTGCCCGTCGTGCCTCTCGCGCAAGACCAATCTCTGCACGGCCATTCGCGCCACGCAAGGCCAGGGCATGATGCCGGATGGCACCTCGCGTTTCTCAATGGGCGGCAAGCCGATCCACCACTACATGGGCACATCGACATTCGCGAATTTCACCGTGCTGCCGGAAATCGCCGTGGCGAAAATCCGCGAGGACGCGCCGTTCGATAAGGTTTGCTACATCGGCTGCGGCGTCACCACCGGCATCGGCGCCGTCATCAACACCGCGAAAGTCGAACAAGGCGCGAAAGCCATCGTGTTCGGTCTCGGTGGCATTGGCTTGAACGTGCTGCAAGGTTTGCGGCTCGCAGGCGCTGATATGATTATCGGCGTCGACATCAATAACGATCGCAAGGCGTGGGGCGAACGTTTCGGCATGACGCATTTCGTCAATCCAAACGACGTCGGCAAGGACCTCGTCGCGCACCTCGTCAACATGACGAAAGCTGGCGCGGACCAGATCGGCGGCGCGGATTACACATTCGATTGCACCGGCAATGTCACCGTGATGCGGCAAGCGCTGGAAGCATCGCATCGCGGCTGGGGGCAATCGATTGTGATTGGCGTGGCGCCGTCAGGCGCCGAGATTTCAACGCGGCCATTTCAACTCGTTACGGGTCGGGTCTGGAAAGGCACGGCGTTCGGCGGCGCACGCGGCCGCACGGATGTGCCCAAAATTGTCGATTGGTACATGCAGGGAAAAATTCAGATCGATCCGATGATCACGCATACGATGCCGCTCAAGGATATCAACAAGGCGTTCGACCTGATGAAGCGCGGGGAATCGATCCGGGGCGTGGTGACGTTCTAAGCCATCAACAAAAACGGAGAAGCATCATGGAGAAATATTATCTCGTCGCACTCGTCACTCTCGCCTGCGGCCTGATGTTGTTCGGCATGGCCACCGTCGTCGCGCGCGCGCACGGCAAAACCGGAATCCTGCCGCCCACCATGACGGGCGATCCTGTTCTTGAGAACGCCGTTCGCGGGCAAATGAATACGATCGAATGGCTTCCGATTTTCCTGCCATCGATGTGGCTGTTCGCGATCTACTGGAACGCCAATTGGGCCGCCGCACTCGGCGCGATCTGGATCGTCGGCAGGATTCTTTATTTCGTGGGTTACACGAAGGCACCAAACAAGCGCTTCGCGGGTTTCGGCATCCAGGGCGCCGCGGCTCTTGCCTTGTTGTTCGGAGCGGTCGGGCGGATCATCTATCTGGCGATGTGAAGCGCGATCAAAAAATTCTTCCGGGCAAGGATCGGCGATGGCCCACAGATCGCGACCGTTCTTGATTTTCTTCATCTACCTGGTCGGGCCGACACAAACCCCACCGCTACCGCCTTGAAAATACGGGGAAGGCCGCCGCCAGACACCGCGGCGGGGCTAGCATTCGCGCGCTCCTCCGCTATGGTGCGCCCGCACGCGCTCGTAGCTCAGCTGGATAGAGCATCGGATTTCGATTCCGAGGGTCGGGAGTTCGAATCTCTCCGAGCGCGCCACCGCTAACCCCAGATATTTAGGACGGTATCAAGTGTTTGTCGGTAGTTGCGATGCCGTTACGCGCTCGCGTAGGTCCATCGCTTTAAAATTCTGCCTGTATCATCGAGCAGGCATGAACTGTGCGCGTTGTACGGCGGATGGCGACGTAAATTCTGGTCACACAGGTCAATTGCTTCAACCACGTTCTGCGACGAATAAAGTCGCTTGTCGATGATCGGCTTGACGTTGTGAGATGACGGCTCACCAAATATGTGCAAAACAAAAAACATCTGAGAAAATTCCTTGCTTGAATTTCTCAACTGTTTGCGATTCGGTTGAACCTAGCAACGTGGCTGCTGTATGCGTGCGCCGATTGACGAATCAATATCGCGTCCGGTGACTTGCCGAGCGCCCGGCAAAAGCAATTCCCGCCGGCTGCGGCTGCAATATCAGCGGCGACTGGATTTCCATGAAACGGCAATCCAATGGCGCGGGCCTAACTCATGCCGCCGCGGCGCTCATGCCAATGCGACCAATGCCCGGAATCTTGATCGCGGGGCGTCGAACGTCCACGCCAAGCACCGCGCCGAGAAAATTGATCTCGAAGCCTTCCAGCCATCCGACGGTGATACCGAGATAACCACCGACGGTCGCGCGCAGGCCGGTGCCGGATGGCGTCATGCCGAACCAACCCCCATCATAAGGGAAGTCCTTTCCAATGGCAGTCGGCGGCAAGACCGCTTTCATCTCCGGCACAGCGTCGATGATTGCGGCGACAAAAGTATTGGAGTTCGGTCCCGGCCAAGCGCGATAATCGCCGAGCTTGCGATATTTGTAATTCTCAATCGCGCCTTTGATTTTCGGAATCAGCGCCGTCGCCTGCTCGCCCTCGGCCGCGAACACCGCTTCCGGCGCCTGCCCGAACCAGCGGCCATCCGCGACAAAACCATTGACGCGAATTGGTTCGCCCCACGCCGTATAGTCGTAACGACTGAATCGCGAGGCGCCCTTCTCCTTGAATACGAGCCACGAATGAACGGCCACGATGCCGCGCCAACGAACCGTGCGCGCCGCATAAATCCGCACCAACGCTTCGGGATGGTCGGTTATGCGCGGCAAGACGCCAGCGCTCGAGCGATCGGCATCGTACCAAGGCACAGCATCGTCGGTGGTGAGGTAGTATTTCGCTGCCGAGATGCCGATGGGGACAAAAACAAGCAGGAGAAAAACCGTCAGAATCATTTTCAAAAGTCTCATCGACGGCCATCCGTCCCGCGTGGAATCCCACAACTGTTATGGTGACGGACCCAGTACGATTCAATGGCCTGCGCTAGACCTGAAAATCGAACACCTCGCCGTCGTAACCGGCTTCCTTCGGAATTTTCAAACGGCTGCCGCCGCTTTCGTTCTTCGACAGTTCAGGCACCACGGTCACAACCGGCGTCTTGCGCGCAAAATCCATCGCCGCCTTTGCGGTGCGCAATTTATCGAGCTTGATGAGGTTGCGGATGGTCGGAAACGGCAGCGTGAAACGCCCCGTCTCCGCGCCGTCAAGTGCCGTGCGCGGCGTGAGCCAGATCGAGTCCACCGACTCGTGCCCGTCATGGCGACCGATGTGATCTTTCGGTGCGAGCGCGAGCAGGAAATGCGTGTCGAAACGTTTCGGCAAATTCACTGGCGTGATCCAGTGCGCGAATGGCACAAGCAGATCGATGGCCGGTACGAGACCGTGCTCGTACAGCAGCGCTGAAAATTTGATTTCGCCTTTATCGACTGCGGCGCGCAAAGGCCCCACTTTCGTGGCGACCTCGGCAGAGACCAACGCGTCCGAACCTTGAGGGCGCGCCAGCAGAATCCCGCTCTCCTCGAACGTCTCGCGCACGCCCGCGACGCGAATAGCCGCGATCTCGTTGGATAGTTTCGTCGCAAGCGTCTCGGCGATCTCGTAATCGCCGGGATCGATGCTGCCGCCCGGAAACACCAGCGCGCCGGATGCGAATTCGATGGCGCGGTTTCGCTGCACCATGAAAATTTCCATGCCGTCCGCGCCGTCGCGCAAAAGCAAGACAGTGGACGCGATTCGTAGCGCTTTCTTGTCGAGTTCGCTCATTTGAGCGCGGCGCGTTTATCGACGCGCGCGACCCGCGACAAAAGATAATCGACCTCCGCGCGCGCAGTCGCTGTCATCGCAGCACCTGGTTTGCGCTGCGCATCGGACGTGAGCAATCCCCTTTTCTTGAGCACATATTTACGAACGGAAAGTCCGACGCCCGGCTGCTGCTCGTATCGGATCAACGGCAGATGCGCGTCGAAAATATCGTGCGCGCCGTCGCGGTCGCCCTTTTTGGATTTGGTGACAACATCGATCAGAAGTTCAGGAAACGCGTAGCCGGTCATCGCGCCGTCCGCACCGCGCTCCATCTCGAAATCCAGAAACGTCGCGCCATTGCCGGTGAGGATCGACATCGGCCGCAACGATCCATCTGTCTGGTATCCGCGCAGTGTGGAAATCTTTTCCAACCCCGGCCAATCCTCATGCTTGAGCATGACGCAGGATTTGGACTCCATCACGATCTTGCGGATCACTGAAGGTGTCATGATGACCGTCAGCGTCAGCGGATAATCCTGCAGCACCCACGGAATGTCGTCGCCGATGGCGTCAGCGGCTTGCTTAAAGTATGTGACGATCTGTTCGTCGGTGCGCAGATGCGGCGGCGGCGCGATCATCACGGCGGCAGCACCGGCATCCATCGACGCCCTCGCAAGGCTGCGCATCGACGCCAAACCGGGTGCGGATACGCCGACAATAATTTGCAGCTTGCTGTTGCGCTTGATGAAACGCGTGGCGACGTCAAGCGATTCGTTGCCTTCGAGTTTCGGCGCTTCGCCTAAAATTCCCAGAACAGTGACGCCGTTGCAACCGACCTGCGCGTAGAAATCCGTCAGGCGATCGATGGATTCATAATCGATCTTGCCGTCGTCGAAAAACGGCGTCGGCGCAATCGCAAATGTGCCGCTCGCCTCATGAGTCAATTTCATCTGTGGATCGTCTTTCCGGAAGTAGTCTTATCGTGCCGCCATCTTATCGCTCTCGTCGAAGAAAATCTCGCTTGCATGCGCGGCGATATCCTGCGCCTTCCACCGCCCGCCGGGTTTCCAGCCCACCATTTCCATCATCTTCATCTCGCGCACGCCGCGCGGGCCTGACACGCCGAGCGTCTTGCCGGACTGATCGCCCGACAGCGAACTCACCATATAGAGCACCGCAGGGGCGATTTCGTCCGGACCCATCTGCGCGCCGGGATTGTCTTTATATCGTTGAAGGTCCGACGTCATGCGCGTGAACGCGCCGGGTGCCAGCGTCCAGATGCGGATGTTGTTCTTGCGGCCTTCGATGGCGAGCACGTTCGACAGCCCCCAGATTCCACCTTTGGCCGAGCCGTAGTTGCTCTGGCCGAAGTTACCGAGTAGCCCCGATGTCGACGACGTGTTGACGATGACACCGCCGCCATTGTCCTTCATCCACTTGAAAACGGGAAGCGTGACGCAGAAAGTGCCTTTCAGATGCACCTTCATCACGCGGTCCCAGTTCGCTTCGGACATTTTCGCGAATGTGCCATCCAACAATATCCCCGCATTGTTGACGAGAATATCGGCGCGGCCAAAATGCTTGATCGCGTCATCGAACACCGACTGCCCGCCCGCCATCGTCGAAATATCCGCGCCGTTGGAATGTGCGCGGCCGTCCGCAGCCTTGATTGCATCCACGACCTTTTGCGCCATCGATTGATCCGCGCCGGAACCATCACGAGGTCCGCCGAGATCGTTGACGATCACCGCAGCGCCTTCGCGTGCAAATAATTTCGCGTAAGCCTCGCCGAGACCACCGCCCGCGCCTGTGACGATCGCAACCTTGCCGTCGAGCAATCCCATGATGTCCTCCAAAAACTTTTCTTAACTTAAAACCGTTTTGCCGTTTTTGATGACGGTGACGCTGCGTGCTTTCACGCGGCCTTCGATCGAAATGACGTTTTTGTCTTTCCACAGATCGAACGAGACGGTCTCACCCGGAAACACTGGCGCGGAAAATCGTGTGACATGTTGTTTGAATGCATGCGGGTCGTAGTCGGCATAGGTTTGCAAAACCGCGCGACAACTCAGACCATAGGTGCACATGCCGTGCAGAATGGGCCGATCAAAGCCTGCGCGTTTTGCGAATTCGGGATCGCTGTGCAGCGGATTGCGGTCGCCGCAAAGCCGATAGATCAACGCCTGATCGGGTCGCGTTGAGATGTCAACGGTCTTGTCCGGCGCGCGTGTCGGAATTTTGTGCGGCTCGGGCTGGCCGTCCGAGGGTCCGCCGAAGCCGCCATCGCCGCGCGCAAACTGAGACGCAATGAGCGTGGCGAGGTTTTCGCCCTTCTCGTCCTTGAGCACGGTCTTGCGCAGGATCACCGCGCCCTTGTCTTTGCCTTTGTCGAAAATGCCGAGGATTGTCGAGTCGGCGGTGATATTCGCAGCATGCGGTAGCGGCTTGTGGAATGTAATGTCGCGCTCGCCGTCCACCACCATGACGCGGTTGATGTCGATGGGACCGGCATTTGCGCCCCACGCGGCGACCGACGCATATGTCGGCACCACCTTCAGCTCACGCGGCGTAAAATATCCCTCGTTGACGAACGAGAGTTCTTTCTGGTCCATCGGGTCGGCACCCATGCCGATGCCTACCGCGTAGAGCATCACCTCGCGGTCGGTCCATGAATATTTCTGGCCGACATTCTTCAGCGCCATCGCCTCATCGTATTTGATCGGCATGCGTGTCCTCTTGCGGCTTTTATTTCGGCGTGAAGAACGGCAGCGGCGCGCCGTCGGTCGGCTTCCACACCAGCTTCACGCGTTGTCCGATTTTGAGCGCGGTCAAATCCGTATCGACAAAATTCGTCAATAACGAAGGGCCCTCATCGAGCGTGACATATCCGATGGCGTAAGGCCCGGTCGGCGATTTGCGCATGAAGCTGTAGCTGTAGATCGCGCCCTCACCCTTGCTCTCCTCCCACACCGTCTCGCCGCTGTCGCAAAACGGGCAGATCGAACGCGGGAAGTAATGCGGCTCCTTGCAGGCCGTGCAGCGCTTGATAAGAAATTTGCCCTGACGCGCGGCGTCCCAGAAATGCGCGGTCTCGGGATTTTCAATCGGTGCTGGATATTTCGGCATCTCGCTCATGACACACGCTCCAGAATGGCGGTCGATGCCGCGTGGCGCACGCCGAGCAATCCGCCGGTGCCATGCGCCACCGCAAGATCGCAATTCGGCACTTGCACCTTCGGATGCGCTTCGCCGCGCAACTGCCGCACAGCCTCGATAATTTTTGTGATCCCGCCGCGATTGATCGGGTGATTGTTACAAAGCCCGCCGCCGTCGGTGTTCCATGGCAGCTTGCCGACGCCCGAGATCAAGTTTCCATCGGCGACGAACTTGCCGCCCTCGCCTTTTTTGCAGAAGCCCAAATCTTCAAGCTGGAACACAACGGTGATCGTAAAGCTGTCGTAGATCGACGCGTATTTAATGTCTTTCGGCGTGATGCCCGCTTCGGCGAAGGCCGCAGGTCCCGTCCGCACGCCTGCCGAATAAGTGAGATCGAGATTGCGGCCACCATTCGGCCCCTTGTTCGATTCGCCGTGGCCGATCAGGCGCACCTGCGGCTTTTTGAGTTTCTTCGCAATGTCGGGAGTGGTCACGACGAGCGCACCGCCTCCGTCCGAGACCACACAACAATCCAGGCGATGCAATGGATCGGAAATCATCGGCGAGTTGAGAACGTCTTCTACCGTCACGACTTCCTTCAGCATCGCATGCGGATTGTATTGCGCATGATGAGAGGCGGCGACCTTGACCCACGCGAGTTGCTCGCTCGTTGTGCCGAAATCGTGCATGTGACGCATCGCGCACATGCCGTAAGCGTTGTGCGTGGTCTGTGCGTATGCAATTTCAAAGTCGAGTTCGGGTCCGTACACCCGCGCCGGCATCGGAGCGGTGCGCGGCTTGCCCGCAAGAGTAATCAGCGCGACCGAACACTTACCGGCCGCGATCGCCTGCGCGGCGTGACCGAGCGCAATGATATAGGAGCAGCCACCCGTTTCCGTGGAGTCGAGATGGCGCAGCTTTGACAGGCCGAGATAGTCCGCCATTGTCAAAATACCGCCCGGCGCGTCGCCCGCGCAGAAATAGCCGTCGACATCTGATTTCGACAGGCCTGCATCGGCAAGCGCGCCTTGAGCGCATTCAGCGTGCAATTGCGCGGTTGATTTGTCCGGCGCATGGCGGGTGGGATGTTCGAAAATCCCGGCGATGTAGGCTTTACCCTTGATGCTCAAGCGATCTCTCCGCAGACGGATGGCAGCGGAATATCTCGCGCGTCACGACAAGAATGGCAAGTGCATTGCGTTTCGCAGCGCGAACGCATGGGTGCATGCGGAAATGGCAGGGCGAATTACACCGTCAGCGCACAACACACGCATTGTCATCGCCGGGCTTGACCCGGCGATCCCGATTGCAGAAGCACAGTGCCCAATTGATCGAGATGGACGGGCATAGCCGTTCGAAGAACGGCGTCGCTTCCGCTCGCCTATGTCCCGGCCATGACTAGGTCGAGAACTGGTTCGTTCTACTCCGCCGCGATCTGCGGCGCGATCATCGGCGGCGGGTTGACGAGGTCTTTGGCCAACTGCTCGTAGCGCGCCTTCGCTTTTGCAACAGACGCTTCCTTCACCGGCCCATAACCGCGAATCTGATCCGGCAGCGATAGCAGTTCAACCGCGATATCGACCGTCTTCGGCGACAACAGCTTCACCGCCGTCACCACATCCTGCTCATAACCCTTGATGAGGTTGCGTTCCAGATGTCGATCCCCGCTGTAGCTGAACGGATCGAACATCGTGCCACGCAGGAAACGGAATTTCGCCAACAGGCCGAAGAGAGATTTTATCCAAGGCCCGAAGGCGCGCTTCTTCGGGCGACCCATGGCATCGACGCCCGGCAACATCGGCGGTGCGAGATTGTAAGTCAGCGTGAATTTGCCCTCGAACTGCTTGGCGACGGTGTCGGCGAATTTTCCATCTGTATAAAGTCGCGCGACTTCGTACTCGTCTTTGTAAGCAAGCAGCTTGGCGTAATTGATCGCGACCGCGCGCGGCAACGCCTCGTCGTAACCGCCGCTCACGGCGACCTTGCGCACTTGGTCAACAAGATTGCGATAGCGTGCGGCGTAGGCTTTGCTCTGATAAGCGATGAGGAATTTCTCGCGATGAGCGATCACTTCATCGAGCGACATCTGGTCGAGCGTCTTGGGCGCAACCGTCTCGTCACTGTCTTTCATCATCGACGCCAGTCGCGCCGGATCGCTCGCCGCAATGCGACCTAAACGAAACGCCTCGGTGTTCATCTTGATCGAGACTGCGTTGAGTTCGATCGCCTGCTCGATAGACTTCGCATCGACCGGCAGCAGGCCCTTTTGATAGGCATAGCCCATCATCATCATGTTGGTGGCGATGGTGTCGCCGAGCAGTTGCTCTGCGGCTTTCGTGAAATCGAGGAACGCGGAATCCTTGCGCAATGCGTTTTCGAGAACGAGGTTCACCTTGCCGCGCTGAAAATTGAAATCGCGGTTGTGAATGAAATCCGCAATCGGAATGAGATGGGTGTTGACGATGCCGTGCGTACGCGACGATTCACAAAGCGAAATGGTTTCTTTCGCAATCGCGACCACCTCATCCGCCGCCATCAGCAAGTCCGCTGTGCCGGTGACGATGCGCGAGCATGTCACGTCATCGGTGTTCTGCGACAGCCGCACGTGGCTGAGCACGGCGCCGCCTTTTTGCGCAAGCCCCGACATGTCGAGGATCATGCTGGCCTTGCCTTCGATATGCGCGGCCATGCCGAGCAGCGCGCCGATGGTCAATACGCCGGTGCCGCCGACACCGCCGACGGCGATGTTGTACGGCTTGTCGAGCGACAGCTTTGAAGCTGGCTCCGGAATTTCGCCGAGATCGCCGAGCGAAACCGGCGCGCGCTTGCGAAGCGTGCCGCCTTCGATGGTGACGAAGGAAGGGCAGAAGCCCTTCACGCAGGAATAGTCCTTATTGCAGCTCGACTGATTGATGGTGCGCTTGCGGCCGAACTCGGTTTCCAGCGGCTCCACTGAAATGCAATTCGATTGCACCGAACAGTCGCCGCAGCCTTCGCAAACCGCGGCATTGATAATGACGCGCTTCGATGGATCCTCAAGCGTACCACGTTTGCGGCGGCGGCGCTTTTCAGCCGCACAAGTTTGTACGAACACGATGGCGGAGCAGCCCGGCACTTCGCGCACTTTCTTCATGACCGCATCGAGATCGTCGCGATGCGCGAGCTTCGTTCCGGGTGCAATCGTCGCGGCGGGATAGGCGTCAGGCGCTTCCGACACCAGCCAGATTTCGCGGATGCCTTCGGAATGAAGTTGGAACGTGATCTGCTGCGGCGACAGATCGCCGTCATGTTTTTGTCCGCCGGTCATCGCGACCGCATCGTTATAAAGAATTTTGTAGGTGATGTTGGCCTTCGACGCGATGGCCTGACGGATCGCAAGCGAACCGGAATGGAAGTACGTGCCGTCGCCCAAATTTGCGAAGATGTGGTTTTCTTTCGTGAATGGCGCGATGCCGGTCCACGGCACGCCCTCGCCGCCCATATGCGTGAAGGTTTCGGTCGAGCGATCCATCCACAGCGCCATGAAATGACAGCCGATGCCGGCCAGAGCGCGGCTGCCTTCCGGCACTTTGGTCGATGTGTTGTGCGGGCAACCCGAACAGAAATACGGCGTGCGCGTCACCGGTGTCACGCTTTGCATTTGCGTCGCTTGCCGTCCGTTGAACCAGTCGACTTTGTTGCGCAGCATTTGCACGATTTCAGGATTGAGATCGAGCAACAGCAGACGCTCCGTGAGAGAGCTTGCGATGGACGCCACGCTGAGTTCTTCCGCGAACGGCAGGAAGCGCTTGTCGTGATTGTCCATCTTGCCGACGATGCGCGGGCGCACATCGTCGCGCCAATTGAACAACTCCTGCTTCACTTGATTCTCAACGATCTCGCGGCGTTCCTCGACGATCAGAATTTCTTCGAGGCCGACGGCGAACTCGCGCACACCTTCCGGCTCCAGCGGCCATGGCATGCCGATCTTGTAAAGACGCAGGCCAATTTTATTGGCAACGTCCTGCGTGATGCCGAGTTCGCGCAGCGCCTGCCGCACGTCCTCGTAGCTTTTCCCCGAAGCCATGATGCCGAAACGTGCCTTCGGCGAATCCATCGTGATGCGGTTGATCTTGTTGGCGCGCGCGAATGCGACGGCGGCGAAACCTTTGTAATCCTGCAGACGCTTGTCTTGAGCAAATCTGTCGTCCGGCCAGCGCAAATTCAAACCGTCCGGTGGCATCTCAAAATCAGGAATGACGAACGGCGTCATTTCATCGGTGAGATCGATCTCGGCAGTGGTCTCCACCGTTTCGGTGATGACCTTCATGCCGACCCAGCAACCGGAATAACGCGACATCGCGATGCCGAACAATCCCATCGAAATCATCTCATGGATGCTCGAGGGATAGAGATACGGCATCAGTGCTGAAATGAAGGCGTGGTCGGACTGATGCGGCACGGTCGATGATTTCGCGCCGTGGTCGTCACCGGCCAGACACAGCACGCCGCCATTTTTGGCCGAGCCTGCCGCATTGCCATGGCGGAACACGTCGCCGCAGCGATCCACGCCCGGACCCTTGCCGTACCAGATGCCGGTGATGCCGTCATACTTCGCGCCGGGCGACAGATTGAGCTGCTGCGAACCCCAGATCGCGGTCGCCGCCAGATCTTCGTTCACGCCGGGCTGAAACTTAATGTCGTATTCGGCGAGATGTTTGCGCGCTGCGAATAGCTGCTGGTCGTAGCCGCCCAAGGGCGAGCCGCGATAGCCGGTAATGAACGCCGACGTGTTGAGACCGGCGGCCCTGTCACGACGAACCTGCGCCATGGGCAAGCGCACAAGCGCCTGAATACCGGTCAGAAAAACGTGCCCCGACCCTTGGGTGTATTTCTGGTCGAGACTGATCGGCCCTTGGTTGATTCCCATTACGCGCCTCTGTTTGCCTGCAGGCGCAGGCTCTTTTTGCTGTCCGGCGAACTACTTTGGAAACAGTCTATGTCGCTTTTCGTTGCCCGCGCAGCATAAATAGCGCAGGGCAACCCCTTTGTTTTACAAGAGCTTTTCGGGCGCAATTTTCGATCCGAGGGCTTGACGGCGGCGGGCCGTATGTGTCGCGAGCTGGCCTTGCCGCGTAACGACGTTACGCGGGAGGTTTGCTTTCGCAGCGCGAAGAAAACCGGTTCCGACAGCTGACGAAGATTTCATCGCATTTTCGCGATTCGCGCATCGCTGCATCCCGTACCGCGCAGTCTCGCGCCCGAAACTCACGCTCCTTGACGGCGTTGGTATTGCACCACCGCACAGTTCTAAGCGGCAAATAAAAACACGGAGGAATTCATCATGACCCTTTCGGGAAATGGCTGGGGCGCAGGTTCAGAGAACGATTTTTCGACAGCATCCCAGACGACCACGGACGAATACAACTTCACGCACGACAACAAGCCGACCAAAGCCATCATCGGTGTCGGTATTCTTGTGGTGGCCGCCATCGCACTTGCCTTCTTTGAGCCAATTCACCGCGGCGAACCATCATCGACGTCGCCGAGCGCGATCGGCAGGTTCGCCACATCCGACGTGAACCACGCGCCGGCACAGACGACCGGCTCTGCGCCGACAACGGCTCCAACGCCGACGAGGTAATTGCCTCACGGGCGGAACATCGAAGGTCTGGGGCGCTTGTCTATCAGAGGAACAAAAAGGAGAAATCCAAAATGCCAAACAAACCCAACGAAAAACTCCAAACACGCAACGACGAATTGCGTCGTCGCGCGAAATTCGATGACAACCTGCAAGCGGATCCCGAACTGGCTGCAGGCCCGGCCGGTGGAGGTCGAATTGCACTTTTTGCGATTGCAATCATCGCAATCATCGGCGTCGTATTTTATGGATTGAACAATCCGTCGATCACGCCGCAGCCAGAATCAACGGCGCAAACCACAACCACGACAGCGCCGCCTTCCACCACCGCGACGGCTCCGACCCCTGCTCCGGGCCAGACCACCGGCTCGGCAATGACGCCTGCGCAGCCTGCCAACCCACCGGCAGCATCGAGCAACTCGTCGCCTTCGGATAGCAACACCACGACGCCGCAAATCAATGCCGCGCCGTCGCCTTCAAACGGCGGCACGACCCCATCGGGTGCGCCCGCAAATAACTAAAACGCGAACGGCAAAGCTTATATCTTGGAGGACAGCGGCGGGTTGAAATAGCCCGCCGCTTTTTTTCGACTCAGAAAGCCTCACCGCCGAACGCGCCGTTGATTTCGGCATACGGGACCGCATTACCGAATTCAGCGAACGAACCGTTCTGCGCTATGTCACGCGCTGCGCGCAGCAACCCTCCCCACGCCGAGCGCGCCAACGCACCGCCGACGCTGATGCGCCGCACGCCAAGGTCCGCAATTTCGGCGACGGAAGACCCCGGCGCGCCCACCAGCAAGTTCACCGGCTTCGGCGCAACAGCTTTGACGACGGCCACGATATCGGCCTTGGACTTGATGCCCGGCGCATAAAGACAATCAGCGCCCGCCTCCGCATAGGCCTCAAGCCGCGCGATGGTCGCTTTGAGATCGGGTTGACCGATGAGATAGCTTTCGCATCGACCCACCAGCATGACGTTCTGCTTGGTAGCGTCGATCGCCGCGCGCGCCGCACGCATGCGCTCCACTGCGAGCGTCATTTCGTAGAGCGGTTGCTTGGGATCTCCTGTCGAATCCTCAATCGACAATCCCGCAACGCCGGTCGCAACACCGCGCGTCACGTTGGCGGCGACACCTGCTGGATCGTCTGCGAAACCCGCTTCAAAATCCGCGTTCACCGGCAAATCAGTTGCATCGCTTAGAAGTTTGAGATGATCGCAAATCTGCCCGACCGGCAGATCGTTATCGGCGCGTCCTGTCGACCACGCATAGCCAGAACTGGTCGAGGCCAGGGCCTTGAAGCCCATCCCCGCTAAAAGCCGCGCGCTGCCCACATCCCACGGATTGGGAATGACGAAGCAGCCGCTGTCGTGCAGCTTGCGGAATGCGGCGCGTTTTTGCTCGATCGAAAGGGCCATTGTTATTTCTCCGGGCAAACGAAATTTTGCGAGCCTTATAACAGTTGGGAACGCAAGTAACAGTTTGGAAGGCAAGCATAACGCGGAACTCAGCAAGTCCACTGTTGACAGCGCCATTCAAAAATTGGCGTAATCCGCGAGCTTTCCGCAACGTTTTTTCTCTTGATTTTACGCAGGTGTCCTATGCTTCGCAGCGTTTTAATTGCAACTTTGGCCTCGTCCGCAATTGCGGTGAGCGCGTCGGCCTACGAGATCAAGCCGAAGACGCCGGACGTGGGATTTTCCAGCAAGCCGCAGCCCGACATCGTCGGGCTTTCCAGCAATATCGAAGGCAGCAAGGCGTCCGCGATCTTTGAAGCGTATTTGAAAGATTTACCGGGCGTGAAGCCTGAAGCCACGCAGGAGAAATTCGGCGACACAAATGTCACTTACTTATCGTCGATGAAATTCGTCTCGCCGGCCTCAAGCAATCATCCGGGCGAATCCATGACGGCAAATTTCTCATCGCCCGCGAGCACCAACCGCGCTTATTACATCGAGCGCAGCCTCGGCTTCGCCAACGACAAGCAACCCTCGAAGCAGGAAATGATCGAGCGCGTCACCGGCAAATACGGCAACCCAACAGCGATCGGCGATGGCCGCGTCTATTATTTCTACAAGGCCGGCAAGGTGATGTCGGTGAAAGAAAAATATACGCCAGCGTCTGCCGTGACAGCATTGAACGGTGCGCTCAATCCCAAAGCGGCGGTGGCGCTGAACGATGCCAACGGGCGTGGAAGCTGCGTCGCGATTTTAAAGCGCGCGCAGGCGACAGATAAAACATTGCCGAAGCTTGCCGACGATGCCAAGGCTGCGAACTGCGATGGCCTCGTCGCCGTTGAGTTGTCGCCCGGCATCACGCCGGACCGCGTCGGCAAGGCGGATTTCACGCTCATCGATTTCAAGGAAATCGTCAGCGCCGCAAAAATCGACGCCGACGCTCTAACGGCTGCGAAGAACGAAACGCTCAACAAGACGCCGCTGGGCAACTCGCCGAAGCTGTAAGCGTTACACGCCTCTGAACAGCACGCCGACCGCCAGCACCACATAGGCGATGGCAAGAACATCGAACACGCGCGCCGCGTTGATGATTGGAACGCGCACGCCCGCGTAATGCATGAAGAATGCGACTAGCGCGAGAACGATTGAAATCAGAAAAAACGCGATAGACGGCGGCGTCAGCACAAACCAGCTGGAGCGGCGGCGAAAAGCATAGGCCATGACAATCTCCTGGCGATGAAATTCAAATGACGCGAATCATCTGTCGGCAATCAACGCGCGGGAATGAAAAAGGTTCGAGGGCGATGCTGCGACATCGCCCTCTTTGATTGGCTACCAGAAGCGGCGATGCCAGCGGTGGCGCCAATGCCTGCGGCGCACGCCCCAGAACCTGCGGCGATGTCCATAGAAACGGTGACGCCGGCGATAGCCCCAAAAACGCCGGCGACGGAATCCCCAACGCCGCCTGCCCCATCCACGGCGGCGGCCCCAGCGGACTTCTTCGACGTGCGCCTGATCTAGATCATCCTGCGTGGCCAATGCAGGCTTGGCGTTCAAATCCTGCCGCGGAACCTTGCCGTTCAGCGCGTCGGATTGCGGCATCACTGGCGCGGCTTGAGCGGCGGCGGACAGAGCAGCCGCCCCCGCAGCGAAACCGAACGCAACTTTCAGAAACTCGCGACGTTCCATGTTCAATCCTCCCGGCGGTTTCAAGATCAAGACGCCGGAGTTTCCCGCAGGTTGCATGAACCGCAAATGAATTCGGCGTTCAGGTCCATAGCGGGCAAACGGCGATTTTTTACTGCTGTTTCTGCTTCTGCATCTGCTTGAGCATTTCCATCGAATCCTGTTGCATCTTCTTGATGAGTGCGTCGGAGTCCTCATCCTCGGCCTTCTCGTCAGCAGGCGGTACCGGCGTGCCGTTCGGATCGCGGCAGTTCACGTCCTGATCTTTCACGCGCGTATAAATCGGGCCGTCGCCCTTCTCGGTGCAAAGCACGAGATCCTTGGCTCCGCCAGGCACCGGTTTGACGCAGACCACCGTGCCGATGCCGTTGGCAATCGCCATGTTGCAATTCACTTCGCATTGCATGGTTTTGGATTCAGGATTGGTGAAAGCGACTGTCACCGTACCCTTGTCGAGTTTGCAGGTTGCAGTGACATCGGCGGACGATGGCGACGACGCGCAAATCAGGAAAGTTGCGGCCAAAAATCGGTGCATCGGTAAATTCCTTCTCGTGGAAATGAAACCATCAATGAAACGCGGACGCCAGCCCCACGACCTGCGCGTCGAGCCCGGCAAAGCCGTGATGCCCGGCGGCCTGACATGGATTGCCGATGTCCGGCCCGCCAGTCACCCACGCCACGCGCGCGCGGCCTGCGGCCCATTTGATGAACGGCTCTACGCCTGCGGGATTGGTGAATGGGCAGTGATCCTCGCGATGGTGAATGACGAGCGTACGCGGCAGGCGATCGGGCGAGCCAAGTATCGACATCACATTGGCTTGGCCGCCGGACTCCGGAGACAGAAATCCGGATGTCAGGACGAGCGCATCGGGCTTTGCCCCCGCCGCAATGCCTTGCGCCGCGCGCTGCGTGCCGCGGCTGGTTCCGATCACGACCACAGGTTTTTTGATCGCGGCCATGTATCTCACGGCTGCGGCAAGATTGACGCCCGCATCGACGACCAGTACCGCAAAGCCTGCCGATGCATATTTGCCGCGCGTGCGCACCAACTGATTGCCCATCAATGAAAGAACCTCGCCGTCAGAATTCACTGAGATACGACCATCGCCGCCGGGCATCAGGATGATGCTCCAGCGCGGCGCGTCTGGCTTGATGAGAACGGCCCGCGAGCCGCCGATGTCCACGACCTCGCCCGCGCGTGCAGCCGTTTGCAGCAAGCCAAAAACGAATATCGCGAGCGCAGCCGCGTTCAAGCAATTCCAAAATCTCATCGTCGTCTCTCCACACGCAACTACAATGGACGCCGCGTTCGCTGTCAACGCCGCGCAACTTTAGTCTGCGACGTATTGATGCGACGGCGAAGGTAGCGCGCCACAGACAATCGCTGCTAGGGTTGTCGCAGATTCAAATCTTGCGAGTTCCCATGCAAATTGCACTGATATTGATTTTCGTCGTCGCCTATGCCGCAATCGCGCTCGAACATCCCATTGGAGTCAACAAATCGGCCTCAGCACTCTTGGGCGCGGGATTGCTATGGACCGTGTATGCCGTCGCAAGCGGCAACCACGGCGCCGTCGGCAACGAACTGAACGAATCGGTTGCATCGACCGCACAAATTATTTTCTTCCTGCTCGGCGCGATGACGATCGTGGAAGTCATCGATGCCCATGACGGTTTCTCCATCGTCACGTCGCGCATCAACACGACCAAGCTTTCCGCATTGATGGTGCTGGTGTGTCTGGTTACGTTTTTCCTCAGCGCAGTGCTGGATAACCTCACGACCACCATCGTGATGGTCTCGCTGATGCGGAAACTTTTGAAGGATCAGAGCGACCGCCTGCTGTTCGCCTCCATGATCGTGATCGCGGCCAATGCCGGCGGCGCGTGGTCGCCCATCGGCGACGTCACGACGACGATGCTGTGGATCGGCGGTCAGGTCACGTCAGTGAACATTGTCTGGTCGTTGCTCTTGGCGTCGCTCGTCAACCTGATCGTGCCGCTGGCTGTGGTGAATTTTCAGCTGCGCGGCAAACCGTTCAAGGCGGCCCCTGCGGCGAAAGCAAAAGCCGGTATGCTGAAAACAACGCCGTTCGAGCAGAACCTGATGTTCTTCCTAGGGCTCGGCATTCTGGTGATAGTGCCTGCGTTCAAGACGATCACGCATCTGCCGCCGTTCATGGGCATTTTATTTGGACTAGGAATTCTGTGGCTCGTCGGCGAGATCGTTCATCGCGACAAGCAACCGCCCGAAGCAAAAGCGCCACTCACGCTGGCGCATGCGCTGACGCGCATCGACATGGCGTCGATTGTGTTCTTCCTCGGCATCCTGCTTGCTGTCGCCGTCCTCGAACACACACACATTCTCTCGGCACTCGCTGGGTGGCTTGATCGCGTTATCGGTCGTCAGGAAATCATCGTCCTCATTCTCGGCCTGCTCAGTGCCATCGTCGATAACGTGCCGCTGGTGGCAGCGTCGATGGGCATGTACAGCCTCGCGCAATATCCGACGGACAGTTTCCTGTGGGAATTCGTCGCCTACTGCGCCGGCACAGGCGGCTCGATCCTGATTATCGGATCGGCGGCGGGCGTGGCGGCGATGGGCCTCGAGAAAATCAATTTCATCTGGTACATGCGAAAAATCAGCTGGCTCGCGCTGATCGGATATTTCGCGGGTGCTGCGGTTTACGTGCTGCAATACCGGCTGGAGCATTAAGCGCGCAAAGCGGCCGCACGCGCAATACGCCATCACGGCCGGTCAACTCATGCCTTCGCGTTGAGCCGCGCCGCAAGCTTTTCGTCGAGGTGCGGCAGGAGCACGATGCCGGTCTGATCGCTGCCCGAGCCATGCACCACGATCCATGTGCAGGGCTTGCCGCTTTCGTTGCAGGGTGCGTGCGGCACGTCCGCCGGACAGAACACCTGATCGCCCTGCCTCGCGACAACGCGCCGTTCGAGATCGTCGCCGTAATAGACCGAGCATTCGCCCTCCAGCATGTAGGCGATGGTCTCTATCTTGTCGTGGTAATGCGCCCTCGCCCGCGCGCCCGGCGGCATCGGCATCACGTTCATGCAAATCTGCGTTGCGCCGGCCGTCTCGGCGGACGCGCCCGCCCCATAGGTGATGCCCTGCTTGCCGACGTAAGTTTGACCGGGCGAGACGACTTTAAAACCGTCAACCGCAGATGACATGAAAACCCCTATTTTCTGCAAGATGTTACTTTACGACTTCCGGAAACCGAACTGGAAGAATCCGAAAGCCAGCAGCGCGTGAATGAGCACCGTGCCCCATGTCGTCGCGTTCGCAAGGCCCGACGTGATGCCCATGATGATCGGCACGGCGGAGATCACGTAATAGATACAGCCCGCGCGCATCACCGCGGTCTTCGCGTCGCTCGATGGCAGGCTTCGCACCCAGAAGAAAATCAGCGCCATGAAGATCAGCGCGGCACCGAGAATGCGCGCGATCATCGTTCCCGCTGGATTCATCACGACGCCCATCGGCGCGACCGTGAAAGCCGGTGCTAGCAGAAATCCGACGCCGAACACGGCTTCGTTGATGGCGGCGAGAAGAAGGAAGAGGGATAGGGGCATGGGAGACCTCACTCTGATTTTTTTAGTATCGCCGATTGACTAAAGGATTATATTCCTATATACGGATTTCCAACATCAAGGAAAGACGATGACGAGTTTTAACAGCTTCCAGACAACAAGATATCGTAAAAAGACCGCGTGCCTGTCCGATCTCGACAGCAAAATTGCGGACCTGCGCTACAAAGTTTCGGCTTTCAGATTTTCGACTCTGTTGAGGAAATTCGATCCTGAGCAACCGCGTGATGAGCAAGGTAGATGGACGGATGGGACGGGCACCGCTGCAACACTTAATCCGCTCAACGCTTTTGCGAGCTTTGGAAATAGCGCTGCCTGCAACGCGCAATATAGTAAGGACCTATTTCAATGCAAAATGACGGGCAATCCGCAGTGCTATGCTCAGGCAATGGTGCGTTTCGTGGCATGCGAAAACGGCGGACAAATTCCGCCATTGAACTATTGAAGGTGTGCAATGACGATTGCAACTAGGACGTTGAAGCTGAACGTGCAGGCCGGAATCGTTGACGTTCCGATCAACATTTTTATGCCGGAACAAGATGGCGATGGCTGGATCTGCCAATACGAAATCAATTGGCCCGATAAGACATGGAGAAGCGCGGCGGGCGGAGTAGACGCAGTTCAAGCGCTTCACTGTGCGATGGAGAAAATCGGCATAGAACTCTATGCAAGCGCAGCAAATAAATCTGGTCTTTTGACTTGGAGTTCGCATTGGAAAGGGTTTGGCTTTCCTGTTCCACATAACGCAAGAAACATGTTAGTCGGTGACGACGCAAAGTTCTTTTGAAACGATTCCTCACAACGGAATATTGTCGTGCTTCTTCATCGGCGCGTCGACATGCTTGTCTTTCAGCATCGCCAGCGCACGCGCGATGCGCTTGCGCGTTGAATGCGGCATGATGACGTCGTCGATATAGCCGCGTTCGGCGGCGACGAACGGCGATAAAAACCGATCCTCGTATTCCTTGGTGCGCGCGGCAATTTTTTCCGCGTCGCCAATGTCGGCGCGGAAAATGATTTCCACCGCGCCCTTCGCGCCCATCACCGCGATCTGCGCCGTTGGCCACGCATAATTCATGTCCGCGCCGATTTCCTTCGACGCCATCACGTCGAACGCGCCGCCATACGCCTTGCGCGTGATCACCGTCACCAAGGGGACCGTGCACTGCGAATACGCGAACAGCAATTTCGCACCGTGCTTGATGAGGCCGCCATATTCCTGCGCGGTGCCCGGCAAAAATCCCGGCACGTCGACGAAGGTCACGATCGGAATATTGAACGCGTCGCAAAACCGCACGAAGCGCGCGGCCTTGCGTGAAGCGTCAGAATCCAGCACGCCCGCCAGCACCATCGGCTGATTGGCGACGAAGCCGACCGTCTTGCCCGCGATGCGGCCGAAACCCGTGACGATGTTTTTTGCAAACGTCGGCGAGATTTCAAAAAAATCACCCTCGTCCGCAACTTTCAGGATCAACTCTTTAATATCGTAGGGCTGGTTCGGATTGGCCGGGATCAACGTGTCGAGAGAAAAATCCTCGCGCTCGATGTCATCGAAGCTCGGCCATTCGGGAACGCCCGCCGTATTGTTCAACGGCAGGAAATCAATCAACCGGCGCATCTGCAACAGTGTCTCGACATCGTTGTCGAACGCGCCGTCGGCAATCGAGGACCGCGTGGCATGCACGCTCGCGCCGCCTAATTCTTCCGCCGTCACCACTTCGTTGGTGACGGTCTTCACCACGTCGGGTCCGGTGACGAACATGTAGCTGGTGTTTTTCACCATGAAGATGAAGTCGGTCATCGCGGGCGAATAGACATCGCCGCCCGCGCACGGCCCCATGATGACACTTATTTGGGGAATAACTCCCGACGCCTGCACGTTGCGGCGGAACACATAGGAATAGCCCGCGAGTGCCGCGACGCCTTCTTGAATCCGCGCGCCGCCTGCATCGTAAAGACCAATAATGGGCGCGCGCGCCTTCATCGCCATGTCTTGAAGCTTAGTGATTTTCAGCGCGTGTGTTTCGGAGAGCGAGCCGCCGAACACCGTGAAGTCTTTTGCAAATACAAAAGTGGTTCGGCCATTCACCGTGCCCCACCCTGTCACGACGCCGTCGCCGGGGACTTTGTTCTTCTCCATGCCGAATTCGACCGAGCGATGCTCGACGAACATGTCGAATTCCTCGAACGAGCCTTTATCCAGCAGAAGTTCAATACGCTCGCGCGCTGTCAGCTTGCCGCGTGCATGCTGCGCCTCGATACGCTTGTCGCCGCCGCCTTTTTTTGCGCCCGTGCGGCGTTCATCGAGGGATTCAAGAATGGTCTTCATGTGCAGCCCCAGTCGGCGCGGCCGGGGCCGCAGTGGCAAAGGATTTCGGCAGACGTTCTAGCACGCACCTTGCGTTGGCGAAAACGGGCTGAAATCTGCGCACCGCAGGCGCTTGGCGGCCTCGCACAGCATGATAAACTCGCATTTTGCAGGGGATTTGAGCCGATGAGCGATATTCCGAGACCCGAAGAAGTAGGCGCAGTCACCGGTGGCGTGCGTGTCCTGCTGCGGCTGGAGGGGCTTGGCCTGCTCGGCCTGTGCGTCGCGCTCTACTCGCAGACGCATTTGTCTTGGTACGCCTTCGCGATTTTGTTTTTCGTGCCGGATATCAGCTTTCTCGGCTATCTCGCGGGGCCGCGCATCGGCGCGATCTCCTACAATGCCGCCCACGATACGTTTATTCCGATTGCCATCGTGGTGATCAGTTATTTTCTGGCGGCGAATTATATCGTGCTGGCAGTCAGTCTGATTTGGCTGGCGCATATCGGATTCGACCGTGCGCTCGGCTATGGGCTGAAATATCCCGCCGGTTTTGCCTACACCCATCTCGGGCTGGTCGGCAAAGGCCGTCGGCCGATCGAGATGGATTTGTCGTGAGCGTTATCTTGGCGGGCGGCTCGGCACAAAGTAACTCGACTTGTGCACCACCTTGCCGTCGCGCAACGTGATGACGTCGACCAGTTCCATCGTCACTTTCTCGCCGTCGGCCTTCGTTGCAGTGAGAATGGATTCCGAGACGAAATGGTCGTCACTGCCGTAAAGTGCTGTGCCCTCAAAATGCAACCCCGGCAAACCGGACATATCCTTGGCGAACTGCTCGGCGACGGACTCTTTGCCTTTGTAGACTTTAGGGATGCCATGGCGCTGATAGGACGTGTCGTCCACGTGCATCGCCATGATGGTTGGCACATCATGCGCGTTCCATGCGGCATTGTAGCGCGTGGCGAATTCTCGGAATGATTCTTTATGAATTGCTTTGGCGGCGCTTGATGCAGACATGGTTTCGCTCCCTGGCGTTTTTAATTTGCAGGAAGCCTAACGTATTTCGCCGGAAAGAAAAGTCGGATCAGCGCAGCCGGCCCGACAGCCGCATCACAAAAATCAAGACTTCCGCGACGGCTTTATAGAGTTCGGCGGGAATTTCATCGCCGAGCTCGACGTTGGAGAGCGCCCCGGCCAGAACTTCATTCTCCTGAATGGGAATTCTGTTTTCTTTGGCGATCTCGATGATCTTCTCGCCGATGGTGCCTTTGCCCTTGGCAACGACACGTGGCGCGCCCTTCTTGTCGTAATGAAGGGCTACCGCAAGCGTATTTTTGACATCGACGCTCATAGCGCGCGATCCAGAAAATGTCCGGCGGTCGGCTGTGCCGGTTGCGGGGGGGCACCATCGCCGATGACGATGTCGCCAGGTTCAAGAGCCGCCTCTCGCAACGCGTGAGAGAGTTGCGGCGCGTTGGCACGCAGCTGTGCGGCGGTCGCAGGCCGCTCTGCCCACATCCGCACCGACGCGCGATCGCCGCTCAAAGTGACCAGTGCATGCACCGGACCGGTCGGCTCGACATTGAGAGAAAACCGCGCCTTCCATACTTTTCGCGAAGGATCGACGCTGACGCCGTTGCCGTCGCGCGAAATCTCGAACTGTGCCACGGCGGTGCCCTGCGAGGTCGCAAACGGAATCTCGAAATTCCAGCGCGGCGCATTGAGGTCGGGCCGCGCGGCCTGCAAATCGATACGGTCTGGCAAGGACGCGACCTGCAGCAATGTTTGGCGCGCAATCGCCGCATCCGCGTCGTCGATCAGATGCCTTGCGACCGCAACAGGCTCCGCATCCGGCGCAAGCGATGGTGCTGCGATTGGCTGCGCAGACGGAGCAGCGCCCCGAAACGGCGGCGGTGGAACGTCGGATCCATCCAGACTGACATGACTGCTGCCAGTGCTGACCGGCGACTTTAATGAGGACGATGCGATCGCTTCGGCATCGAGCAGAGCCTTGACCGCGTCCTGCACGCCTTTCGGAAACGCCTGCAGGACTTCCTGCAACGAAGCGAGGCCCGTATTGGCGTTGGTCACGCGCGCCGCTGCATTCGGCAGCGAGTCCGATGGCGAAAATATTTGTATCTTGGGATCGATTCCAGCGCCCTCGTCTGCAACCGGCAACGATGCCTGCGGCAAAAGAATTTCGTCATATTGGACGGTTGTTCCCTGCGACGGCACAATCGATGGCGATGCGCCCTGCGGCGGCACAGTCTGCGATTGCGGCGTTTGAGATGAAGGCGTCGCCTCCGACGCATCGCCCGACAATGAAGACGATAAACTTTGTGAGGTCGCTTGGCTCTGCGTGGTTGTCTGTTGCGCAGGCGTCGCGTCGCCAAGCCACGATGCAACAGTTTGACGAAAGACGATCAACGCCGCTTTCAGGTCTGGCGTCTCTGCATGTTCGCCCGACAAAGAGGAGGTCAAGGCTGACTGCGCGTTTGAACTCTCGTCTAAATTTACATTCGCGCGAGATGCCAGCGACTGTTCCAGAAACAGGCCGGACTTCTCGAACGCTGCCTTTATATCCTCACCCGAGATGTTGCCGTTCAGGTCAGGACGCGTTGCAAGCAGCTTCGCTGCGGCCTCCTGCAACGCAGGCGGAAGTGCATGAGATGTCGCCGCAACGTTTAGATTTGCGAACAGCGGCGCCAAGCTCGCCTGTTTTGCCGCCGCCGACTGCACGACTGCAGAGACGACGAGCGCTTCGAGATTCGTCAACGGACGCGCGGCGCGCGGGTCAGTTGCCGCGTCAATCTGCGGCGCGATTTTGGGTGCTGCGATATTCGGCGCAACATTGGTTGCGGGATCGGCGCGGACGCCGGCGTCGCCTGACAGTGGCGCGCCGGATTGAGCCGTTGTCCCCTGCGACGAATTTGATTGCGCGGTGGCCGACGAACCCGACGGCGCAGACTGTGCTTGTCCAACTGGAATATTCTCGCCCGGCTGGGGCACGATCGACAACTTCACGCCCTGCGGGGTCTGCGTCACCGCAAGCTGCAACGCCTGCCCTGCCTTGAGCTGGACTTCCGACAACACTTCGATCGACAGATTGGCAATGGCGATGCGAACCAGATTGGCGTCGAGCACCTTCAGCACCGTCGCATCGATCACGGTGCCCGGCTGCAGCACGACGTTCGGCGCAACACCTTGCGCGCCGATGACCGGAAAAATGGGATTGATCGCGATGGCCATGAAGAGTTCCAGCTAGCGCATGACATATCCCGAAAGCCGCTTAGCGCTTTTCGATGTCATGTGCCGAACCCTATCCGAGCGTCGTAAACCTCTCGTTAACTTAAACCCTCAGGACAGCGCCTTTATAACGGCAGCGGCGGCTTCGAAATCGCGACGTCGCGCAGCACGGAACGCCTCCACCTCGTCGTCCATGCCCCATTTCTCCCGATTCCAGTCCTCATCGACATGCGCGGCCGCCCAGACCTGATCCCGGTCCATCGCGCCTTCATTGAGCGCGAGTGCCAGCAACGCCGACCCGCTGATCGTCGTTGCCACATGCATCGCGGCCACGGCCCATGCATCCTTCGGCAACTTCGCTCGCGCGGCAGCGACTGCTGCATCGGGCTGGTTCACATGCACGATGCCTTCGGTCAAAATGAAACGCGCGCCAAGATTATCCGCCGCCCAGCGCAGCACGGGGTCCCACTGCTGCGCTTGACGTGCGATCAATTCTTCCGGGAAGCTCGCGCGATAGAACAACAGATCCGACTTAAAATATTTAGCGACGTCCTCAGTGACAGCTTCGGTTTTTCCCGTCACGCCGTCGATAACGCTGTTGGCCAATCGCGTCACCGGCATCGCCATCGGATCGATCATCTCGCCCTGCGCATTCCACTCAGCCGCCATCAGATCGGCGATCTGGCGATTCGGCGCGATGAGTGCATTTTTTCCTGGCGTGCGGATTGGCTTGCCGTCCAGCGCCACGGCGAAGCCGCCGGGGACGTCGACGGTCGCGGCATTTTGATAGAATTTCTTGCGCAACGCAGTGCGCGACGATTTGCGCGACGCCTCGCGTGGATCGAGCGGAGACTTGCCTGCAAGTTCATCGAACAGTTCGCGCATCAGCCGGTTCGTCCATTTTTGGAATTTATTGCGTTTGGCGGCGTTGGTTATATGGCATGATCGTCCGGAAACCAACGACGCGGATGAGCCGTACATAACACCAGCATGAAGCCACTCTTTAGCACAGTCCTGACGTTCTTATTCCTGCATTGCAATTTCGCGCAGGCAAATGCCGGGTTTCAATCGCCTGAATCCGTCGTGCGGAATGTTTATGCGTTCTACGGCGCGGGGTCAGTGGAATTATCCGGCGGGCTGCCACGCGATGAAGATACCGCACGCAATTTCTTCGACGCCGGTTTGCAGCCAGCGTGGCTTGCGATCAAATCGCCCCCTTACGATTTCTTCGTGCAAAGCCCATCCTGGAAACTCGGCTCCGTCAGCCTCGCGATCACGCTCAAACAGTTCGACCGAACTTACGTCGCAGCAACCTTCATCAATCACGACAAACCCGTGTCGCTGAATTTCATCGTCGTCAAGGGATCGGACGGCTGGGTGATCTATGACGTCGAGAGCGCGCACGATTCGTTGCGGGCATTTCTCCAGCAACTCAAAAATTAAAATCAACGATTGGCGCAACTTCGCGAATAGGCCGCGCGCTCGTTCGGGCCGTAGCCGAGCGCTGCTGCCTCGTCGAGACAACTCCGGATGCGAGCGCCGAACGACCGGCGGCGCTCCGGCTTGAGGACCGAATTCGGCGGGCCGTTCTGCTCGACGAGTGACGGCGTGGTGTTTTGCAATTCAAATTTCGGCGGCGAATTCATCTGCGGCACCTGCGGCACTGTAATCGGTGGCGGCGCCGGCGGCGGAGGTGCTGTGGGAAATGGAATCACAGGTGTTGTGCCGGGTGCGGGCGGAATTTGCGCAGTCGCGATGCCCACCAAAAGCGGGAGCGAGAGAGCGATGCCAACCACTGAAATGAGGAATTTGCGCATGGAGACAAGATCGTTATCCGTGGCGCGGAAGCAAGATCGCAATGAGGCGCATCACCGATCGGTGATCATTCTTCCGGCGCGTTTTCAATCGGATCGAAGCGATCCGCCTCAAGCCCGAGCAAGTTCCACGATTGCAACATATGCGGCGGCAAAGGTGCGGTGACGTCGATAAATCCGCCGCGCGGATGCGGGATGACAATACGCCGCGCCAGAAGATGCAACCGCTTCTGCAGGCCGCCGGGCAGTTCCCAATTCTCTTTATTAAAGTATTTCGGATCGCCGATAATGGCGTGATCGATATGCGCCATGTGCGCGCGCAACTGATGCGTTCGCCCGGTCACGGGTTTCAGCGACACCCATGCCAGCTTCTGCGCCGATGCTTCGACCACGGCGTAATACGTCACGGCATGCGCGGCACCCTCATCGCCGTGCTCCGCGACCCGCATGATCGAATCTTCCTCGCTCTCGTCTTTTGCCAGATATGTCGAGATGCGGCCCTGTTTCGGTTTCGGTACACCGGCCACCAGCGCCCAGTAAATCTTGCGCGCGGAACGATGGCGGAACGAACCCGTCAGCGCCGACGCAGCAAAGCGCGTTTTTGCAATCAACAGACATCCCGACGTCTCACGATCCAGCCGATGCACGAGGCGCGGACGTTGCCCCTTGGAATCGCGCATCGTCTCCAGCATCTGATCGACATGCTTGCTCAAACCTGAACCGCCCTGCACCGCGAGGCCCGCCGGCTTGTTGAGAACCATGATGTCGGCGTCTTCGAACAAGATCATCTCGCGCAGCGCATCGCGCGTCTTGGTTGCCGCTTCCGACAACGATCCCGGCGCTGCCTTCGGCGCATCGAGCTGAAGTGGCGGAATGCGAACGCTCTGGCCTTCTTCGAGTCTGTCTTTGCTGTCGGCGCGCTTGCCGTTCACGCGCAGTTCGCCTTTGCGGACGATGCGCTGGATATGGGAAAACGATAGTCCCGGAAAACGATGTTCGAGAAAGCGATCGACGCGCATGTTGTTTTCGTCAGCCGTGACGACGACAGTCTGCACCTTTGTCGGCAACGGCGGCGGCGCGGGCTTTTCCTCGCGCACCGGCTCGGGTTCACGAATTGGCTTCGCAGCGCGCGGCGGCAACCTTGGCGGCGTGCGCTTGTCGCCATCGCGCTTGCCAAATGTCGGCTTGTCGTCCCCGCGTTTGCCGAAGCGTTTCGGCCCACGCTTATCGGCGTCGCGAACGGATTTCTTCTCCAACGGTTTACGAAAACGGCGGCTCATTTCGCTTTGTCTTTTCTTAGTTTTGCCCAGTAGTCGAGCCGCTTGCGAATCTCGCGCTCGAAGCCGCGATCAGGCGGATCGTAGAACGTCTGACGACCAAGCGCTTCCGGAAAGTAGTCTTGGCCCGAAAAAGCGTCCGCCGCATCGTGGTCGTATTCGTAACCGCCGCCATAACCTTCGGACTTCATCAGTTTGGTCGGTGAATTAAGAATGTGCTTCGGCGGCAACAACGAGCCGCCCTCCTTCGCCGCACGCATCGCCGCACCGAAGGCTTTATAAGCGGCGTTGGATTTCGGCGCGGTGGCGAGATAGATCACCGCCTGCGCAATCGCAAGTTCGCCTTCGGGATGACCGAGGAAGTCGTAAGTATCTTTCGCGGCATTGGCGATCACCAGCGCCTGCGGATCGGCCAGACCAATATCCTCCACCGCCATGCGCACCACGCGGCGCGCCAGAAACAGAGGGTCTTCGCCTGCATCGAGCATGCGCGCGAGATAATACAGCGCCGCATCCGGATCGGAGCCACGGACGGATTTATGCAGCGCGGAAATCAAATTGTAATGCCCGTCAGCAGATTTGTCGTAGATCGGCGCGCGGCGCTGGAGAATGTCTTGCAATTGCGCGGCATTGAAAATCTCATTTGCACGGGCGGCGCGCCAGACTTCTTCCGCAAGCGTCAATGCCGCGCGGCCGTCACCATCCGCCATCCGCACCAAGACTGCGCGTGCTTCCTCGTCGAGCGGCAGCTTTCTGCCCTCAACCTCTTCCGCGCGCGCATAAAGTTTCTCAACTGCTTCCGGATCGAGCGATTGAAACACCAACACGCGCGCGCGAGACAAAAGCGCGGCGTTCAACTCGAACGACGGATTTTCCGTGGTCGCGCCGACAAGGACGACCGTGCCGTCTTCCATCACCGGCAAAAACGAATCCTGCTGCGCGCGATTGAAACGATGCACCTCATCGACGAACAACAGCGTACCCTTGCCCATTTCGCGGCGGGCGCGTGCCGCATCGAACACTTTCTTGAGGTCGGCAACGCCGGAGAACACAGCGGAAATCTGCTCGAAATGCAAATCGGTGGCGTCGGCGAGAAGCCGCGCCACCGTCGTCTTGCCTGTGCCCGGCGGCCCCCAGAACACCAGCGAGCCAAGCGTCCGCGTTTCCAGCATGCGGGTCAGCGCGCCATCGGGCCCGAGAATATGATCTTGCGCTACGACATCGCCAAGCGTGCGCGGACGAAGTTTGTCCGGCAAAGGCCGCGGCGCATCCTGCTCAAGGCCGGCGGCGGCGAAGAGATTGGAGGATTGCGCGGTGCGCTTTCCGTTCATCCACCCAATGTCACGTTGATCTGCTGACCGCCGCGAATGACGGTGATGCGCCAAAGCCGCGCGCTTTCGCTCGTCGCTTTGACGAGATCGGCGGTCTTGGTGATCTTCTGGCCGTTGACTGCGAGGATGACATCACCCTTGCGGAAGCCGACGCTTGCCGCTGCGGCATTGTCGGGAAGGTCGGTGACAACGATCCCCTGCACGCTGGAATCCAGCTTCAATTCGTCGGCCAGTGCCGGAGAGATGTTGGAGACCTGCGCGCCCTGAAACGGCGAGAGCGCCTTGATTGTCACTTCATCGCGTCCGGTGTCGGGCGCGGTTTCCAGCGGGATATTCAACTTGACCGTCTTGCCGCCGCGCTGCACCTCGAGATTTGCAACACCTCCGAGCGGCCGGGTGGCGAAGCGATAGTCGAACGTGTTCGGATCGTCGACTGTCTGCCCGTCGATCGACAGAATCAAATCCGACAATTTAAGGCCAGCTCGCGCCGAGGGAGAGTTCGGCGAAACGTTCGACACCAGCGCGCCGGTCGGGCGCGCAAGCCCGAGCGTCTCCGCGATTTCGGGAGTCACCGCCTGCAATCGCGCGCCGAGCCACGGACGCTTCACAGCCGTGCCGCCGCCCCTCGCAGAAGCAACCACGACGCGCACCATGTTGGCTGGAATCGCAAAGCCGATGCCTTGCGAGCCGCCCGAACGCGAATAAATCGCGGTGTTGATGCCGACGAGTTTGCCGGTCATATCAACCAGCGCACCGCCGGAATTGCCGGGATTGATCGCAGCATCGGTCTGGATGAAAAACTGGTAGTCGGTGATTCCAGCCTGCGTGCGGGCCAGCGCTGAAATGATTCCGTGGGTCACGGTCTGGCCGACGCCGAACGGATTGCCGATCGCGAGCACGACGTCGCCGACCTGCGCGTCGTCGGAATTGGCGAAATCAAGCGTCGGGAATTTTTCCTTGGTGTCTTTCAAACGAAGCACGGCCAAATCCGTGCGACTGTCCTTCAGCACAATCTCGGCTTCGAACTCGCGCTTGTCCGACAGCGACACTTTCACTTGGTCCGCGCCTTCGATGACGTGAAAGTTCGTCACGACCAGACCCGACGCGTCGACCATGATGCCGGAGCCAAGCGAGCGCTGCATCTGTTCGGGCTGCTGGCCGGGTACACCGAAGAAACGGCGGAACATCGGATCGTCCAGCAGCGGGTTGCGGTTCTGCACAATCTTCGCGGCGTAAACGTTCACGACTGCCGGTTGCACGCGCTGCACGATTGGCGCGTAAGACAGCCGCAACTGTTGCTGCGATGTCGGCACGAAGCGGTCCTGCGCGCCTGCGGGCGCGGTCAGAGATGCAAACACAAGAAAAGCAGGAAACGCGCGAGCAACGATCATTGAGAAATTCCCTGATGCGACGGCAGAGATATAGTCCGGCTGCACATTAAAGAGAAGCGGCGCGATGGCATCGCCAGATCGTCAAAAATGCGTGATATTTGAACGCTTTACGGCAATAAAAAAGCGACGCAGAAGCGCCGCTTTTTGAATGTGCCATCGGTGAAGAACTTACGCCGCTTCGGCGTCAGCCTTCTTTTCCTGCACCGGACCCGAATCGAGGCCCTTGGCGTTCTCGTCGCGATCGACGAACTCGATCACGGCCATCGGCGCGTTGTCGCCGTAACGGAAGCCCGCCTTGATGATGCGGGTATAGCCGCCCTGACGATCTTTGTAGCGAGCTGCCAGAACGTCGAACAGCTTACGAACCTGATCGAGGTCGCGCATCTCGCTGATCGCCTGACGGCGCATCGAGAGGCCACCCTTCTTGCCGAGCGTAACCAGCTTCTCGACGATCGGGCGCAATTCCTTCGCCTTCGGCAAGGTTGTAACGATCTGCTCGTGCTTGATGAGCGCAGCCGACATGTTTGCGAACATCGCCTTGCGGTGTTCTGCCGTGCGGTTGAGCTTACGATGTACTTTTCCGTGACGCATAACTTTAGTCCTTATCTCTACCGACGGCTTGTCGGATGCTCAGGTGGGCTGCCTGCGTTCGCCC
>JBBRNE010000010.1:0-93318 GCA_038230475.1 Hyphomicrobiales bacterium
ATAGCCGAATAACATCTCATGCACATGCCAATCGCGCGGCGAAAACGCGGTGAAGAGCTCGAGATTTCCGTAGAACGCTGGCAGCCACACTAGGATGATCACGCCTGCGTAGACGGATCCGAAGAAGAAGAACGGCCGAAAACCGTATGAAAACAGCGCAGGACCACGATAGTCCTTCAGACGTGGAATCGGCATCGAGCATGTCCTCACATTCGTCGTACGGGCTTTGACCTGACGGATATTTTGGACCAGCGGGATAGAGACTACTGCATTGCTTGGCTCCGATCCAGATGCGGTGTTGGTGGCAGTGACGTCTGCGGAGCCGGTGGTCGGTAGTTCAGGGATGAGTGCGGTCTGATTGTGTTATAGTGTTTGCGCCATTGCTCGATGACGACGGTGGCTTCCTTCAGGCTGTAGAAGATCTCGCCGTTGAGCAGTTCATCACGCAGTTTCCCGTTGAAGGACTCGCAATAGCCGTTCTCCCAGGGGCTCCCGGGTGCGATGTAAAGTGTTTTGGCTCCAAGCTTTGCCAGCCAGCTTCGCGTTACCTTTGCTGTCATCTCTGCGCCGTTATCCGACCGGATGTGTTCCGGCACGCCTCTGGCGAGCATCATATCAGCTATCGTCTCGATGACGCCAAAGCTGTTGATCCGGCGAGCCACCCTGATCGCAAGGCATTCACGTGTGAACTCATCGATCAACGTCATCAGTCGAAGCTTTCGCCCGTCATGGGTTTGCGCCTCGACGAAGTCGTAGCTCCACACATGATTGCGATGCTGCGGACGTAATCGAATGCACGATCCGTCATTAAGCCAGAGCCGACCTCGCGGCTTCTGCTTCCTGGGTACTTTTAGCCCCTCGCGACGCCATATCCGCTGCACGCGATCACACCCAACTTGCCAGCCGTCATCAGCAAGCAGCCGTGTGATTCTCCGATAACCGTATCGTCCGTACTGGGATGCGAGAGAGATAATGGCTCGCGTCAGTGCATCCTCATCAGCCCGGACAATGGTAGAGTATCGTTGCGTTTCGCGGGGCTGGCCGACAATCCGGCAGGCCTGACGCTCCGAGAGATCATACTTCCCTCGAATGCCTTTGACCGCCTGTCGGCGCCGCTCGGGGCTTACAAGTTTCCCGAGGCAACATCCTTGAGCACCTGCTTCTCAAGCGACAGATCGGCGACAAGGCGCTTGAGGCGGACGTTCTCGCGCTCGAGATCCTTCATACGTTTGGCTTGATCAAGCTCAAGCCCACCGTATTCCTTGCGCCAGCGATAATAACTCTGCTGCGATATTCCGGCTTCCCGACAGGCTATCGGTGGTGACTTCCCCTGCGACAACAGCACTTCGATCTGACGAAGCACCACAACAATCTGCTCCGCGCTGAACCTCTTCTTCGGCATCACCAAAGCTCCTTTCCAAGACATTCTCTCACAATGCTTGGCCCAAAAAACCCAGGTCAGGTCACAGCAACAACATCGCTGAAATGAGAATCCTGCCCTCTCAAAAGAGAGTCGCGACGGCCTAGGCTTACATTCAGAATGTATGCTGAAGCTGAAACCACTGGACCCCTCTTCTACTAAAATTGTCCGAAATACTAGGTGAAGGGTGACCGGGAATAGAAGGACCTCAATTGAAACCGACCTCGAACTCTTTGTAACGGTCGCCTTTAATATCAGGCAGCTCACTAGCGAGAAACTTAAGCTCGCGCATCTGCTAAAGCGCCAAGCCTAACATTCGGTCGAGCCGCCAACTATGTGGACCTCACCACCCAGTGGAGATCGAACCCAATCTCCAAAAAGCCTCTCCGGAAAACGGGAGTTTTCTTAGAAATGGCTGGAGAATCTCGAGACTTTTAGCCCGAGAAATTCGGCGTCCGGGCAATTGGAGAACGGACCCGTCTTCAAAATCCCGCCATTGGCGGGCCTTTCGCGATCGAAACGGTAATATTCTCCAAAACGCACACTGGCTGGCTGGGGCGGGAGGATTCGAACCTCCGCATGGGGGAATCAAAATCCCCTGCCTTACCACTTGGCGACGCCCCAATAGCGTCGAGCAATTTACCGCGAGACGGGCTTTAAAGACCGCTCGGCGAAACTGCTCAATATCAAATGAAACGCGGCGAACGGTGCGCCGATTCATTGTGGCAAGGCAGGTCTATAAAGGGAAATCCCACACTTCAACAGACCAAAAGCCGGTTTGTATGCCGGCGGCAAGAAGGGTGATTTCGGTCGGCTGCATGACAGCCACCGGATTGAGAAAGCCGCATTTTCATGTGATTAAGGCTGGGATTAAAGGCTGGGAATAAGGCCGTCTCCAGACCGTCGTATCTTAAAGCTATCCAGTTCCGGTTCGACCAGCGAGATCACGCCCATGACCTACCGCGCCCCAATCGACGACATGCTGCTCTCCCTCAATTATGGCGCCGGGCTTTTGGCGGCCGTGGAAGCCGGACATTATAATGGCTACGAGGGGGAGTTCTCGGGGGCGGTTATTGAAGAGGCAGGCAAGTTCGCAACCGACGTGCTGGAGCCGCTCAACCAGAAGGGCGACCGCGAAGGCGTCAAGCTCACGGACAAAGGTGTCGTGACGGTGCCGGGATGGACCGAAGCCTATAAGCGCTGGTGCGAGGGCGGCTGGAACGCAGTGTCGGGTCCGGAGCAATGGGGCGGACAGGGTCTGCCGCTAGCCGTGCATTCGGTCGTCAACGAAATCTGGAGCGCGGCGAATTTATCGTTCGGCCTGTGTCCGTTGCTGACGCTCTCCGCCATCGACGCGTTAGAGGCGCACGGCTCGGAAGAGTTGAAAAAAATCTATCTCGAAAAACTGATCTCCGGCGTGTGGCCCGGCACTATGCAGCTCACCGAGCCGCAGGCCGGAACGGATGTCGGCGCATTGCGCACGCGCGCGGAAAAGCAGCCCGACGGCACCTATCGCCTGTTCGGCACCAAAATCTTCATCACCTATGGCGACCACGACATGAGCGACAACATCGTTCATTTCATTCTGGCCCGCCTGCCCGGCTCGCCTCCCGGCACCAAAGGCATCACATTATTTTTGGCACCGAAGTTTCTCGTCAATGCCGACGGATCGCTCGGCGCGCGCAACGATATTTATTGCAGCGGACTTGAACACAAACTGGGAATTCACGCCTCGCCGACCTGCACCATGACGATGGGCGACAAGGGCGGCACGATCGCATACTTGGTCGGCGCGGAAAACGGCGGCATGGCGGCGATGTTCACGATGATGAATCAAGCCCGCCTCGGCGTCGGCATTCAGGGCGTCGGTATTGCGGATCGCGCTTATCAGCGCGCGCTTGCTTATGCGCAAGACCGCAAGCAGGGGAAAATGCGCGGCTCGAAAGGCGATGGCTCCGATCCCATTATCATGTATCCGGACGTGAAACGGAATCTGATGCTGATGCGCGGCATGACTGCCGCGGCGCGGACAATCTGTTATGCGACAGCCGTGGCGATCGATGTGTCGCATCGCGCGACCGACCCGAACGTAAAGGCAAAAGCCGCCGCGCGCGGCGCGTTGCTGACGCCGATGGCGAAAGCTTACTCCACCGACATCGGCAACGAAGTCGCCTCGATCGGCGTGCAGATTCACGGCGGCATGGGATTCATGGAGGAGACAGGTGCGGCTCAATACATGCGCGATGCGCGTATTCTGCCTATTTACGAGGGCACCAACGGCATTCAGGCCAACGATTTGTTGATGCGCAAGCTGCCGATGTCGGGCGGCGAGGCGGTATGGGATCTGCTGAAGGAATTGTCCGACACCGTCTCGAAAGTCGAGGCCTCGAACGATCCGGCGTTCGGCACCACGGGCGTGAAGCTGCGCGATGCGCTGGGATCGCTTGAGCGCACCAGCAAATGGTTGCTGGAAAAAATCGCAAGCGCACCGAACGATGCGCTCGCCGGAGCAACACCTTATCTGAGATTGTTTTCGACCACGCTCGGTGGGTGCATGCTGGCAAATGAAGCGCTGGCCGCGCGCAAGGACGGTGCCGTGCAAGGCGACGCGCAACGGTACGTGACGCTTGCAAGATTTTTCGCCGAGACCATTACCGTGCAGTCAGGCGCGCTGGAGCGCGCGGTCATCGACAGCGCAGGCGCGGTCAACAGCGCCGACGCAGTGTTCGCCGCTTAAATGCCGACATGGAAAGTCACCCGATCCGCGCGAACGCAGACCGGGTGACGAACGTCGTTAGTGGCGGCTTCGGGTGCCGGTCTTCGGTCCGCGGGCATAGTTGAACGCGTCGAAACGACTATTTCCGTAGTTGATGATGGTCTGATCGTAGGGCGAGGGAAGGTTCGAATTCGACAAATGAGTCTGATTGGGGAAATATTGCCGATCCGAAATTGTCGATGCCGCCTGCGCGGAAACCGATGCCGCAATGAGCGGCAGGGCAATTGCGGAAGCAAGAAAAAATTTCTTTGCAAGCGTTGTCATGGTCGTCTCCTATTTGAAAGCATTTCGTTCCGAGTGCCGGATGGCTCTCGCGATGCGTTTCACATCAGGAGGTTCGCTGGAAGATGTCGCCCGTTACACCATCACACAGAGGTGACAAAAATCGCCAGATCGCAGAGCCGTGAACCGCAACTGCAATATCCACGACCGCGCCGCGTCAACTAAGCCAGCGGCTTCAAGCCTGCCTCGATTTCCTTGCGGCGATTTTCGAGAAACGGCGGCAGCGCCAGCTTCTCTCCCAGAGTAGCCATCGGCTCGTCGCTGGCAAAACCCGGACCGTCGGTCGCGATCTCGAACAGGATGCCGTTCGGCTCGCGAAAATACAGACTGCGGAAATAAAAGCGATCGACCTCGCCGCTCGAATGAATACCGAATTCGTTCAGTCGCTGCGTCCACGCGTGATATTGCGTGTCGTCCGGCGTACGAAACGCGACATGATGCACGCCGCCCGCGCCGGGACGGGCTGCTGGCAAATCCTTCTGTTCGAGAACGTGTAATTCGGCGGCAGGCCCGCCCTCACCCATCTCGAACACATGGATTCGATGCTCACCGTCGGGCGACGCATAGTCGCGCACGCGGCGCATATTCATGACGCCGGTCAATACTTTTTCGGTGCGCGCCAAATCCGGCACGTTGAGCACGATTGGCCCCAGCCCGCGAATTTGAAATTCTGCCGGCACCGGGCTTTTCTCCCACGGATGCGCCTCGCCGATGCCGCCATCGTCAACCAGCACGAGGCGCTGACCTTCGGGATCTTCAAACGGCAACGTCAGACGTCCATCGACTTCGGTGACTTTCCCCGTATGCGCGCCGAGCTTGAGCAATCGGTCCTGCCAAAACCCGAGCGCCTTCTCGCCGTTGACGCGCAGTCCCGTGCGCGACACGGTTCGCGTTCCCCGCTGCTCGGGCGCTGCTGGAAAATCGAAGAACGTCAGGTCGCTGCCGGGGCTGGCCTTTCCGTCGGCGTAGAATAGGTGATATGCCGAGACATCGTCCTGATTGACGGTTTTCTTGACCAGCCGCATCCCGAGAACGCCGGTATAAAAGGCCAGATTTCCCTTGGCATTGGCGGACACGGCTGTGAGATGATGAATTCCGGTGAGTTGCATCGTGGCGTCTCCTGGGCCGAAGCCCGCTCAAATGAATTGGCCCAAAAGAATTGGCCCAAATGACTTGGCCAATGTCGGCTTTCTGGCCGATGATGTAAGACAGCTCTTTCGACCGCGCTAGGCACAAGCGTGTTCCCGCATTTCAAGGATCGACCATGACTGACCACGTGATTGTCACCGACGAGGAAGCAACGCGCGTCATTACGCTGCGGCGGCCGGAAAAGAAAAACGCGCTGACGCAGGATATGTATGCGCAGATGAGCAACGCGATCGACACCGCGCAGAACAATCCAGATATCCGCTGCCTGATTATCACCGGCGGCTCCGGCGTCTTCACCGCGGGCAACGATCTTGATGACTTTATGAAAGCGGGGGCCAGCAACACCGCCACCGACCGACCGATGAACGCGGTGAAGTTTCTGCACTCGTTGGTCCATAATTCAAAGCCGATCATCGCGGCGGTCGATGGCATCGCCATCGGTATTGGCACCACGCTGGTGTTTCATTGCGACTATGTGCTGGCCAGCACCACGGCGACATTCTCGACGCCATTCATTCATCTCGGTCTTGTACCGGAAGGCGCGTCGAGTCTCCTGGCCCCGATGACGATGGGCCATCAACGCGCATTCGCCATGCTGGTGATGGGCCGCCCCGTCAGCGCGGCGGACGCCAAGATTGCGGGCTTCGTCAACGAAGTGGTCGCGCCCGGTCACACAGAAGTCGAAGCGCGAAAAGTTGCGCGCGAAATCTGCGCGCTACCTGCCGAGGCCGTGTCATTGTCGCGCAAATTGCTCAAGCGCCCGTCGGAGGATCTGGTTCGCCGTATCGAACAGGAAAGCCATCTGTTCAGCGAGCGTATGAGTTCCAAGGAAGCGATGGCCGCATTCCGGGCGTTCTTCGCGCGCAAAAAGGCGTAAGCTTCGCGTCAAGCGTGCAAGAAAGAATCCAAGGAAACTTGTTTCGATGCCGACACTTTATTATTCACATCCCGCTGGTCTCAATCACCTCACCGCACCGGGCCATCCCGAACGCCCCGACAGGTTGCGCGCCATCGAAGAAGGCCTGTCGCGCGATCAGTTCAAACCGCTGGTTCGCGTGAAAGCGCCGGAAGCCGATTTCGATACCATCGCACTCTGCCACACCAACGAATATATCGACGAGTTGCGCCACATCGCGCCCAAACAAGGCATGATTTATCTGGACGGCGACACTTCTATGTCACCCGGCACGTTGGAAGCCGCATTGCGTGCGACCGGCGGCGCAGTTGCCGCTGTGGACGCCGTGATGACCGGCAAAGCCACCAACGCCTTCGTCGGCACCCGTCCGCCGGGACATCACGCCGAAACCAACAAGCCGATGGGATTTTGTTTCTTCGACAGCGCCGCAATCGCCGCGCGTCACGCCCAGCGCAAATATGGAATCAAGCGCGCCGCTGTCATTGATTTCGACGTGCACCACGGCAACGGCTCGCAGGAAATTTTCTGGGGCGACCAAAGCGTCATGTATGCCTCGACGCATCAAATGCCGCTGTTTCCGGGCACGGGTGCGACGCAGGAGCGCGGCGAATACGACAATATCGTCAACGCACCGATGCATGCAGGCGACGGCGGACGAAAGTTTCGTGAAGCGTTCGATCTTGCGATCCTCCCGCGTCTCGAAGAATTCGCGCCGGAACTGATTGTGATTTCCGCGGGCTTCGACGCGCATTGGCGCGACCCGCTCGGCAGCCTCGAACTCAAGGAAGAAGACTATGCGTGGGTCACGCGCAAGCTGATGGACGTCGCCGACAAGAGCGCCAATGGCCGCGTGGTGTCCGTGCTCGAAGGCGGCTACGATCTTGATGGTTTGCGCGAATCCGTGGTCGCCCATGTCTCGGCTTTGATGAAGGGCTGATTATTTCAGCACGCCGAGTTGCCGCAGCACGACCTCGCACGTCATCAGATCGAGATGCCCGCCGCCGGCATTCTTAAAAAACGTCATGTCATCGGGTGAGCGGCGGCCGACCACTTTGCCCCCCGCAATGTCGTAGAGATCGCCCAGCACATCGCTCTCGCCGATCGCGCCATTTGCAATCGGCTGCAAAATATCGCCGACACCGTGAAACGCGGATTCGCGGCGATCGACAAACACCAGCGAGCGCTTCGCCGCCTCGTCGTCTGCCTCGCGCGTTTGCGGCGTATATCCGCCGACCAGATCGAGATGCGTGCCCGGTTTGAGATTGGCACCTTTGATCAGCGGCTGATGCGACCGTGTGCAGCATGTGATGACATCCGCCTCGCGCGTGGCAGCATTCAGATCGGTTGCGACCTCGGCAGCGATACCTTCGCGCTTCAAATCATCCGCGACATTTTTTGCGCGCTCGACCGTTCTGTTCCAGATCAGCACGCGCCGCAACGACGGACGCACCGTCATATGTGCGCGGGCCAGTCGGCGTGACATTCCTCCAGCGCCGACGACCAGCAATGTATGCGGCTCAGGGGCTGCGAGAAACTTCGCCCCGAGCGCCGAATCCGCAGCGGTGCGCCAATAAGTGATCTCAGTCCCATCGAGCACAGCAAGCGGCGCACCATTGCTGCCGTCGAACATCACGCACACGGCTTGGACAGCGGGAATGTTCTTTGAAAGATTCCCCGGAAAGCTGGTGAACATTTTGCTCGCCATGAAACGTCCATGATCCACGGCATGGCGCACGAAATAATGCCCCGCTTCATCGCCAAGCGAAGCATCGACAACGTCGATCTTGCGGCGCCGATGGGCTGCCTCCATGCCCGCGATCAAAGCGGGAAACGTCAGCGCGCGCGAAATCTCACCGGCATCGACAAAGCGCATCGCAGTTTCCTTCAATCCATCCACAGAATCTAAACCACAATTCAGGCAAACACATTCACGGCGCGCTTTCGCTCATCCGCTGAAACAGGCTACATTCCCGCCACATTACGCCCGCAAACCGTTTTTAGATTCGCATTTCAAGCGACACAATTGGGGAACGCATCATGGCCGAGACATCACATGCGGACGTGAAGAAGATGAGCTTCGAAAAAGCCATCGAAGAGCTTGAGACAATCGTCAAGCGTCTCGAGGACGGCAAGGTGCCGCTGGAGGAATCCGTCGCGATCTATGAGCGCGGAGAAAGCCTCAAGCGACGCTGCGAGGAATTGTTGCGCCGAGCGGAAGCCCGCGTCGACAAGATCACGACCGATGCGAACGGCCAAGCCGTCGGCACCGAGCCGCTCGACGTGCAGTGAGACGGCGCGCCAAATCGGCGCGCAAATCCCTGTCATCGATGGACTGACCTGAATTTTCAGCGTGTTATCAGCTATTTAGATCGTCTCGCCGCATCCGCGAGATTGCCTGTCGGATTGGCATGGCCGCCGGTTTGGTATAAGCCACGAAGCCGTTTCGGGTTTTCCCCAAAACGCATCAGCCCGGCTTCATACATCAACGCGGATTTTTGACGTGTCCCATTCCAAGACGCCACTCCTCGACGCAGCCCCCACACCCGACTTGCTTCGCAAGCTGAAGCCGGAGCAAGTGCGCCAGTTCGCCGACGAGTTGCGCACCGCGACCATCGACACGGTGTCGGTGACAGGCGGACATTTCGGCGCGGGCCTCGGCGTCATCGAATTGACCACTGCACTTCATTATGTGTTCGACACGCCGCGCGACCGGATCATCTGGGACGTCGGCCATCAGGCCTACCCGCACAAGATTCTCACCGGACGCCGCGACCGCATCCTCACGCTACGCACGGGCGGCGGCTTATCCGGATTCACCAAGCGCGCCGAGAGCGACTACGATCCGTTCGGTGCCGCGCATTCTTCGACGTCGATTTCAGCAGGCCTCGGCATGGCCGTCGCGCGCGACCTCACCGGCGGCAAGAATAATGTGATCGCTGTGATCGGCGACGGCTCGATGTCCGCCGGCATGGCCTATGAGGCGATGAACAATGCCGGCTCGATGCATTCACGCCTGATCGTCATTCTCAACGATAACGACATGTCGATTGCCCCTCCCGTCGGCGCGATGTCAGCTTACCTCGCGCGCTTGCTGTCCAGCCGCACCTATCAATCCGCCCGCGAGGCGCTGAAAAATCTGGCGCAGAAGCTGCCGAAATTCTTCGAGGACCGCGCGTTGCGCGCCGAGGAATATGCGCGCGGCATGGTGACGGGCGGCACGCTGTTCGAGGAGCTTGGCTTCTTCTATGTCGGGCCCATCGACGGACATAACCTCGATCATCTGATTCCCATTCTGGAGAATGTTCGCGACGCGGAGACGGGACCGATTTTGGTTCACGTCGTGACGCAAAAGGGCAAGGGTTACGCGCCGGCGGAAGCCGCCGCCGACAAATATCATGCGGTCGCCAAGTTCGATGTCATCACCGGCGCTCAGGTGAAGGCGAAATCGAACGCGCCTTCCTATACGAATGTATTTGGCCAAAGCCTCGTCAAGGAAGCGCAGAAGGACGACAAGATCGTTGCCATCACCGCAGCGATGCCGGGCGGCACTGGTGTGGATATTTTCAACAAGGCGTTTCCGGATCGGACCTTCGATGTCGGCATCGCAGAACAACATGCAGTGACATTCGCTGCAGGTTTGGCGACCGAAGGCTTCAAGCCGTTTGTGGCGATCTATTCGACATTCCTGCAGCGCGGCTACGATCAGGTCGTGCATGACGTTGCGATCCAGCACCTGCCGGTTCGCTTTGCGCTCGATCGCGCGGGACTCGTCGGACAGGACGGACCCACACATGCCGGATCGTTCGACAACGCTTATCTCGGATGTCTCCCCGGTTTCGTCATCATGGCGGCAGCCGATGAGGCCGATCTCGTACACATGGTTGCAACGCAAGTCGCGCTCGACGACGGCCCGAGCGCATTGCGTTATCCGCGCGGCGAAGGCCGCGGCGTCGAGATGCCCGAGGTTGGCGTTGCGCTTGAAATCGGCAAGGGCCGCATCATGCTGGACGGCGGCAAGGGTGCGAAGGTCGCACTCCTGTCATTCGGCGCGCGGCTCGGCGAATGTTTGAAAGCCGCCGACGAGCTTGCCTCGCACGGGCTTTCCGCGACCGTCGCCGACGCACGCTTCATGAAACCGCTCGACATCGACATGATCCTGAAACTAGCGAACGAGCACGAAGTTCTGATCACCATCGAGGAAGGCTCGATCGGCGGTTTCGGCACCCATGTGATTCAGGCATTGGCCGATCACGGCGTGCTGGATCGGGGTTTACGAATTCGCACGATGGTGCTGCCGGATATTTTCATCGATCACGAGTCACCGGCCAAGATGTACGAACAGGCGGGACTCGATGCCAAGGGCATTGTCGCCAAAGTGTTCGAGGCGCTCGGCAAGGACGTGAAATCCGAGACGGTGAAGCTGGCTTAGCGCGATCTTTGATCTGGTCCTGTTTCGTCATTGCGAGCGAAGCGAAGCCATCCATCTTTCGGCTGAGGACTGGATTGCTTCGTCGCAACAGCTCCTCGCAATGACGCGGTTGGACGCCATATGACGCAACGCAAGCGCGTCGATCTTCTGCTGGTCGAACGCGGATTGTTCGACAGCCGCGCCCGCGCCCAGGCCGCCATCGAAGCGGGCGGCGTGACTGCGAACGGTGAAATTGTCTCAAAGTCATCCGCTATGATTCCCGACGATGCGATGATCGTCGCCGCGCCCGCGCATCCGTGGGTGTCGCGCGGTGGCGTGAAACTGAGCGGCGCGCTCGAACATTATCCGATCGACGTCGAAGATCATGTCTGCGTCGATGTCGGCGCATCGACCGGGGGATTCACCGAAGTGCTGCTGGCGAATGGCGCGTCTCTCGTCTACGCCATCGATGTCGGGCGCGGGCAGTTGCATGAGAGCCTCCGCGAACACCCGAACATCGTGTCGATGGAAGAAACCGATATTCGCTCATTGGCGGGACGGCGACTCGACATTCGCCCCGATATTATCGTGGCCGACGTCAGCTTCATCTCGTTGAAGCACGTTCTGCCGCCCGTGCTGGAACTGGCCGCGTCGCCGACGCATCTTCTGGCGCTGATCAAGCCGCAATTCGAGGCAGACCGCAAACATTCCAAAAAAGGTATCGTTCGCGATGAGGCGGTTCACCGCGCGGTGTGCGAAGATATGACTGCGTTTGTCGAGTCGCTCGGCTGCACGGAGATTAAAGTGTTTGCTTCCTCCATCGCGGGCGGCGACGGCAACGCCGAATTTTTCATTGGCGCGCGGCGCGGCTGAATGAGCGAACATCTTGTCATCCATCACGTCGGCCACTTCGGCGACGGCGTCGCCATTGAAGGCGGCCAGCCGATCTACGTCCCCTATACGTTGACTGGTGAAGCCATCGACGTTCTGCCCTCGCCCGGACATCCCGACCGGCGGGTGCTCACTCACATCGCGACACCGAGCCCCGAACGCATCGAACCGTTCTGTCCGCATTTCGGAACATGCGGCGGCTGTGCGATCCAGCATTGGCAACCGTCCGCATATCGGAAATGGAAACGCCAACTTGTCGTTGAGACGCTCAGTCACGCGAACATCGATTGCGAGGTCGGCGAATTGATCGACGCTCACGGGGCGGGACGACGTCGGATGACGCTGCATGCGCGGCAAAGCCAGAATAACATTTTGCGTGTCGGTTTTGCGGCCGCCGGACGGCACGAGATCGTCGCCATCGACAACTGTCCGATTCTCGATCCCTCACTCGACGGCGCCATCGAGGCCGCGATCGACATTTCCGAGTTGCTCACACCCGTCAACAAGCCGCTCGATATTCAAGCGACGGCCTCCGACAACGGCCTCGATGTCGACGTGCGTGGCTCAGGCCCGCTCGACACCGCGATGTTGTCGAAACTCTCAAGGCTCGCCGAAAAACACCAACTCGCACGGCTGACGCGCCATGGCGAGTTGGTCATCATGCGCAACGCCCCCACGACAAAAATCGGAAAGGCGCAGGTGACATTGCCGCCCGGCTCCTTCATGCAGCCGACTGTCGCCGGAGAACAAGCGCTTGCCGCGCTGGTGTTCGAGGCGTGCAAAGGCGCAAAACATATCGCCGATCTGTTTTGCGGTATCGGGCCGTTTGCATTGAGACTTGCCGAGAAATTCTCAGTATCCGCATTCGACAACGACGCAGTGGCAATCTCATCGCTCCAGAACGCCGTCAAATCCACACAAGGTTTGAAGCCGATCAAAGCTGAGGCGCGCGATCTGTTTCGCCGTCCGTTGATGCCTCAGGAATTGCGCGAGTATGACTGCGTGGTGTTCGATCCGCCGCGCCAGGGCGCACAGGCGCAGTCGGAACAATTAGCGCTAAGCAAGATCAAGCATGTGGTCGCCGTGTCATGCAATCCGGCAACGTTCGCACGCGACGCACGAATCCTGATCGATGGTGGATTCAAAATCGAACACGTCACGCCGGTCGATCAATTCCGCCACACGCCGCATGTGGAGTTGGTCGCAAGGTTCAGGCGATAGTTCTTAAGCCATTCAGTTGTCATGGCCGGGCTTGACCCGGCCATCCCGACAAATGGGGCACCGTGCCCTCGCATTCGGGATCACCGGGACAAGCCCGGTGATGACAATAGATATTGCAGCAACGCCAAGTGCTGCGACTGCATAGCGCTTCGACTGCATAGCGCTGCAACTGCAACGTCTACCGCCCCCACCGATCCTGCCACATCTTTTCACCAATCATGCAGTCGGAGCGCGGCGGGGCTTTGGCTGCGGGAATCACGCGCCGCTCCGGCACGCGGTTCGCAACTTCAAGAACCAGCTTGGTGCGGATCGCTTCCTTGAATTTTTCTTTCGCCTTGATCGGCACCACGAAAGAACCCGCCCCGCCAACCACGCAGTCCTCGTAGTAGAAATCGAGATTTTCGATATCCATCGTCGAAGTGTTGACCTGCTTGGCCATAATCGGAAGCCCATTGATGGTGACGCCCTTCGCCACTGCAGCGTCGCGCGCGATCGTCACGAGTTCGCCGTTGTTGTTGGGGCCGTCGCCGGAAATGTCGATCACGCGGCGAAGCCCGCGATAGTCGTTGGCCTCGAACAGCGGCATGGCGAAATTGATCGCGCCGGAGATCGAGGTTCGCGACGCACGGCGCAGCGGCGCTTTCAGGATTTCAGCGGCGACCGCGTCCGCGGATTCAGGGCCATCGATCACGCGCCACGGAATAATGATTTTCTGGTCGGTGGAGGCGGCCCACTCAAAATAGGTGACGGCAATTTTCGCATTGGGGCCGAGCTTCAGCGCCTGCAAAAATTCCTTGGAGGTGATGGCCTCCGCATAACCCTCGCGCTGGATCGCAAGCTCATCCATGTCCATCGAATAGGAAACATCGACGGCAAGAACCAGTTCGACATCGACGCGCTTGGCCTCGTCGGCGGCCTGAAGCGATGGCGCATTCGGCGCGGCAAAACTCGAAACATCGCCACCCACCGTCGCAGCGGCGACAAAAACCGCCCCGATCGAGACACACCAGCGCATGGCGACCCTCCCGTCGTCAGGCGCGGATCGTGACACGCAGACGCGACGCCGGAAAGCCGGAACAGCAGGTGCAACGCGGCAGAAACGCCCGTTTTACAAGGATTTTCTGCCGACGAACGGCAGGACGGACCCCGCCGCCATCGGTTCGCGTTTACCAACATTTCACGCAATTTGTTTACCATTCGGGATGCGGATGCCTCGTCCAGTGGCACGCCGATGGGAAATCGCCACGCACTACAAGCCTTCGCGGGCGTCGGATTCTGTTCGCCGTCACGCTTCAAAACCGCGGTCAGAACGACTTCAAGGATTCAACGCAATGCTCTCCAGGCTCTCAATTCGCGCAAAGCTCATCCCCCTCGTCTCGCTGCTGTTGTTCGCTCTCGCCTGCACGGGCGGCTTTGCCATCCACCAAATGCGTTCGATCAATGAATCCGCGCAGGATGTTCAGACCAACTGGCTGCCGAGCGTTCGCCTCGTCAGCGAATTGCGAATTCAGTCGGCACGATACCGCGCTATCCTGCGAGATCATCTCCTTGTTGCCGACGAGAAGACCAAGGCCAGCATCGACAAAGCTCTCGATGAGCGCGTGAAAGCGTACGATATCGCGGCAAAAAAATATGAACCGATGATCGTCTTCACCGACGAACAGGAAATTTTCACCGAAGTAGCAAAGCTGTGGCAGCAATACCTGAGTGCAGCCAACGAAGTGATCGCCGTGTCGCGCAAAGGCGATTTGACCGACGCCATTCGCATCCATGCCGAGAAAGCCACGCCGCCGGGTCGCACGATGGACGGCCTGCTTGCCAAGCTGATCGACTTGAATGACAAGGGCGCCGAAGGTGCAGCCAAACGCGCCGAAAAAACTTACGAGACAGCGATCTGGATCGTGGCATCGGTGCTTGCCTTCACAATTCTGCTTGGGTTGAGCAGCGCCGTCTACATCGTCCGTGACATCGCGGTCGGCATCGGCTCGGTGCTTACGCCGATGCGCAAGCTTGCCGGCGGCGATCTCGAAGCCGAAATTCCGCATCAGGGCGAAGCCAACGAAATCGGCCAGATCGCCGACACGTTGCAGGTGTTCAAAGACGCCCTGATCGCAACTCATCAGGCGGATGAGACAGCAACGCGCGAAGCCGGCGCCAAGATGAAGCGCGCCGAGACCCTCGACCGCGTGACGCGTGATTTCGAATCCATGATAAGTGAGTTGACCCATTCGCTGTCGTCGGCATCGACAGAAATGGAAGCCACCGCCAGCACGTTGACCAACGCCGCCGACGTCACGCGACAGCTGTCAAGTGCCGCAGCGGAAGCTTCCCGCGATGTTTCGGAAAGCATCCAGTCAACCGCCACCGCGACCGAGGAAATCACGTCGTCGGTGAATGAAATCGGCCGGCAGGTTCTGGAATCCAGTCGCGTCGCGCAAAGGGCCGTCGTGCAGGCTGAAAAAACCAACGCCAGCATCAGCGAATTGTCGCAGGCCGCGTCGCGCATCGGCGACGTCATCAAGCTCATCACGGCAATCGCCGAACAGACCAATCTTCTCGCGCTCAACGCCACCATCGAGGCAGCGCGCGCGGGCGAGGCCGGGCGCGGATTTGCAGTGGTTGCATCCGAAGTCAAGGCGCTGGCATCGCAGACAGCGAAAGCGACCGACGAGATCGGCGCACAAATCGCCGGCATGCAGGCCGCCACCGGCGCTTCGGTCACGACGATCAAGGAAATCAGCACGACGATCAACCTGATCTCGGAAATCTCGTCGACCATCGCGGCAGCCGTCGAGGAGCAAGGTGCCGCGACGCAGGAAATCGCGCGCAACGTCCAACAGGCGGCTGAATTGTCCTCGCGCGTTGCCGCCAACATCACCGACGTCGATCGCGGCAACTCTGAAGCGGGTGCCGCCTCGTCTCAGGTTTTCACCGCGGCGCAATCGCTGTCCAAAGAAAGCAGCCACCTTCAGGACGAAGTTCAAAAATTCCTGGAAATGATCCGCGCTGCCTGATCCCCGCACCCTTCAATGCAAAACGGCGGTCGAAAGGCCGCCGTTTTCGTGTCAGTGCAGAAAATCAATCGCGTTCAATTTGCCACCGACTTTTCTTCGCTGAGTCCATAAACACGTTCCGGCGCGGAAAAACCGGCAACATCGAATTCGCCGAGATCCTTGAAGCCCTTGCCGTAATAGCGCGTGAACAACGAGGAGGCGACGACGGTACGCCCGAGTTTGCCTGCGATCTTCTCCATGCGCGCAGCAAGGTTCACCGCCGGACTGATGCATGTGAAGTCGAGGCGATTGCCTCCGCCGATATTGCCGTACAGCACTGTGCCGACATGCAGCGCCAGACCGAAGCGAAATCCGCCGATGGTCTCGTCGCCCGCGTCGTAGGTGAGCGCGTCGATATTGGCGCGGAATTCCTCCGCCGCCTCGATCGCCGCCGTACAAACGGCGACCGCGTCGCTGGCATCTTCAGCAATCGGAAACACCGCCAGCAATCCGTCACCCATGAATTTCAGCACTTCGCCGCCGTGCTTGAGAATCGGCGGTACCTGACAATCGAAATAGGCGTTTAATATCCCAACAACCTTGTCGGACGACAGCCGGTCCGAAAGTTTGGTAAAGCCGCGCAAATCCGACAACCAGATCGCAGCGTTCATCGTCTCGGTATGTCCTCGACGGATTTGCCCAGCCAGAATACGCGTGCCCGCACGTCCGCCGACATAATTATCCAACAAGCCCGCCGCCGTCCTGCGAAGCAGAAAAATTTCGACCATACGCGTCAATGGCGGCATCAGCGCACGCAGATTGTTGATCTGGTCGTCCGTGAACCCGCCTGCCGCGCGCGTCACCCAGCTCGTCGCGTGAACAGTGCCGTCCGTCATTAGGAGCGGCAGAGCGATGTAGTCGGTGGCATTTTCCGCGACCATATCGGCGTAAAACGGCGCATTGCTTCCCGCTCCCCCTGTCAATCGCTGCCGGACTTCCTTGCCCTGATGGAAAACCGTATAAAGCGGACTGAGCAGAAACTGCTCTCCGCTTTCGTCGCCGTGCGCCATCGCGCCAACCTTGACGTCTTCGTCCGGCTTCCAAACGTAATTACGGCCCAGCATTTCCGGGTGCAGCGTGCGCACGAACACGCCGACGCGGTACAGCGGAATGCCGCAGGCAACGATCCGCTCGCACGTCTCTGCGATGAACCGATCTGCCAAAGCCGCAGGTTGCGCCCCGCCAACCAGCCAGTCGATGATGCTTTGGAAAGTTTTCGTCGTCATCTCATGCTTGTGCGCCACGGCGCGGCTTGCGGTCAAGACGCCTTGGCTTCGGCGGTGCGCGCTTGCCGAGCAATTCCCGCAACGCTTCGACATTGGGCGAGCTTGCACCCTTGCGCCAAATCAAAAGTGTCTCGGCATCGCATTCGCCGGGCGGAAGCCGATGCACTTTCAGCCGCTTGCTTTCGGGAAACGTCGTCAGCACGCTTCTCGGCAGCAGCGCGACGCCCATTCCGGCGAGAACGCAGCCGAGCATCGCGTGGTAAGAACCAAACTCAATGATACGTTCCGGCATCTCGCCACGCGCCGCGTACCAGTTTTCCATCCGCTTGCGATGCGGGCATCCATGCTCGAAGGCGAGCATGGTTTTTGGAAAATCTCCCTTTTTGCCAATGCTGCCGTGACCGGCAGCGGAAACGATGACGGGCTCCTCGTGAAAAACCTCGACTTTCTCGAACGGAGCGTCGGCAATCGGTTCAGTGACAAGAGCCGCATCCAGTTCGCCGGCCAGAATGGCAGCCGACAGCGTCGGCGGATTTCCGGTGCGTAGCTCGATGGCGACTTCTGGATAGCGGCGGTGATATTCGCTCAACGGCCCCGGCAGTCGCACGGCTGCCGTGCTTTCCATCGCCCCCAGACGAAACACGCCGCGTGGCCGCGGATCCTGCACCGCGCCGCGCGCCTCGTCGGCCAGCGCCAGCAGCCTGTCCGCATAACCGAGCAATACCTGTCCCGACGGCGAAAGATGCAGCCGCTTGCCTTCGCGAATGAATAATGGCGCGCCGATATCCTCTTCAAGCTGCCTGATCCGCGTCGTCACATTGGACTGAACGCGATGCAGCCGCTCGGCGGCGCGGGTGATGCCGCCCTCGCGCACAACGGCGCTGAATATCTTCAAATCAGACAAATCCATGCATCTCTCCTAGAGATGTAAATCATCATAATTATTCATTTTATATGATCTACGAGCGGGCGTAAACCCTTTCCATCGCAGCGTCCAGCGATATCGCCGGAACGCCAAAGATGGAGGCTCACATGCAGGTCACACCCAAAATTCCCGGTGACGCAGCCGAATTGCGCGCGCTGTCGTCGGCAGAATGGGAAGTCCTGAAGCAGCGGCTCCTCGCGGAGGCGCGTATCGAACAGGCCGCCGCTCTCCGAAGGGCCTTCGGAGCTTTGTTTTCGGTTCTGCGTCGCTTTGCGCTGATGCCTGTCAGGTTGGCGGGGTTCGCCGATATCGACGCGCTTGTTGCACAAAATCTGCGGCGGCTGGCGTCGTTCATCGGCAGGAAGCACATTCCGCGTGCCGCCGCGATCCCTTGCCCGCCTGCGGCGCACGGCCGCAATGTCTGAAGCCGTACGCCACATCCGGCGCTTTTGGATCGACCGCATCGCGTTACGCGCATCGATTGTTTTGCGTGCCATTTATTCCGGGTTTGCGCGCCGTTATCGCCAAAGAGCGGCAGCAAACGCCCTTCAACAACTTAGTGATTATGAATTGAAGGATATCGGCGGCGCGCGATGCGAGATCGACTATAAAGTCGAGCATCCGCAGAAAAAATCTAACCGCCGACCTGACCGCGATGACGCAGGACGTGATCCGCGATGACGCAGGCCATCATCGCTTCGCCGACCGTTACGGCGCGAATGCCGCAGGCAACGATCCGCCCGCACGTCTCTGCGATGAACCGATCTGCCAAAGCCGCAGGTTGCGCCCCGCCAACCAGCCAGTCGATGATGCTTTGGCAGGTTTCAGCCATCACGCCGTTTCGCGCCGACACCTGCTTCGAGGTCGAGGATTTCGCGCGGCTTGGACAGCGCAGCTTCGGATTCAGCAGATAGCTTCAGATGGTTGAATAGCGATCATCGGCTTGTTCCCGTTTTACCACAGTCGGGAACTTTCGGTGAAATGGGGCCGGGCACGATTTGGCGCGCCACACCGCTGGGCTAGCATCGCCTCGAAATTGGAATGGGAATGGGAATGGGAATTGGAGAATAAATTTTTTTCAGGGGCGTCCGATGCAATTGTCGATTGGGAATGCCAAGACTAGCAGCGCGTTTTTCATTTCATTTGTTTTCGCCTTTTTTGTTTTCGCCGGATCGGCGTCTGCGCAGGATTTCGCGGCCCAATCGGAAGCGCAGTTCGTGCTGCTGGGTCCGCGGATCGAATCGGGCCTGATCTGGGACGTCGAACGGCGCCGCGACGAGGCTTTCTGTTCGATGACGACCGACGAAGTCCGGCGCAAGCTGAGAAAATCCTCGTCCGCCGTTGTAGCGGCCGCGTTTGAAATTCTGCGGGAAGCCCGAATCCGTTGCGCGGCGAGAAAGCTTGGAATAGACGTCGGCTTCCGGACTGGGTTCAATACATCCGTCGGCGTGGGCGGAGAATTCGGCCTCAATTCAACCACCGAAACGCAGACTATCGGTTCGAACGGCGTGTTCGATCCGATCGATGCCGCACGCAAGGCTGGAATAAATTACGGCGGCGTCGTCGGCTCGGTCGGCATTGGTTATGACTGGAAGGTTGGCAGTTTGTTTTCGCCGACCAGACTAGGCGCGGGCGGCAGCTTCATCGGCGTCAATGTCGACGTGACGTTCGGCGGCGGAAGCAAAACCATCAATGGAATTCCCGGCATCGTTCCCTTCGTCCCGGCAGCGACTGCGAGTATGGACATGCTGCGATACCGCAGAAATGTGGGTGTCGATTTCACCGCTCGCGTCGGCACCTATATCAGTCCCACAACTTCCATCTACGCTCTGGGCGGCGTGGCGACATCCTCGATCTCGCTGAAATACGACTGCCCGTCGACGGGCTTCTGCGGCTTCGGCGGTGCAACGCCCGCATTCTCGACTGAATCAACGAAGTGGGCTGTGGGCGGCGTATTCGGTGCCGGCATAGAAACGAAGGCGGACTGGTTGCCAAGACTCCTGCCCATCGAGAACGCCGCGATGTCGCTCTATATCGAATACCGCGCGCATATCATGGACAAGGTAGCAATTGACGTCGGTAGCGTTGCAACGCGCTCAACATCGCAGGAGGTCGATCTGAGCTATCAGACGATTACGGCCGGTGCACGTATCAGGTTCTAGCCGCGGTTAACCGCCGACCTGACCGCGATGACGCAGGAAGTGATCCGCGATGACGCAGGCCATCATCGCTTCGCCGACCGGCACGGCGCGAATGCCGACGCAAGGATCGTGACGGCCCTTGGTCACGATGTCGGTGTCGGCGCCGGATGTATCGACCGTCTTGCGTGGTGTCAGGATTGACGACGTCGGCTTCACGGCGAACCGCGCAACCACCGCCTGCCCGGTCGAAATGCCGCCGAGAATTCCACCGGCGTGATTAGACAGGAATGTCGGGCCGCTATTGCCCTTATTTGAGGAAGAACTGCGCATCTCGTCGGAGTTTTCTTCGCCGTGCAATTCGGCAGCACCGAAGCCCGCACCGATCTCGACGCCCTTCACAGCATTGATACTCATCAGCGCTGATGCAAGATCGCTGTCGAGCTTGCCGTAAATCGGCGCACCCAATCCCGCCGGTACGCCTTCGGCGACAACTTCAATCACGGCACCAATGGACGAGCCACGTTTGCGAATGTCATCGAGATAGTCCTCGAAGAACTTCGCCTTGGCCTTGTCGGGACAGAAGAACGGATTGTTATCGACTTCCGCCCAATCCCAATTCGCGCGATCGATCTTGTGCGGACCCATCTGCACGAGTGCCGCGCGCACATTCATGCCCGGCACAATTTTGCGCGCAATCGCCCCCGCTGCGACACGCATCGCGGTCTCGCGCGCAGAGGCACGTCCGCCGCCGCGCACATCGCGAATGCCGTATTTGGTCTCGTAGGTGAAGTCGGCGTGGCCGGGACGAAACTTCTTCTGAATCTCGGAATAATCTTTCGAGCGTTGATCTGTGTTCTCGATCAGCAATCCGATCGGCGTGCCGGTCGTCATCTGCTGACCCGTGTCCGGATGCGCGAGCACGCCAGATAGAATTTTGACCTGATCGGCTTCCTGCCGCTGCGTCGTGAAACGCGACTGGCCCGGACGGCGGCGATAGAGATCGCGCTGGATTTCTTCGACGCTCAGCGGAATTTGCGGCGGGCAGCCATCGACCACGCAACCGATCGCAACCCCGTGGCTTTCGCCAAAGGTCGTGACGCGAAACATGTGGCCGAAGGTGTTGTGGGACATGGGCTTCTATGTAGCGGAAATCGCTACTTGTCGTAGCGACAACTCGCGAAAATCGCAACGTCCGTCATTGCGAGGAGCGCATGCTCCGAAGCAATCCAGACGTGTCGGTCATTGCTGGATTGCTTCGCTTCGCTCGCAATGACGATAGTTAACTATGTTTCGTGACTTGCCCGTCACTGAAAACATAAACCACGCCCTGCTCCACGGTCAGCTCAGCCGCACCGACCGGTGTCTCGATGTCGAGCGCCACAAGAAACGCGCGCATGGTGCCGCCATGCGAGACGGCGACGGTGTCCTGCAATAGCGAGTCGTACCAGTCGCGCATGCGGATGGTGACGGAGGCATAGCTTTCGCCAGACGGCGGCGGCACGCCCCATTTGTCGATCTGCCGCTCGGCGAAAATATCGGGATGCGACACTTCCATCTGCGCCAGCGTCGAGCCTTCCCAATGGCCATAGCCGATTTCGCGCAGGCGATCATCGAGAGAATAATCTTGAGGGGGAACGCCGAGCGCGCCGCGCAGCAATTCCATCGTGTTGCGTGCGCGGCCCAACGGCGACGACACGAACGGCGTCTTCAATGGATCGTGGGAATCTTCGCGCAGAATATCGGCGAGCAATTCGCCGGAGCGAATGGCCTGCGCCTTGCCGATGTCGTTGAGCGGAATGTCCTGATTGCCCTGAAAGCGGCCCGCCGCATTCCATTCGGTCTGGCCGTGGCGGATATAATAGACGGTGGGGTTGGGCATGAGAATTTAGCTTACTCGAGAGGTTTTCGATTTGTCATAGCCGGGCTTGCCCCGGCCATCCCGATCAAGAACGCACAGTGCTCAATCCATCGGGATCACCGGGACAAGCCCGGTGATGACAAGTTGCGGCAACATTATTCCTTGCTCGCAAGCGAAATGTCCGGCGCGTCGGGACGCTTCATGCCGTTGACGTGATAACCAGCATCGACGTGATGCACTTCGCCCGTCACGCCGCGCGACAGATCGGACAACAGATACATCGCGCTGCCGCCAACGTCTTCCAGCGTCACGTTGCGGCGAAGCGGCGCGTTATATTCGTTCCACTTCAAAATGTAACGGAAGTCGCCGATGCCGCTGGCCGCGAGCGTCTTGATCGGTCCAGCACTAATCGCATTAACGCGAATGTTCTTCTCGCCCAGATCCGCCGCGAGATAGCGCACGCTGGCCTCAAGCGCCGCCTTCGCAACGCCCATCACATTATAATGAGGCATCCACTTTTCCGCGCCGTAGTAAGTCAGCGTCACGATCGAGCCGCCCTCGGTCATCAGGTGCTCGGCACGCTGCGCAATCGCCGTCAGCGAGTAACAGGAGATCAGCATGGTCTTGCTGAAATTGTCGGCGGTGGTCTCCAGATAGCGACCGTCGAGCTGGTCTTTATCCGAGAATGCAATCGCGTGAACAAGGAAATCGATCTTGCCCCATTGCTTTTTCAACTCCGCGAACACCGCATCGATGGTCGCAGGATCGGTGACATCGCAATGGCCGAGCGTGATCGCGCCCAACTCTTTGGCGAGCGGCTCGACGCGCTTTTTCAGCGCATCGCCTTGCCAGGTCAGCGCCAGTTCGGCGCCCTGTTCGCGGCAGGATTTGGCAATGCCGTAAGCGATGGAACGGTTGTTGGCCACGCCCAAAATCACGCCGCGCTTGCCGCGCATCAGGCCTACATTGTCCGCCATCAACTGTTATCCGATACCGCTGGAGAATTCCGGCCTCTCTTGGCATAGCCTCAATGGCCGTTCAACCCAGACCACAGGGAGGCCCTAAAGCCTTAACGGCACGCACATCAGGAATAGTCGCGCATTTACGGTGTTTTTCTCTGTAGAACTGCACCACGCGGCACCACTCGAAAGACTCTGCAAGAAGAAGTGAAATGACCGACTTCCGACACAGCGTCGAAGCCATGATCCCGTCCCTGCGCCGTTACGCGCGTGCCTTGGCGCGCGACACCGATATCGCCGACGATCTGGTGCAGGATACGCTGGTGCGGGCGTTGCGATCCGAGCGGCTGTTCATCGGCGGCGATTTGCGCGCGTGGCTCTATACGATTTTGACCAACCTCAATCGCAACCGCCGGCGCTCTCTTTCACGCCAACCGGCGATGATGGAATTGTTCGACACCACGCCGGACGCCTCCGGCACCGAGGCCGAGGGCCGCGATATTTCGCGCGCGCTTGCGACACTGGCCGAGGATCAGCGCGCGGTTTTACTTTTGGTTGTGCTTGAGGGCTTAAGCTATCGCGATGTTGCCGATATTCAGGGCGTGCCCATTGGCACCGTGATGTCGCGCCTCGCCCGCGCCCGTGCGCATGTCAAAGCAGCACTAGAGGGCGAGAGACCCGCGTTGCGCCGCGTCAAATGATTTTGAGAATTTCAAAGAACGAAAACCTCTACGAGAGAAACGAAAGATTTGGACGATGACCGACTCAAAGATTCCCGTCACCGAGGACGAACTCCACGCCTATGTGGACAACGAACTCCCGGCCGAACGCCGCGCTGCGGTCGAGGCATGGATCGCAACGCATCCCGATGACTCTATCAAGGTCACGTCATGGCGCGCGATCAGCGACATGCTGCACGCGAAATACGACCAGGTGAGCGACGAGCCGGTGCCCGCGCGATTGTCGGTCGATGCTTTAAGCCAAACGCCGCGCCGCTGGATGATGAGCGCCATCGCCGCGACGCTTGTTGCTTTCGCTGTCGGCGGCGGTGCCGGTTGGATCGCGCATGGCGCCAACACTCAACCTTCAGCCTTTGCGAATTTCACGCTCGATGCGCTCGACGCGCACAAGCTTTACGTCGTCGAAGTGCGTCATCCGGTGGAGGTCGCCGCGAACGAACGCGCGCATTTGCAGCAGTGGTTGAGCAAGCGCGTCGGCTACGACATCAAGGCACCCAACCTCGATGCGTCCGGCCTCAAGCTCGTCGGCGGGCGATTATTGCCCGGCCCGAACGGACCGGCTGCGTTCTTCATGTATGAGACGACGTCGGGCGAACGCTTCACGATTTTCTCCTCGCGCGCCAAGGGCGACGCGACGCAAATGCGTTACGCCTCGAACGACAATGACGGCGCGCTGTTCTGGGCGGATCGTGGTGTGGGTTATGTCGTATCAGGTCCGACCGACAAGGATCGCCTCACGCAAGTGGCGCGGCTGGTTTATGACCAGACGGAGAGCAAGGGGTTGTGAATCCGGGGAGCAATGTCGGCTGGAATACCCCTTTTAGGGCGAGCGTGACGTACGCCAGAAAAACAGTGCCAAACACATTCCAAGCATCTGGGCAGCAATAAAAGCCGCGACATCGGTGGGCGCGATGCCGGAGAAAGTATCGGTGAGGCTGCGCGCCAACGTTACGGCCGGGTTGGCAAACGACGTCGAGGCGGTGAACCAATAGGCCGCCGTGATGTATAGTCCAACGGCGGCAGCCGTCACCGCACGTGCTTCGCCTCTCGTGCCGAAGATCGTCAACATCAATCCGAACGTCGCTATAAATTCGGCGAGCCATTGTCCGATGCCATTGCGCGATTTCACAGACGTTTGCAGAATCGGAAGATCGAACATCGCGTGCGCGATCAAAACGCCGATAACGGCCCCCACCACCTGTATCGCGATATAAAGCACGACATCCCGCCAACAAAGCGAACCATCGAGGCCGGACGCGATGCTGACGACAGGGTTGAAATGCGCGCCCGATGACGGCCCGAACACGAGAATAAGCACGACGAGGATTGCGCCCGTCGGGAGCGTATTGCCGAGCAAAGCCAAGGCTTCGTTGCCACCCGCCAGCCGCTCGCCCATGATCCCGGAGCCGACGACAGTGGCAAGAAGAAATGCCGTCCCCATTGCTTCAGCCATCAGCCTTCGGCGCAACGCGACTTGCATCAGGTGTTCGCTTTGGACTTTGACGTTGCACCTTCCATCCGCCCGATGTCGCGCAACTTGCTTTGAATCGACAGATCGCCGAGCTTCGCCTCCGGAAGAGACACGAAGATCGAGATGCGTTGCGACATCATGCGGTAAGCGTCGCTGAACGCGAGCGCGATATCGGCAGGCGACCCGTCCGCCGCCGCAGGATCTGGAATTCCCCAATGTGCCGTCATCGGTTTGCCCGGCCACACCGGGCAACTTTCGCCCGCAGCATCGTCGCAAACGGTGAAAACAAAATCGAGCGGCGGAGCGCCAGACTTTGCGAACTCCTGCCACGACTTCGAGCGAAAGCCCGACGTGTCGTAGCGAAGGCTTTCCAACAGCTTCAGCGTTTGGGGATGAACGCTGCCGCGCGGCTGGCTTCCGGCGCTGTAAGCCATGAAGCGGCCATTGCCGAGCTTGTTGAGCAACGCCTCTGCAATAACCGACCGTGCCGAATTGCCCGTGCACAGAAACAAAACATTCATGGAAGTCTCAGGCATGTTCGACCTTGCGAGAATTCTTTTTTGATGCGCGCTTAGGGGGGAAACATTTCTCAGGTTCTCCACCGCAGCAGTTCTCGGTGAGATAGCCGACCACCGCGTTCACGGCCTCGATGCGTGCCGCATAGATCATCGAACGCCCGTCGCGTTTCACCGTGACCAGTCCAGCGTGACGCAAACGGTCGAAATGGAATGTCAGCGTATTCGGCGGCAGTCCGAGTGCGGCCGCAACTTCGCCTGCGGGCATTCCCTCTGGCCCCGCTTTCACAAGCAGCCGAAATGTTTCGAGACGGTTTTCCTGCGCGAGCGCCGAAAGAGCTAAGAGAATGTCTGATGTTTCCATATTTCAACGAATATCGAAGTATAATAGAAAGTCAATGCTTCTTGACATCCACCCATACTAGGAATATATTCACATGGTCCCGCCTCACACGAGGGGCGTTCGCGATCGTCATGATACGCGGGGCGGGATGCGGTGGCCGCGTGCGGTGTTCGATGCGTGGGCCAGAATGAACGGGCGCAATTCCTCAGAAGGGAGCGGCGCTTTTTTATTCGGCCCAAGCTGACGGCAACATTTCATGCGGACGGCCCAAGGCGTGTGATCCCGGCGCATCGGCTTGCGCCATGGACGGCTGGACGAACGCGCGCTCTACCAAGAGCGTTGCTTGACATCCGTAAGCCCGCGTAACGGTGATGCACTCAGCATCGGGCACCGGGGATAATCACGCAACAAGCCGTTCCAACCATTGCGTGCGGAACGCCGGATGTCCCGGCGTGTTCGTGGTGACTCTGCTCGTGTGCTTTTTACTTTTTGCACGCGAGGCTGCGGATGCGTTTGGCATCCGGCGTTCCGCATGCCCTCATCGAGGGCGAAGGCGACGCGACGAGTTTTAATCGGCGCGAACGGGATAAATCCCGCGCGCGCAAAAAGGCGCACCCGCGCTTCCAAGAACAGGGACGATGATGCTTGCGCGCCTTACACTGCCTGCTGCACAATAAGCACGGCTGGGGACTGTATCGTGCGTTGTGTTGCGTTGGTCATGGTGTCGTTGCTGCTCGGCGCGTGTGCCGGACGCGACCCTTTGGTGTTTTCCGAACAGACCAAAGAATCCGGCAACTGGGCAATCGAGAAAACCGTTGACCGCGTGACTGGCTCTGCGATCTCAAGCGCACTGTTGAAGACGCGCGCATCGAATTCGGCGGTCTCGTTTCCACAACCTGCCATGCTGCAGCTCACCTGCTTCGACAAGACGCCGCTGGTGCGGTTCTCGTTCGAGTTCAAAATCGGTTCCGACAAGAATTCAATTTTGGGCTATCGCTTCGACGACAAGCCTGGCCGTGACAATGTCGAGTCGCGCATCCTGATCGGCTACACCGTGATCGTGATCGAAGACCCCGCCGAAGTGTTTCGCTTCGTGACAGACCTCGCAACATCGAGTGCACTCGTCGTCCGCATCCGTTCTCTCAACGCCGGTCGCACCGTCGCCGATTTCAAACTTGACGGTGCGAAAGAAGCGATCGACGCGGGCTTTGCGGGTTGTCCCGTGGTCGAACCGCCGCCGGTTGTGGAGAAACCGCGCAAGCGCAGAAACTGACGGGGAAATTCCTAACGTCTCGCGCAGCCGTGTATAGACGCGCCCGCGCCAAAACCAGACACTTCAAACGATTTAACGGAGTGCCCGATGCCACCTTCGAGGCGACTGGTGTTAACGATGCTGCCGGTGCTTGCGGCGTCGGCGGCCTTTGCGGTGGATCGCGGGCAATACGAGAACGTGCCCGAACCGATTCGGAAATGGTTCAAAGGCGTGCGCAATGGCGCGGGATCTTATTGCTGCGACATTTCCGATGGCCACCGCACCGAATACGATGTGCGCAAGGGCCAATACTGGGTGCCGATCGACGGCGTGTGGTGGGAAGTGCCGGACAAAGCGATCATCCGCGATGCCGGCAATCCGTTGGGCGAAGCCGTGGTGTGGTATGTCAATCTGCTTGGCCGGATCGAGATCACATGTTTCGTTCCGGCCGACGCCTCATAAGCTGTTGGCCACACCGAGCAAAACAAAAAGCTTTAGTGATCGCCTTCGAGTTCGCCGATGTGCTTCTGCGAATACAGCTCGACGCCAATTTTCTTGACGAGGTCGATCTGGGTTTCGAGGAAATCGATGTGGTGCTCCTCGTCCTTCATCAAGGACTCGAACAGATCGCGCGTCACATAGTCCTTCGCGACGTGGCAATGCGTGGCGGCTTCTTCGTACAGCGCACGCGCCGAGTACTCAGCCTTGAGATCGCAATCCAGAACTTCAGGCACGTTTTGGCCGATATGCAAGGGATCGAGCACCTGCATGTTCGGAAAGCCGTCGAGGAAGATGATACGGTCGATCAGCTTGTCGGCATGTTCCATTTCCTCGATGGATTCCTTGCGCCAGACCTTCCCAAGATCCTTCAGGCCCCAATTATCCAACAGGCGATAATGCAGCCAATATTGGCTGACAGCCGTGAGCTCGTGCCGCAAAGCCTTGTTCAGATATTCGATGACTTTCAGATCGCCCTTCATGGCTGCACTCCCTTGCCGACCCTCAAAACGGGTTGGATAAACCAATTTAGAAACGTTCTAAATCAGATCGTGAGGGAGAACAACCCCTGCGCATGGGTCGGGGATAACTACCGGAATGCCTCGGAAATGGGCCGATCAGGCGGCGACGTCGATCTCAAACTCAACGGCGGCGTGATGGTGCGGCTCGTGATGTGCCTGATGTTGCTGGCTGTGCGGGCAACCCGAACAGCACGCCTTGGCGCAGGGGCCGAGTGCTTCGTCCATGATCTTCTTGATTGTCCGCACGCAACGTCCGCACTGGGCGCTGCAGCCCAGGCAACCATAGACCTGCCCTGCGGTGCGCGGGAGTTCTTTGGCAACCGCGCTACGCACGTCATGGTCGGAAAGGACGTTGCAGGAACAGACGATCATGAGCTGAGACTTTTGGAACCTGTAAGGGCGACGCCGTATCGATATGTCAGCCCGGTTCCTGATGCAAAACCAAAACAGGTACTTTCAAGCTATTCCAAACTGTTGGGGACATTCAGCAATTAGCCCTGAAATCTGGAATGAGTCTAAACAGGATCACCCTTTCACCCGGAGACTGTCGATGGAAAAGCTGCTGCCGCTGGCCGAAAAAATCGCCGCCGTCCTGATCGCGCGGGGCGAGACCATCGGCGTCGCCGAATCCTCGACCGGCGGGTTGATTTCGGCAGCCCTGTTGGCGGTGCCCGGCGCATCGGCCTTCTACAGGGGTGGCGGTGTCATCTATACGCCCCGGGCGCGGGCTGCCCTGGTCAATATCACCAAGGACGAGATGAGCGGCTTAAGAGGCGCGTCCGAGCCTTACGCCGCTCTGTTGGCCTCGCGCGTGCGGGAGCTTCTCGGCACCACCTGGGGGTTGAGCGAGACCGGCGCGACCGGCCCCACCGGCAACCGCTATGGAGACGCGGCCGGGCATTCCTGCTTCGGCATCGCCGGGCCCATCGCGCGGACAATGACCTTCGAGACGGGGCAAAGCGACCGGCGCGAAAACATGCGCGCATTTGCGATTCGCGCCCTCGAATTTCTCGACGAATCCTTCGCCGAACCGACCTAATTCAAGCCCAATTATCGACTGTTCCGGCGACCGTTCCCGGAACCCAAAGGTTCCATAAATAAACTTTCGTGAGCGAATGTTACTGCATCGCGAAAGCCATTGATATTAAAGAAGAAAATTACTCAAAAAAGGAAGGTTTATTGCACTGCAAAACTTTCTGTGAATGTGAGCCCCTGCCATCGCATTTTGGTCACATACGCGACGTACCTCCGCGTCAGTCAGCCCACACAAGTTGAAGTGAGAAAAATGCGAAAATTTGAACTCGCCGTTGCACTTTTGATTGCCATGAGTGCGCCCGTCGCCGCCCAGGAAGTCACCGCTTATGCGGCGCCTATCGAGGCACCTGCGAAGCCCGCTCACGTGTCGGTCCTGAAGATCGCAATGAGCGAAGTCGCTATCCTGCGCTATCGCGCGGCGCTGAAGCTGAAGGCCGAGCAGGAGCAGTATTGGCCCGCCGTCGCCGCAGCCCTTCGCGTTCTTGCCCGTGAGCCCAATGTCGATGAAGCCGCCGTTCGTCGGTTTGCGCCGGCCGTGCAGCCTCTCTTGGTCACGCTCGACGAGAACCAGAAGCAGGTCGCAAAAGGCCTGGTCCAGAAGGCTGGTCTGAACCAATACGCCTCGGCGATGTTCTGACCATCCGGCAGGCTCGCTTCACGCCTGAACGGGAATGAATTTGACGGCGTCTTCGCAAAAGCGAAGGCGCCGTTTTCATTTTAGGCGGAAACCTTAATGCAAGCTTCGCGACATCATGGCGAAATCCGGCACATTTATTCAGTTCCCATTCAACGCCAATCTGCAACTATCTCGCCGGACGTCCGTTATTGGGTGTCTTCAAGAGGAAAGGTGAAAGCCATGAAAAAGATTATTCTGGCAGTTGCCACTGCCGCGACCTTGGCCATGACTGCCGTCGCCGCGCCGTCGCCTGCTGAAGCTAGAGGCGGACGGATCGCAGCCGGCATCATCGGCGGTCTGGCCGGTGCTGCCATTCTCGGCGGAATCGCATCCGGCGGTTACGGCTATGGACCCGGTTACGGCTACGGTTATGGACCCGGCTACGGCTACGCGCCTGCTTATTACGGCGGATACGGCGGCGGCTGCTATCTGCAGCGCGAACGTTTCTGGGATGGTTACGGCTGGCGCGTTCGCCGCGTTCAGGTCTGCAACTGAACCTAATCCAGAGTTGTAACGACAGACTTCCATCCCGGAGCGACAAAGTGTCATTCCGGGATGTTCCATGTCGTTTTACGATTTGACGCGCCAGAATCTTGTTATATTGGCGCCGGGACGATCGATGCAGCCGAGCTTGGTTGGGCGGCAGCTTTGAAAAATTCGGACAACCGGATAATATCATCCGGAATTGGCCGATATAAACCAATCACCCTGCGCCGGGCTTTGGCGTTACTTGAGGAGACTTGAATGAAGAAGTTGATCTCGTCTTTGCTGGCCGTCGCGACAATCGTCGGCGGCCTTGCCACCGCGATGCCGGCCGCGAAGGCTGAAGGTGGACGCAACGCTGCTGCTGTCGGTATCGGTCTGCTCGGCCTCGGCGTCGGCCTCGCAGCTGCTAATGCACAGCCTCGTTACGGCTACGACAGCGGCCCTGTGTACTATCAACCGCGTCCACGCTGCCATTTGGAACAGCAGTACGTTTGGGATCCTTACCGCTATGCAAACGTCGTTCGTAACGTACGGGTCTGCGACGGATATTGATTTTCGCTGCTGCGTGAATTGCGGCGCGATTTCGGAAAACCCGGCCGTAAGGCCGGGTTTTTCTTTTGCGACAAGTGTTTAGCGTTGCCACAAAGTTTGAGGCGAGATCACCACGAAACGGTGACGGACTCGGAATCGAGTGGCGAGATTATGTATGTGGCAATCATCGCCATAAAGGTTGGCCACAAAGGCGTAATCGCGCAAGCCACTACCGCGAGGCGTTCATCTCACGCAACACGCTCTCGCTCGGCCAGCAATCGACCTTAATGCCCGCTTGCTTCTGATACGCACCGAGCGCCGCGCGCGTTTTCATTCCCGCTTTGCCGTCGAGCTTGTCGGCATACAATCCAGCGCTCGTTAAATTCTTCTGCATCGCTTCCACATCCTTGGAGCGCAATTGCGTCGATGCCGACCACGGCGTCGCGAAGGGCGGCAAGTTTGCGATCCGGTCGGCAAGATGTCCGACGAACAAAACATAAAGATCGGAAAAATTATATTCCTTGATGACGAAATAATTCTTCGTCGTCAGAAATGACGGCCCGTAGATTCCTTCGGGCTGCAACAGCGATGCGTCCTGCGCCTGTTCGGCGGCGCTGAGTTTTTCACCGCGCACCGGAACAAAACCTGCGCGCAGCCACTCGCCAATCGGCTTGGTCACTTCGGGCACGCCTTGCGTACAATCCGCATTTGCAGGTGCGCGAACTTCATAAGCCCAGCGCACGCCGCGCTGCCAGCCTTTGTTCGAGAGCTGCTGTGCTGCAGAGGCAAGCGCATCGGGCACGGATTTCCAGATATCGATACGGCCGTCGCCGTCGAAATCGACGCCGTGCTTGGCCAATTCCGAGGGCAGAAATTGCGTCAGCCCCGTCGCCCCGCCCCACGATGCGCGCAAATCTTTTCGCGACACGTCGCCGTCCTGAATCAACTTCAACGCTGCGATGAACTCGCCGCGATATTGATCCTTGCGCCGTCCGACATAGGCCTGCGTCGCGAGCACGCGCAGCCCGTCATAGGGCAATGCGTAGCGTCCGTAATCGGTTTCGCGGCCCCAGATCGCCAGAATGATCGCGCCCGGCACGCCGATGCGTTTCTCGATGGCACTCAGCGTCGCGCGGTGCTGAACACTCAGCCGCCGCCCCTCGCCTGCGAGCCGCTCGATGCTTGCCTCCTTGATGTAATCGGCGGGCACCTGCACGAATTCGGCTTGCGACGGGGCGCCGGTCGCGGGACGACCCGGCAAAATCAAATCCGGCAATTTGTAATCGGGCTCTAAATTGCGCGTCTGCTCATCGAACGTCTTGCCGGACACGCCGGCTTTCTCGGCGTCAGTACGCAACGACGCAATGAACTGCGTGAAACCGGCATCTGCCGCAAACGTAGTTGAAGCACAAACAAGTGTTCCGGCAACAAGGAGCGCCAGAAAAATGAAATTCAATATTGCCGAGCGGCTGCTATAATCCACGCGTCGCTTTGCCGGATTGCGAGCCAGTTCCTGAACTTCGCTTTGGAGAGTCTCGATGCGCGCCGTCATTTTTCCGGTCACTCTCATTCTGGCCTTCCTGATCGCGATTCCGTCCGCCACGTTCGCGGATGACAATGTCGCCGCCGCTCAAACCACCATCCGCGCGCAGATCGAAGCACTTGAGCGCGACGATTCAAAGACAGCGTTTTCTTTCGCGGCACCTGTGCTGCAGCAGATTTTCATGGAGCCGGAAATCTTCATCGCCATGGTCCGCAAGAATTACGCACCCGTCTATCGCCACAAGAGTTTCACCTTCGGCGATTCGCGCGCCGACGGCGACAACGTCGCACAAAAAGTCCAGATCATCGACGACGAAGGCAATCCCTGGGAAGCACTCTATACGCTGGAGCGGCAACAGGATGGCAAGTTCAAGATCAACGGCTGTACGCTGATCAAGGAAACCGGCGCTTAAGCGCTACTTGATGACTGCAATAAAGAGTCGCGGGAAGCGCAGCAACACCTTGCCGTCTTTCTGCGGCGGATAAGCCGCCGCAATCCGCGTCTGATAGTCTTCGAGAAATTTCTTGCGCTCGCCGAATTCCAGCGGATCGAGGAACGGGCGCAATCCCGTGCCTTTGACCCATTCAACGACAGCAGCGGCGTCCGCCAGCACATGATTGTAGACCGTGTGCCAGATGTCGATGTGGCTGCATAACGACTTTAGTGCATCGTAGTATTCACGCGGCTCCGGCAGCGCATCGCGCGCTTCCGCCGCTTTCACAAGCTGCGCCTTGAACGGTTCGAGCTTCGCGACCTCGCGCATCAGGATGTGTGAAGGTTCATCAAGATTGTCCGGCATTTGAACCGCGAGCACACCGCCTTCGGGCAGCTTGGTCACGAGGCGTTGCAAATGCTTGATGTGATCCGGCACCCACTGGAACACGGCGTTGGCAAACAGCACATCGGCGCCTGCGGGCGGCGACCAGTGCGAGATGTTGGCTTCAACAAAAGTGTATTGCGGCAACCGCTCACGCGCTTGACGCAACATGGCGGACGACGTGTCGATGCCCAATATTTTCGTCTGCGGCCAGCGCTGCGCCAGCAACTCGGTCGAATTGCCGGGACCGCATCCAATATCGACGACGTATTTCGGCTGCGCTAACGGAATTTGCGCGAGCAGATCGCGGGCGGCGCGGGTGCGCTCGTCCTCGAATTTCAGATATTGCTCGGCGTTCCAGTCGGACATTGTCTTCGTGATTTATCTACCGCGTCAGCTTCTTGTATTTCACGCGATGAGGAATCGCCGCGTCTTGACCGAGACGGCGCAGCTTGTCCTTCTCGTATTCCTGGAAGTTGCCCTCGAACCATTCGACATGGCTGTCGCCCTCGAAGGCAAGCATATGCGTGGCGATGCGATCGAGGAACCAGCGATCATGGCTGATGATCACGGCGCAGCCTGCGAAATCCTCAAGTGCTTCTTCGAGCGCACGCAACGTATCTACGTCGAGATCGTTGGTCGGCTCGTCGAGCAGCAGAACGTTCGCGCCGGATTTGAGCATCTTCGCTAAGTGAACACGATTGCGTTCGCCGCCCGATAATGCGCCGACTTTCTTCTGCTGGTCCGCGCCCTTGAAGTTGAACGACGAACAATAGCCGCGCGAATTCACTTCGCGCTTGCCCAGCAGGATCTGATCGTTGCCGCCGGAGATTTCCTCCCACACGGTTTTCTTAGCCTCGAGCGCATCGCGGGATTGATCGACGTAACCCAGATGCACGCTCTCGCCGACCGTGATGGTGCCGCCATCCGGCGTTTCCTGTTTGGTGATCATCCGAAACAATGTCGTTTTGCCGGCGCCGTTGGCACCGATCACGCCGACGATGCCACCGGGCGGCAATTTGAATGTGAGGTTGTCGATCAGCAGGCGATCGCCGTAGCCCTTCGACAGCGTCTCGAAGTCGACGACGTTCTGACCGAGGCGCTCTGCGACAGGAATGGTGATTTGCGCGGTTTGCGTCTGCTTGTCGGCGGCCTGCTTGAGCAAATCCTCATAGCGCTGATAGCGCGCCTTGGATTTAGCTTGCCGCGCTTTCGGCGAGGACGCGATCCACTCTTGTTCGCGCTCCAGCGTTTTCTGATGCGCGACATCCTCCCGGCCTTCCTGCGCGAGACGTTTTTGTTTTTGCTGCAGCCACGCAGTGTAATTGCCTTCGTAGGGAATGCCCTTGCCGCGGTCGAGTTCGAGAATCCAGCTCGTCACATTGTCCAAGAAGTAACGATCATGAGTCACGATCAGGATCGCGCCGGGATAGTTACGAAGATGCCCTTCCAGCCACGACACGCTCTCCGCGTCGAGATGGTTGGTTGGCTCGTCGAGCAGCAGCAGTTCCGGCTGGTCGAGCAGCAATTTGCACAGCGCCACGCGACGGCGCTCGCCGCCGGAAAGTTTCGTCACATCCGCATCGTCCGGCGGACAACGCAACGCGTCCATCGCCTGATCGATTTTTGAATCGAGATCCCACAAGCCAGCCGCTTCGATCTCATCCTGAAGCTTGGTCATCTCGTCGGCGGTCTCGTCGGAATAGTTCACCGCGAGTTCGTTGTAGCGATCGAGAATAGCCTTCTGCTTCGCCACACCCAGCATGACGTTTTCGCGCACCGTCTTCGTCGCGTCGAGTTGCGGTTCCTGTTCGAGATAGCCGACGCGCGCACCCTCGGCGACCCATGCCTCGCCGTTATAATCCTTATCCAAGCCGGCCATGATCTTGAGCAGCGTTGACTTGCCGGAGCCGTTGACGCCCAGCACACCGATTTTGGCGTCCGGATAGAACTGCAGATGGATGTTATCCAGCACCTTGCGGGTCGGGTAAGCCTTGGTCAGGCCCTGCATGAAGTAGATGAACTGGCGAGCCATTGCGGTCCTTGAAAGCGTGGTTTTGTGCGGGAATTTGCTGGGTGCTGATGTAACGGCGGGAACCGCAAAGGGCAACCATTTGGAAAGCCTAACAGCGATGAATCCCCGACGCAAAGGCCAGGACTTAGCAATGAAAAGCCCTTGTTAATCGAAGCCACCCAAGGTCGTCCTTCACAGTTTACGGGGAGAGCGTCACGACAGAAGCCGTGGCGACGAAAAAAAGAACGTCATCATGACAGCCATTCTCACTCTGCTCACAGGCCGCTGCACCATCGAGCCGGTGTCGCTGGCGCCGATCGGATGGATCGTAAAAATCATCGCCTTCCATCGCGCGTTCCTGAAAGTCGCGTTCAATCCCTATCATCCTGAAGAGCACTATATGCGCGGACCGGGTCCGGCATGGCGCGCTAAGCACGGCATCGCCGAAGTCGCCCAGCACTAATTCCCGCCGATTCATAATTGGAATTTCAATTGTCATCACCGGCCTTGAGCCGGTGATCCCGACGATTTGAGCACAATGGCCTACTCTTCGAGATGGCCGGGACATGCCCGGCCATGACATGCTTTAGTGGTCGAGACCGGATCACACAAAGGCACGAAATGAAACTGCGCTGCGCCATCCTCGACGACTACCAGAACGTCGCGTTGAAATTCGCCGACTGGTCGTCGCTGAAAGACGACATCGACATCACGGTGTTCGATAAGCCGTTTGCCTCGCAGATCGAGGCGATCGAGGCGCTGAAGGATTTTCAAATCGTCTGCGCGATGCGCGAACGCACACCGTTCCCGCGCGACGTGATTTCCGCGCTGCCGAATCTCAAGCTGCTCATCACGTCGGGCGTGCGCAACGCAGCGTTCGATATGGACGCGGCGAAAGAGCATGGCGTCGTCGTGTGCGGCACCGCCGGTGTCGGCAACGCCACGGCGGGATTGACGATTGGCCTGATACTCGAATTGACGCGCCACATTGGATATGAGAACGCGCGCATGCATCAGGGCGAACTCTGGCAAACCACGATGGGCCGCGATGTCGAGGGCATGACGCTCGGCGTTGTTGGGCTCGGCAAATTAGGGACGAAAGTCGCAACGATTGCGAAGACACTCGGCATGAACGTCATCGCATGGAGTCAAAATCTGACGAAAGAGGCCTGCGCCGCTGCGGGTGTGACTTACGCCACCAAAGAAGAATTATTCGCCAACGCCGACGTGATCTCGATTCACGTTGTTCTCAGCAAACGCACCCGCGGTCTTGTGACGCGTGAAGACCTCGCCCGCATGAAGCCGACGGCCTACCTCATCAACTCCGCGCGCGGACCCATTGTGGATGAAGATGCATTGCTCGAAGCGTTACAAAAAAAGAAAATCGCGGGCGCGGGCCTCGATACGTTTTCGGTCGAGCCGTTGCCGCTCGATCATCCGCTGCGCAAGCTCGACAATGTCGTGCTGACACCGCATCTGGGTTACGTCACGGAGCAGAACTACCGCAAATATTACACCGACATGGTCGAAGACATCGCGGCGTTTCTCAAGGGCGCGCCTGTGCGCGTCATCGCCTGATTCAAACCAAAACGCCCACCGGACATCGTTCAGCCGCGCCGCGCAGCCTCGATCGCGGCCACATCGATCTTTTTCATTGTCATCATGGCATCGAACGCACGTTTGGCTTCAGCGCCACCCGCAGCCAACGCCTCAGTCAACACGCGCGGCGTGATCTGCCAGGACACGCCCCACTTGTCCTTGCACCACCCGCATTCGCTTTCCTTGCCGCCGTTGCCGACAATCGCATTCCAGTAGCGATCTGTTTCGTCTTGCGTCTCGGTGGAGATCACGAAAGAAAAAGACTCATTGTGCGTAAAGATCGGTCCACCGTTCAGGCCAAGGCATGGAATTCCCGCCACGGTAAAGTCCACCGTGATGACGTCGCCTTTCTTGCCGGACGGATAATCACTAGGTGCATGATGCACGGCATTTACCGAGCTGTTTGGGAAAACGCTCGCATAAAAACGCGCGGCGGCCTCCGCATCCTTGTCGTACCAGACACAGATCGTGCCTTTGTTGTTTGCCATGAGAATTCTCCCCGGTTCCTCGTCATCGAATAGTGGCTACACAACGCGCAAAGCAAGGAGTCGTTCGCAACAAAAAGCCCGGCGTGAACCGGCTTTTTATTCGAGAGAAATCTGAATTAACGAACGACGACCGGCGCGGGTAGCGGCGGCACGACGGTCGGTCCTTGATTGGGAATGCCCATCGCAGTGTTTGGGCGTTGCGTGTTGTTGATCGGTCCGCCGCCGTTTGCAACGGGCGGCCCACCGGCAGCCGGGCCTTGATACGGCGCGGTCCCCGCGCTCTGCGGCCGATACGGAGCATTCGGTCCCGGCTGCGCCGATGCCGTGGTCTCAGGCGGTTTGCCGCCCGGAAGCACGACGACACGCGTGCCGACTTTGACGCGATCGAACAAATCGGTGACGTCTTCATTCAGCATGCCGATGCAGCCGGATGAGACGAACTTGCCGATGGTCGACGGCTGGTTGGTGCCGTGAATGCGATACACAGTGCTTCCGAGATACATCGCACGTGCGCCGAGCGGATTGCCATCGCCGCCCGCCATGAAGCGCGGCAGATAAGGCTGGCGCTCGATCATCTCCGTCGGCGGATGCCAATCCGGCCATTCCGATTTGCGGGTGATCTTCTGCACGCCGGTCCAGGTGAAACCGTCGCGTCCGACGCGCACGCCGTAGCGCACCGCGCGGCCGCCGCCGAGAATGTAATAGAGCTGCGTGTTCGGCGTATCGACGATGATCGTACCCGCCGGCTCCTTGGTTGGATAATTCACTTCCTGACGGCGCAGGCGCTCGTCGAGTTGTTTGCGCGGGCCGGTTTCCGGTTGTTCCGATGCAGGCAACGCCGACAGCGACACAGGCTTGCCGTCCGAACCGATCGGTGCCGGAGGCTGTTGTGGAATTGAACCGCTTTGGACACCACCATCGACGGCGCCGGGCGGGCGGATCGCGCCATCCTGCTGATAGTTGTTACCCTGCTGCTGCGGAGGACCACGGTCCGAATAAGCAGGCGCGGGGCGGCCATAACGCGGATCGTCCGGCGACTGGACCGGACCTTGAGGCGGAAGTGCCTGTTGCTGATAGGTCTGCTGCGGCGGTCCAGGTTGCTGATAGCCCGGAGGCGACAGCGCGGTCGCGCCGCGATTACCGGGCGCTTCGTCGTCTTCGAGTTGATCGAAGTCGGGAGCGCCGCGCGCATCACGGTCATAACCGCCGACAGCCTCGCCGGGGGGAACAGTCTGCAGCGGCTGCGAGTATCCTGGAGGGGGCGGATAGGACTGCGCCATTGATGGCGAAGCAGTGAGCGGCAGAGTTGCCACACCGGCCGAAATAATCGCAGAGGTCATCAACCAACGACTGAACATCATGCCCTTTGTATAGTGAGAACCCGACACCGCAACGTTAACGGCAGTTCGCTCAGGATAGCGGCACATTCAAGACATTACGCGGAAAAACCGCACTTCCCGACGTTACTTTTCGGTGAGATTGCCAGCTCCGCAATCGTTTTGCGCGCTGCCGCGAAGCCTTTGATCGTTCAAAACTTTTTCAAGCGTGTTGTGGGGTTTGGAGTATTCTTATTTTTGCCTGATTCGGGTTTCTGCGAGGTTCAACGCGCCTAAATCGGTTGTGTTCCGTCAGTGTCAAAGCGTACCCGCGTCGCGTTTACGACCAGACAACTTCGCGCGTTTGCGAAGGCAGGACACAACGATGCTTCCCGGAATTCGACTTCTTTTCGCAGCCTTCATCCTCTCAGGTTCCGTGCTGATTTTCGGGCTCGGAGCGGCGGCTTTATTGCGCTCGGCGCACGAAGAATTCATCGGCACGCCGTCATGGCGTCAGGCACAACAACTCAATCCTTCCGTCGACACATCGCGCCCGGCGCTCTCGATGTTGCGCATTGAAGCGGCGGCTCCGATCAGGTCGTCGGACGATATCGCGACCGACATCGCAAAAAAGATGGCAAGGAACATCGCCAGGCAAATTGCCAAAGAAGAAAAGAAGAACGCAGCGAAAGACGGCGTGAAAAACGCAAGCATCGAACCGAGCAGCATAACCGATACGAAGCGGGACGATGCGGCACTCAACCCGGTTGAAGAAGCCAAGCCCGTCGTGCGCAAGCGCCGCGCCTCCGCCAAACGAAAACGATTTGCCCGCCGTACGCGCGCGCCGGTCGTCGCTCAACAACAGTTCGGAAATTCCGATCCGTTTCCGAGCAACTTCGGCGCGAGCACGCCGGTTGTGAAATTTCGCCGCTAAAATTCAGGTCGTTGGATTTAGGCAACGCCTTTCAGGCAGGACCTTGCGCAATAGGCGGACCGCTCTCGGCGCCCCACTCCGACCAAGAGCCGTCATAGAGCGCTGTATCCGCAACGCCGAGACGATAAAGCGCGAGCGTCAGCACACCAGCCGATACACCCGACCCACAACTCGTGACGATGGGTTTCTTCAAGTCCACACCCGCGCCCGAAAACGCCGCGCGCAACTCGTCCAGCGACTTCATCGCGCCCGTTTTGGAATCGAACAATCCCGCGTACGGCACACTTCGGCTTCCGGGAATGTGTCCCGATCTGATGCCCGCACGCGGCTCGGGCACGCTACCCTCGAAGCGCCCGCTTGGACGCGCATCGATCACCTGCTCGGCCTTCGATTCAAGATTGCCGATCATCTGCCGCATGGAGCGCACGCGCGCAGCATCGAATGTCGCCTTAAAGGTTTGCGCTTTCGGTTTCGCATCGCCCTTCTCAACCGGACGACCCTCAGCCAGCCATTTTTTCAATCCGCCATCGAGTACGCGGACATTTGCGTGCCCGAAAGAGAGGAACATCCACCACGCGCGGGGTGCCGCCACCCATCCGCCCGCGTCGTAAATCACAACAGTATCGCTGTTGGAAATTCCAAGCGCTCCAACATCGCGCCCGAATTGCTCGGCGTTGGGGAACATATGCGGCAGCGAGCTTGTGTGATCCGACACCGCATCGACATCGAAAAACACCGAGCCGGGGATATGAGCGCTGCGATAGTCGTCAATCGGCAGCGGCAGCATGCCGGGCAATTTGAACGAGGCATCGAGCACGCGGACGTTGGCGTCCTTCAAACGATCCGCGAGCCATTGGGTCGAGACGAGAGGATCGCTCATTTTTTATCTTTCGGCGTGAACGCTTCAACTGGCCCGCCCGCTTGCTTCCATGCAGCGAAGCCTCCGCCGAGATGCGCGACGGGTTTCAGCCCCATGTCCTGCGCAGTTTTTGCGGCGAGCGCCGAGCGCAAGCCCGACGCGCATTGGAAAACGAATTTCTTGTTTTCCTGAAAAACGGGTTTGGCGTAGGGGCTTTCCGGGTCGATCCAGAATTCCAACATGCCTCTGGTGCATGCAAACACACCGGGAATTCGTCCGTCGCGTTCGATCTCGCGTGGGTCACGAATATCCACGATCACCACATCGCCATTCTTCGATGCCGCGATGAGATCGGCTGCACTCATGGTCTCGATCTGAGCGTTGGCCTCATCGAGCATCGGCTTGATGCCGCGTGTAATTTTTTGGGGCATGTGATGATCCAACAAGTTGTCATTGCGAGCGCAGCGAAGCAATCCATGCGCTTGCAAGAGAATAAGGACTGGATTGCTTCGCCGCTATGCGTCTCGCAATGACGGCGATAGAAAACTTCATCTCGTCAATTCCTTCATCGCGCCTTCAAGCCCTTCGAGCGTCAGCGGAAACATGCGCTCGTTGAACAGGCGACGGATGATCGTGGTCGATTCAGAATAGTCCCAGTGCTTGCGTGCGACTGGATTGAGCCAGATCGCATGCGGATAAGTCCGCGTCACGCGCTCCAGCCACACTGAGCCCGGTTCTTCGTTGACGTGTTCGACAGAGCCGCCCGGCACGACAATCTCATACGGCGACATCGACGCATCGCCGACAAACACGACTTTATAGTCGTGTGGATATTTATGAAGGATGTCCCATGTCTGGGTGCGATCCGAGAAGCGCCGTTTGTTTTGCTTCCATACGCCTTCATAGAGGCAGTTGTGGAAGTAGAAATATTCCATGTGCTTGAATTCGGTTTTCGCAGCCGAAAACAATTCCTCCACCTGCGCGATGTGCCCGTCCATCGACCCGCCGATGTCGAAGAAAATCAAAACCTTCACAGCGTTGCGTCGCTCGGGCCGCATGTGCACATCGAGATAGCCATGATTGGCCGTCTCTTTAATGGTCGTGTCGAGATCGAGTTCGTCCGGCGCGCCGGTGCGCGCGAATTTTCGTAACCGTCGCAGCGCGACTTTGATGTTGCGAATTCCCAGTTCGACATTGCCGTCGAGATCCTTGAACTCGCGGCGATCCCACACCTTCACTGCGCGCTGGTGACGGCTCTTTTCTTGACCGATTCGTACGCCTTCTGGATTGTAGCCTTCCGCACCGAATGGAGAGGTGCCCGCGGTACCGATCCACTTGTTGCCGCCCTGATGCCGCTTCTTCTGTTCTTCGAGGCGCTTTTTCAAGGTCTCCATGAGCTTGTCCCAGCCCATCGCCTCGATCTGCTTTTTTTCTTCTTCGGTGAGATATTTCTCGGCGAGCTTCTTCAACCACTCGGCGGGAATTTCCGCGCCCTCCATCGCATCCAGCAGATTTTCGAGGCCCTTAAAGGTCGCGCCGAATACGCGGTCGAACTTGTCGAGATTGCGCTCGTCCTTCACCAATGAAGTGCGCGCGAGATAATAGAAATTCTCCACCGACGTGTCGGCGACATGAGAATCGAGCGCCTGCATCAGCGTGAGATATTCACGCAGCGTGACCGGCACCTGCGCGTCGCGCAATGATGTGAAAAATTGCAGGAACATGGACTACAAATCGCCCGTGAAGGCTTGGCCGTCAAGGGTTTGCACCGCAAGCGTGACAGGCATGAATTCGGCATTGCAGGTTTGTTGCCCGAAAACTGCGCTCCAGCCTCCTAGACCGCCGTTTCTTTTCATTTAAACTGCTACGCGACGCGGCCTGAATCTCGCGAATTTCCGATTCGGCGGCGTCGAAACTGAAATCGCGGCACCCCTTTTCAGGACAACGCCGCACACAAACCGGGGGACACAACATGGGCATTATTGCTTGGCTTATCGTCGGCGCGATCGCCGGCTGGCTTGCAGGATTAATCGTCAAGGGCGCGGGCTTCGGCCTGCTCGGCAATATCGTGATCGGCATCATCGGCGCGGTCGTCGCCGGCTGGCTGCTGCCGCAACTCGGCGTCCGGCTCGCGGGTGGCATGGCAGGCGAGATCATCAATGCAATGATCGGCGGCGTCGTTGTTCTCGTCATTCTCGCGTTGATCCGGCGCGCGTGACGCACTAAACGACTTTTGAAACGACCGCCCTTAAGCGGGGCGGTCGTTTCTTGTTTGAAACAAGATGACTCTGGCAGCGCTCAAAGGCATTCGTTCGATGAAATTTACGGGTACAAAAAATTACGTCGCCACGGACGATCTTAAAGTGGCGGTCAATGCTGCGATCGTGCTGGAGCGTCCGCTCCTGGTGAAGGGCGAACCCGGCACCGGCAAGACTGTGTTGGCCGAGGAAGTCGCCAAAGCGCTCAATGCGCCGCTGTTGACCTGGCACGTCAAGTCCACGACGAAAGCGCAGCAGGGTCTGTACGAATACGACGCGGTGTCGCGGCTTCGCGATAGCCAACTCGGCGATCCGCGCGTGTCGGACATTTCCAATTACATCAAGCGCGGTAAGTTGTGGGATGCATTCACGAGCGACAAACGTCCCGTATTGCTAATTGATGAAGTCGACAAGGCCGACATCGAATTCCCGAACGATCTTCTGCTGGAACTGGATCGCATGGAATTCTACGTCTACGAGACTGGCGAGACGATCAAAGCCAAACAGCGCCCGATCATCATGATTACGTCCAATAATGAGAAGGAATTGCCGGACGCATTCCTGCGCCGTTGTTTCTTCCACTACATCAAGTTCCCCGACATCGACACCATGAATGAGATTGTCGAAGTGCATTTCCCCGGAATCAAGAAACGCCTCGTTGCCGAAGCGATGAAGATTTTCTTTGAGGTGCGCGACGTGCCGGGCCTGAAGAAGAAACCATCGACATCGGAACTGCTCGACTGGCTCAAGCTCCTGATGAACGAGGAGATGACGCCGGAGCAGTTGCGCGAACGCGATCCCCGCAAACTCATTCCGCCGCTGCATGGTGCGCTGCTCAAGAACGAGCAGGACGTGCATCTGTTCGAGCGGCTGGCGTTTCTGAGCCGCAGAGAAGTTTAGGCTCACCGAGACCAATGATTGTCATCACCGGGCTTGTCCCGGTGATCCCGATTAATTTAGTACAATGCCCTACCGATCGGGATACCCGGCACAAGGCCGGGCATGACAAAAGAGAAAATCATCGCGTCGCTTATTTATTGAGAAAATTCAGCGGCAGCCCCCCGCGCGGCCAGTCCATCGTCACAAGCTCGCCCTTGCCCGACAGCGTGATGTAGGCCGTCTTCAGGTCAGGTCCGCCGAACGCGATGTTGGTCGTCACCGTATCGTTGGTCGGGATTTGCTCGACGAGTTTACCGTCCGGTGCAATCACCGAAATATTCCCGCTGACCAGGGTGGCGACGCAGATATTGCCGGACGCTTCGACCGCGAGCGAATCGAACATCTGATAGCCGCCCAGACCGCAGATCGGTTTGCCGCGCTCGCCGCGATAGATCACCTCGGATGGTTTCACTTCGCCTGCGGAAACCGTGAATGCCCACAACCGCGCGGTCGGTGTCTCGGCGACATAGACCGTCTTTTCATCCGGCGAAAGACCGATGCCGTTGGCCGGCAACATGCCGTGATGACCTTCGACGATCTCCTTGCAACCAGGCTTTATGTAATAAAACGCGCCGACATCCATGTCGCGCGCGCGGCGCTTGCCGAGATCGCTGAACCACAGCCCGCCGCTCTTGTCGAACACAAGATCGTTCGGCCCTTTTAGCGGATGCTCGCCGCAATGCGTAAACAGCGTCTCGATCTTGCCCGATTGCAGATCGACGCGCTGGATCGAGCCGCCGATATATTCCTGCGGCGTCGGTGCACCGGGAATGATGCCGACGCGCGACTGCGACCATGAAAATCCGCCATTGTTACAGATGTACATTTTGCCGTCCGGGCCCAACGCCGCACCATTCGGGCCGCCGGAAATTTTTGCGACGATTTCCTTGCGCCCATCGGGATACACGCGCGTCAGGGTCTGGCGGCGAATCTCGACCAGCACGACCGAGCCGTCCGGCATGACGACGGGGCCTTCCGGAAATTGCAAATCGGTCGCGATCACGCGCATGCTGGACATTCGTCTCTCCCGTGTGCCGGCGCTTATCGCCGTTGTTCGTAGGCCGAAAACCTAGCGGCTCATGGAGAAGATGGCCAGCGCCGGACGCGCGCGAGAAGTGCTTTACGAAATGAGCGGTCGCGCTTGAGATGCCATTCGCGGCTCATGGCCTCAACGCGAGTCTCGAATTTTTCAGTGTGGAGTAATTTCCACTTGCGGCCTCGGGTCGTGCGCGCGCCGGTGCCGTTGTTGTGCTTTTCGACACGACCCTTCACGTCGTTGGACCAGCCGACGTAAGAAATGCGTCGCCCCTTGTGCAGGCTTCCCAGGACGTACACGAACGCGGTCATGCAGTGAAATCGCCTATCATTTTTTCGCAGGCTCTTTCGGCGCGTCCTTGACTGGCTCCTTCGGCACTTCCTTCGCAGATTCTTTCGGACCGGACTTTTTCTCCAGCGCATCGAGCCGCGATTGCAAGCTCGCCAGCGCCGCCTTCAGCGCATCGATCTGGCGGTTGGCAGCGTCGATACGATGCTGGCTGTCCAGCGAAGCTTTCGTGATCGTCGTTTTCAGAAAATCGATATTGCTTTGAAGACAGCTCGTCCGCCGCTCCATCGTCTTCTCGACGGTGCAGATTTCTATGCCCGGAACGTCCTGCGTGAATGCGGGGGTCGCGGTCAGAAAGAAAGCGAACACAATCAGCGTCTGTTTCAAGGTCCGATCCTCTTCAATCGCGTGCGCACGGGCTGAAACTGTCTCATAACGCAACGCATGCGGTGACATCATTTAACATCTGGAACGCGCCCGGAACGAAACGCGCCCGAATCAGCGATTTTGATTCGCTCGTCCGACATCTTGTGTTGTAGCCGCGCTAGCCGTCCATATCGCGCAATCCAAAATTTCCCTCACGCGCAAAACGTGCTTCATTCGTTAACGCAACCGTCGCCCGAGCGAGCCACATATAATGTCCGACTTCCACGGAGTCTTTCCCTATCTCGTCTCGCCGACGTCTCCCGACGGCCGAATCAAGACCGATGTTCTCGGCAAATTATGCAACGACCTGATTGCGGCCGGCGTCCACGGACTGACGCCGCTCGGTTCGACCGGCGAGTTCGCCTATCTCGACCGGCAGCAGCGCGAGACAGTCGTGAAGGCGACCATCGATGCCACGGCACGGCGCGTGCCTGTGATTGCGGGCGTTGCATCGACGTCCACGGCGGATGCCGTTGCGCAGGCGAAATCCTACGAGAAGATGGGTGCGGACGGAATCCTCGCCATTCTCGAAGCCTATTTTCCGATTAAGGACGCACAGATTGAGTCATACTTTCGCGCCATCGCGGACGCGGTCGATATTCCTGTCGTGATTTACACCAATCCGAATTTTCAGCGTTCGGATTTGACGCTCGATGTGATCGCACGGCTCAGCGAGCATCCGCGCATCGGCTACATCAAGGACGCATCGAACAACACGGGACGTTTGCTGTCGATCGCCAATCGTTGCGGCGACGCGCTGAAATTGTTTTCGGCGTCGGCGCATATCCCGGCAGCCGTCATGCTGATCGGCGGCGTGGGTTGGATGGCTGGCCCCGCCTGCGTCGTGCCGCGCCAAAGCGTGACGCTTTATGATTTGTGCAAAGCCAAACGTTGGGACGACGCAATGGCGCTTCAGCGCAAATTGTGGTCGCTCAACGAAGTGTTCGCACGATTCAATCTCGCCGCCTGCATCAAGGCCGGACTCGAATTGCAAGGTTACGCGGTGGGCGATCCGATTGCGCCGCAAGCGTCTCTGACTGCCGATGACCGCAAGGTGATCGCGAAGGTCTTAAGCGACATTGCCTGAATGATCATGTAACATCACGGGAACGAAGCCCGCAGGATGGGCGTTGCCAATGCAAAGGACGAACCCATGACGAAAGTTGTCTACGAAGTGGTCGAGCATGACGGCGGCTGGGCTTACAAATTCGGTAAGGTGTTCTCGGAAAGCTATCCGACCCACGCCGCAGCTCACGCGGCTGCCGAAAAAGCCGCTGCCGAGCAGCGCGTGCCGGGCAAGACCGAAGAAATCCAGTTCGAGGACAGCAAGGGCAAGTGGCACGAGGAAACCGCTAAGGGTTCGGACCGGCCAGATACCGAAGTCGTCGATAAATCCTGATCGCTGTTTTATAAAGGCTCGGCGTCAGGTTTGGCCCGGAAATACGGCTCGACCGGGCCGTTCAACTTGATCGTCAGCGGATTGCCGAAACGATCCTTCGAGGTGCCAGCGCTTACGCGGATCCAACCCTCACTGACGCAATATTCCTCGACATTGGTTTTCTCGACGCCCTTGAAGCGAATGCCCACGTCGCGCGCGAGAATCTGTTCGTTGTAGTACGGGCTTTTCGCATCGCTTGAGAGACGGTCAGGCAGTGTGTCGGTCATTGTCGTTGTATCCCGATAGCTTCGATCAAAGCAGTTTTTCGATGTCGCGTGTCAGCGCGGCGGGCGATGTTGTCGGCGCATACCGCGCGACGACCTTTCCGTAACGGTCAACAGTGAACTTTGTAAAGTTCCATTTGATGTTTTTCGAGCCCAGAAGACCCGGCTTCTGCGTCTTGAGATAATCAAACAGCGGATGCGCCTTCTCGCCATTAACGTCGATCTTGGCGAACAACGGAAAGGTCACGTTGTAATTCTGCGAACAGAATGCCGCGATCGCACGCTCATCGCCCGGCTCCTGACCGCCGAACTGATTGCACGGAAATCCCAATACTGAAAATCCGCGCGCCGCATATGTTTTTTGCAGCGCTTCAAGACCTTCATATTGCGGCGTGAAACCGCATGCGCTCGCAGTGTTCACAATAAGCAGCGCCTTGCCCTCGAACTCGCGCAAAGGCACGTCGCGGCCATCAAGCGATGTGGCCGAAAAATCCAAAATCGTCGTCACTTCAATTGCTCCATCGCGCTTCGCGACCGCTTAGGTTCGTCGTCCGCCTTTGGATTCGCCCGCCAGCCATTCGGACAGTTTGGGAGCGGCCTTTGCGTTCGCGGCCTTCGTTTTTACAGCCTTCTTCTTTTTAGCTTTGGGCTTCTCCGCAGGCGCAGTCGCAGCATCCGCCGCTTCCTTCGCGAGACGCAGAGCTTTCAGCTTTTCCATGTTGACCCGCGCCGCGCGGCCCTGCGCATCGTAGTGTGCCATCGCTTTTTCGCCCTCGCGGGCCGCGATCTGCTTTTTTTCAAACTTGGCCTGAGCATCAGCCGTTCGTGGTTTTGGTTCGCTCATGCCGGTTCCCTCGCAAATTAAGTTGTCGTTTACCCTATATGCGTAACTCTGGGCCAAGTCCTGACATATTCCCGAACTTGGGACGCCATAATTGCCCGGCATGAAGATACCGGGCTCACGGACCCTGATAGTCGAGGCAAACCATTGGCGAAGAAACCCATTCTCACCCTCCTGATGTATTGCGCCGGCGGCGTCGCCGCGTTCTCAGGCTGGCAATTCGGCGAACAGCTTTTGCCGCAGGATGCGTCCGCCTCGGTCAGCACAGTCTCCCGCGCAAGCTTTTCGTTTCCAACATCGAACCGCGACTCAAAACGCGACCGAGACATTGTGATCGCACCGCAAGCCGAAACCGCTGCTCCAGTGCTCGCGGCCTACGCTGCGGAAGAACCTCCAACAGCATCGATCCCGTCTTTGGCGTCGAAAACTGCCGCGGTCGAAGATGCGCGCGCCGAATTGGCTCCGCTGTCTGCCCCGACGCCCAAAGCGAAGGCCGTTGCGAAAATCGAAAAGATCGGCCGCTCGCTTTTGAGCGATTTCCAGATCGCCGGAATCAAGCAGCGGCTCGGATTGACATCCGCGCAGGAACGCTATTGGCCGCCGGTTGAAAAGGCTTTGCGTGGATTGAGCGAGCGCGTCGCCGCCTATCGCAAGGGCTTGAAGAAATCGCACGACGATGCCGAAAACGCCGAAATCGAACAACTCAAGGCGGCCGCGCTGCCGTTGCTTGCTCAGTTGCGCGACGATCAGAAATCGCAGGTGATCGTCCTTGCGAATATGGCCGGACTAGGCTCCATCGTCACGGACCTGTTCAACGGCGGCGAAGTCGCCTCGAACAGCAACTGATTTCAAAAAGCTGTAGCCCATTCAAGAAATTGAAGCCCTGCACCCGCCGTTTCGCGTTCGCTTAGGCGAATGTAGGGTGTTTCGCCGCCATTTTCTCGAGGGCGGAGGCTACGTCGCGCAGACTGATGACGCCGATCAACAGATGTTCGTCGATCACCGGAACATGGCGAATGTGATGCGTATTCATCAGCTCGCTCACATGCTCGACCGTGTCCGCTGAGGTGCACCAAATCAACGTCTGAATTGAAATCAACGACGAGATTTTCATCGCCGGTCCCTTCGCGCCGTGCTCGGCGACCGCGCGAACGACGTCACGTTCCGAAAACATGCCGACGGTGACATTGCCCTCGGTGCGGCAGACGTCTTTGACGACAAGCGCGCTGACGTTTTCCTTGCGCAGAAGCTGGGCCGCAATCGCAACGGTCTCGTTCATGCGAACGGTCGCGATGCGCGTGGACTTGGACTTCAGGATTTCTCCTACATTCATCGAAGCCTCCCTTTGACGTTCCGCATTCACCTTCACAGCGTGGTATACGTTATGCCAACTGTCAATCTTGATCTTTTGAATTTCAACTATTTCTGCGGCGAATGTCCGGCGGCCCGGCAAAAAAAGAGGCGCACCGAAGTGCGCCTCATTCAAACAGGGATCGCCGTCCGGGTTATTCGGCCGCCTGTCCGATCGCGCTGTTTTTCGATTCCGACTCGCTGATCGAAATCCGCATCGGGCGCACCACGAACAACGCCATGATAACGACCGCAAAGTTCATAATCGCCGCAACAATAAACACCGCATGCCAGCTTCCGGTATAGGTCTTCAGAATGTTCGCGAGCGGAACGACGAAGGCCGACAGCCCCTTGGCTGTGTAAAGCAGGCTGGTGTTGGTGGTCGCATATTTCGGGCCGAACATGTCTGTGCAGGTCGAAGGGAACAGGCTGAAGATCTCACCCCATGTGAAGAAGATGAGCGCCGCACAAATCACGAAGGTCCACGGCGTCGTTCCGAAATTGCCGAGCAACCAATAAGCGATGCCGCCTGCAGTGAAAGCAATCGCCATCGTGAACTCGCGGCCGATCTGGTCGGAGACCCATCCGAAGAACGGACGCGCGCCGCCATTCGCCAGATTGTCGATAACACCTGACACGATCAGCGTGGTTGCGCCGAACAGAACCACCGTCGAAGCAACTCCATAGTCTTTCGCGATCAAAGCGATCTGGGCTGCCACCATGAGGCCGCTGGCCGAGACCAGAACGAACATCACATACAGCATCCAGAAAACCGGTGATTTCAGCATTTGACCCGGCGTGCTGCTGGTCTTCGACTGCAGCACTTTCACCGCCGAACCCGATGGGACTTCTCCCGCCATCGGCGGACGCAAGAGCCATGAAAGAATGAAGATGATCGCGCCCTGCCCGACCGCAAACCAGAAGAACGTGTCGGCATACCCAATCGAAGCGATCATGTTCTGGATCGGAATGACGGTGACGGCAGCACCCGCGCCGAAGCCCGCAGCCGTCAGACCGACGGCCAGACCGCGACGATCAGGAAACCACTTCACGGCGTTGCCGACGCAGGTCGCATAAATCGCGCCCGCACCGACGCCCGACACGGCTGCGCCGACGTAAAGCATTTGCAGCGAAGTCGCCTTCGAATTGATGAGCCAGCCGATCGCGACGAGAATCCCGCCTACCGCGACGGCAAGCTTCGGTCCGCGCGGTCCAAGAGAATCGACGATCCAGCCTTCGAGCGGCGTGAGCCATGTTTCGAGCGCGACGAAAATCGCGAACGCGACCTGGATGCCCGCGACATCCCACGAATTTGCCTTGGCCATCGGGCCGACGAAATAAGTCCAGCCGTATTGAAGATTGGCGATCATCGCCATGCAGACGACGCCGATGATCAACTGCATCCAGCGGTAACTGTTGGACGGGACCGCGCTGCCTGCGGTCTTTGATGGTGTGCTCATGTTCTCTCCCATTGCGCTTCTTAGTTGTGACATTACGTCGCAGTCTGTGACGGATTGTCGCATGCGTCAAAGGAAAACTGGTATACGAAATTCCAGACGGGAATCGGGTTGTTGCGCTCGTTTTCAAGAAATCCGCTGCCCGGAAATGTTGTGCAGCGCGGAAATCTCACGCGTGCAATGCGGCCACGAGCAGAGAGTGAAACATTCCAACAAATGAAAACGCGCCCGATCCTGAGGATCGAGCGCGCTTGTTAGAAGGCAGTTCGATCAGGCGAACTGCATCAATTATCGTGAAGTCTTAAGCAGCCACAGCCTTTGCGACCACCGTTTTGCGCCACGGCTTGAGCACGATCAGCGCCAGCAACGAGGCGAGGATATTCATGCCTGCCGCAACGATGAAAACGCTGTCCCAGGTGCCGGTGGCTTCCTGGATCTTGTTGGCAAACGGTACCAGTAGCGCTGCCGTTCCTTTCGCGGTGTAGAGCAGACCCGCGTTAGTGGTCGCGAACTTCGAGCCGAATGTGTCGGTGCAGGTCGATGGGAAGAGCGAGTAGATTTCGCCCCACGCAAAGAACACCGCACCCGACAGCAGCACGAACAAGACCGGATCGTGGCCGTAGAGGTACAGAGCGTAGATGCCGATACCTTCAAGGCCGAACGCAATGAACATCGTGTTCTCGCGGCCGATCATGTCGGAGATCCAGCCGAAGAACGGACGCGTCAGACCGTTGAGAACGCGGTCGATGGTCGCGGCGAACGTCACGGCTGTCAGCGTCAGGCCCATCAGCGTCACGGGAAGGTTGTCGACCTTCCAATCGAGCGCGATCGGCTTCAGGTTCGCAGTCACCATCAGGCCACCGGCGCCGACGATTACGAACATGAAGTACATCAGCCAGAAGATCGGCTGACGAACGACTTCCGTCGGCTGATAATTGCGGCGCGTCTGAATGACATTCTTATTTGCAACAGCGTCCGGAACCTGGCCGGGTTTCGGCGCAAACATCAGGAACGCCAGAATGACGATGGCGATGCCCTGTCCAAGACCGAAATACAGGAAGGTGTTCTGGAAACCGTCGCTCTTGATCATCGCCTGAATGGGCGCGACGGTCAGCGCGGAGCCTGCGCCGAATCCCGCAGCGGTGATGCCGGCAGCAAGACCGCGTTTGTCAGGAAACCACTTCAGCGCATTGCCGACGCAAGTGCCGTAGACGCCACCGGCGCCGATGCCCGCGACAATCATGCCGAGATAATAGCCACTGAGCGAAGTCGCCTGCGCGTTGATGGCCCAGCCGATCGCGCAAAGAATACCGCCGAACAGCACCACAAGACGCGGGCCGTATTTATCGACGAACCAGCCTTCGACCGGGACAAGCCAGGTTTCGAACAGCACGAAGAGTGTGAAGGCCCATTGGATTTCGGAACGAGACCATCCGAATTTTTTCTGAATGTCGGGGACGAAGAACGTCCACCCGTATTGATAATTGGCGATCATCACCATCGCGAGCACGCCGATGACCAATTGCATCCAGCGATAAGTGTCGCTGACCCGACCGGCTGCTGGAGCCGCTTGAACTGTAGCCATGATATTCTCCCCGAGATGCCTGTTCTGTTTTTTGAAATGCGACAGGCTCTAACGAGGCGCACCTTGGTATCTGATATGCCAGCCGACAAGCTAAATTGTCGCAGCTCCTCTTCGAGGCGCTTGGATAATGCTTGAACGCAAATGAAAAACCCCAGCGAAAGCTGGGGTTTTTTGATGAAGCGTGATGCACGCCGCGACATTCTGCCGCAGCTAGGTGAATATCAAGTCGCGTTGGCGGTACGCGATGTCAGTCGCGACAAACCGCTTGAGATCACACCCCAGAACAGCGCGATCAGACCCAAGACCATGATCGTGCTGACCAGCGCATTGGAGAAGAACACGCCGAGCGAACCTTGCGAGCCAAGCAACGATTGCCGGAATGCTTCCTCCGCCTTGTCGCCGAGTACGATGGCCAACACCAACGGCGCGAGCGGATAATTGCACTTCTTGAGCGCGTAACCGATCACACCGAACACCAGCATCAGCACGACGTCGAAGGTGCTGTTGTGAACCGAGTAAGCACCGATCGCGCACAGCACCAGAATGAGTGGCGCGATGATGCTGAACGGCACGCGCAGGATCGCGGCGAATACCGGCACGCATGTCAGCACGACGAGCAGACCGAACACGTTGCCCAGATACATCGAAGCGATCAGGCCCCAGACGAATTCCTTCTGCTCGACGAAGAGCATTGGACCCGGCTGGAGGCCCCAGATCAGGAGGCCGCCAAGCAGAACGGCAGCCGTCGGCGAACCCGGCACGCCGAGTGACAACATCGGCAGCAGCGCTGCGGTGCCTGCGGCATGCGCTGCGGTCTCCGGCGCGATGACGCCTTCGATTTCGCCCTTGCCGAAATTCTCGCCGTTCTTCGACATGCGCTTGGCAATGCCATAGCTCATGAACGATGCAGGTGTGGCACCGGCAGGCGTGACACCCATCCAGCAACCGATCAGACAGGAACGAATCGACGTCATCCAGTATTTCGGCAGGCTGGCCCACGTCTGCACCACGACGCGCAGATTGATTTTGGCGTTGCCGCCCCGGAAGCTCAGCCCTTCTTCCATCGTCAGAAGAATTTCGCCGATTCCGAAAAGTCCGATCACTGCGATCAGGAAGTCGAAGCCGTTGAGCAGATCGGTGAAGCCAAATGTCAGACGCAACTGCCCGGTGATGGAATCGAGGCCGACCGCGGCCAGCGCAAAGCCCATCATCATCGCCGCAATTGTTTTGAAGGGCGGCTCCTTACTGAGCCCCACGAAACTGCAGAAGGCTAAAAAATACACCGCGAATTTTTCCGCAGGCCCGAATCGCAATGCAAAGCTCGCGACCAACGGCGCGACCAGTGTAATCATGATAACGGCAAACAGCGCGCCGACGAATGAGGATGTGAACGCGGCGGTGAGTGCTTCGCCGGCCTTGCCCTGCTGCGCCATTGGATAACCGTCGAATGTCGTGGCCACCGACCACGGCTCTCCGGGTATGTTGAATAGGATCGAGGTGATCGCACCTCCGAACAACGCGCCCCAATAGATGCACGACAGCATGATGATCGCCGATGTCGGCGGCATGCTGAAGGTGAGCGGCAGCAGGATCGCGACGCCGTTGGCGCCGCCCAGACCCGGAAGCACACCAATGATGACGCCGAGCAGAATGCCGACGAACATCACCATGATGTTGAAAGGCTGGAGCGCGACTGCAAACCCCTGGAACAGATTACCGAGTTCTTCCATTTTTTAATTCCTGAAACAGGGATTCGAGTATGAGATGAAATTTGGTGCGTGGTTACAATCCGAGCCAATCCTCAAGCGGACCCTTCGGCAACGGCACGAGAAACCAGCGCTCGAACACGATGTAGGTGACGATCGGCATGCCGATTGAGACGGCGAGCACCGTCAGCCATCGGTATTTCCCGAGCCAGCGCATGAACCAGGCGATGAAGATCGCGGATGAAACATAAAGCCCGGTGTATGGCATGACGCCGACATAGATCGCGGTCGGCAGTGCAACGCTGAACACCTGACGTAACTGACTCCATTCGGCGAACAAACCGTCATTGTCCTCGCGCAGACCGTTCAAAAGATTGATCGCGCTGGCGATGACGAGGATCACGCCGATGTAGAACGGGAAGAAGCCCGCCTTCGGCCCTTCGTCGCCCCAGCCGATGCCGGCTTTGATGCTGCCGACGATGACAACCAATCCGAAGATCGCGATGGCCAGCGTGACACCGGCCTCAACATTCTTGTGCGAGGGGCCGGCACTGCTTGAACGATGTGTAGCCATTGGTACTCCATGAACGAACGAGCTTACCGGCGGGTGTTTTGCACTCGCCGGTAATTTCGTTCGGTTCGATCAATTCGATGTTGCGAGGAAGCCCGCGTCTTTCATCAAGGACTGGTGACGCTTTTCTTCCGTCCCGACCCATTTGGCGTATTCGTCGCCAACCATGAAGGTGGTGTTGAACGCACCGGTCTTCATGAAGTCCGTCCATTCAGGCGTTTCGCGCACCTTCTTGAACAGGTCGATGTAATAGGCGACCTCGTCCTTGGAGGCTTTCGGCGACATGAAGATGCCGCGCAGCATCAGATATTCGATGTCGAGGCCCGCCGATTTGCAGGTCGGAATATCCTTCCATGCCATCCCATCGGCGATCTTCTCGTCGTAGCTCATCTGCTTGCCGTCGAACACGCAAAGCGGACGCAGCTTGCCGCCGCGCCACTGCGCAACCGCCTCGATCGGGTTGTTAACGGTTGAATCGACGTGATTGCCGACAAGCTGAACGGCGACTTCTCCGCCGCCCTTATAAGGAATGTAGGTGAACTTCGCGCCAGTCGCCTTTTCCATTGCGACCATGATGATCTGGTCTTCCTGCTTCGATCCGGTGCCGCCCATCTTCATGGTGCCCGCAGGTGCTGCCTTCACAGCATCAATGTAGTCCTTGACGCTCTTGTATGGCTTCTCGGCGTTGACCCAGAGCACGAACTCGTCGAGCGCGAGCATCGCCACCGGAGTCAGATCCGTCCATGCGAAAGGAATGCCGGTTGCAAGCGGTGTCGTGAACAGGTTCGACAGCGTGATGATGATCTTGTGTGGGTTTCCAGCTGACGATTTGACGTCGAGGAAGCCTTCGCCGCCGGCACCACCGGACTTGTTGATGACGACCATCGGCTGCTTCATGAGATTGTGTTTGGTGACGATGCCCTGAATCGTCCGCGCCATCTGATCGGCGCCGCCGCCGGTGCCGGCCGGAATGATGAATTCAACGGGTCGGGTCGGCTCCCATGCGGCGAAAGCCGGAGCGACCGCGAATGCGGCAGATAACGCCGCGCCGAGATTGATTGCGCAGAAAGAAAGTCGGTTCATGTAGTCCTCCATAGACTTAGTTTATGCCGCTCTGTTGTCGGCTTTTGTTGAGTGACTTGCGGTCCCGCATTCGCAGGAATGTTTGCAAGCGTAATGAGATTGCTTTTGTGCGGTCTCTCAATCCTACTTTTGCAAACATGAAGCTCGCGGCAACTTTGGTATCTGTCATGCCAGCACACAACAGATGTCGCACCCTGTCGCGCGTGGCAAATCGCCTCATACAATTTGTAAATGATGGCCGCGACGCTTTGCCGCGCAAACAAAAAGGCCGGTGAAAATCACCGGCCTTTCCAAAACGTTTTGAAGTGCGATTTGAAGATCGCAGTAATTATTCCGCAGCCTGAACTTTCGGCGGAGGTGTCAGGGCACCGGATGAATGAATCTCCGCAACCTGTCCGTCGTTGAATTCCAATACCTGCTTGAGAATTTCGTCGGTGTGTTCGCCGAGCAGCGGCGAACGCGTCACGACGCTCGGTGAGGCGGACAGTTTGATCGGATTGCCGACCGACAGATATTTGCCGCGCTTAGGATGATCGACTTCGACCACGGTTCCGGTCGCGCGCAGCGACTTGTCTTCGGCCAATTCCTTCATCGACAAAATCGGTCCGCACGGAATGTCATCCTTGTTGAGGATGTCCATCGCTTCGAACTTCGTCTTCGTCATCGTCCATTGTTCGATACGCGCAAAGATTTCGTTCAAGCGCGACAGCCGTGCTGGAGGCTTGGCGTAATCGGCGTGAGTCTTCCAACCCGGCTCGCCGATCACGTCGCAAATTTTCTCCCACACAGGCGCCTGCGTGATGAAATAGAGGTAGGCGTTCGGGTCGGTCTCCCAACCCTTGCACTTCAAAATACGACCCGGTTGTCCGCCACCGGAATCGTTACCCGCGCGCGGAACAGCGTCGCCGAACGGAATCCCTTCGCCGAACTGGCTGTATTCCTTGAGCGGTCCGTGCGCGAGGCGCTGCTGATCGCGCAGCTTGACGCGCGCAAGATTCAACACGCCGTCCTGCATCGCGACCGTGACGCGCTGTCCACTGCCCGAATTCGTGCGCTGATAAAGAGCCGTGACGATGCCGAGCGCCAGATGCAATCCGGTGCCGCTGTCGCCGATCTGCGCGCCGGTCACAAGCGGAAGCCCATCGCGGAAGCCCGTGGTCGACGCTGAGCCGCCGGTGCATTGCGCGACGTTCTCGTAAACCTTGCAGTCTTCAAATGGTCCGGGGCCGAAACCCTTGATGGAGGCGACGATCAGTTTCGGGTTGATCTTCTGAATGGTTTCCCACGGAAAGCCCATGCGATCCAATACGCCGGGTCCGAAATTCTCGACCAGCACGTCGCACTTCTTCATCAACGCGGTGAGGACTTCCTTGCCCTTTGGGTTCTTGGTGTCGAGCGTGATCGAACGCTTGTTGTGGTTGAGCATCGTGAAATACAGACTGTCGGCGTTCGGAACGTCCATCAGCTGGCCGCGCGTGATGTCGCCGACGCCGGGACGCTCTACCTTGATCACGTCAGCGCCGAACCATGCCAGCAACTGCGTGCAAGTCGGTCCCGACTGGACGTGGGTGAAATCGAGAATGCGAACGCCCTTCAGCGCCTGTGTCATTGATCTGCTCCGTAGCGGTGATGCCTTCTGACATCACGTTGAACTATAACAAGCCGGAAGCCGCAACTCCCGGCGACGAATTTACTTTTTCTTCAAGACGCTCTGTGGATTGAGATTGCCAATGCGACCGCTCTCGGAACCAGCAGCAGGATCGAGAACCGCGTTGATAAGTGTCGGCTTGCCCGAATCCATCGCTTCTTTCACCGCACGACGCAACTCGTCGGGGCTGGTCGCATTGACGCCAACGCCACCGAACGCTTCCATCATCTTGTCGTAACGCGCGCCTTTAACGAACACTGTCGGCGCCGGATCGTGGCCAGTCGGATCGACGTCGGTGCCGCGATAGATGCCATCATTGTTGAAGACGACGATGCAAACCGGAAGATTGTAACGGCAGATGGTTTCGACCTCCATGCCTGAGAAGCCGAACGCCGAGTCGCCCTCGACCGCGAGCACGGGTTTGCCGGTCTCGATCGCCGCGGCGATCGAATAACCCATGCCGATGCCCATGATGCCCCAGGTACCGACATCAATGCGCTTGCGCGGTTTGTACATATCGATGATGCCGCGCGCCAGATCGAGCGTGTTGGCGCCTTCATTGACGAGGATCGCATCGGGACGATCCTTGATCGCTTCGCGAAGCACGCCGAGCGCGCCGTGATAATCCATCGGCGAATTGTTGTTCATCAGCTTCGGCGCCATCTTGGCGACGTTGTCGTCACGCTTGGTCTTGACGGTCTTCATCCAGTCCGACGAAGCCGGCGTCCACTTGTCACCCATCGCGGTGATAAGCGCGGTGGCGACGGAGCCAATGTCACCAACCAATGGCGCGACGATCTCGACGTTGGAATCCATTTCCTTCGGCTCGATGTCGATCTGAATGAACTTCTTCGGCGCATCGCCCCAGGTCTTGCCCTTGCCGTGCGATAGCAACCAGTTGAGACGCGCGCCTATCATCAGCACAACGTCGGCATCTTTCAGAACGGTGGAGCGCGCAGCTCCCGCGCATTGCGGATGCAGGTCGGAGAGGATGCCCTTGGCCATGCTCATCGGCAGGAATGGCGCGCCGCTCTTTTCAATCAGCGTCTTGATAGCGTCGTCGGCCTGCGCGTAGGCAGCACCCTTGCCGAGAATAATCAGCGGCTTCTTTGCGTTCTTCAACACATCAATCGCGCGCTTGATCGCATCAGGTCCAGGAATTTGCGCCGGTGCCGCGTCGATGACTTTTACCAGCGACTTGCGACCGGCTTCGGCGTCCATCACCTGACCGAATAATTTTGCAGGCAGATCGAGATAGACACCGCCCGGACGACCCGACATCGCCGCGCGAATGGCGCGCGCAACGCCGATGCCGATGTCCTGCGCATGCAGAACGCGATAGGCCGCCTTGCACATCGTTTTGGCGATGGCGAGCTGATCCATTTCCTCGTAGTCGCCCTGCTGCAGATCGACGATCTCTCTTTCGGAAGATCCAGAAATCAAAATCATCGGAAAGCAGTTGGTGGTCGCATGCGCCAATGCCGTGAGGCCGTTGAGAAAGCCCGGTGCGGACACCGTGAGACAAATGCCCGGCTGCTTGGTGAGAAAGCCCGCGATGGAAGCCGCATAACCCGCCGCCTGCTCGTGACGGAACGAAATCATGCGGATGCCTTCGGCCTGCGCCATACGTCCGAAGTCGGTGATCGGAATGCCGGGCACGCCGTAAATCGTTTTCACGCCGTTCAGCTTGAGCGCGTCGATGATCAGATGGAAACCATCCGTCAGGTCCTGCTCTGCGGCCGGATTGATGCTCTGTACAACTGCGGACATACCGCTTCTCCCCCTGATACTTTTTTATATTTTGTGGTTTCGTCGTTTTTTTGGTCGTCGTTTAGGTGAACAGTTCCTGTCCATGGGTTTCGACATAAAGTGCCAAGCCCAGCGTGTGATCGCGCGCACGCTTCTCGGCCAACTCAGTGTCGCGTTCTTCCAGTGCTTCGATGATGGCGAGATGCTCCGGCAATGAAATTGCGGTGCGATCTGTGCGTCCGATGGTCAACTGACGGAAGCCGCGGACATGCAGCAGGATGTCGTTGGTCATGTCCACTAGCGTGGGCGACTCGCTCAGCGCAATCAGTGCCTGATGAAAGGCGATATTGGCCTTCGAGTATTCGACCTTGTGGTCCTGCGGCAGCCGATCTTTGTTGAAGTCCTTGAAGAAGTCGCGCAGCGCTGAAATGTCCTTCTTGCGCGCGGTCGTCGTGATCATGCGCGCAGCCATGCTCTCGAGTGCCGCCCATGCGCGGATCATGTCGACGATCTCGCTCTTGGTCTTGCGGACCACGATGATGCCACGGCGCGGAACGGTGCGGACAAAACCGTCCTGCTCCAGCATCGCAATCGCTTCGCGGATCGGCGTGCGGGACACACCGAGGCGCTCCGACAGCGCGCGCTCGTCGAGCATCGCCGGCTCCGGCGTCGCGTAAATGTCCATTTTCAAGATGGCGTCTTTCAAGGCTTCGTAAGCCTTGTTCTTGAAGCTGGTTTCAGGCGCGATGCGAACGATCGCGAGATCTGGTTCGCCAGCTGCAAGTGTTGCCTTGGTCGGTTTCTGGGTTGCCATCGAAATCACCCTGCCTCTCCTGAAGATGCTGTGATACCACGAGGGCGTTGCAAGTTCTTGGCATGCCAGATGCCAAAGTGTCAAGAAGTGCCTGTTTGAACCTGCGCGACCTTATGAACAGTCTTGACAACATTATTCTTGGCATACCAAATGCCAGTATGACATGTCCGCGTAATGAGCCTTGTGTAATGTCTTTTCGTAATCGTCAGGCAATCCAGGCTCCTGCTTTGCGGCAAATCTCATGGATGGTGATCGCGACTTGATTTGAGGCGCGCGGGATTTTGTCCAACACCTTCAGCGCATATCGAATTCTCAGAAAAAAATGGACGTAACGGGAGAGACCAATGGCTCAGAACGCAGCACTTAAGATCGACATTTCAAGCAACGCCAAAGCCGAGGTTCGCAAGGTTCTCGATGCGGTCAAGGCTGACAAGCGCACGAGCCTGACCGCGCCGGAAGGCAAGCTGGTCTGCGACGCTTACGGCATCCCCGTTCCGAAAGAAGGCGTGGCCAAGTCCGCAGCCGATGCTGCAAAACTCGCCGGCGGCATGGGCTTCCCGGTGGTGATGAAGATCGTCTCGCCGGACATTCTGCACAAGACCGAGGCCGGTGGCGTCATGGTCGGCGTGAAAGACGCCGATGCCGCGCTGAAGGCCTACGACATGATTTTGGCCAACGCGAAAAAATACAAAGCCGACGCCAAAATCGAAGGCATTCAAGTTCAGCAGATGTTGATGGGCGGCACCGAGGTGATCGTCGGCTCCATCACCGACGGATCGTTCGGCAAACTCGTTGCATTCGGCCTCGGCGGCGTTCTCGTCGAAGTGCTCAAGGACGTCACGTTCCGCCTCGCGCCAGCAACCAAGGCCGATGCACTGTCGATGCTCGACGGCATTCAAGCCAAGGAAATGCTGCACGGCGTGCGGGGCGGCGATCCGGTGAATCGTGATGCGCTGGCTGACATCGTCGTGCGCGTGTCGCAGCTCGTGACAGATTTCCAGGAAATTGTCGAACTCGATCTCAATCCCGTGTTCGCTACCAAAAAAGACGCGATTGCCGCCGACGTGCGTATCGTCGTCGATTTCGCCTACAAACCGCGCCCCGCGCCGCGCTCCAACGCCGACATCGTCACCGCCATGAGCCGCATCATGATGCCGAAGTCGGTCGCAGTGGTCGGTGCCTCTGCCGAAGACGGCAAGATCGGCAACTCGGTAATGAAGAACCTCATCAACGGCGGCTACAAGGGCGACATCTATCCGATCCACCCGAAGGCTGACGAGATCATGGGGCGCAAGGCCTACAAGAGCGTCAAGGATGTGCCGGGCGTGATCGATGTCGCGGTGTTCGCAATTCCTGCGAAGTTCGTCGCCGGCGCGCTGACAGAGTGCGGCGAGAAGAAAATTCCGGGTGCCGTTCTTATTCCGTCGGGCTTTGCCGAAGCGGGCGCACCTGAACTGCAGGACGAAATCGTCAAGGTCGGCGAGAAGTACAACATCCGCCTGATGGGTCCGAACATCTACGGCTTCTACTATACGCCGTCGAACCTCTGCGCGACGTTCTGTACAGCGTATGACGTCAAGGGCTCGGTTGCGCTATCGTCGCAGTCGGGCGGCATCGGCATGGCGATCATCGGCTTCTCGCGCTCCGCGAAGATGGGCGTCTCCGCGATCGTCGGCCTCGGCAACAAATCCGATATCGACGAGGACGATCTGCTGGCGTTTTTTGAACAAGATCCGAACACCAACGTCATCGCGATGCATTGCGAAGACCTCAAGGACGGTCGCGCTTTCGCCGACGCCGCCAAGCGCGTGTCGAAGAAGAAGCCCGTGATCGTGCTGAAAGCAGGACGCACGTCCGCAGGTGCAAAGGCAGCGGCCTCACACACCGGCGCACTCGCCGGCAACGACAAGATTTACGAGGACGTGCTGAAGCAGTCAGGCGTCATCCGCGCGCGTTCGTTGCGGCAGTTGCTCGAATTCGCACGCGGCGTGCCGGTGCTGCCGACGCCGAAAGGCGAGAACGTGCTCATCATCACAGGCGCGGGCGGCTCAGGCGTGTTGCTCTCGGATGCGGTGGTCGATAACGGCCTCTCGCTGATGGCAATGCCGCCGGATCTCGACGCCGCATTCCGCAAATTCATTCCGCCGTTCGGTGCTGCGGGCAATCCCGTCGACATTACGGGCGGCGAACCGCCGATCACTTACGTCAACACGGTCAAGCTCGGCCTGACTGATGAGCGCATTCACTCGCTGATCCTCGGCTACTGGCACACCATCGTGACGCCGCCGATGGTGTTTGCGAGGAACATGGTCGAGATCAAGAATGAGATGAAGGCCAAGGGCATCGAGAAGCCGATCGTGGCTTCGCTCGCGGGCGACGTCGAAGTCGAGGAAGCCGCCGAATATCTCTACCAGAATGGCATTCCCGCATACGCCTACTCGACCGAGCTTCCGGTCGAGGTGCTTGCGGCCAAGTACAAGTGGGCGCGCGGCGCGGGCCTTCTGTAAAAAACGCGACTAAACTAAACGATGCCACCTCGCTTGCGGGGCGGCATTTTCTTGAGCGCGCGACCGACGAGCCCCGTGACGTTGTGACTATGGCGCGTCAACGCCATATTTGGCAGTGTTCCGCACCGGCAAGACGCGGCCGCCCAAGGGAATCTTTCTATTGATCGACAAACTCGAACTCTTCATCGCGCTCTCCAAGGAACGGCATTTCGGTCGCGCCGCGGAAGCATGCGGCGTGACACAGCCGACGATGTCGACCAGCCTGAAGCAGCTCGAAGAATATCTCGGCGTCATGCTGGTGCAGCGCGGGTCGCGTTTCGTCGATTTCACGCCGGAGGGCGAGCGAGCGCTGGAATGGGCACGTCGCATCGTTGGCGATGTGCGCGGCATGCGTTCGGAGATCAACACACTTAAGGAAGGCTTGTCAGGTGAATTGCGGATCGCCGCGATCCCGACCGTGCTCGGCATGGTCGCATCGTTGACGACTCCGTTCCGCGAGCGTCATCCCAACGTGCGATTTCAAATCGTGTCCTGCACATCGAGCGCGGTGCTCGGACTGATGGAGAACCTCGAGGTCGATGCGGGGTTGACCTATGTAGACAACGAGCCTGTCGGCAAGGTTCGCGCGATCCCACTTTATAATGAGAGCTACCGTCTGCTGACCTCGCCCACCGGATTGCTCGGCGACCGCAAGCAGGTGACGTGGAAGGACGTTGGGCAAATTCCGTTGTGCCTGCTGACACCCGACATGCAGAACCGCCGGATCATTGACCGCGCGCTTCTCGCTGCGGGCACCGTGGCACAGCCGACGCTGACGTCGAATTCGATCGTCGTGCTTTATACCCATGTGAAAACCGGGCGCTGGTCGACCGTGATGCCGGCGAGACTCGCCGAAACACTCGGTTTTTCAGAAGCCGTGCGCTCTATTCCGATCATCGAGCCTTCGATCACCTACGGCGTGGGACTGGTCGTTCCACCGCGCGATCCCATGACACCGCTGGTGACTGCGCTAGTCCAGATCGCGCGCGAGGTGGGGCCTACGCTGAACGTGGATTAGTCGTTCGGATTTGACTGAGCGAATGTGCGAATTGACTGCGCGAAGCTCATAACTTCCTATTTTTGACAATGCGACCTTGGGCGATGGAAACTCCCGACCCATAACTATTCCGTATCGCAACATGTAATTTTGCCATTGATCTTTAGATCGATTTCGATTGACCGTATAAAAAGCATGGACCGATAGCTGATTCTTAATGAAGCACGGTTCGTTGCAGCTAATCGGCAGATTGTCCGCAAAGGGCGACACCTTTATCTCTTGGGGAGAACATCACAATGGCTTCTACGACAACTGCAGGAGGAATGTCCGGCTCCGGGTCTGGCATCCTCGACAAAGAACACACGATCGCAAAACCGGGATTCAACCGCTGGCTGGTTCCGCCGGCCGCACTTTGTATTCATCTCTGCATCGGTATGGCTTACGGCTTCAGCGTGTTCTGGCTGCCGCTCTCGCGCGCGCTCGGACTGACCGCACCGAAAGCGTGCCCGGACATCTCGCTGTTTACCGAACTGTTCAGCACCACCTGCGACTGGAAAGTCGCATCGATGGGCTGGATGTACACCCTCTTCTTCGTCGTACTCGGCATCTCGGCCGCTGTTTGGGGCGGATGGCTCGAGCGCGCCGGTCCTCGCAAAGCAGGCTTCGTTGCAGCCTGCTGTTGGGGTGGCGGCCTGCTCTTCGGTGCCCTCGGCATCTACACGCATCAGCTTTGGTTGATGTGGCTTGGCTCCGGCGTCCTCGGCGGCATCGGTCTCGGTCTCGGCTACATCTCGCCGGTGTCGACGCTGGTGAAATGGTTCCCCGACCGTCGCGGCATGGCAACCGGCATGGCCATCATGGGCTTCGGCGGCGGCGCGATGATCGGTGCGCCTTTGGCAAACCTTCTCATCAATTACTTTAAGACCCCGACCGACGTCGGCGTCTGGCAGACGTTCCTTGTCATGGGCATCGTCTACTTCGTCTTCATGACGATTGGCGCGTTCTCGTACCGCATTCCGCCGGCTGGCTGGGTGCCGGAAGGCTGGACCGCTCCCGCGAAAGCCAACGCGATGATCACGACCAAGAACGTGCATCTCGACAACGCACATAAGACGCCGCAGTTCTGGCTGATCTGGTGGGTGCTCTGCTTGAACGTTTCGGCAGGTATCGGCGTGATCGGCATGGCGTCGCCGATGTTGCAGGAAATCTTTGCCGGCAAGCTGATCGGCTTCCCCGACCTTGGTTTCAACGCGCTCAGCGCACCGCAGAAGGTACAGATCGCCGGCATCGCTGCCGGATTCGCCGGTCTGCTGTCGCTGTTCAACATCGTCGGCCGCTTCTTCTGGGCGTCGTTGTCGGACAAGATGGGCCGTAAGAACACTTACTTCTGCTTCTTCCTGCTCGGCATCGCGCTTTACGCTCTCGCACCGACGTTCGCTGCGATGGGATCGAAGCTGCTGTTCGTGCTCGCCTTCGGCATCATCCTGTCGATGTACGGCGGCGGCTTCGCAACCGTGCCGGCCTATCTCGCCGACATGTTCGGAACGCAGTTCGTGGGCGCGATCCACGGCCGGCTTCTGACCGCATGGTCGACGGCAGGCATCATCGGTCCTGTGGTGGTGAACTACATCCGCGAATTCCAGCTCTCGGCTGGAGTACCGCGCGATCAGCTCTACAACACGACGATGTACATCCTGTGCGCCATGTTGGTCGCAGGCTTTATCTGCAACTATCTGATCAAGCCGGTCGATCCGAAGTGGCACATGAGCGATGCGGAAGTCGCCAAGCTCCAAGCAAGCACGGCGGCAGCCGGTGCGACGACCAAGTCGGGTTCGTTCGGCATCGGTCTCGGCGGTCTCGACGCCAAGGCCGCGCTGTTCTGGGCCTTCGTCGGCGTACCGCTGGCGTGGGGTGTTTGGAAAACGCTCGAAAGCGCAGTCAAGATCTTCTGATCCCGAACCGCACTTTCAAATCAAACAACAGCGGCCCCGGATTTCCGGGGCCGTTTTGTTTTGACGATGAGATATGCGTCGATCCGCCTTTAAATACGCAACCAATATGCGATGATTGCGCGGCGCATGAAGGAGCGACCATTGAACGACGACGCATTCGCGCATCTTCCCCATCTGCGCGAAAGAGTGACGCCGGTGGAAAAATCGGCGCTGCGCCCGACGCCGGATGTTTTCGCGATGTGGGACGAACGCGCGAAGCTCTCGGGCTTGCCGGCAAACTGGCGGTTGTCGGATCAGCGGCTTGAGGATTCCCGCCGCACGGCTCTCGCCAACCATAAATCCGGCGAGGATTTGTGGGTCTATTCCTACGGTTCGCTGATGTGGGATCCCGGCTTTCATTTCGCCGAAATACGGCAGGCTGATCTGGACAATTATCAGCGCCGCTTCACCTTGAAGATTGAACTTGGACGCGGCTCACCAGATCGCCCGGCGCTGATGCTGTCGCTCGAAAACCAGAGCGGATGCTGTCGGGGTTTGGCGTTCCGCATCAAGGCCAGCGACGTCGAGGCGGAGTCGGCAATCTTGTGGCGACGCGAAATGATCCGCAGCAGCTATCTGCCGGTGCTGGCACCGATGCGGACACCGCAAGGCGAAATTACGGCGCTGGTGTTTGCCTCAAACCCCTTACATCCCAACTATGTCGGCGAACTGCCGCTCGATGAGACCGTGGCGATGATCGCAACCGCGTCCGGCGTGATCGGCACCAACCGCGACTACCTCGAACAGTTGGCGGCGCAGCTCAAGGCGCTCGACATCGAAGATCCGTATATCGAGCAACTTCATACCCACGTGAGCAATTTGTGATTCTCAAATCGATAGCTCATCCCAGAATTCGAGAAGCGGCTTGGCCAACGCGTCCGGACGATCTTCCGGAAAGAACAGTCTAGCGTTCTCGACTTCAATCACGCGCCTCGCGCCCGGTATCGTATCCTTGAGCCAATACGCCCACTTCAACTCGAAGAAAATATCCTGCAGTCCCCATACGATCAGTGTCGGAACATCGAGACGCTTCAGCGCGGAATGAATCGCAACGGTCTGCGCATTGTCGAAGCCGAGCCAATAGCGCTGAAACGCGTCGATACGCTGCGGCGAGGACAATAGCGGTTGCAGATAGAGCCGGATCAAATCGTCGGTCAAAATACTTGGATCGTCGTAGCTGCGAAACAGCGGCACCGATTCGCCTCTCGCATAACGCTCACGCGCCAAATCTGGACGATCCAGTGTCGGCTGGAAAACTTGCGCGAGCGTGCCCTTTCGCGAATGCTCCATCAGCGGCAGCACCTGCGGTGGTGGCCAGCCGTCATGGACGTCGCAATTGGTGAGCACGAACGATGTCAACCGATGCGGATAGTGTGCGGCGAAAATCTGCGCAATCGCACCGCCGCTGTCATTGCCGATAAGATCGATTGTCTCGATTCCAAGCGAATCGAGAACTTCGGCAATCATGTGCGCCTGCGCCGTAAAAGAAACATCCTGCCCCGGAGCTATTTCTGTGTAGCCAAGCCCCATCAGATCGATGGCGATACAGCGCCGCCGATGTTGAACGCGCTCGATGATATGGCGCCAGTGATAGCCGTTGAGCGGAACGCCGTGGATGAACAGCGCAACTGGCCCCTGCCCTCGCTCGAAGTAAGCGATGCGGCCGGATTTGACGTCGGCGAAGCGGCGGCTGGCGTGAAAAGTCGCGATATCCATGATGTCTCCGTGTTTACGGAGACGGCTCTAGCGTGGATCAGTGCAGCCGCGCTGTCATGATCTTGCGCAATTCGGCGGAGCGTTCAGTTCTCGCCATTTGCCGCAGCGACGCGGGCGTGCAGCCAAAAAACTTCTTGAACCGTGATGTGAAGTGACTGTGGCTGGCAAATCCGGCATCCAGCGCAACTGTCGTCAAATCCTCTCCATCGAGTACGGCATCAAGCGTGCTCGCGAGCCGTTCGAGCAATACGTAGTCGTAAATCGACGTGCCGACAGTGTCGCGAAACACCCGGCACAGATGAAAGGGCGACAAGTTCGCAATGCCCGCAAGCTTTGCGATATTCCATTTGCGCGAGGGTGCTACTGCGACCGCTTCCTTCACGCGCTCGAGTGCACGCCTGCGGCGAACCTGCGCGGCACGTTCAAATGGCGAAGCATCCATACGCATCGAGGCGAAAGACATATTCAGAAGATCGAGGCCGAGTGCTTCGATCTCGAATCGATCCGCGTCCTCTTTCTGCAGTTTCGCCCAGATTAAATTGCGCAACATCATCGCGCGGGCCGGGATCAATCCATTGGACGAGAGAGCGTGTGTGCCGTTGCGCCTACCGTTCATTTCGGGCGCAAGAGTCTGGTCATATCGCAGGGTCAACGCACGATCGCCAACCGCTCCGGGGAAACTGATACGAAAAGGTGTATCCGCTGCAACGAAGACCGCATGGCTCGGCGTGCCGATGACGTGATGGCCGGGCGCGTCATGTTTCGCGAACACGCCGCTGACCGGCAACACGACGACATTCGCGCTCCGCTGCTCGACATCGCCGCACGCATCCGACACCGGACGCGCGGCGAACAGGCCGATGTTCAGCGTCTCGCTTTCAAACAATGACTTGCGGATGATGTCCACGAATTCATATCCCGCGTTCGTTGCAATAACTGGTGGGCCCGGCAGGACTCGAACCTGCAACCAGACCGTTATGAGCGGTCGGCTCTAACCATTGAGCTACAGGCCCTCGCCGCAAAGCGCTTCAGCGTCACGGCATCTCACTGACATACAATGCTGCCTGCTCACGGGCAATCCGATCTCAGGCTTTGACTTAATAAAGGTGTGACGCGCCGATCAGGCGAATGCCATGCGCTGCCGCGCGCGCAGCAGCAGCGCCACCACGATGGTGATGTTGAGCGCGTTCCACGCAAGCCCATTCAAGAACGCGGCTGCATAGGAGCCGGTCTGGTCGAAGATCACGCCCGACACCCAGCCCCCGAAAGACATGCCTATCACGGACGCAAAGATCACGATGCCCACGCGGGTGGCGGCTTCCGATGCCGGCATCGATTCACGCACGATGATCGCGTAGCTCGGCACGATGCCGCCCTGAAACAGGCCGAACATCGCGGAGATGATGTAGAGCGACGAGAGGCTGTCGAAGAACAGATAAAATAACAGCGCGACGCCTTGCGCAATCGAGCCGATCAGCAGCGTTTTCATGCCGCCGATTCGATCGGCAAGAAATCCTGAGCCGATACGGCTGATGATTCCGAACGCCAGCATCAGCGATAGCATTTCCGCGCCGCGCGCGACGCCGTAACCGAGATCGCCGCAATAAGCGACGATATGAACCTGCGGCATCGCCATCGCCACGCAGCAGGAAATCGCGGCAATGCCGAGCAGCACGGTGAGAGTGTTGGTACTGAGTTGAAGATCGACGCGCGGCGGCTGCGCATTCGCGTGGCTGCGAACGACGTTGCCGCCGATCTGCATTCTCAGAGCGAAAACAACTATCGCCATCGCAATCGTACAGCCGACGCCGATGCCAATATGCGACGCGCGCCAACCGGCATAGGCCGTGCCGCGCTCGACGATGGTCGGCCAGAAAGTCCCGGCGACATAATTGCCGCTCGCTGCAATCGTGACCGCAAGCCCGCGATATTTTTCAAACCAGTGAGACGCCTCCGCCATCAGCGGGCCGAAAGTCGCGGCCGCGCCGAACCCGATAGCGACATGCATCAGGTTGAATTGCCAAAGCGTGGCTGCGTAGGCTGCGCCGATATAGCCGAGGCCAAGCGCCACGGTCCCGAGCGTAATCGCAACCACAATGCCGAGGCGGTCCGAAACTTTACCCATCAGCACGTTGCCGGTGCCGAAACCGAGCATCGCGCAGGTGAAGGCCAGTGACGCCGCTCCGCGCGTCGCATGGAAATCGAGTTGTACGATGGGAATGACAACGACGACCGACCACATGCCGACGCTGCCGATTGAGCCGATGACGAGCGCAATCGCGAGCCGGATCCACGCCGCGCGCGAATCTGGCTTGAACGTCGAATGAGAGGCTGAATCGATTGAAACCGGCACGGGCGCAACTTCGTCGGGCGAGGCATCGGGGTCAAGCGGTTCCGGAGATGCTTCCCATGCGTCTAGATCACGACTTCGCCAGCCCGGTTCACGCCAACTTCTGGCCGTCCGGACCCGTCGTTAACCCTTTACTAACCATAAACTGGGCAAATTTTGCCGAGTGAAGTTGCGTTTCTTCGGTCGTTCAAAGCGGGGTGTGCCCTGTGGATGCGAGTGCGGTGAACCACTTCTCGACCGGCGGCCCCATGGCCGCCGCGAAAACGTTTGGCGCCCGCGAACGGCATGGGCGTGGAGAAGCGGCGACGATGGTTGATGTGACGGCAGGCTCGGGCAAGGCACCCACCACTACAGGTTTCCCGAATTTCTCCGACATCGGCGGCATGCTCAAGCGTGGCGATCTTGCGCTGGCCTTCGGCGTTCTGACCATTCTCGTCGTTCTGATCATGCCACTGCCTGCAGTGGTGCTCGATCTATTTCTAGCGATCTCTATCACGCTGTCGATCCTGATCCTGATGACGGCGCTGTTCATTCAGGCGCCGCTGGAATTCTCGGCGTTTCCAACCATCCTGCTGATTTCGACGATGTTGCGATTGTCGCTCAACCTCGCCTCCACCCGGCTGATCCTGTCGCACGGCCATGAGGGCACGGCTGCGGCCGGTCACGTCATCGAGGCGTTCGGCAACTTCGTGATGGGCGGCAATTTCGTCATCGGAATTATCGTTTTCACAATTTTGGTCATCGTCAACTTCGTCGTTATTACCAAGGGTTCGGGCCGTATCGCCGAAGTGGCGGCACGCTTTGCGTTGGACGCCATGCCCGGCAAGCAGATGGCGATCGACGCCGACTTGTCGGCGGGCCTGATCGACGAGAAATCCGCGAAAGAACGTCGCAAGGCGCTTGAAGACGAAAGCGGTTTCTTCGGCGCGATGGACGGTGCGTCAAAATTCGTGCGCGGCGACGCCATCGCCGGTTTGCTGGTGGTGTTCATCAACGTCATCGGTGGCATCATCATCGGCGTGGCACAGCAGGGAATGGGCTTTGGCGACGCCGCGAAGACCTACACGCTGCTCACCGTCGGCGACGGTCTCGTGACTCAAGTCCCCGCGCTGATCGTCTCCACCGCAGCCGGCCTCCTGGTCTCGAAAGCAGGCGTTACGGGCGCCGCCGACAAAGCGATGATGAAGCAGTTGTCGGGCTATCCGCAGGCGCTCGGCATGTCGTCGGGCGTCATGCTGGTGCTGGCGCTGCTGCCCGGCATCCCGATGCTGCCGTTTCTTGTTCTCGGCGGCGGAGCGGGTTATCTCGCTTGGACCTCGCAGAACCGCAATCGTGCGGCGAAGGTCGAAGAAGCCCGCGTCTCGGCAGAACCTGCCGCCGCAGCGGCAGCAGCTGCAGCCGCGGATGAACCGATTTCAACTGCGCTTAAGATCGACGATCTTAAGATCGAACTGGGCTATGCGCTGCTGCCGCTGGTCAACGGGCCGGACGGCACCGATCGCCTCACCGAACAGATCAAGGCGCTGCGCCGCTCACTCGCCATCGAGATGGGCTTCGTGATGCCCGCCGTGCGCATTCTCGACAACGTGCAGTTAGAGGCGAACACCTACGTCATCAAGATCAAGGAAATGGACGCCGGCAACGGTCGCATCTGGGCCAACCAGTTCATGGTCATGGACCCCGCGGGTAATCAGGTGAACGTGCCCGGCACGCACACCACCGAACCGACTTTTGGACTTCCCGCAACGTGGGTCGAAGCCTCGCTCAAAGAAGAAGCCTCGCTCAAGGGATATACGGTGGTGGATTCTGCGACCGTGCTTTCGACGCATCTGACGGAATTGCTGAAGAACAACATGTCCGAACTGTTGTCTTACGGCGAAGTCCAAAAACTGCTCAAGGATCTGCCGAAGGAACAGGGCGAGTTGGTCAAGGACATCGTGCCGAGCCAGATCACGGTGTCGGGCATCCAGCGCGTGCTGCAACTGCTGCTCGCCGAACGGATTTCGATTCGCGATCTCTCGACAATTCTGGAGGGCATCGCCGACGCACTCGCCTTCTCGCGCAATCCGGCAACACTGGTCGAGCATGTTCGCGCTCGCCTCGCGCGGCAGATTTGCGCGCAGAACACCTCGGTCAACGGCTATCTGCCGCTGATCGCGCTCAGCGCGAAGTGGGAACAGGCGTTTGCGGAATCCATCATCGGCACCGGCGAGGAACGCAGTCTCGCGATGCAGCCCTCAAAACTTTCGGAGTTCATGAACGCGGTGCGCGAGAAATTCGAACAGGCCGCCCGCGAAGGCGAAGGCCCTGTGTTGGTGACCTCGGCAGCCATACGTCCGTTCGTGCGCTCGCTGGTGGAGCGTTTCCGCGCCCAAACCACCGTGCTGTCGCAGGCTGAAATTCATCCGCGCGCGCGTCTGAAAACCGTCGGCAGCATCTGACCCAAGCGTCCTGAAACAGGGCCTCCAGGTGCGACAAAACGACCACATTCAAGCGGTTTTCTCCAATTCCATTGGGTCAGCACAACTGTCGCTGTGATCGGTCGATTTCGGGAACAGTCTGACTGTGTTGCGGAATTTTTCTGGCATCTCCGGTGCCTCTCGGAACCTCAACAGAATTCACTCGTTTGTGAGGCACCCTAGGAAACAAAATTCGGCGACGTACGTTCATTAGGACAAGAAGCGTTGAACCGGTTGGCGGGACAAAAGCAAATGTTCCGCCCGAGCGTGAGACGGGAGAGTGCAATGAACCATTCGTTTTATAGCGCCGACAAGATGACCCACCTCAAGATCGTGGTGTTGGCACTTGTGGCTGCTATCGGAATTGCGGGCGTTGGAATTACCGCGCGCGTGACCGACGATGGCTATACGCAGACTGCTCGGGTCACGGGTCCTGTGATTAAAGCCAGCAAGACGGTTGTTTCTGCAAGCTCCGGCCTGACGGTGATCCGCTAACGACTTTCAAGAATTCATAAGGCTCTCTTCCCCCGCCCCCCGAAGTTGCCTTGTGATTGCTCAGAGTCCCCAAGTCTGAGTGAACGAAAAACCCCCGCTCCCCACGGGGGTTTTTTGTTGTCTTTATTCCTTAAGGATGAGCTGAAGGTTTCCGCGGCTAAACTTAGCGCGCTTACTTCGTCGGCAGTGCCGGAACGCTCTCAACGAGCTTGCCTGTGAACACAGGCGCGGTTGTAGGCTTGCCGGTCGGTGCGCCGCCTTCAGGCTCGACCGTCACAGCGTAAGTCGCCTTGTTGATGGTGTCGATGTCGTAAGCAGCAAGCGCCGGGCGAACCGTGAAATCGCTGTTACCGATCAAGCCGAGCGAACGCGGTACGCTATTGAGCGTGTCGGAAACCAGCCACAACTCGTAACTTTTACCGGGCTCTGATTTGGCGCCGACCTTGCGCACGGTGAAATTCTTCGTGTTGGTGTCGACCGTCAGAATGAATGCCGGCAGCGCGACGTCCTGCTGCAACAGCGCCACGAACTGCGCACCTGCAGGAGGTGCCGGCGTCTTTACTTCCACCGTCTGAATCTTCGGCTTTACGCGCAACTCAGCCGGCAGCAGATCGGGACGATACGCCTGAAGCGAGACCACGGCAGCCAAGGCTGCGGCGACGGCCGTCATCAGATAGCCGAATGCTCTTCCACCACGGCGGCGGTTGGAAAGTTCAACAACATTGGATTGCGCGCTTGGCTGCGGGGACGAAGGCGGCGCGACCACGATTTCAGGTGCCGACCGCGCCAAAGCGAGTTCGCTTACAGCGATCTCGCGTTCACGCTTGAGGCGCTCCAATTCTTGCTCGAGGTGAGCGGATGCAGGCGTGTAAACCGGCGGCTCCTCGCGCGCATGGCGCGGCTCTTCGTCTTCCACTTCGACTGGAGGCACATACTGTGGCAGCGGCGCGGATATCGGCTTGCCGGTCAAACCAACTTCATCCTTGATCTTGTCCCAGACATGCGCGGGTGGCTCGACCGCGCCGACCATCTGGTGCAGCGGCGAGAGCTTGCGATCCCATGCTTCGACCTCTTCCTTGAAACCCTGATCGACGATCATCATGGTTTCAACCAAAGCACGCTCGTCGGCATCCAGAGTGCCGAGTGCGTATTCTGCCGCGAGCGCGATATGGTCCTGGCTATAAGTCATCGCGACCTAAATCACTTTTCTTTCTCATTCAACCCGAGGCATTCCCGAATATCGATCATGCTTCGTCGCAACCATGTCTTCACCGTGTTCAACGGCGTATCGAATTTCTCGGCGAGCTGTTCGCGGCTCCAACCGTTGTAATAAGCCAGCAGCACCAGCTTTTGCCGCTCCGGATCCAACTGCCCCACGCACTCGAGAATGCGCTTCAATTCTTCCGTCATCTCGCGCCGCGCGAGCGGGTCTGGCGTATCGGACGCCACTTCCATCGCCGCCGGCTCCTCCTCGATGGAGGTTTCGGTTCGTTTGCGGACGACGTCGATAGCCCGGTTCCGGGCAATCGAGACCATCCAGGTGATCGGGGACGCCATACTGGGATTGAACTGCCCGGCATTGTTCCAGATCTTGACGTACGCCTCCTGGATGACCTCTTCGGCGAGGTCCTGACGCCTCAATATACGGAGCACCACGCCAAACAGTTTCGCGCGCGTATGTGCATAAAGCTTCTCAAATGAAGCTTCATCACCCTTTGCGACCGACGCGAGCAGCCAGACGAGTTCACCCGGCGTCAGCATTCGATGTCCTTGAAATTCATGTCTAAAATTCGGGTCAGATACGTGGCGGCGCGCCCCTTGAGCACAGGCGCTTGGACAATTCGTATCACATCTTGCCGATGGGTGGTCCAGTCTGTGAAGTGCCGCAGACGGAACCCTCAAAACGATGAACCCGAGCCTCGCGGCCCGGGTCCAAGAAATTCAGTCCAATTCAATCTCAAGCTGCGACGGAGTTGGCGGGAAAAATCAGGCCAATGCGCCGATCTGGGAACGCATCAATCCAATGCTGTCCATGTCGGCCTGTTCGCGGGCGTTGTCCTCGGCGCGTTCACGCGCCTGATCGCGCTCGTCGAGCAACTCCACCTTCTTGAGTTCCTCGAATGCCTCGCCGAGCAGCGCCTTGGCGTCCTCGAGTTGAATCCGAAGCTCATCGGCGGAGCGTGTCAGGTTCTCGCGACGCTGGATCGCTGCCTTGGCATAGGTCGGATAGGCGAAATGGGCGGGATCCTGGATACCGGCGCGGTCCTGCTCGGTCTGGATTTCACGCTCAAGATCGACCGACATGCGCTGGAAGTCAGCGATCATGCCCTCGATTTGGGCGACGCGGCGGCGTTTCTCGTCGACCTGAAATTTCTTAAGTCGGATCAACGTTTCTCGTGACTTCATCGACTCGTACTCCCCAGAAGTCCCAGGCTTTCAGCGGGACAAAGACCGGCATCCCACAAGGGCCCCTCCGGTCGAACACAGATGGCGGGATCATGGCGCGACAAAGTTAGCGTTCCGTTTCCAAAACTTAAGAATCTACGGCAGGAGTTTCAAAGACTTGGAGGATTTGCTCCAGTTGACGATATCCCTCCCCCAGACCCGTCGCCTCGTCCTTGGCCTGTCGCAGGAAATCCTCCAGCGGCTCGTGCAGGCGGATGGCCTCATCGACCTCAGGACTCGAGCCTTGGCGGTAGGCACCCAGCCGGATCAACTCCTCCATATCCGAATAGGTCGCCATCACCTGACGGCCGCGCGTGATGACGGGAAGGAAGGCAGGATCGGCCGATTTCGGCATCGTTCGCGACACGGATTTCAGCACATTGATCGCCGGATACCGTCCGCGCTCCGCAATGGCGCGCTCCATCACGATATGACCGTCGAGAATGCCGCGCACTGCGTCGGCCACCGGCTCGTTATGATCATCGCCATCGACCAGCACCGTGAAGATGCCGGTGATGGTGCCCTCGCCCATGCCTGGACCCGCGCGCTCAAGCAACTTCGGCAATTCGGTGAACACTGTCGGCGTGTAACCCTTTGCCGTTGGCGGCTCACCTGCGGACAATCCAATTTCGCGTTGGGCCATCGCAAAGCGCGTGACGGAATCCATTAGGCACAGCACGTCTTTGTCCTCATCCCGGAAATATTCTGCAATCGCCAGCGTCAAATAAGCCGCCTGCCGCCGCATCAATGCTGGTTCGTCGGATGTCGCGACCACGACCACCGAACGCGCCAGACCCTCTTCGCCCAAATCGTCCTGCAGGAATTCCTGCACTTCACGGCCTCGCTCGCCGACCAGACCGATCACGGAAATATCCGCATCAACGTTGCGCGCGAGCATCGACAGCAACACCGACTTGCCGACGCCGGAGCCAGCGAAGATGCCGAGGCGCTGGCCGCGACAGCAAGTCAGGAATGTATTAAGCGCGCGGACACCGAGATCGAGCGGCGGCCCTACCCGCTTGCGTGAATGCGCGGGCGGCGGCGCGTTGCGGAACTGCATTGGCGACGGGCCTTGCGTTAAAGGTCCCTTGCCGTCGATCGGCTCGCCCATCGCGTTGATAACGCGGCCAAGCCACGAGGCCGACGGGCGAACTTGGCTCGCGGCATTTGCAATGACCGCGCGGCAGCCGCGCCGCACGCCTTCAAGGCCTGCGAACGGCATCACCACGGCGTTGTTGCCGGTGAAGCCAATCACTTCGCAGGGAATGAACCTGTTGGTGCCAGTCTCGATCACGATGCGTGCGCCGACCGACATCGCATGAATAGGACCGGCGATCTCGACCATCAATCCGCGCACGCCGACGACGCGGCCATAAATATTGGCGCCATCGAGGTCGGTGATCTGCTCCGCGAGCGCTTTCATTGCGAAAACCTTAAGTTTTCTCGATTCGGAGCCTGTCTCTTAACTCCGTGTTTACCCGCATCGTTAATCATTACGACACTGTCTTTGGTGACTGAGCGCGCTCGACCTTCAGAACAAAGGTGTGAGTCGCAGGAGTCGGTTAGGCCCGTCTCTTAATGTAGATTTTGAACGACACGGCGAAGAAAAGCTGACTAGACGCAATATCTTAGTGCGATTCGACAAAAATTGCACGAAAGAGCTTGCAGCGACGAATCAGCATTTGTTAACCATATGTCGTCAGGATCCGAATCAGTTGTTCAAAGGCGTTTTTCCAGTGCCGCAGATATGCGGCCGGCCTGACGCCCGGAGCGGCGACCTATAGGGGACTGGCATGCGCGTATTGCTGATAGAAGATGACAGCGCCACTGCGCAGTCGATCGAATTGATGCTCAAATCCGAGAGCTTCAATGTTTATACGACCGACCTCGGAGAAGAGGGCGTCGATCTCGGAAAACTTTACGACTACGACATCATCCTGCTGGACCTGAACCTCCCGGACATGTCCGGATACGATGTTCTCAAGCAGCTTCGTGTGTCGAAAATCAAAACACCCATTCTGATCCTCTCCGGCCTCGCCGGCATCGAGGACAAGGTCAAGGGTCTCGGCGTCGGTGCCGACGACTATATGACCAAGCCTTTCCATAAGGACGAACTGGTCGCTCGCATCCATGCGATCGTCCGTCGCTCCAAGGGTCACGCCCAGTCGGTCATCCAGACCGGCGACCTCGTCGTCAACCTCGACACCAAGACGGTCGAAGTCGGCGGACAGCGCGTGCATCTTACGGGCAAAGAATACCAGATGCTGGAGCTGCTCTCGCTCCGCAAGGGCACGACACTCACCAAGGAGATGTTCCTCAATCATCTCTACGGCGGCATGGACGAGCCGGAACTCAAGATCATCGACGTGTTCATTTGCAAGCTGCGCAAGAAGCTCGCGAATGCTTCCGACGGTCGCAACTTCATCGAGACAGTGTGGGGCCGCGGTTACGTGCTGCGCGAACCGCACGAAGTCGAAGAGCGCATTCCAGCCTAAAGGGTTTACCGAGAGCGCATTGCTCTCTCCTCCCGACTTGACCCCGCCCTCATCGGCGGGGTTTTTGTTTGGGTGTTCAGATCATCCCCGCCCAATACAGCGCGACACCCGCGCCGCACGATCCCGCCAGCACGACCAGCATGCCGATGTTAAAGCGAAAGATCGCGATAGCCGCCGCGATCGCGAGCAACAGGGCTGCGACGTCCACGCTTGAGATGACCGGCAGCTCGAACGACAGCCCGTAGGCACGCACCGGCACGGTTAGGCGGAAAACCGTGTGGATCGCAAACCAGATCGACAAATTGAGGATCACGCCGACCACGGCTGCAGTGATCGCCGAAAGCGCGCCTGCGAGCGATTGATTTCCCCGCAGCCGCTCGATGAACGGCGCGCCCAGGAATATCCAGAGAAAACACGGCGTGAACGTTACCCATGTCGCGAGCAATCCACCGAGCGTTCCTGCCACCATCGGCGGCAACGATCCGGGATCGCGGAACGCGGCCATAAAGCCCACAAACTGCAACACCATGATGAGCGGACCGGGCGTGGTCTCCGCCATTCCCAACCCATCGAGCATCTCGCGCGGACCAACCCAGTGATAGTGATCGACCGCCTGCTGCGCCACATAGGCCAGCACGGCGTAAGCGCCTCCGAACGTCACCATCGCCATCTTGCTGAAAAAGATCGCGATCTGGCTGAATACATTCGCCGAGCCCAAGGCGAGGAGCAAAGCCACGACAGGGAGCAACCACAAAAATAACCAGATCGCACTCACCTTGACGGCGTGTGCGACGTTGGGGCGGACATGCTCTGGCAATTCATCGGACACAAGGCTATCGACGAGCGCCGTCTTCTCGCTACCGCCATGCGCGAGCGCCGAGAATTCCGGCAGCTTAAGTTTTGCGCCGACATAACCGATCAATCCTGCCACGATGATAATGATCGGAAACGGCACGTTGAAAAAGAAGATCGCGGCGAACGCAATAGCAGCCAGTGCAATCATGACGTTGTTGCGCAACGCGCGCTTGCCGACACGCACCACAGCTTGAACGACGATGGCCAGCACGGCTGCCTTCAACCCAAAAAATAATGCCGAGACGAAACCGACGTTGCCAAACGCGGCATAAACATAACTCAACCCCATGATGGCTATGACACCGGGCAAAATAAAAAGTCCGCCTGCGAGAATGCCGCCTGCGGTACGATGCATGAGCCAGCCGATATAGGTCGCGAGTTGCTGCGCCTCCGGCCCCGGCAACAACATGCAATAATTCAGCGCATGGAGAAAACGGCCCTCGGAAATCCAGCGTTTTTCCTCGACAAGAATCCGATGCATCACTGCGATCTGCCCAGCAGGACCGCCGAAACTCAGCGACGCGATTTTCAGCCAGACAAAAAACGCCTCGCGAAACGTAACCCCATGGCCGTTTCCGACAGCAACCGTTCGATGTGCTGGCGTCTGCGTCACGCTGCCGGCCTTTTGTTGTTTGGCCAATTGTGCGTTTCGCCGGTCGCGTCACGGCACCAGCGATAGAATGCATCGTAGAGTGCGATGCCGGCTTCCAGCTGCGCCAGATCGTCGTCGTACATGCGTGATAGGCCGAGTGACGCAGCCAGAAGCCCGGGCGCTTCTGGCGACAACTCAAGCCGCCCCGTGTCGGCTGCGCGGACCATCTGTGCAAGACGCAACAGCGGCGGCGTTGCAATTCCAAACTCCTCGATCATCACATCGAACGTGCACAACTCGCCACGATGGCTCCAGAAGACGTTTTCAACGTCGAAGGGGATAGCACCGAACCGTTCGCCGACGCCTTCCACCCGCGACGCAGTCACAAATAAGAACGCGGCGTTGGGGTCGATGAAGCGTCGAATGAGCCACGGGCAGGCGATACGGTCGATTTTGGGACGTGAGCGTGTCACCCAGACAGTTCGACCTTGCGCGTCGGAAGCCGGAATTTTCGAAGAAACAACGAGAGGCAAAGCTGCTCGCTTCCAAGCCTCGAATCCACCCTCAAGCATTTCGGCATCGAAACCGCAGAACCGCAAGCTGGCTGCTGCACCTTCGCTCAGTTTTCCGCCATGTTGACAAACAACAACAATCTTATGACCCGCGAGTTTGTCATCCCGCATTGCTACGGATCGATGGTCGCGGCGGCGCGCGCCGGGAATCAAACGCGGATCAGCGCCAAAGTCCTGTTCGGTCCGCACGTCAAGAATCATGGGTGAGTTAGGCATGCCTGACAGGCGTGCCAATTGCTCAATGGAGATCGAAGTGTATGACGACATAGCTGCGCCCTCGTGATAACGGGACGCGATACTTGGGCTTGTCGCCTCGTGGGGAGATCGCAAATCCCCATGGAGGATTTATCCCAACGGGCCTTGCGGTTGTCAACGGCACGCGATCGGCCCAAAAGGCCTTAATCGCAAATTCAAGTCGATGCGACAACCGGCGTCAGTGGCCGCTTGGTGCGATCGCCTTCCTGCCGCCGGCTGCCGCCTTCGGCGCGGGAGCAGCAGCAGTCTTTGCGAGGTTCGGCACGTAAACGCCGCGGCGCTGCTGGCAGGGGCGATAGGTATTGGTGAGGCCCACCACCGTTTCCGCAGCACCAAGCATCAGGCAGCCGTCGGACTCATTGGACTTCAACAGGCGATTGAACACATCGATCTTTGTATCTTGATCGAAATAGATCAGCACGTTGCGGCAGAAGATGACGTCGAATTTTCCAAGATGCGCGAAGTCCTGCAAAAGATTCAACTGACGGAACTGCACCATCGCGCGCGTTTCCGGTTTGATCTGCCAGAACTCGCCGATCTGGTCGAAATGTTTCACTAGCAATTGAATAGGCAATCCACGCTGCACTTCGAACTGACTGTAAATGCCGGACTTGCCTTTCTCCAGCACCTCCTGCGAAATATCTGTCGCAACAATCTCGACGCGCCAGCCCGACAGCGCCGGTCCCATTTCCTTCAACAGCATCGCCAGCGAATAAGGCTCCTGCCCGGTCGAGGCCGCCGCGCACCAGATGCGCAAGCTGCGGCGAGACGCGCGCGCCTTGATCAGATCCGGAATCACGCTGTCTTTAAAGTTGTCGAACGGAATCTTGTCGCGGAAGAAAAATGTCTCGTTGGTGGTCATCGCTTCGACCACATCGACGGTTAGCGCGTCGGACCCGGCTTTCATTTTCAGCACGAGATCGCCGATGCCAGACAGACCCGAGCGGCGCGCTAGCGGCAGCAATCGACTCTCAATCAGATACTGCTTATCCGGCGACAGCAGGAGGCCTGATCGATCCTTCAAAACCTTGCACAGATACGCGTAATCTTGCGGCGTCACGATCGAACTCCTGAAAACAGCCGAACGAGTTTCGGTCCGATTTGATTCAGCGGCAGAACTGCCGCGCAAATGCCCGCGTTCGCCGCCGAACCCGGCATGCCCCAGACCACGCTGGTGGCTTCGTCTTGCGCGATGATGCTGCCGCCCGCCGCGACAACTTGCTTGCCGCCGCGCATTCCGTCCGATCCCATACCGGTCAGGATCACAGCCATGATGCCGCCGTGCCAGACGTCGATGGCGGACGTGAACATCGGATCGACCGCTGGCCTGCAGAAATTGATCGCCGCGTCGCTGCCAAGCGCAATCGCAGCGCCCGATCCCGATTTGACCAAGCGCATGTGATGTCCGCCCGGCGCGAGATAAATCTGACCGGCCTTTACTGGTTCGCCGTCAATGGCTTCGCGCGCTACGCGCCCGCTTGCGCGCGCGAGATGCTCGGCAAGAATTGTCGTAAATGTCGGCGGCATATGCTGCGTAATCAGGACCGGAAATTTTTCGGTCACCGGAGCGATGCTTGCGACAAGTGTCATCAAGGCCTGCGGCCCACCGGTCGAGGAGCCGATCAGCAGCGCGCGTGGCGCAATCGGGCTGAACGGCCGCAACAGCGATTGAGGGTTTACAACTCGCGGCATGGTGCCAAGCGACGTGCGCGGCAACGGCACGCCCGGCGCCGACGCTCCCGGCGCAATCGAAGGACTGGCCACCGCGATCGGGCGACGCAAACGCGCGCCGAGATGACGGATCTTCTCGATCAGGTCATGCTTGAAGGTATCGGCAGCGCTCCGTTCGCGCGTGCTCTCGGGTTTTGGAATGTAATCCGACGCGCCAAGCGACAAAGCCTTGAAACTGATCTCCGCGTTACGGCGGGTCAGCGTCGACGCCATGATGACGACGAGGTTCGGCTTTTTCTTCAGCAACAATGGAAGCGCCGAGATGCCGTCGAGATCGGGCATCTCGATATCGAGCACCACGACGTCGGGATCGACGCGCTCGATCTGGTTGACGGCATCGAGACCCGTTCGCACGGACGCAGCAACGGCCATGTCGGCTTCCGCCTCGATCCAGCGCGTAATGAGCCCACGTATGACGGCCGAATCGTCGACCAACATGACGCGAAGGGGATCGCTCTTGATGACGACAGAGCCGGATGACGCCGCAACTACATCACTCATGACACAACTTTACAAAACGCAACAAAGCGAAATCCGGCGAAACATCGCCGGGCGAAACTTAAATCAGGCCGACTTCATGGAATTTCGCCGTGACGATTTCCTTGTCGAACGGCTTCATGATGTATTCGTTGGCACCAGCATGAAGCGCGCGCGCGATATGCGCGACGTCGGTCTCGGTGGTGCAGAACACGACCTTCGGCATATCGCCGTTCGGCATCAGCCGTAGATTGCGCAAGAACTCGTAGCCATCCATCACCGGCATATTCCAGTCGAGCAGAATAGCGTCCGGCATACCGCGCTTGCAGATTTCGACCGCCTTCTCGCCGTCCTCGGCCTCAACGATCTGGAAATCAAGACCTTCCAGAATCCGCCGTGCGACTTTGCGGATGACGCTTGAATCGTCAACGATCAAACATGTTTTCATTGTCGTGCCTCTGTAAGTTCTACCCCCGGTCGGGGCGTTTCCAGTTTCGTTTCTCGTTCTTTGTCGTCAGCGCAGTCTCACGCGGCGATCTTATCGGAGTTTATTTCCAGAACCCGATCGACATCGAGCACCACCATCAACTGTCCGTCGAGGCGATGGACACCAGCGGCCATCTTCGCCATGCGCGGGTCGAGGTTGACGGGATTCACTTCGCACCCGCCATCCGGCAGCTTGAGAACCTCGCCGATGTTATCGATGAGAAGACCATAGGACTCGCCGCGCAGATCGACACCGATCGCCATCGGCGGCTCGCCACTATCGTTCTTGAGCAATCCGAGACGCGCACGCATATCGATCGCGGTCACGATGCGGCCGCGCAGATTAAGTACGCCAGCCACTTCATCGGATGCCAATGGCACGCGCGTCATGCGCTCGGGCATGAACACGTCCTGCACACGCGCAATCGGCAATCCGAACAATTGGCCGCCGATCATCGCGGTCACGTATTCGGTAATGCCCTTGTCCGACGCGTCGAGTGTCTCGTCCATCGTCATTGTCCTCATGCCGCCTGATTCATTTCAGCGGTCTGTTCCTTCAGCGCGGCGATCAGGCCGGGCCGATCGAACTTCGCGACGTAATCATAGAAACCCGCCTGGCGGCCGCGCTCGATCGCGGCAGGCGAAATCAGCGACGAAATTGCGATAATCGGCATTGAGCCGGTGCGCTGATCGGCGCGAATAGCTTCAGCGAATTCGAAGCCATTCATCTCCGGCATTTCGATATCGGTCAGCACCACATCGATGTCGCGACCCGAACGCAGCAAGCCGAGGCCTTCCTGCGCGCTCTGCGCGACGATGACGCGATAGCCGGCAGCCTTTAGGACCGGTGCCAGCATGTTGCGGAAGAACGCCGAGTCATCGACCAGCAGGACGCTCTGCGCTGTCACCGATGGACGAATTTCCTTGCGGCTGAACCAGTCGGCGAACGCCATCGGCAGGAAATGACCGACGTCGATGACTTCGGTCGCCATACCCTTGATGACGGCGGAGCCGAGAATGCCATCTTCCGAGCTTGCGACTTCGATGTTCAGATGCTCTTCGACGATGTCGATGATCTCATCGACAACGAGACCCATTGAACGGCCGTCGTCGGCGAACACCAATATCGGCTGCACGCCGCTTTCGCGAATAGTCGCACCCGCAATCTTAACGAGCGGCATCAGTTGCTCGCGGTACTGGACCATGTGGCGACCGTTGGAAAATTCAATCTTGTCAACGGCGATTTCTTCAAGTCGCGTGACCAGCGCGAGCGGCACGGCCTTCGGCTGCGGCGAACCGGCGCGGAATACCAAGAGCGATGTCTTGTTGTCTTCGGTACCGGCGTGTTGCACCGAGTTTTCATCCGCAATTTCGTTCTGCGCCGCAATCGAAGTTCCGAGCGACTGCGCGATCCCGTTTGGATCGATGATCATGATAACGGCGCCATCACCCAAAATCGTGTTGCCAGAGAACACGTTGATGTAGCGAAGCTTGGTCGACATCGGCTTGACGACGATTTCTTCGGTGTGGAAGACGGCATCGACGACGATGCCGAACGTCTGGCTGCCGACTTGCGTCACAACAATGAAGCCGTTTTCCGGATCAATAGACGAACCGTCCTCGATTTTCAGAAGCTTCTTCAGATGCAGCAGCGGCAACAGCTTGTTGCGCAGTCGAAGCACCGGCGTGTCCTTAATCCGCTCAATGCGATGTTCGGAATTGGCACGCGCACGAACAAGCTCGACGACGGCGATCTGCGGGATCGCAAAGCGTTCGCCGGCAGCTTCCACGATCAGTGCGGAAACAATTGCCAGCGTCAGCGGAATCTTGATGGTGAAGCTAGAACCCTCGCCTGGCACGGACTTCACATCGATGGTGCCGCCGATCTGGTCGATATTGGTGCGGACCACATCCATGCCGACGCCGCGTCCAGACACGCTGGTGACGGCTGCTGCCGTGGAGAAGCCTGGCGCAAAAATGAATTTGTGAATCTGCGCCTCGGTCATCTTCTCGACGTCGGACTCAGCTGCAAGGCCGTTCGAGATGATCTTTGCCTTGATGCGCTCGGTATTCAGTCCGCGCCCGTTGTCGGCAATGCAGATGATGATATGGCCGCCCTCATGATAGGCGGAAACGCGAATGGTGCCCTGCTCCGGTTTGCCTGCAGCAACACGGTCGGCAGTCGATTCAAGTCCGTGGTCAGCAGAGTTGCGAACCATGTGCGTAAGTGGATCCTTGATGAGATCGAGTACCTGGCGATCCAGCTCTGTGTCGGCACCGTGCATCTCAAGTTCGATCTGCTTGCCGAGTTCGCTCGACAGGTCGCGCACGATGCGCGGCAGCTTCTGCCAGGCGTTGCCGATGGGCTGCATGCGCGTCTTCATGACGCCTTCCTGCAACTCCGCCGTGACGTTCGACAGGCGCTGCAGCGGCACTTTGAAATCGGCGTCTTCGGTGCGGCGGCTGATTTCGAGCAATTGATTGCGCGTCAGCACCAGTTCCGACACCATTGTCATCAGGTGCTCGAGAGTATCGACGTTGACGCGGATCGACTGGTTGGCGACCTTGTCGCCTTCGGATGTCTCGCTCTCGATGATCGATTTCTTTGGAGTAGCCCTCGCTGCGAGTTTAAGCGCAGGCGTCGCGGCTGCCGGTGCAATCGAAGGCGATGCAACTTCGATTTCGGTTTCGCGGAATGCCCGCTCAAGATCGTCCAACGAAACCTCGCCGGGCCGCAATTCGCGCTCCAGCGTTTGTACGACCAGCGTGCCTTCGCTCCTTGCCTCAGCTTTTACGGCTGGCGCAGGTGCGGCCGCGCCCTTCATACCGGCTTCAACCATGTGATGAAGCGCGTCGATCAGATCGGTATCGGTGCCTTCCGGCTCGGCCTCATTGGCCTCGAGCTGGTTGAGGATTTCCTTGATGCGGTCGATGCTGACGAGAATGAGCGATACGGCTTCGCCGGTCACGGGCATGCCGTCGCGGAATTTTCCCATCAGGGTTTCGGCGGCGTGCGCCAGTGCTTCGAGGCGCGGCAGACCGAGAAAACCGCAAGTTCCCTTGATGGTGTGGACGAGGCGGAAAATGTTGTCGAGAATCTTCGCGTTGTTCGGGTCCTGCTCGAACTTCACAAGCTGATTATCGACGGTATCGAGACTCTCATTGGTCTCGGTCAGAAATTCCCGCAGAAGATCGTCCATGAAACCCAGCCTTCGACAACGCGGAGCGCGCTCAAAGCGGGCTTCCGGAGTCGGGGCAGTCTCAATGCAAAGCGTTTAAGTTTGGTTGAGTAATTGGAAAAGAACGCGCTGAACAAAGGGCTAAAGCGTTTCCCCCGATGCCCGGCGTCAGGCGGCCACCACAGGTTAACAAATCGTTAAGAGGCTGTGACCGTCACCGCATCGGTCTCGGAGGCCAGCACCACCTTGAGCCCACAGGCTTGCGCTAAGAGGGCCGTGTAATAGGGCTGCACGGCATGGGCGGACACCGAGGCGGCATTGGCGAGATTAAGCTGCTCGGCGACGTTGAGCGGTTCTTTGGCATTCGACCCGGCGGCTCGGATTTTGAAGCCCATGGTGTCGCCACTGCCCACCGGATCGACGATTAGTTCGCCGCCACGCGGAATCGCCTGCTGCGCAATCACCAGTAAATTAAGCAGCAGCTTGACGCGATTTTTGGCCAGCAGCACATGCGGGAGATTCCAGGTCAGCTTGGTCTTGTCGTCCTCAAGATGACCACGCGACATCTTTTGCGCTTCGCCCAGATCTATCTGTGCGCCTGCCGAGCCCGCAGCGCCGTACGCGATCCGGCAGAACTGCAACCGCGCCGAGGTCGATTGCGCACTCTTGCGGATCAAGTCCAATGCGAATTGCTTGTCGTCGTCTTTGGTGCTGCTGTCGAACACTTCAAGGCCGTTGACGATAGCGCCGACCGGATTGATGAGATCGTGACAGACGCGCGAGCACATCAGCGCAGCGAGATCGAGAGCATCGGGGGCGGGGCCGGGAGAGGACGTGCCAGACATCTGGATTGTTCCTGAAGAGGTATTTCTAAAAGAGATTCGCGCCTGAAAGCGTCCACGTCTGCTGACGCGGCGAATCACGCGTGTCTTATGATTTGATACACCGCAGCCGCATTTGCTGCTACCGACACGGCTGAAGAACCACAGCGGATTGAATGGCAATGCCCGCGCCTCGAAGATCGATCGATGACTGAATTGTCCGCACCGGCGATCGACGGCGATGCGGCGATGGCCTTTCTGGAGCCGCTGACCGATCTGGTGGCGCAGGCGGGTGCTGCTGTTTTGTCCATCGTCCGCCCGTCTATGCGCGTGTTGGACAAACCCGACGGATCGCCTGTCACAGAGGCCGATATGGCGGCCGACCGTATCATTGCTGAGGGTCTTGCGAAGCTCATCCCCGAAGTGCCGGTGCTGTCGGAAGAGCGCACGCATCTGGCGCAGCGGCCTTACACGCAGAGTTTCTTTCTGATCGACCCGCTCGATGGCACGCAGGAATTCATTGCCGGGCGAGATGAGTTCACCATTAACATCGCATTGGTGACGCACGGCGCGCCGGTGCTTGGAATTATCGGCGCACCCGCGCTCGGATTGATCTGGCGCGGCGTCGTCGGTCACGGTGCGGAGCGGTTGCTGGTCACGAAAGACGCGCACGCACGCGCGGCGCAGCCGATCAAGACGCGCCCTCATCCGGGCCGGGGCGGAGCATGGATCGTGGCGGTCAGCCGATCGCATATGGACACGCGAACGCAGGCCTTCATCGCGGCGCGTCCCGGCGCGATCCGTCAGGTGCTGGGCTCGGCGATCAAATTTTGTCGCGTTGCCGAGGGCGGTGCCGACATCTATCCACGCCTCTCTCCAACATCCGAGTGGGATGTCGCGGCGGGTCATGCGCTGGTGTCGGCGGCTGGCGGCAAGATCACCGACAGCAAAGGCGCGGCCTTGCGCTTCGGCGAAGCGCATGAAGGATTTCTGGTTCCGGAATTTATCGCTTGGGGCGATACGAAAGCCGCTGGTCAGTAATTCGACAGGCTCTCCATCAGGGTCGGCCACTTCGCGCTGGCCTGCTCGATGGCACGTTCTGGCGAGGCAGCAAAAGCATCTCGGCTTTCTTCGCGATTGAACAGATAGAGCCGTTCGCCGCTCACGATCCAAATCTGCGCGCGTCCGGGCACCGGCTTGCCGCGCGCAACATCGATCGGGTCATAGCCCCCGAATTGCGGGCCGTAGATTCCCGGATCCGCGAGAAACATTGCGCGATTGCCCTGATTGCGGAAGCGCCAGATGACGCCCCGCTCCGATGCCTCGACGTCGGGCAGCCCCTGGAGCGCGGCGGCGTTCGTGAAATAGGCGACCGGATCGAACCCATCGATCGCCAATCCAGTGTGGCGGTTGACGACGACCCGTTCGGTCTCCACTGCCCAAGCGTTTGTGAACGGCGGCACCAAGCCACCTGAAAAGACAGCCGAAAGCGCGCCCGCAATCGCTAGACGGGCGATTTTGGGGCGATACCCTTTATTTTCCTGCCGCTGTGCCGTCATAGTTCGTGCCGATAAACATCGAGTCGGGGACGTGGGACCGCAGCTTAAGCCAGCGTCAGTCAGCAAGGCGTTAAGCGTTGTTCGCGAAATCCGACCGTCAAGGCGCGCACCGCGCCGCTTCAAGGGGCTTTTCATGAGTTTTGCTTCGCGCATCGCGGCGCTGGTGTTTGCAGCGGCGATTTCGTTCGCGGTGCCTGCTTCGGCGCAGGAGCGCACCAAGCCGACCTACGGGCCTGATGAACTGGTCGGCGCGGGCCACCGATTTTTTGGCAATATCTCGCGCGGGCTTGCGTCCGTCATTGAGCGCGCAGTGAGCCAATGGGGCCTGCCCAACGGTTACGTGCTCGGCGAAGAAGGCTCAGGCGCATTCGTCGCGGGGCTTCGTTACGGTGAAGGCACACTCTACACCAAGAATGCCGGCGACCTGCGCGTCTTCTGGCAAGGACCGTCGGTCGGCCTCGACTGGGGCGGTGACGGCGCACGCACGATGGTGCTTGTCTACAATTTGCCGTCGACCGACGCGATCTATCAGCGTTTCGCCGGCATCGATGGCTCGGCCTATTTCATCGGCGGCTTCGGCATGACGGCGCTCACCGCGAATGGCATCGTGCTGGTTCCGATCCGCTCCGGCGTCGGTCTGCGATTAGGTGCCAACATTGGCTATCTGAAGTTCACGCCGCGCGCGACCTGGAATCCGTTCTGATCCGGGACCGGCGTCGCTCGATCAGTGAGCCTGCACTTCAACGCGATAAGTTTGGTGGCAAGCGACGCAATTTCTCATAGTGTCTGCGAGCATCTTGTTGATTTCCGACGCGGGCGCGCCGACCTTCGCCCGATCCGCAATCGCGTCAAAACCGGTGCGCACGGACGAAAACATCGCCTTCCAGGCCTCGCTCTCCTTTGCGGCCAGAGCCGGAGGCCGCGCAAGATTCGCATTTGCCTTGCGGCCCCGGGCCGCTGCTTCCCGCGCGACATGATCCATGTCGGCGGAGCCAAGCCCGTCTTCGATCTCAACGATCGAGCTCAATAGCAATCGCATTTGGTCGAAGATGAAGTCTTTCTCCTGTGCGGTTCGCTGAACAGCTTCGCGCGTATCGGCCGTCTCCCCGGAAAACGCGGGCGCCATGGACACAATCGATATGCAAGCCACTATCAAAGGCAGTTTGCGACCCATGAGTGCAATCTCCAATTTCAGCCGTCCGGCAAGTCAGATTCGCCAGCGGGAAAATATATAATGGTTTAGAATAAGAAGCGTCTGGCAAACTTTGCGCATAACGCACTGGCTAAGAAATCTGGGCCCCGTCACGATGCCGACAGCCGAACTTCTTTCCGCTGCTCGAGGGTCCAGTCGCGCATTGCGACAAGATTGACGGCGTCATGCAAATACATGCCGACCGCAAGTCCGCGATCATAGCTGTCCCAATGCCGCGGAAGAATTTCGATTTGCCGGCCCCCGCGCCCAACGATCCTGATGAGACCGGCTGATTCCGCAGAAGTCATCAAGTTGCGGATGTGAGTCCGGGACACGCCGAATCTATCGGCAACATCAAAATAGCTTACCGACGCGCGGGGATCATCAGCATCCATAGCGGATCTAAGGATGGCGTTTTGAATCAGCGGCCCCGCTGCATGAGTGAAGAAGAGCAACGTGTCAGGCAGCGTCATCATAAGACGAGCGCCGACTGCGGTGAACGGCAGACAGGAGCGGCAATGAAAAACATGAAAGGGGGTATCCTGAGATAGCACCGGCCGATAGTCATGTTCAGGATACAATTTCGCGAGCGGCACATAGTGAGCGGCGAGCCACCGGGTGTGATGCGAACGAAGCTTGTCCGTGGTCGCCAGGAGCTGCACGCGCTTATCTTCAGGTGATCGGCTGCGCGTGATAAAGCCGACCTCGCAGAGCCGCGCCAGAAGATGATCCACCTGCCGCGCGCTCGCAAATCCAAACGTGCCGAGCTGTTGTTTTAAAGCAGCCACCGTAAACCACGTCTCACGACGGGATGGGTTTTGTGCGGCTTCGAGTACAGCGGCGCTGTGAAAAACAAAAAACCGGCCCGCCTCCAATAAAAGACGAACAAGAAACGGATCGCCTTCATACACATCGAGAAAACTGGAAAGATAGGCGCGTCGCGCATCAAAAATTCGCGGATGATTGAGGATACCCTCGAAGCTCAGTCGCAACTTGCCGCCGACCAGGCGCTCAAGCTCGTCTTTTTCCATAGCCGCCCCTCACAAACCGAGGCGATTATAGGTATCAGAAGCGCCTTCGCGAAAATCACAGCTAATTGAAGCGAACGCCGCGCTCGACCTGGAATCCGTTCTGATACTGCGCCAGAACGGTTTCCAGATCGTCAGCGCCATGACAATCAGGTCGCGCGCATCGTCTTCAATGCCATCGACCATTTCGACAATTCGCCGAGCATCGTCTTCACGGACGTGTCCATCAATTCGTTGGAGTTGAATTCGCCGCTTGCCTTGTCGATGTGCTGCGCGAAATTTGGAATTGCGACACCCGCCGGTATAGGCATGATGTTCAGCGTCGTCAGCAATTCCTTCAAACTTTGCGCCGCGCGCAATCCGCCCGACACGCCGCCATAGCTAACCAAGCCGGCAGGCTTATACTTCCATTCATGCGACAAATAATCGAGCGCGTTCACAAGCGCAGGTGGCGCGAAATAATTGTATTCCGGCGTGACGAACACGTAGGCGTCCGCCGTCTTGATCTTCTCGGACCACGCCTTGGTGTGATCCTTGGTGTATTTTTGCATCGCGGGATGGTTGGGTTCGTCGAACACCGGCAAATTGAACTCTGCGATGTCGACGAGTTCGGCGTCGAACGCGCCGTGCGCCTTGGCCGCGCCGTTGAACCATTTTGCGACCGCAGGACCGAGCCGGCCGGGGCGGGTGCTGCCAATAATAACCTGAAGTTTCTGGGCCAACTTTCTTGCTCCTCGAATGAGGCGGCTTTGCTTGCAAGCCGCTTAGGTGGTACACATTTGTGCCCTACACTGGATATGTGACTACCGGACGGCCCGCAAGGAGGCACATTCATGGCGACCAGGAACATCCATTTAACCGGAGATTGCCGGGGGATCAGCGAAGTTCTCGCCCGCGTCGGTGACAAATGGACCGTGCTGGTAGTCACGTATCTGGGCGAAGGCCCCATGCGCTTCAATGAGCTTCGTCGAAGCATCAACGGCATATCCCAGCGCATGCTGACGCTGACCCTGCGCGGGCTGGAGCGCGATGGCTTCGTCACACGGACGGTGTTCCCGACCATTCCGCCGCGCGTGGATTACGAGTTAACCGCTCTCGGACGTGACCTGCTCAAGCCCGTCACCGCCCTGTCGAACTGGGCGCGCGACAATCAAGACCGGATCAAAAAGGCGCGGGACAAGTTCGATGCCAAAGCCGCCAAATCCATCGAGCGCGCGGGTTTGGTAGCCACCGCTTAAGGTGCTGCCCAGCGCCACGTGTCTGCAAAGCCACGGATTCACGTTAACGTGCTGTCCGGCTAGCTTTATCCCTGGTCTCCGTGGCAAGGTATTCCGACGGGTTAATTGTGGCGTAGGAGTAGTTCCGATGGTCGAGCCGATCATGTATGTCGCGATCGGTTTTCTGGTCTCGATGCTGTGCGGTCTGATGATCGTGCCGCTGGTTCACAGCCGTGCGGTTCGTCTGACGACCAAGCGCATGGAAGCCGCGACGCCGTTGTCGATGGCCGAAATTCAGGCTGACAAGGATCAACTCCGCGCCGAATTCGCAATGTCCGCGCGCCGGCTCGAAATGAGCGTCGAGCAACTCAAGAACAAAACTTCAAGCCAGCTTGCCGAACTCGGCAAGAAATCCGACGCCATCAACCGCCTCAAGATCGAACTCGGCGAGAAGAACGCCACGATTTTTTCGCTGGAGGCACGCGAGAAGGCGCTGAAGGATCAACAGCGCGCGACGGAAGAAGAATTCGCTTCGAAAACGCAATTGTTGCGGTCTGCCGAACAGGCGCTCACCGACAAGCAGGCCGAACTCGGCCATCTCACCAACGAATTGTCCGACCGCTCGAAAAAGGCTGACGGGCACCAAAACGAATTGTCGGCGGTCCATGCCCAAGTCGATGCGTTGCAAAAGCGCGTCAACGACGCGGAAAAGGAATTCACCGATACGCAAGGCCGCCTCGCCGAACAGCGCGGCGAATCCGCCGCCGCGACCCGCGAACTTCTCGGCGCACGCGGACGCGTCGAGGATCTGTCGGGACGCGTTACGGATTTGGACCGGCAATTGCTGGTGCAGGTGAAGGAAACCGAACTGCTCGGCAGCCGCAGCGTCGACCTCGAGAGTCGCCTTGCGATGCAGGGCAAGATTCTCGCCGAGCGTGAATACGAAAACAATCTGTTGCGCCAGCAGGTCGAGGTCGGAAATAAAACGGAGCAAACGTTGCGCGACCAGATCGCCGCAGGCTCTGGCAAATCGGCGACCGTAGATAAATTGCGCGCCGAGAAAAAAGCGCTTGAGCAGCAACTCACTACCGCACGCGACGAGCGCACGAAACTTCAGACCGATATTCACTTGATCCACCAGCAGGCGGAATCGGCTTGGTCGACCGAGCGCATGGAGAATGCGCTGCTGCGCGAGCGCATCAACGACATCGCCGCTGAAGTGGCAAAACTCGCAGTCACGCTTGAGGGCCCGGATTCGCAGATCGAGGCCATGCTTGCAGCGGAGCCATCAAAACCCGCCATCTCGACAATCGCCGGCGGCGCACCGGCCAACGGCGCAACCACTTCGGCACGAGGCACACTCGCCGAACGTATCAAGGCATTGCAAACACATGCCTCGCGCGCAGCACAGCCGACCTGATGAATTCGGCGGCGTTCGTATCGTTCGCCGCTTGACGCTCTCGGCCAGTGCATTCTAGGCCATTGACACTTTAGGCCATGACTTCGTAAATCCCGGCCCTGAGCGGTCGCACGCGGTCGTTTCGGGCGCATAGCTCAGCGGGAGAGCGTTCCCTTCACACGGGA
>JBBRNE010000011.1:0-85085 GCA_038230475.1 Hyphomicrobiales bacterium
ACCGGCGCCCGCGTGCTGTCTTCTCTGCCTCGGGAGCGTCTCCCGCGAGCGACAAGTGACGGATATATGCGTCAGTAACCCCGATGAGTTTTGCCGCTTCGCCTGAGGTGAACTTTCTCAACTCTTTCACGGAAGACGGCGTCGCCTTGCGGCGCTCCACAGCGGCTTTTCTGTCTGAGGATCCGTGCAGTTCGGGCGAGGGACCGGGAGAGGGGTGGCATCTTGCGCGGACGGCGAAACCAATCCGCGCGCAAAACCATCCCGCCGATCGGGCAACGCTTTCGCGCCGCCGGTTCCGCGCCATCCCATGCCGCAAGCGGCAGCTCCTCATAGTGGGAGCGGACGGATCAACCTCAGCCTCCCGGACGCGCGGCTGCGAAACCGTGCGCGCGGGCGCCGCACTTCATTCCACTTCGCGAACGCCTCCGGAAAGCGCCCCTCATGAATGAAGTGATAGGAATATAGTCCGTAGAGGGGGAGATGTCAATAGCATCCGAATCGGCATGATTAGTTGGGATGCAAATTTTTAACGTGAGGCAACTATGAGCGACGGAGCCTTCCCAGTTGGATTTGACGGTTGGGGCAGTCTTTGGCGTTAAGCCGTACCGTCTATTGCAATGAGCTAAAGTCGGGAGGACGCTGAACGTAAAGCTGCCAGTCTCAGTGGTAAGGCTATGAAATACGCTTTGGAAAAGTTGAAAAGGGTACTGGCAATTTTGTGTCTTACGACTTGCAGACGGACCGAAAATAGGAGGCAGTAATCAACCTCAACTTGCTTATCGACTAAATTTAAAGCCAACAATTGAGACGAAGGCATGTTCGGATTTTTTAGTTCTCCAGATTTGGCAAGGCGCGCAAAACTCGCCGCCGAACAAATGATTTTTTTTAGCGCAATCTCTAAGAAAGTTTCTTTTGGAGAACTCAGCGCGTCCGCCAGCCGGGCGGGTTTTATCGTAGACAATGAAGATGAATTTCGAAAAGAGGCAGGCTTTCACTGGGCGGAAGGTACACCCGATTTTTCCTTCTATATTTCTTATGCTGATCCGAGAGCGATCTCTGTAATCGCAGAAAGTTACGGAGAAATTTTTGGATTGGTGATGGTTAGTCACTCACACCTTCCAAACATCTCTGTCGAAACAAAAGAAGATTTCGGAGTGACAATGGGTAAGAGCGCGATTCGCTTTCGAAATATGCTTCTTGGTTTTCCCGGCTTCGACAAAGGGAGCGAGGATTTCTTTCGGCTATTTCAATAGCATCATTTTTTAAAATGTATTCCTACTGCAAAAAAGGGCAAATGCTAATTTTGCCTACACCCACTTCTTCATCTCCGCCTTCAACCCATCCCTTAAATCATCGCGGTCCATCGCATACGCAATGTTGGCCGCGAGGAAACCCATCTTCGAGCCGCAGTCGTAGCTCTTGCCTTTGAATTTAAATCCGTAGAACGCCTGCGACTTCGCAAGCGTCAGCATGGCGTCGGTGAGTTGAATCTCGCCGCCCGCGCCCTTGGCCTGCGTCTCCAGCACGTTGAAAATCTCCGGCTGCAAAATATAACGCCCGGTGATCGACAAGTTCGAGGGCGCGGCTTCCCTCGTCGGCTTCTCGACCATGCCGTTGAGTTCAAACATCTCGCCCTTGGATTTTCCAACGCCGACCACGCCATACATGTGGACCTGATCCATCGGCACTTCTTCCACCGCGATGATGTTGGCTTTCGCAGCGCCCGCAGCGTTCGCGGCATCGATCATCTGCTTCAAGCCGCTGGGCTTGTGTTTCACCAGCACGTCCGGCAGCAACACCGCAAACGGTTCATTGCCGATAATGTCGCGCGCGCACCACACCGCATGGCCAAGACCTAACGGCGCTTGCTGACGCGTGAACGATGTCGCGCCGGCTTTGGGCTGGTCGCGCTCCAGCGATGTCATTTCGACGGTCTTGTTGCGTTGGCGCAGCGTGTCTTCGAGTTCGTATTGATGATCGAAGTGATCTTCGATGACGCCCTTGTTGCGCCCGGTCACAAACACAAGATGCTCGATGCCGGCTTCCAGCGCCTCGTCCACCACATGCTGGATCAGCGGGCGATCGACCACGGTCAGCATTTCCTTCGGCATCGCCTTGGTGGCGGGCAGGAAACGCGTGCCGAGACCGGCGACGGGAAACACGGCTTTGCGGATTTTCATGTGGATCTTTTGGGACTCTTTGCGAGGTGGGACGAAGGGTTTTCACGGTGGTAGCAGGTTTTGCGGGCTTGAAAAACGCTTGAGCACGACGACGTACATAATGAGTGGCGATCAACGGGGCCTGACTCGATGCCGTTAAGGATTTTGGCGTGTCATTTCGCCGCCCAAAAGTGCGCTTCCGTTAAGCCGATGGAAACCCTGACGGGGCCTTCTGGTCGAGGGATTTTGGTGTGGGTACGGGTTACGCGATGAAGCCGATTGACGGAAAAAGCGCGCGTTGCGCCGTGATGATTTGCGCGATGTCGGCGGCGGTTTTGTTGCCGGCATTTGCGATTGCGCAAACGGCAACTGGGCGCGGACCTTTGGTGTTGCCGGGCGCGACTATCACCGGCTCGATTTCGCAAAGCGCGCCGCAAAATAAACCTCAAGCCATTCCACCTGCGCGCCCGAACGTGATGCCGAAGCGTTTGGCACAGGCGACGCCTGCCAAAGAATGGACCGGCGAGGACGGCGCGTCCGGCGATCCGCGCATGACGGCGGATGCCATTCGCCAGGCGGCTGCGAATTTTCCTACTTGCGTCGCGGGCTTTTATCCGGACGCCGCGCGGCGCGGCATTTCCGAAGCGAGCTTCCGGCGCTTCACGGCGAATCTTGCGCCTGATCTGCGCATCATGGATCTTGTCGACTCGCAGCCGGAATTTACGAAATCAGTGTGGGATTATCTCGACGTGCTCGTAACAGACGCGCGCATTGCACGCGGCCGCGAGATTCTCGCGCAGAACGCCCCGACATTCGCCGCCGTTGAAAAAGAATACGGCGTCGATCGCTTTATTATCGCGGCGATCTGGGGCATCGAATCCAATTACTCCACGCAAGGCGGCGACCGCAGCGTGTTGAATTCCACTGCGACGCTGGCCTGCATCGGCCGCCGAACCGCTTACTTCAAGGATGAATTTCTCGCCGCACTCGAAATTCTACATCACGGCGATCTGACGCCCGATCAGATGCGCGGCTCATGGGCGGGAGCCTTCGGCGCGACGCAATTCATGCCGACCGCGTTCAAGAGATTTGCTGTGGACTTCGATCATGACGGCAAACGCAACGTCGTCGACTCCACGCCCGATATCATTGCGTCAACCGCGATGAAATTCAAAAAGGACGGCTGGCAGCAGGGCCAGACCTGGGGCTATGAGGTCGAAGTGCCGCAGGGCTTCAACTACATGCTGGCCGATCGCTCCAAGGTGATGACGATTGCGCAGTGGGAACAGCTCGGTCTCAAGCGCGCGGGCGGCAAAACCTTTTCGCGCACGACCGACACGGCGTTTTTGCTGGTGCCCGGCGGCGCGGAAGGTCCGGGATTTCTGATGCTCGGAAATTTCCGCGCCATCATGCGATACAATCCGTCGGAGGCATATGCGTTGGCCATTGGTCATTTCGCGGATCGCCTTCGTGGCGGCGCACCGCTCGTTCAACAATGGCCGCGCGACCAACGCGTTTTAACTCGCGACGAGCGGCTCGAATTGCAGCAATTGTTGGCGCGGCGCGGATTTTATAGAGGCGAGCCGGACGGCAATCTCGGCAACGACACGCGAAAGGCGCTTCGCAGCTATCAGGTCAGCGCCGGTCTGGCTGCGGATGGCTTTGCGTCCTCTGGCGTGTTGGAAAAATTGCGCGTCGGAAACAGCGGCAAAACCAACGGCGGCGGTTCCGGCTTCAACCTTTTCGGGCGCTAACCTTCAATCCGACATTTTCTCCGTTCACGGAAGAATCTCGCCAAAGCCCGTTTTAAGGGGTCGATTTGGCGGGGTGAGGGCGCTATTTTCGTCCCTAAATTCAAGTCAGCGGTTGTCGAAGAATGTCGAACCACAAATCGTTTCTGCGCCTTTTCACTGAACGCGGACCTCTTGCGGTCCTCGCGGTCGCGGGCGTGTTGCTGTTCGGCATTGTGGGTCCGGCCTCGGCGCAATTTTTCAATTTCGGCGGGTTCGACCGCAGGCCCGCGCCGCCGCGCGGTCCGCCTCAGGGCGGCTTCTACAATCCGTACGGCGATCCGGCGGCTCAGGAAGCGCCGCGTCCTGTCGATATGTCGCGCGCGCCGCCAGCAGCCAAGCGCGAAGTGCCGCCGGAAAAAAACATCGTCGTGCTGGGCGACTCGATGGCGGACTGGCTTGCCTACGGTCTCGAAGATGCGCTGTTGGATACACCCGAGCTTGGTGTGATCCGCAAACACAAAACCGTTTCAGGCTTGATCAAATATCAGCCGCGCGGCGAGCCATCCGACTGGGTCGCGGCGGCAAAACAAATTCTCGCCAATGAAAAACCGGATGCCATTGTGGTGATGCTCGGTATCAACGACCGCGCGCCGATCCGCGAAGCCGAAATCGAGAAGCCGAAGAAAGAAGAGATCAAGAAGGGCGCCAAAAAAGACGTCACGAAAGACGCAAAAAAAACCGACAAGAAAAACGACGCCACCAAGCCCGAACCTGAAAAGAAAGACGCTGCCGACACAGCCAAGCCCGACGACGACAAGGCCGCCGACGCAAAGCCGGATGCTGCAGCGGACGACGACGATGCGCCCGCAACGACTGTTGCGCCGGAACGCACGGTTCGCTCAGCCAATGGCTGGAATCAATTTCGTAGCGAGCGCTGGGTCGAGCTTTACTCCAAGAAGATTGCCGAGATGATCGGTGTGCTCAAACAGAAGGGCGTGCCGGTGTTGTGGGTCGGCCTGCCCGCGGTGCGCGGCGCCACGGCCATGACCGACATGTTGTTCCTCGACTCGCTTTATCGCGACGTCGCCGGAAAAGCCGGCATCACCTATGTCGATGTGTGGGATGGCTTCGTCGACGAACAAGGCCGCTTCATGCAGCAGGGCCCCGACTTCGAAGGCCAGACGCGCCGCCTGCGTTCCTATGACGGCGTTTACTTTACCAAATCCGGCGCGGTGAAACTTGCGCGCTTTGCCGAACGCGAAATCACGCGGCTTCTCGCGGCCCGCACGTTGATTTCCTTGCCGAGTGAGTTGCAGTCGCCCGATGCGAATATCCGCCCCAGTGTCGCCGGACCGCGTCCATTGGTAGGACCGATGGTGCCGCTGGTCGCATCGAATGTCGGTACGGATGAATTGCTCGGCGGCACTGGCACGCGCCCGGTTTCGGTGGACGCGCTGGCCGCGCGTACGCTCGTCAAGGGTGAACCGCTTGCAGCACCTGCCGGACGCGCTGATGATTTTTCATGGCCGCGCCGCCAAGTCGGAGCCTTAGAGGCGCCACCCGGCGATCCGAATGTCGCAACCGTTGCGCCGAACGGCGCGATTGTGAAACCGCAGCCGCTGAAGCCTGTCGTGCGCGCCGCTGCGCAGGGCGTGTTCGATCCGAACCGGCCGCCGCCGCGTCCATTTGATCCGAACAATGGATTTCAGCGCCCGCCTGCGACTGTCGGGCCGTCCAATTCCGGTCCCGGTTTCCGGTGGTGATTTGATCTTCCGGCAATAAAAAAGCCCCGTCGCGAGACGAGGCTTTTTTATTAGTTGAAAAATTTCAACGCGGCAGCGTGGTCGAACCCATCAGATACATATCGATCGACGCCGCGCATTGGCGGCCTTCGCGGATCGCCCACACCACCAACGATTGCCCGCGCCGCATATCGCCCGACGAGAACACTTTCGCAATGGAAGTCTGATAATCGCCGGTGCCGGCGCGAACATTGCCGCGCTGATCGAGATCGACGCTGAGTGTCTTGAGCAATCCCTCATGCACCGGATGCACGAAACCCATCGCCAGCAGCACCAGTTCGGCCTTCAACTCGAATTCGCTTCCCGCAACCGGCTGCATCTTCTCATCGACGTGAATGCAATGCAGGCTCGATACTTTGCCGCCGTCGCCTGAAAACTTCTGCGTCAGCACCGCGTATTCGCGCTTGGCGCCTTCGGCCTGCGACGACGAGGTGCGGTATTTCAGCGGCCAGTTCGGCCAGGTCAGCAATTTGTTTTCATGCTCCGGCGGCTCCGGCATGATCTCGAGTTGCGTTACGGATGCTGCGCCCTGACGAAATGAAGTCCCGATGCAATCCGAACCCGTGTCGCCGCCGCCGATCACAACGACATGCTTGCCCTTGGCGAGAATCTCTTTGACGTCGCCAAGTGACTCTTTGCCGACACGGCGGTTTTGCTGCGGCAGGAAATCCATCGCGTAATGGATGCCGCCAAGATCGCGGCCCGGTATAGGCAGATCGCGCGGGGCTTCCGCGCCGCCTGTCAGCGCCACGGCGTCGTAGGTTTTGAGAATTTCATGCGGATCAATTCCCGATGCGCCGCCGACAGCTTTGCCGTAATGAAACGTCACACCTTCGGCTTCCATCTGCGTCACGCGGCGATCGATGATGCCCTTTTCCATTTTGAAATCGGGAATGCCGTAACGAAGCAAACCGCCAGCTTTCGCGAATTTTTCGTACACATGCACATCGTGTCCCGCGCGCGCGAGTTGCTGCGCGCACGCCATGCCTGCCGGACCTGAGCCAACGACGGCAATTTTTTTGCCGGTTTTCTTCGGCGCGATCTCGGGCTTGAGCCAGCCATTGTCCCATGCTCGGTCAACAATCGCACATTCGATGGTTTTGATCGTGACCGGATTGTCGTCGATGTTGAGCGTGCAGGACGCTTCGCAAGGTGCCGGACAAATGCGCCCGGTGAACTCTGGAAAATTATTGGTCGAATGCAGATTGCGCGACGCTTCTTCCCAGTTGCCGTTGTAGACGAGATCGTTGAAATCGGGGATTTGGTTGTTAACCGGACAGCCCGGCGTTCCGGGCGCAACAGAACCTGTGCCGTGGCAATAAGGAATGCCGCAATTCATGCAGCGCGCGGCTTGGTCGCGCGTGTCCTTCTCGCTTAACGGGACGACGAATTCCTTGAAATCCTTGACGCGTTTTTCGACCGGCTCGTATTTGCGGTCGCTGCGCTCGAACTCAAGAAAACCTGTAGCCTTACCCATGAACCCCAACGCCCCAACTTAAAACCAACCCCGTCGTCATCCTGAGGTGCGCGCCCTTGCGCGCCTCGAAGGATGGCTGCGTCTTTATTCCGTCGCCCTTCGAGGCTCGCCGAAACGGCTCGCACCTCAGGGTGACGTTTCGTTATCTACGCCCCAATCGCGATCTTCGGTTCTTCCGGAGCGCGCGATTTCATTTCCTTCAACGCGCGGCGATATTCAACCGGCATGATCTTGCGGAATTTCGGCAAGAACTGTTTCCAGTTCTTCAGAATATGCTGCGCGCGCGCCGACCCCGTCACCTTAGCGTGACGCGAGATCAGCACATGCAGACGCTCGACGTCTTCGCCGAGCAGGTTCTTGAACACATCGACGCGACCATGCGCTTCGAGATCGTTCAGCGCGTTGTAAGCACTCTCGTTGACCATTTCTTCCGACAGCACCGGTTCAAGCTCGACCATCGCCATGTTGCAGCGTTTCTCGAACGTGTTGTCCTCGTCGATCACGTAAGCGACGCCGCCGGACATGCCCGCCGCGAAATTCCGCCCGGTCTTGCCGAGCACGACGACGATGCCGCCGGTCATATACTCGCAGCAATGATCGCCCGCACCCTCGACGACGGCGATGGCGCCTGAGTTGCGCACGGCGAAACGCTCGCCTGCGACGCCTTGAAAATAACATTCGCCTTCGATGGCGCCGTACATCACGGTGTTGCCGACGATGATGGATTCCTCCGGCACGATTCCCGAATTCTTCGGAGGCCGCACGATGATGCGTCCGCCCGACAATCCCTTGCCGACATAATCGTTGCCTTCGCCTTCAAGATCGAAGGTGACGCCGCGCGCGAGCCACGCGCCGAATGCCTGTCCGGCAGTGCCCTTCAGCGACACATGAATCGTGTCGTGCGGCAGGCCGCTATGGCCGTAAGTTTTCGCAATGACACCCGAGAGCATCGCGCCTGCGCTGCGGTCGGTGTTGTTGATCTCGGCCTCGATCTTCACAGGCGCGCCGCGATCCAGTGCAGCTTGGGCCTCTTTGATAAGTTTGCGGTCGAGCACTTTCTCAAGGTGATGATCCTGCGACTCGGCGTGGAAAATCTTCTGGCCCGGCAGCGCCTGCTGCTTGAAAAATAATTTCGAGAAATCGAGACCCTTTGCTTTCCAGTGCGAGACGAGTTTCGATTGATCCAGCATTTGGCTCTGGCCGACCATGTCCTCGAACTTGCGATAGCCGAGTGCGGCCATCAGCTCGCGCACTTCTTCGGCGACGAAGAAGAAATAATTGATGACGTGTTCGGGCGCGCCGGTGAAACGCTTGCGCAAGATTGGATCTTGCGTGGCGACGCCGACCGGACATGTATTCAGATGACACTTGCGCATCATGATGCAACCGGCCGCAATCAAAGGCGCTGTGGCGAAACCGAATTCATCTGCGCCGAGAAGTGCGCCGATCACGACGTCGCGGCCCGTTCGGAATCCGCCGTCGACCTGGACGATGATGCGAGACCGCAACCGCTCGCGCACCAACGTCTGGTGCGTCTCTGCAAGGCCGATTTCCCATGGCGAACCTGCGTGCTTGATCGAGGTCAGCGGCGACGCACCCGTGCCGCCCTCAAAGCCTGCAATCGTCACGTGATCCGCGCGCGCTTTCGCAACGCCAGCTGCGACAGTGCCGACGCCGATCTCAGAGACGAGCTTCACTGAAACGGCACCGTCCGGATTGACGTTCTTCAAATCGTAGATCAGCTGCGCGAGATCTTCGATCGAATAAATGTCGTGATGCGGTGGCGGTGAAATCAGACCGACGCCCGGCGTCGAGTGGCGCACTTTGGCGATCACCGCATCGACCTTGTGGCCGGGCAATTGTCCGCCTTCGCCGGGCTTGGCGCCCTGCGCCATCTTGATCTGCATCATGTCGGAGTTGACGAGATACTCCGTGGTGACGCCGAAGCGTCCGGATGCCACTTGTTTGATTGCCGAGCGCATCGAATCGCCGTTCGGCAACGGCTTGAAGCGATCGGATTCTTCGCCGCCTTCGCCGGTATTGGATTTGCCGCCGATGCGATTCATCGCAATCGCCAGCGTCGTATGCGCTTCGCGTGAGATCGATCCAAAACTCATTGCACCCGTGGCGAAGCGCTTGACGATGTCTTTCGCGGGTTCGACTTCGTCGAGCGGAACAGGCTTGCGCTTTTCGTCCTCGGCGGTCTTGACGCGAAACAGACCGCGCAGCGTCAGCAGCCGCTCGGATTGTTCGTTGAGAATTTTCGCAAACGCGCGATAACGCTCCTGCGAATTGCCGCGTGCGGCGTGTTGCAACAACGACACCGACTCCGCCGTCCACGCGTGATCTTCGCCGCGCGTGCGATAGGCATATTCGCCACCGACATCGAGCGCGGATTTGAAGACCGGCGAATCGCCGAAGGCTTCGGCATGACGACGCGTGGTTTCTTCCGCGATTTCGGCGAGGCCCACACCTTCGATGCGCGTGTGCGTGCCGACGAAATACTTCGCAACGAATTCAGCTCTCAGGCCGACCGCATCGAAAATCTGCGCACCGCAATACGACTGATAGGTGGAGATGCCCATCTTGGACATCACCTTCAGCAAACCCTTGCCGATCGATTTGATGTAGCGCTTGACGATTTCCTTGTCCTCAAGCTTCGCCGGAAGCTGATCCTTCATCGCGATGATGGATTCGAACGCGAGATATGGATTGATCGCTTCGGCGCCGTAACCTGCCAAGCACGCAAAGTGATGCACTTCGCGCGGCTCGCCGGATTCAACGACAAGCCCGACAGACGTGCGCAAGCCCGTGCGGATGAGATGATGATGCACGGCGGCGCAGGCGAGCAGCGACGGAATTGGAATGCGATCCGAGCCCGCAGCGCGGTCAGAGAGAATAATAATGTTGACGCCTTCGCGCACGGCAGACTCAGCGCGCGCGCAAAGCTCTTCCAGAACCTGCTCAAGTCCGGCCGCACCGAGGCCCGCGTGGAACGTGGTGTCGAGCACGCGCGATTTGAAATGATTGTCGGCGACATCGGCGATGGACCTAATTTTTTCCATGTCGGCGTCGGTCAAAATCGGCTGGCGCACTTCGAGACGTTTGGTCTGCGACTGGCCGTCCACGTCGAACAGATTTGGACGCGGGCCAATAATCGAGACGAGGCTCATCACCAGTTCTTCGCGGATCGGATCGATCGGCGGGTTCGTCACCTGCGCGAAGTTCTGTTTGAAATACGTAAACAGCGGCTTTGGTTTGTCCGATAGCGCCGAAATCGGCGTGTCGTTGCCCATCGAGCCGTTGGCTTCCTCGCCGGTCGATGCCATCGGCGTCATCAGGATGCCGATGTCTTCCTGCGTGTAGCCGAACGCCTGCTGGCGATCGAGCAGCGTGAGATTCGAGCGCATCGCCTTCGGGGCAGTGTCCTTCATGTCTTCAAGCACGATCTGCGTGCCGCTCAGCCACTCGCGGTACGGATGACTCTTTGAGAGTTGCGCCTTGATCTCGTCGTCGGGAATGAGACGACCTTCCTCGAGGTCCACAAGCAACATCTTGCCGGGCTGCAAGCGCCACTTGGTGACGATCTGGTCCTCCGGAATTTTCAGCACGCCCATTTCGGACGCCATCACGATGCGGTCGTCTTTCGTGACGAGATAACGCGCGGGGCGCAAACCGTTCCGATCCAGCGTCGCGCCGATCTGGCGACCATCGGTAAACGCGATTGCAGCAGGGCCGTCCCACGGCTCCATCAATGCAGCGTGATATTCATAGAACGCGCGGCGCTCTTCATCCATCAGCGGATTGCCGGCCCACGCTTCCGGGATCATCATCATCACGGCATGCGCGAGCGAGTAGCCGCCTTGAACCAGAAATTCGAGACCGTTGTCGAAACACGCCGTGTCGGACTGGCCTTCATACGAGATCGGCCAGAGTCGGCTGATGTCCTTGCCGTAGAGACGCGATTGCAACGATGCCTGACGCGCGGCCATCCAGTTGACGTTACCGCGCAGCGTGTTGATCTCGCCATTATGCGCGACCATGCGATAGGGATGCGCCAGCGACCACGCCGGAAACGTGTTGGTCGAGAAGCGTTGATGCACCAATGCCAGCGCCGATTGGAAATCGTCCTCATGCAGATCGGGATAATATTTGCCGAGCTGATCGGCGAGGAACATGCCTTTATAGACCACCGTCCGACACGACAGCGACACTGGATAATATCCAGCGAGGCCGCGTTCGCGGCGCTGATAGATCGCATGCGAAATCGACTTGCGCAGAATGAAGAGTTTGCGCTCGAAATCGTCCGCGGTCTTGATGTCTTTGCCGCGCCCGATGAACACCTGCGCGCAATGCGGTTCGGTCGGCTTCACGGTTTCGCCGAGCGATGAGTTATCGACCGGCACGTCGCGCCAGCCGATCAGCGTCAGCTTCTCGGCCTTGACCTGATCGGTCACGATACTCTGGATGATTTTGCGCCACGATTTGTCGCGCGGCATGAACAGCGCGCCGACGGCGTATTCACCGGGGGCAGGGAGCGTAAAGCCGTTGTCCTTCGCCTTGCGCGTAAAGAACGCGTGCGGAATTTGCACGAGGATGCCGGCACCGTCGCCCGCGCGCGGATCGGCACCGACCGCGCCGCGATGTTCCAGATTGCAAAGAATGCTGATCGCGTCGGAGACGATCTGGTGAGACTTCTTGCCCTTGATGTTGGCGATGAAGCCGACGCCGCAGGAATCCTTTTCCAGCGACGGGTCGTACATGCCCTCGGCGGCTGGACGCCAATTGTGTTCGCGGATCGGTTCGGGATGCGTCAAAGCATGGTCCGCCAAAGGCGCACCCACTTCGATTTCGTCACGCTCGAACCCTGACCCACCCATTCTGTCCCTCACGCCCGCACTCAAGGGCCGCAACTCGTACTTTTCAGGCCGCACCTTGGGCGGTCGCGGCACCCTTTGGGAAACCCTTGAGGGTCCTTGGGGCCACCGCTCGCGCCAAAAACGAGCCTAACTTAAGAAATCGTCGCCCGCAGTCGCCGTTCTGGCTGCCTCACTCATCGACCTTGGGGCCGAAATACATTTTAGCGGTGCAAACGCTATGCCGGGCAAGCCCGGAAATTACGACAGTATTACTGTCCTACCGCTGAGACTGCCAAACTTTTTTCTAACACACAAGCGGCGGGGAGTCCCCGAAGCCGGTCTCGCGACCGTCCTGCAACTGTCTTGCGCGCCGCCTCAATCCGCCCCGGCTTCGAGGCACATCCGCCGCCATGCGGCCCAAGGTCCGCCGAAATCCGAACCGACCTTCTGCGCGGAGTTCGGGTCGTCAGAGAGCGATGCCGAATTTACAGGGGAGCGATGCAAATGATTTCGATGTCCAAAGCGATACGGTTCTGTGGAGCCGTTGCCTCATGCGCGATTTTTTGCGCTATTTTTCTTGTCGGCGCGTTGCCCATGACGTTGGCGCGGGCGTCGGACGACCTGCCGATCGTCGGCGATATCCCGATGCCGCAGGTTCACGTCGCGGTCAGGGTCGGCGGCGATGTGGGTCCGGTGGCGTTGCCGGAGCCAAGAGCTTCGGAGCCAAGACCTTCAGAGCCAAGACCTTCAGAGCCAAGAGCTCGATTTGCCTATCCGCGCGGTCCATTTGCGGCGATGCAGCCGTTTCCTGGGCCGCCGTCGCTGATCGATGTTCACCCGGTGCTGGCACCGCGTGAGTTGTTACCGATGCTGCGTGCAAGCGGTTACTCTCCGCTGGGTCCGGCAGTTCGGCGCGGTTGGGTCTACACCATCGCGGTGCTCAATCCGAACGGCGACGATGGACGCCTTGTGGTCGATGCGCGCACCGGGCGGCCGATGCGTTTTTTCCCGGCGCTGATCGTCGATGCGCGTCTCAACGATGAATTGACGCTGACGTATGGCGCGCCGGGTCAGCTTCCATTGCTCGATGACCGGCGTGGGCCGCGCCCGCCGCTCGTGACAACGCGCGTCACCGAGAAGGATAAGAAGCGAAAACTGGCGGACCGGATGCCGACGGTTTCAGCGGACCCGTCGCCCGTCGCTCAGTCCGCAAAATCCAACTCTGGAAAATCTGACTCTGTGAAGTCGGGCGTCGCACCTGTGCGGCAAACAGCATCGACGCCGCCGAAGCATTTTGAAGAGCCGACAACCGCGAAGCCCGTCGCGGCTGCGCCCGAAATAAAACCCGAGGTCAAACCTGCGGGCGTTGAATTGCTGCCCACGAAAGAGATGCCGGACGTGCAACTGCTGGATTGAATCCGGTCTCATTTGTCATGGCCGGGCTTGTCCCGGCCATCCCGATTAAGGTGGCACAGTGATCCAATCTATCGGGATCACCGGGCCAAGCCCGGTGATGACAATCGAAATTTGTTGGCCACGTGCCTTGTTAGGTAGCTCGAGAAAAAAGCGCCCCGGAGACTCTTTAATCAGAGTCATCGGGGCGCTTTCGTTTTATTCGGAGGTTTCCGAATGAGCTTGGTTTAAGCGGCGGCTTTCGCGGTTTCGATCGCCTGCGGCACTTCCGCCGAAGGGGAAATCGGAATCACACGCGGCTTTTTGGCTTCAGGAATCTCGCGGACGAGATCGACGTGGAGCAGGCCGTTCTCCAGCGTGGCGTTTTTCACCTGCACAAAATCTGCAAGCTGGAACTGACGCTCGAAGGCGCGCGAGGCGATGCCGCGATAGAGCACTTCGGACTGGTTCTCAGTGTTTTCGTTCGCGACTTTCTCGCCCTTGATCGTCAGGGTGTTTTCCTTGGCGACGATCGAGATTTCATTCTGCGAGAAGCCGGAGACCGCGACCGAAATGCGGAAATCGTTCTCGCCAGTGCGCTCGATGTTGTAGGGCGGGTAGCCCGTCGAGCCGTCACCGCTCGCCTGATCGAGCAGGGAGAACAGGCGGTCGAAGCCGATGGTGGAACGATAGAAGGGGGCAAGATCGAATGGACGCATGTTAAGTCCTCCAAAGTTGAGCGACCGGCGCGTTTTTCAAGCGAACGGATTCATGACGTGAAACCGGCTCGCGAGCACAACGCGCCACTCTTTTCAAAGAGCAGACAACCCGCCGGATTTGGCCGGGTTTTCGTTCTGCGTGCAGCCTTTCACCGTTCAAGGAACGGCTAGTAGCGGCCTGCACGAAGGTGATATGGGTCGAGCGAAATATGGTTCAAGAGGCCGTCCATGCCTAAAGATAGTGAGATTTGTCATGCCCGGGCTTGTCCCGGGCATCTCGACCTTTTAGGCACTGTGCTCAATCCGTCGAGGTCACCGGAACAAGTCCGGTGACGACAACTCGATTTCAATTTGCCGTCCGGTTTTTTGAATGTCTCTCGTTTCAATTCCGTCCAATCCCGTTCCCGATGGCGTCGTCACCGGCACCATTAAGACGCCCGATGGCGCCGAGTTACGTTTCGCGCGCTGGCCGCCACCGGCCAATCGCAAGGGCACGGTCTGCGTGTTCACGGGTCGCGCCGAATCCATCGAGAAATATTTCGAGACGGTGCGCGATCTGCAGGAGCGCGGATTTGCGGTCGCAGCCCTCGACTGGCGCGGGCAGGGACATTCCTCGCGGCAATTAAGCGACGCGCGCAAGGGTTACGTCCAAAGTTTTGCGGATTTCGAGACGGACGTGGAAGCTTTCGTCAATCAGGTCGTGCTGCCGGATTGTCCGCCGCCGTATTTCGCGCTGGCGCATTCGATGGGCGGTGCGGCGATGCTGCGTGTTGCGCATTCTGGCAAGCGGTGGTTCGAGCGCATGGTGCTATCCGCGCCGATGATCGATCTGCCGCGCCCCAGCATGACGTGGCCCGTGCGTACCTTGATCCGCACAATGCGCTACATGGGCATGGGCGGTAATTTCGTTCCCGGCGGCAATGCGGTGCTCATCGGCACGTCGAACTTCATCAACAATCCGCTGACGTCCGACGTTGTGCGTTATGCGCGCAACGCTGCAATCTATGAGGAAGACCCGACGCTCGGGATCGCTTCGCCGACGGTGGCGTGGGCCGACGCCGCGTTCCGCGCGATGATGGAATTTCGCGGCGTTGATTATCCGGCGCGAATTCGCCAGCCGATTTTGATGCTGGCGGCGAGCAACGACACCATTGTGTCGACGTCCGCGATTGAAGAATTCGCCTATCATCTGCGCGGCGGATCGCATCTGGTGATTGCCGGATCGAAGCACGAGATCCTGCAGGAGCAGGATCGCTTCCGTTCGCAGTTCTGGGCGGCGTTCGATGCGTTCATTCCGGGTTCGCCGCTGTTTAAGTAATTCTCAGTGCGACAGCCTGATCGTCATCTCGATGGCGAGATAAAATCCCAAAAGCATCATCGCAATCAAAAACCAGCGCCGAAAACCTTCGGCGTCCATCCGCGCGCGCAGCACTTGTCCCAGATACATGCCGATGAATGCTGCGACCATCGCGACGCCGCCGGGCAGTGCGGTCGCTGCCGTCAATAATCCAGCACCAGTGAGATTGAAGGCTTGTGCCAAGGTCGCTGTCGTGAAGAACACGCCGAGCGCCTGCACCAACTCGTCCTTCTCCATGCCGATGGCCTGCATGTAGGGCATCGACGGAATGACCTGCACGCCGGTCGCCGCGGAAATCACTCCGGTCACAAGACCGACAATGCCGCCGAGCCATTTTTCATCTGCGGGCCGAACGTTGAATTTGACTTTCGACAGACCGATGATCGCGTAGATCACCAGCAGCAATCCGAGAACGATCGTGCCGTAAGGCGCATAGGGGCCGGTCAGCAGGCCCGCGCCCGAAAGAATTCCAATAACTGTGCCGATCATCAGCGGCCATAGCCGCACCATGATGTTGCGCAGATAGGGTCCTACGAATGTTTGCCAGATGTTGGTGACAATCGCAGGAACGATGACAATGGCGAGCGCCTGCGCCGGCGGCATGCGTGTGGCGAGCAATCCCATCGCGACTGTCGGCAGGCCAAGGCCGATGGTGCCTTTGACGAATCCGGCCAGCATGAAGATGGCCGCGATTAGAATGAGAAATGAATCCATGATTTACGACGCCAGCAGCTTGAGCGCTGCGTCATGCACGCGCCTGTCGCCCGTAGCAACAATGCGCCCGCCGGATTGGGCGGGCTTGCCTTCCCAGGTGGTGATGATGCCGCCCGCGCCGCTGACGATCGGAATCAGGGCTGCGACGTCGTAGGGCTTCAGTTCAGTCTCGATGATGAGATCGAGGTGGCCCGCGGCGAGCATGCAGTAGGCGTAGCAATCGCCGCCGTAACGCGACAGCCGCACTTCTTTTTCGACGCGCTCGAACTGCGCGCGGTCGTCCGCCTTCATCAGGCGTGGGCTTGTCGTGAACAACGTCGCATCGGCCAGCGACTTGCATTTGCGCGCGGATAATTTTCGCGAGCCCGACGGGCCGGTGTATGTCGCAGCGCCATTGTCGCCGGAAAATCGCTCGTCGATAAAAGGCTGGCTCATCATGCCGTAGGCGGGCGATCCATTATGCATCAGCGCGATCAGCGTGCCCCAGATCGGCATGCCGGCGATGAAGGATTTCGTGCCGTCGATCGGATCGAGCACCCAGACATATTCGGCGTCTTCGCGCTCGGAGCCGAATTCCTCGCCGACGATTCCATGTTGCGGGAAACTCTCCTTGATCATCCGGCGCATCACGGCTTCTGCTGCGCGGTCGGCTTCCGTCACGGGGTCGAGATCGTGGCCCGAACCTTTGTTCTCGACGCTGAGCGATGTGCGGAAGAAGGGAAGGATGGTTTCGCCGGAGGCGGTTGCGAGGCGTCCGATGAAGGCGGTGAAATCGATGACCGTCACGAATGATCCTTTTAACGCCTTTGGGCGGCTGCGTGGCGCAGTGTAACCGCGCGCGGCTCTTTTGATTAGCTCAGGCCGTCCAAGACTCACAGGCGCGGGGCAATTGGGTTGGACGCGATCACCCCTTGCGCAACGGGTAAGTGGTTCATTCTTTAACGTTTTGTTGAGAAATACGCCGGATAGGCCGCATAAATCCGGTCAAAAAGGAGTATCAATATTCAGTCTTTGGGCGGCTTATGTCCGGTTGGCGGCGGTTTCGAACGCCGAAGCCGATCTATCTATTTGAAATACCTATCAATTTTAAATGGGCTGTACCGCTGTAACTGCAATTCAGTTATGCGTGCCTGGCATACAAAATCCACGAATAATTCTTGATTTGGGTGCGGTGCAGTTTCATATTGTTGCGGTGCGATAGCGCCTGGCGCTATTGCTGCCCTCCTTGGGCGTTTCCTCCCTAGACTTGGGCCACTTGCTTTCGCAAGTGGCCCTTTTTTCTTGCGCGCTGTTTTACCCCTGCCCGCAAATGCGGTGCGAGGGAGATTCAATTATTCCGCCGCCGCCTGGAACGGCCCGAAACTATCCAGCGGAATTTGCGCCAGCGCGTCCGCAAGCTTCGTAAAATCTTGCGCGACCTTGTCGAATTTCGGTCCGCGTTCGCGACGGCGTTCATCCATGTAGACCGCGCGATTGAGTTCGAGCTGCACGGTATGCAGCCCGTTCGCAGGACTCCCATAATGCTCGGTGATGAACCCGCCCGCATAAGGCTTGTTGCGGCCGACCGAATAGCCAAGCGATGTAAACGTATCTTCGATGGTGTCGGTCAAGAGTCGTGCGCAGCTTGTGCCGTAGCGATCGCCGATCACGATGTCCGGGCGCTTCGGCTCGTCGCGTGTCACGCCGACTGAGGGCATCGAATGGCAATCTACGACGATGGCGAGGCCGAACATTTTCTGCGTCTTGGTGATGAGGCGGCGGAAGGCGCGGTGATACGGCTTGTAAAGGCTTTCAATCCGACTCAGCCCATCTTCTACATCGAGCCGCCCGAAGTAAATTTCCTGCCCGTCGCCGACCACGCGCGGAATAGTCCCGAGCCCACCCGCAACCCGCATCGAGCGCGTGTTTGCAAATCCCGGCAAGCGTCCGTTGAACATGCGCGGATCGAGTTCATAGGGTTCGCGATTGACGTCCACATAGGAGCGCGGAAAATTCACGCGCAGCGCCGGAAATCCGCGTGCCGGAAGACCCGCGATCATTTCGTCCATGAAGGAATCTTCGGATCGCGCCAAAGACGCGCGGTCGATTCTGGAGGCCGCGAGGAATTCGCGCGGATAGATCGAGCCGGAATGCGGCGAGTTGAAAACGATCGGCGCGCGCCAGATTGCAGGCTCGAAAATCTCGAACGGGGGCGAGAATTCCTCAGCGGTTTGGTTTGCGTCAAAATCCGTCATGGCCGACTGTCGTCCTCAAACCTTGCAGGAAACCTTTGAGCCATCCCCAGAGCCTTTTGCACAGGGCCTTTTGGGACACCACAATTTGGCCCGAAAAACGCGTGTTTCCTGAATCAACATTCTCAGCAACCCTAACTGACTTGCCAAGTCTAAGTTCGCCTTCACCTGAAATTTACCCCTGATCGGGCACAAGTAGGGCCTAGAACCCCTCTGAATTCACGGGATTTGACGACCAAAAACCATGCACAAGATCCTCCTTGCCGAAGACGACAACGATATGCGCCGCTTTCTGGTCAAGGCGCTGGAAAATGCCGGCTTTCAGGTCTCGTCCTACGACAACGGGCTGTCGGCCTATCAGCGGCTGCGCGAAGAACCGTTCGAGATGCTGCTGACCGACATCGTGATGCCGGAGATGGATGGCATTGAGCTGGCGCGCCGCGCGGCTGAGTTGGACCCCGATATCAAGATCATGTTCATCACCGGATTCGCAGCCGTGGCGCTCAATTCGGATTCCGAGGCGCCGAAGAACGCCAAGGTGTTGTCCAAGCCCGTGCACCTGCGCGAATTGGTCAGCGAAGTGAACAAGATGCTGGCGGCATAAGGCTTTCGCTTCGCGCTAGAGACTTCTGTTTTGTCATCACCGGGCTTGTCCCGGTGATCCCGATTGACGAAGCACAGTGCCCCGGTAGTCGGGATGGCCGGAACAAGTCCGGCCATGACATCCTACCCTAAAGCTCGCGTTGTCAGCCTTTCCCGTCCTTGCGAAGGCCGATTTGAGCCGATATAGGGACGCATTCCTGCATCGATGGATTAACGGGCGCGTAGCTCAGCGGGAGAGCACTTCCTTGACATGGAAGGGGTCACAGGTTCGATCCCTGTCGCGCCCACCATTTTCCTTCAAGCCAAAATAGTTTCCGCGTTCGGCACGACGCTTTGCGTTCGACGAAAGCTTCGCTCTAAGCTCGAAAGATCGTGAATCCGAGGATCAGCAGCACCAGGAAGATCACGACGAAAATGTAAAACAGAGTGCGGGCGATATCCGCCGACACGATCGACGCGCCGGAAAAGCCCAGCAAGCCGGTGACTACCGAAATCACAAGAAAAATAAGTGCCCATTTCAGAATGGTCATCGCTCGCTCTCCTCAATTGTCGCGCGATAACGGCGAAACGCGACGCGGGTTCCCGCGCCGCGTCTGCGAATCAAACCGTCTCGCGCTGCTTGCTATGCGTGGACGAGAATTTCTTGAAATCCGATTCCGGCACAAGCTTTTCAAGCTCCGGCATCAGCACGACGCTTTCCTGCTCGTTCGGATCGGTGCGTGCGATCACAGCGACGACGGTTTCAGTCTCGCTCGGATTGTAGGGCAGATGCGGCACATCAGCGGCGATGTAAAAATAATCGCCGGGCTCGACGAAGGTGTGATGCTCAAGCCGCTCGCCGTGAAACACGCCCGACGTGCCGCTCAACGCATAGATTGCCGTCTCGTGCGTTGTATGTTTGTGGGCATGGGCGCGCGATCCGGGCGCGATGATAACGGTCTGCATGTGGATCGCTTTCGATCCGGCGGTGTCCGCCGAAATGCCGACGGCGTAATCCAGCCCCTGTTTGCCGCGGACGTGGCCGCCGGCCTTGATAAGGCGTCCGGCCATTTTGCTTCTGTTGTTACTTTTGTTGCTTTCAGAATTGCTCATCGTGATTTCTCCCGACGGTGTTGATGTTCGCGGCTTCGCGATTTGTTGCAACACTAACGCCGGGCAGTACGATCAGGATGACAACGACGCATCAATTTTATGTGTCAGCGGATTCGATTTTGATGCTGTCCACGCGATCCGGATAAAACGCGACATAGTCTTTGATCTGCGCCACAGCCGGATACGGCGTCTCGTAGGTCCAAATTGCATTGACCGATTTCGCGCCGCCAGAAGGGATGCTGTAATACGAGGCGTCGCCTTTGTAAGGGCAATAGGTCGAGTGGTCGGTGCGCGTGAGTTGCGACATGTCCACGTCCTTACGCGGAATGTAATGCACCGGCGCATAGGATGCCTCGCGCACTGTCAGCGACGCGCGCGTATCCGCAATCGTCTTGCCGCTGAGCGTGACCACGATGTGCGATGTGCTGGGAGTGATCGTGATCGGATGACTGGCGTCGGGTATTTTGACAACTTTGTTCATGGGAGCGTCCTCGCATTGCGATTTGCCTGATCCATATGTGCCCGATCCATAACGCCGCAAGTATGCAATACGCACAAAAAACCGCCGAACGGCACGCGGCCATCCGGCGGTTTCATATTTGAGAATTGCAAAGCGACGAACGAGCCGTCAGCCCCGCAATGCCGATGAGAGATTCCAGTACATCCGTGGAAATCTCTTGATCAGGCAAACCTCAAAGCGCTTGAAGGTTTTCCGCGCTGGTTTTGCCGCGCGCCGAGTCGGTCTTCAATTCGTACGAGACCTTCTGGCCTTCATTCAGGTTGCTCATTCCTGCACGCTCGACAGCGCTGATGTGAACGAACACATCGTTGCCGCCGTCGGCTGGCTGAATGAAACCGAAACCCTTGGTTGCGTTGAACCACTTCACAGTACCTGTCGCCATAACACTTCTCCAAAATGCGCAATCGCGCGTGCCCATACGACCTCCGCATGGGTTCGATCCGAGTTAGCGATGTCTTGGGAAGGAAGCCCGTGAGGGCGTTGCCAACAAGGCAAAGGGATAATTCGAATACGGCGCAACCTGTAGGACATATTGGCGTTATTGGCAACGAAAGTTGCAGACGCAATTTGGGTGGTTGGCGCTCAATTTGTCCTGTTTCGGTACGATTCCTTTGATTTCGCTACGAATTTGGCCGCGCAGGCCCGTCTTTTGTTGCGTTGCGACGTCCGACTGGATACAAGTCGCCCATCAAATCGAGGATAAAATGGCCCACACATTTTCCGTGAATGAAGACGTCCGCCACCAGCTGCAGGGGCCGCAGGGCCGCGCCGACAACGCCCAGCGCAGCCTTTATACGATCATTACGTGCCTGCCGATCGAGGCCGATGGCCGTCCGCGCTATCGCATCAAGAGCAAGACCGAAAACTTCGAACGCGTCGTCACCGAAGACCAGCTCAGCCGCACGGCGTAACGGCAGGCCGATGGCGAAGCCGCTCATCGTCTCAATTCCGCACAAGCTCGGCAAGGACGAAGCCATCCGTCGCATGAAGGCGGGGCTCGGCAGCGTCAAAAATCAGTACGGACAATTGCTTCAGGTCAACGAAGAGATCTGGAGCGGCGATCGTCTGGCGTTCAGCGTCACCGCACTCAAGCAAAATGCCAACGGCACCATCGATGTTGCCGACGATCATGTGCGACTTGAAGTGACGTTGCCGTGGCTGCTTGCCGGATTGGCGCATGGCGCGCAGGCCATGATCCGCGAACGCGGCAACCGCATGCTTGAAAAGAAATAAAAGCGACCCGTTTTGAACGGATCGCTTTCAATTTTATCTTTATCGCTGGTTTTATTTACCGATAATAATCGCGGAACGAGCGCGGCCGCGGCGGCTGGCGGTTCATCAACATCGCCAGCGTAAAACCGACCGCGCCCGCAATCAAAAGCGCGCCGAGCGGTTGATCTTTCACCGCAGATGCGACCGCGCGATTGCCCTGACGATAATATTTCTCGCCGGCATCGAGCGCATCCTTCGCGTAACTTCCCGCGTTGTCGCCGAGATCGCGCGCTGCATCCTTGGCCTGGCCGTAAATGTTCTGCACGGTTCCCGACGCTTCTCGCGCGCGGCCCGCGGCATCTTTCGATGCATTTCCAGTCGCCTGTCCGAACGCACTTTCCGCTTTGCCCGCGATATCGTTCGCGGCACCTGCAATTCGATCCTTGTCCATCACATCAATCTCCCGAGGCTGAATGCCGCGATGTCATAACGGCTCAGGCGTCAATGGGTTCCGGGAACCCGGCTGTTCATTTCGGTCAAAGGATTTGTGATGAAACATGTCGCGCGCTGCATCGTTGGTTTTCCGTCAACAACGGAGGTCCTCATGACAGACGTCACGAAAATCAAGGAACACATGGATGTTTTCGATTCTGCCGGCAAGAAAATCGGCCAGGTCGATCATCTGCAAGGCAACGACAACATCAAGCTGACCAAAACGAGTTCACCGGACGGTCAGCACCATGTCGTGCCAGTGGCATGGATCGCGCGCATCGATACGCATGTGCATCTCAACCAGCCGGTGAACGATGTAACGGCGCTGAAGAAGGCGTCGTAACGCCGAAACTGAAGACCCGCTCGGTGAGCGGGTCTTTTGTTGGTTGTCTTGAGGGCTGTGCCTACAGGAACTTTGTGACTTGGCGCAGGTTAGTCGCGCGGGTGAGTTGGTTGAGGAGATTTCAGAATGAACAAATTTCCAAAAGCTCTAGTTGTCGCTGTATCCGGCTTGATGCTGTCAACGGTTGTGACGTTTGGACAAACTGCGGGGGGCGGGACGGGCGCGCCTGCGGCAGGCTCGGCGGGCGCAGGCAGTGCTGCAACGAGCGGCGTTGCGCCCGGACCCGCAAGCCCAGGCGGCACCAATAACGTCATCAACGATCCGAGCGGGCAGGGCAATGCCGCGAAGCTTTCAACGCCGCCACCACCGGGCACAAATTCGCTCGGCACGGCGAATTCGAGCGGCTCATCGACATCGGCGACAACAGGCTCCACCACGCCGCCATCCGGTCATGTCAATATCGCGGGACCGAACACCAATAGCGATGCCGCAATCAGCGCTGAGGACAAACTGCTCGACAAAAAGATTAGGAGCATCTGCAAGGGCTGTTGAAGCGCGACTGAATTTTTCTAATGTAAGAACAAAATGCCGCCACCCGGTTGGATGGCGGTTTTTTGTGCGCGCCCCGTCAGCTCTTTATGAACGCCAGCAGATCGGCGTTGATGGTTTCATGTTCGGTCGTCGGCATGCCGTGCGGAAAACCCTTGTAAGTTTTCAGCGTGCCCTTTTTGAGCAGTTTCGCGCTCATGGGTCCGGCGGCAACATAAGGCACGATCTGGTCGTCCTCTGAGTGCATCACCAGCACCGGCACATTGATCTTCTTCAAGTCTTCCGTGAAATCGGTTTGCGAGAACGCAACGATGCCGTCGTAATGCGCCTTCGCGCCGCCCATCATGCCCTGACGCCACCAGTTTTGAATCGTCGCCTCGGCGGGCTTTCCAGTTTTGTTGTAATTATAGAACGGGCCCGCCGCGACATCGCGATAGAATCCCGACCGATTGGCCGCAAGCGCCACCTGAAAATCGTCGAAGACTTTTTTGGGCAGGCCATTCGGATTGTTCGGCGTCTGCACCATCAATGGCGGCACCGCGCTGATGATGGCTGCTTTGGCGACGTTCTTGTCGCCGTGACGCGCGAGATAATGCACCACCTCACCGCCGCCGGTGGAGTGGCCGACATGAATTGCATTCGTGAGACCAAGCTGCGCCGTCACCGCTGCGAGATCGTCGGCGTAGTGATCCATGTCGTGGCCATCGGCGACTTGTGTTGAACGCCCATGTCCGCGCCGGTCATGCGCGACGACGCGAAAGCCCTTGTTCAAGAAGAAAAGCATCTGCGCGTCCCAGTCGTCGGACGAGAGCGGCCAGCCGTGGCTGAACACGATGGGCTGACCTTTGCCCCAGTCCTTGTAGAAAATATCGACACCGTCTTTGGTTTTGACCATCGGCATATCGCGGCTCCTTCGTTGGAGACGATGCACGGCGGCATCAGCCTAGCTCATTGTTATGACGTTTGTCCGCTCGTCATTGGTCGCAGGCGGTCGCTGGATTTCAGGTGAACGCGAAGGTAGGGTGCGCCAGCATTTGGAAGGCTTTCATGCGCAATTTTATCAATCCGTCACGCTCGATTGCCGTTGGCGAACACGGCATGGCCGCGACCTCGCATCCGCAGGCAACACTTGCCGCGCTCGACATTCTGCGCGGCGGCGGCAATGCGATGGACGCGGCGATTGCCGCTGTGGCGCTGCAAGGCGTGGTCGAGCCGCAGATGACCGGCATCGGCGGCGATTGCTTCGTTCTCTATTCGGTGAAAGGTGGCGCGCCGGCTGCATTGAACGGCTCCGGCCGCACGCCTGCGAAAACCGATCTCGCATCGGTTGCTGCTCGTATGAAAGAGATTCCGCCGACTGCGCCTGAAGGCGTCACGATTCCGGGCGCGGTCGATGCGTGGTGCGCATTGAATAAGAAGTACGGCTCGAAATCGCTGGAGGACATTTTCAAAGCGGCCATCGATGCGGCTGAAAACGGTTTTCGCATCACTCCAAGAGTGGCTGCCGACTGGACGCGTAATCGCCCCCGCCTCGAACACAATGCAAACGCCAAGGCGCATTATCTGCCCAATGGCGTCGCGGCTGCGATCGGCGACAAGCGCACGCAACCGGCATTGGGCAAAACTTTACGGCGGATCGCGAAAGAAGGCCGCGACGCGTTTTACCAAGGCGAAGTTGCGAACGAGCTTGCGTCGGAGTTGCAGAAGCTCGGCGGTGTGCATGAAGCATCGGACTTCGCCAATCATAAAGGCGAGGACGTCACGCCGATTTCTGCGAGCTATGGTGGTCACGATATTCTGGAATGTCCGCCGAATGCACAGGGCCTTGCAGCATTAATGATCCTGCGCATCATGGCAGGCTTCGATATGAAGTCGCTCGCGGAAGTGGACCGCGTGCATCTGTTGGCTGAAGCGAGCAAAGCGGCGTATCGCGCACGCGATGCGTTCTTCTGCGATCCGGCGTTCGGCAAGGTCGATGCCGCGCATTTTCTGTCGGATGCGTATATCGGAAAGTTGCGCGGCAAGATCGACATGAGGCGCGCCAGCGCGAAAGTTGTCTGGGACGACATCGAACATACCGACACGGTGTATGTCACAGTGGTGGACCGCGATCTGAATTCAGTGTCGTTCATCAATTCGCTGTTCAATCCGTTCGGCAGCGGCATCTACGCGCCGAAGTCAGGCGTTCTTCTCCACAATCGCGGTTATGGATTTCGTTTGCAGCAGGGGCATCCCAACGCACTCGCGCCGAACAAACGTCCAATGCACACCATCATTCCGGGTATGGTGATGAAGGGCGGTCAATGCGTGATGCCGTTCGGCGTCATGGGCGGACACTATCAGGCGACCGGCCATGGCAACTTTCTCTCCAACGTGTTCGATCTCGGTATGGACATTCAGGCCGCATCCGAAGCGCCGCGTTCATTTGCGTTCGACGGCGTGTTGTCGCTGGAGCCGACATTCGCCAGGAGCATCGGCGACGAACTCGCCGCGCGCGGCCATGCTATGAAATGGTCGGAGTTGCCGCTCGGCGGCTGTCAGGCGATCTGGATCGATCGCGAACGTGGCGTGTTGCTGGGCGCGACCGATCATCGCAAGGACGGCGTCGCGCTGGGATTTTGAAAAAACACAATTCGGGAGATCACATGATCGACGTCAATGCACTGCCGTTCGATTCCGAAGCGATGCTCGCCGGATTGAAGCCGTGGGTCGAATGTGAAAGCCCGACTTACGATGCATTGAGCGTCAATCGCATGATGGATCTGGCGACGCGCGAATTGATGGAGAGCGGCGCGGTCGTCGATCGCATCGAAGGCCGCATGGGTTTCGGCGATTGCATTCGCGGGTCATTCCCGCATCCGAAAAAAGTGCCGGGCGTCTTGGTGATGGGACATTTCGATACGGTGCATCCCATCGGCACGCTGTCGAAGCTGCCGTTTCGTCGCGATGGCGATAAATGCTACGGCCCCGGCATCATGGACATGAAGGGCGGCAATTACGCAGCTCTCGAAGCGCTTCGTCAGTTGCAGCGCGCGAAGATCGAGACGCCGCTGCCTGTGACGTTTCTTTTTACGAGCGACGAGGAAATCGGCAGCGCTTCCACCAGAGAGATGATCGAAGCTGAAGCAGCGAAACATAAATATATTCTGGTGCCGGAGCCTGCGCGCACTGAGGGCGGCGTGGTGACTGGTCGCTACGCGATCGCGCGATTTAATTTGGAAGCCATTGGACGTCCTAGCCACGCGGGCGCATTGCTGGCCGATGGATGTTCCGCCATTCGCATCATGGCGGATATGATTCCACAGATTGACGCAATGACGACGAGCGATTGTACCTTCAGCGTCGGCGTCGTGCATGGCGGTCAGTGGGTGAATTGTGTTGCGAGTTCATGCACCGGGCAGGCGCTGTCGATGGCCAAGAAACAGAGCGATCTCGACGACGGGGTGAAGCGCATGCTGGCGTTGAGCAAAAAAGATTCACAGCGCGGCGAGTTCATCGTCACACGCGGCGTGACGCGGCCGGTGTGGGAGCCGGACGCGAAAACGATGGCGCTTTATCAGACTGCGAAACGCATCGCCAAGACCCTCGGCGTCGATCTGACACATTCCAGCGCCGGCGGCGGCTCGGATGGAAATTTCACCGGCGCGATGGGCATTGCGACGCTCGACGGTCTCGGCGTGCGCGGAGAGGGTCTTCACACGCTGGGCGAACATATTTTCGTCGAGAGTCTCGCCGAGCGCGGACGGCTGATGGCGGGACTCTTAGCTGAACTGACTTAAAGACCGATCAGGGATTGACAGGCATCGCTGCCGGCGAAGCGGCAGGCTCGGGTTGCGCATTCGGTGCCGGCGAACGCAACGCCCGTGCCGTCATGCGCCGCACCGCGGCTTCGGCGTCGCGCGCGATCTGTTTGCGGTCCGCGTGCATGTCGTAAGGGATCGCTTCGCCCCAACTGACTGTGACATCGACCGCGCCATTCGCCAGCACGCCGAGGAGATGCGGCACCAGATCCATGTCGCCCCACCACGCGACTTTATCCCTTAAAGCCCGACCCACCGGCACGCCACCATAGCGCACGTAAGCCAGCGACACGGGCTGCACCATGACGCGATCATGATGCGTCGATGAGCCGATAGCGTGATGCACCGCGCCGATCAGCGCGGAACGAAACGGCAGAATGCGAATGCCGTCGCTGGATGTGCCTTCCGGAAACAGCAATACCGTGTCGCCGCCGAGCAGGCGATCCGCCATCGCGCGCGCATGTTCGCCGGTTTTATTGCGGCGGTCGCGCTCGATGAAGATCGTGCGTTGCAGTCGCGCCAGCCAGCCGAACACCGGCCAGGATTTCACTTCGGATTTTGCAACGAAGACAACGGGCGCAACAGCACCGAGCACCGAGATGTCCGACCACGACACATGATTAGACAGGATGAGAACGGGGCTCTCGGTCGTGAGCTTTCCCACTTGCGTAATGCGAATGCCGATCACCGCGCAATAGAGCCGATGAAACAATGTCGGGACGTCGCGCTGCAGGCGATTACCGAGCACCATGCCGAGCACGTGAAACGGCAGCAGCACCAGCGCAATGACGAGGAGAATGCACAGAACGAAAATTGCGCGGATCATGAGATATCTTGGTAATCGTCTTGAGTGGTCCGTGGGACCGGCTCGCGCTTATAACCGCAATGCAGGCGGGAGCCAAAACCGCAACACAAAAAAAGCGGCCCCCGGTCTGAGCGCGCGCAAAAAGGGGTTTTGCGGAACGTTCAGGCCTTCGGGACCGCGAGGGCGTCTCGAACCGCGACGGGTGTGCGGATCGGATGCGTCGGCAGGCTAGGATGCCTCTGTAACAGGCATGTGACATATCAGTTTATCCACAGGGATCGATCCAATCTGGAACCTTTCGGCAAGGCGGTGCATTGCGTATTGCCCCATAAGGAATCCGCGCAGGTGTCTCCAGTCGCGACCCAGCAAGCCCAGCGTCCGCTCGATGCGCTCAATTTCTTTCTTGCCGATGTCCGCGACGGGTTGGGGCCTTACCTGGCGATCTATCTTCTGACTGAACAGAAGTGGAATGAGGCCAGTATCGGTGTGGCGATGTCGTTTGCTGCGCTTGCGGGAATTGTCGCGCAGACGCCGGCAGGTGCGCTCATCGATGTCAGCACATACAAACGTGGGCTTGTGATTGCAGCCGCTTTGCTGGTGACGATGACGTGCGTGATGTTGCCGCTGTTGCCGCAATTCTGGTTCGTTGCTGCGACACAGGCTGTCGCCGGTGCTGCGGGCGCGATTTTCGCGCCGGCATTGTCGGCCATTACGCTGGGTATCGTCGGACCGCGTGCGTTCGCAGCACGCATCGGGCGCAACGAAGCGTTCAACCACGCTGGCAATGCCACCGCTGCCATTCTTGCAGGCGCGGCGGCGTATTATTACGGCTCCGTCGTCGTGTTCTGGTTGTTGGCGGCGATGTCCGTCGCCAGCATTCTTGCGACGTTGTCGATTCCGGCGAAGTCCATCGACAACCGCATGGCGCGGGGTCTCGACGACACGCCTGACAAAGAGTCGGATGAAAAAGTTTCCGGCTTCAGCGTTTTGTTGACCTGCCCGCCGCTGCTGATTTTTTCTCTTGTCACCGTGCTGTTTCATTTCTCGAACGCCGCGATGCTGCCGCTCGTCGGCCAGAAACTCGCACTGGCCAACCCCGCGCTCGGCACAACGCTGGTGTCGGTGTGCATCGTTGCAGCACAGCTTGTGATGGTGCCGGTTGCCATTCTCGTCGGGCGAACCGCCGATAGCTGGGGACGCAAACCGATTTTCGCCGTGGCGCTCGCCGTTCTCGCATTGCGCGGCGCGTTGTATCCGATGTCCGATAACCCGTATTGGCTGGTCGGGGTACAAGCGCTGGACGGCGTGGGCGCGGGAATCTTCGGCGCGATATTTCCTCTGGTGGTGGCTGATCTCACCAAAGGCACCGGCCACTTCAATATCAGCCAAGGCGCGATTGGTACCGCAGCGGGACTCGGCGGCGCAATCAGTACGGCTGTTGCGGGCGCAATCATCGTGGCGGCGGGATACAGCGCGGCGTTTTATTTTCTAGCTGCCGTTGCAGCAGTTGCGCTGGTTCTGTTCTACATATGGATGCCCGAGACGCGTCCCGGACACGCCGCGAAGGTTTCACCGCTGTTGGCCTGACGCTGGCACATAAAAGATTTTGATTGTTGAAAGGATGCCATATCCCATGTCTATGCCCACCTTCGTGTCGCCCTATCTGCTGCCGATCCTGATGCTGATGGCGTCCAACATTTTCATGACGTTCGCGTGGTACGGCCATCTGAAATTCAAAGAGAGCCCGCTGACGCTCGTCATCATGGTGAGCTGGGGCATCGCGTTTTTTGAATATTGGCTTGCTGTTCCCGCTAACCGTTGGGGCAGTTCGGTCTATACGGCGGCGCAGCTCAAGACGATGCAGGAAGTGATTACGCTGATCGTGTTCGCCGGATTTTCAGTTCTGTATCTGAAAGAACCATTGGGCTGGAATCACGCGCTCGGCTTTGCGTTCATCGCAGCGGGCGCGTTCTTTATTTTTCACAAATGGAGTTAAGCGTCATTTCGTTGCGGGGATGATACGCAGAATGCGCCCGGCGTCATTGTCGGTCAGAAGCCACAATGCGCCGTCCGGTCCCTGTCGCACGTCGCGGATGCGCTCGTTGAGGTTTTGCAGCAGGCGTTCTTCGCCTGTCACCTTGTCGCCGTCGAGCGAGAGCCGCACCAGCATCCGTGCTGCCAGTGCGCCACTGAAAAGACTGCCTTTCCATTTCGGAAAAAGGTCGCCGTTATAAAACGCCATGCCGGATGGGGCGATCGACGGCACCCAGTATTTGATGGGTTGCTCCATGCCGTCTTTCGAAGTGCTCTCGTGGATTTTCGTGAAGTTGTAATCAATGCCGTAACCAATCACCGGCCAGCCGTAGTTCTTGCCCTTGCCGATGATGTTCACTTCGTCGCCGCCGCGCGGGCCATGCTCGATTTCCCACAGCACGCCGGTCGTCGGATTGATCGCAAGTCCCTGGCCGTTGCGGTGACCGTAGCTCCAAATTTCCGGTCGCGCATCGTTGCGCCCAGCGAATGGATTGTCTTTCGGAATCGATCCATCCGGCGCGATACGAATGAGCTTGCCGTTGTCGACCAAAAGATTCTGCGCTTCGTCGCGCGGACCGAAATGATCGCCCAATGTCACGAACAGATTTCCGTCGCTCGCCTGCGCGATGCGGCAGCCGTGATTGTTGCTTCCACCGGGCCCGACTTGTGTGAAGATGACTTTTACATCGTCGAGTTTGGTTTCGGTCTTATCGAGCGTTGCGCGAGCGATCGAAGCGTTGCCGCCGCTGTCCGACGAGAAGCAAAAATACAGCGCGCGATTTTTTACAAAGTTCTTGTCGAGCGCGACGTCAAGCAAACCGGCCTGACCTGCGGCGTAGGGCTTGGGAACGCCCGCAAGCGGCGCCGACAATTGACCGTCACGTGTGACGATCCGCATTCGGCCGGGACGCTCCGTGACGAGCATCTTTCCGTCGGGTAAAAATGCCAGCGACCAAGGATGCACCAGTCCGGTTGCGACGATTTCCACCTGCAATGGACCTGCGGAGGATTCAAACTGCGCATCTGCGCCGCGCGATACCGTGGCGAACACTAACGTCGCCAGCAGAAGGGTGGCGGCGGTCAGCGACGCAGTGACGACGATGGTCGGCGTTCTCATTTATGTTCTCCAGCGCGCAAGCCTATCGCTTGCAGCGCAATCGGCCGCGCAAAACTGTGTGATGCGTGAAGGCGACGCGTCAGCCGGAGATTGCGGTGGCCGCCATGACCTTTATCGACAGCGCGGTCAGCGCGATGACCAGGCACAACGACAACGACATCACCGCGAGCGAAGCCGCGAGGGCGTTTGCCAATCTGAACGATATGTGCCGTTTGGACTCGTGTTCGAAGCCCGAACTTGCAAACTCGGTATCTTGAAACTTAGCATCCGTCATGATCGACCCGCTCATGGCCGTTGATCCTTGTATCGCGGCGAATCACCGCGCGAATCAAATGTGGCAGGAACCGCTGGCGGGATTGCGGCGTGAACCGCATACAAAACGGCGGAAGCGCGGCAAAAGGGTTAATGAACAATTAACAAGCGAAATTTCGCAGCGCTGTGTCTTTTCGGACTCGGGAAATTCGATCAGGCTTTGACCGGCGTCTTTTCGCGCGCGTCTGTTGCGCTAGCTTTCCACGACATCGGAATGAAGCGCGGCTCTTGCTCCACGCGCTTCAGCCATTTGCGCACTGACGGATAACCGGAGAGATCGAAGTCGCATTGATTGGCGACGTGGGTGTAGCCGTACATCGCGATGTCGGCCACTGTCAGATGACCGGCTGCAAAATAATCATGCGTCTTGAGATGATTTTCCATCACGCGCAGCGCTGCATAACCGCGCTCCATCCAGTCCTCAAGCGAATGCGTCTGCAAATCGCGTCCGCCCCTGACCAGCACCAGCCAGAAGTAAGCCGCGCCTACGCTCGGCTCCAAAGCATGCTGTTCGAAGAACATCCATTGCAGCGCTTCCGCGCGCTCGACGCGATCTTCCGGTGCCAGCTGCGTTCCGATCGCGAGGTACCAAAGAATTGCATTCGATTCGGCGAGGTAACGGTTTTCGCCGACTTCGAGCAGCGGTACCTGACCGCTGGGGTTCTTCGCGAGAAATTCCGGCGTGCGGCTTTCGCCGTGAAGAATGTCGACTTCGATGGATTCAAAGGGTGCGTCCAACAGCGCCAACGCAAGGCGAACCTTGTAGCTGTTGCCGGAGCGCTGCATCGAATAGAGCTTGTACATGGCACTACAATGAGGTTCGGGGCGCTCGGCTGCAAGGGGCCGAAAATGGAAATGGTCGAATTGCGCTGCGGCGCAATGGTTGTAGGGAAGAAAAGTTTTCAGAAAGCGGCGGACCCAATCACGCTTGCGCGAATTCGCCTGATATCGGCCTCAAGCTTTCGAGATCGGCGGCGGCGCGCCGCAATATCATAACGTAGAGCACGATCATAGCGATCAGACCTAGCGGTATCAGCGTCACGCTTGCGAAGCTGCGTGAGACCAGAGGCACCACCCATGCGGCGGCGAGAATCGTGATTTCGTAAGGCTGAAAGCCGCGCGTTATGCCGTGGCGCACGAAAAACGCAATCGAGACCGCAAGCACCACGAGATCGTAGTCCAATACATAAGGTGTCGCGAGCAGGCTCGCGGTGGCGAGCGCCGAGGCTTTCAATTCAAACGCAGCATTGCTGCGCCACAGCCAGGCGATGCCGACTGCAAGAGCAAGTCCGAGCGAAATCTGTGCTGTGTAAGCGGACTGAATTCCAAAATCCCACGCGCGCAATGCTGAAAAGATTGACTGAATTTTCTCCCAGCCGGTGCCGCCTTGTTCGAGAACCACGCTTTGCGTGAATGCAGTCGACTCGAAAAACGCGCGCCAGATGTTTGTGCCGAGCGCGACGGTCGATGCGACGATCAATCCCAAAACAGTGACACCCGCCGCCACGATCGTCGACCAGCGCTGCGAGGCGAGCAGCGCGATTGGAATCAGCACGCCGAATTGCGGCTTGTAGGCGAGCATCCCGATCATGATGCCCGCGATCCACGGACGGCGATCCATGATTTGAAGCGCGCCGCCAAGAAGGGCCGCAGTGAGAAATCCGTTTTGCCCGTGGCCGATGTTGACGAACACGGCGGGGAAGGCAGCCGCGATCAGGAATGTTTCCGGGCGCGGCAGGATCGCGCGCAGCATTGCCAAATATAAGGCGAGACCGGCAACGAGCCAGATCAGCAGTCCCCACGCATACGGGACTGACGCGACGACGAAGGCGATGGCGAAAAAGAACGGCGGATAATGCCAGCCGTAAAAAGGGACATCGCGCCCGTCGAACACGGCTTTCTCCGCCGCGTGTTGAAGTGCGGGCACATAGGCGTCGGCGGCGTGTCCGGCCCACGCGAGTGTGCCCGCTGCATAAGGGTCGGAGAAATCCGTGCCGATGGGTTTGCCGTTGAGGTCGATCATGCGATCGGACATCGCGATCCACGCTACGAGTGCCACGACGCAGACCGCCAGAAGGATCGCGCAATAATTTCGCGCGCGCTCAGGCGTCAGCCAGTCGCCGGTCCGGATGTGATGTGAAATGACGGCCATTGGCTTGTCCGCAGATTGCAACTTGCAGCAGACTTAAGGCCAATGGCTTTAACGTTTGGTTAGATTTGCCCGTGCAATGCGCGGTTAACCGGCGCTAGGCCGCGATTGGAATGCTAAGCGCCGCAGCAAAGACGAGACCCGACGGCGCAAAATCGAACGTCGCCGCTCCGCCGAATTGCTTCACGATCAGCCGCTCGATCAGCGTCGAGCCGAAACCCTTGCGGCCTTCATGCTTGACGGCAGGGCCGCCGCTTTCGCGCCACGCGAGTGACAGGTCGGTCGCAGTTCCGGCAGCATTCGGCTTGATCGACCAATCAACCGCGATCTTGCCGCCTTGCAACGACAGCGCGCCATACTTTGCTGCATTTGTCGTCAGTTCGTGGACCACCATGCCGAGTGTGGTTGCGACTTCCGCCTCGATATCAAAATCGGGTCCGTTGAGCACGATACGGCCCTGCTGATCGAACGGGGCCAACTCGCTCATCAGGATGTCGCGAAACGCAATCGCCTGCCAACGCTTTTGGGTCAGCAAAGTGTGAGTCTTCGCGAGCGATGCGATGCGCACGCCGATAGTATCGCGGAATTCCGTGAGTGATGGCGATGCCGAGAGACTCATCTGAATGAGAGCCTGCACGGTCGCCAGCGTATTCTTCACGCGATGGTCCAATTCTGCAATCAGGAGAACCTGATTGTCTTCGGCGGCGCGGCGGCGCGTAATTTCCTCGCGCAATCCGATTTCACTCATCACGATGGCGGCGACATCGCTCATAGTATTGAGATCGCTCTCGCTCCACTGGCGCGGCGTGTCGTCGATCGCGCAAAGCGAACCGATGACATGACCCGATACGATGAGAGGCACACCGAGATAGGACTGCACGCCTAGCTCCGACACCGCCAGATTGTCGCAGACGCGTGCGTCGTTTTTTGCGTCGGTGACGATCAGCGGCGTCTGTTCGATCACGACCGTCTGGCAGAACGAATGCGACAGCGGTGTGCTTCTATCTTCCGCGGGCCAGCCGGTCAGGCCCACGGCACTTTTGAAAAACTGGCGTTTATCGTCGACCAGCGACACCAGCGAGACAGGCACGCCGAGCAGACGCGTGACCATGCGGGTCAGGCGGTCGAAGGATTCCTCGGGCACAGTGTCGAGGCCGGTCGCCGCCAAAGCGGCGAGGCGGTCGGGATCGTTGAGGGCGCCGGAGGAAGGTTTGTTCACGCGTAAAATGTTCATCGTATTTAAACGTGTTCGCACGATCTAAGTGCCAAGAAAATACCCGGTTTTATGAGCATTTGTTGCGAGTTGAGGGGAACCTTCTTGCGACGTTGCGGCGCACCTATTAGGGTGCAGCCAAGCTCGAAATTTATCGATTCCGGGCCGCTCACAAATCTCAACAGGAGACACAGATGCCGTTTCTGTCCGCTGCGCTTGACCGTGTGAAGCCGTCCGCGACCATCGCGGTGACGGATAAAGCACGTCAGCTCAAAGCCGCGGGCCGTAACGTCATTGGTCTTGGCGCTGGCGAACCGGATTTCGACACGCCTGCCAACATCAAACTCGCCGCGATCCATGCGATCGAAGCCGGTAAGACGAAATACACGGCAGTCGACGGTATTCCTGAGTTGAAGGATGCGGTGATCGGCAAGTTTCAGCGCGAGAACGAACTGACTTATAAGCCAAGCCAGATCACCGTCGGCACCGGCGGCAAGCAGGTGCTTTACAATGCGCTGATGGCGACGCTGAACCCCGGCGATGAAGTCATCATCCCGGCACCGTATTGGGTGAGCTATCCGGAAATGGTGGCGCTTGCGGGCGGCACGCCGGTGTCGATTATCTGCACCGCGGAGAGCGGCTTCAAGCTTCAGGCAGCTCAGCTGGAAAAAGCGATCACGCCGAAGACCAAGTGGATCATTCTGTGCTCGCCGTCGAACCCGACGGGTGCTGCCTATACGCGCGCCGAGTTAAAAGCGTTGACGGACGTGCTGCTCAAGCATCCGCAGGTCTTCATCATGACCGACGACATGTACGAGCATCTCGTCTACGACGATTTCGTATTCACGACGCCGGCGCAGGTCGAGCCGAAACTGTTCGACCGCACGCTGACCGTGAACGGCGTGTCGAAAGCCTATTGCATGACCGGCTGGCGCATCGGTTATGCCGGTGGTCCGGAGCAACTCATCAAGGCGATGGCGACGATCCAGTCGCAGTCGACGTCGAACCCATGCTCGATTGCGCAATGGGCGGCGGTCGAGGCGCTGAACGGTCCGCAGGATTTCATTCCGGTGAACAACAAGATGTTCAAGGAGCGTCGCGATCTGGTGGTGTCGATGCTCAATCAGGCCAACGGCATTTCGTGCCCGCGTCCGGAAGGTGCATTCTACGTCTATCCATCCTGTGCAGGAACGATGGGCAAGACCGCACCTTCAGGAAAGAAGCTCGCCAACGACGAGGAATTCGTTACTGAGTTGCTCGAGACGGAAGGCGTTGCGGTCGTCCAGGGTTCTGCATTCGGATTGGGACCGGCGTTTCGTATTTCGTATGCGACGAAAACGTCCGATCTCGAAGATGCATGCAAGCGCATCCAGCGCTTCTGCGGAAATCTGCGATAGTTCGACAACACATCAACGGCCTACGCGCACTCTCACGAGGCCGTGACGACAAACCCGGAAAGCGCCATGTTTTTGACACGGCGCTTTCCTTTTGTCCGCCCGCATCGAAATTCAATCGCTTGTATTCAAACACTGGGGAGTCAAAATTCATGCGTATTTTCACCATCGTCGTCGTCACGTTTGCGGCGCTCGTCACAACCCTTTCAGGTGCCAGCGCGCAGTCGCGCGTGCAGGTCGGCACCATCGATTGTCAGGGTGGCCCGAACGTCGGTTATGTCATCGGCTCCTCCACGCAACTCGCATGTGTTTTCCGCGCGCAGGGTCGTCGCCCCGAACCATATCTCGCCAACATGCAGCGCTTTGGCATCGACCTCGGCATCACCGATACGACGGGCCTGGCATGGGCGGTGTTCGCGCCGACTTACCGCGTCGGTCCCGGCGATCTTAGCGGTAGCTATGGCGGCGTCGGCGGCAACGCGGCGGTCGGCATCGGCGGCGGCGCAAACCTGTTGCTCGGCGGATCGCAGAATTCCTACGCGCTGCAACCGCTCAGCCTGCAGGGCCAGACCGGCCTGAATGTCGCTGGCGGCATCGTCGGCGTCGAACTGCATCAGGACGGCATCTTCCCGCAGCGCCGCACTCATCGTCGCCACAAGCGTTGATTGGACATTCTTGAGATCGAAGAGGCCCGCGCGAGCGGGCCTTTTTTATACGCGGTGGCTGGGCACCGATTGAATATGGTCGTGCGGTGTGACTAGATGCTTCGGCTTTCGTTCGTCGCTTTAAGCCTTCAGCCGGAGACCGCACCGATGCGCCACCTTTCATCATTCGTTTGCTTCACCGCAGCCGTTCTCGTTGCATTCAGTGCAACCGCGAACGCACAGTCGGGCCGCACCCAGATCGGCGTTCTCGAATGCCGCAGCCCGGGCAGCGTGGGTCTCATCGTCGGCTCCGTGACCAATTTCGGATGCGTGCTTCGCGTCAACGGGCTACCCGACGATCTCTATACCGCACGTATTACAAAAGTCGGCATCGACCTCGGCATCACCGGCGAGACGGGCCTGTCTTGGGCAGTGTTGGCACCAACCGCGCGGCTTGGACCGGGCGATCTCGCGGGTAACTACGCGGGCGTCAATGCAAGCGCCGCGATCGGTGTTGGTGTCGGCGGCAACGTGATGGTCGGCGGATCGAACAACACATTCGCACTGCAGCCGCTCAGCATACAGGGACAGACGGGTCTGAACGTTGCAGGTGGCGTGCAGAGCATGGAGCTTCGGCCGGGACGTTACTGAGCAGGTCACGCTGCGTTAAACCCGGCGTGACATGATCGCCGGATAACAACGCCGCCGCGCGAGGGGCGCCAAGGGCGCAATGGGTCGATGCACCAACTGCAACCGCAACTACAACCTCAAGCGAAGCTCCCCATCGCCTCGACATTTGCGGATTTGTTCACGCCGAAAATAATAACGGTGCTGCGTGAAGGATACGCGCTGCGCGATTTGCGCGCCGATGTGATCTCCGGCCTCACCGTTGCCATCGTCGCACTCCCGCTGTCGATGGCGATTGCGATAGCATCCGGCACCACGCCGGATCGCGGACTTTACGCGGCGATCGTCGGTGGATTTCTTGTCTCGTTGCTCGGTGGCAGCCGCTATCAAGTCGGCGGCCCTGCGGGCGCGTTTATCGTTCTGGTTGCAGCAGCCGTGGCTCGCCACGGCATTGAGGGCGTTCTTCTCGCCACGATGATTGCGGGTGCAATCCTCATGATGGCGGGATTTCTCCGACTCGGCACCTACATCAAATATATTCCGTTCCCGGTGACGATCGGTTTCACCGCCGGAATCGCGGTTATTATTTTTGCCAGTCAATTGCGCGATTTGTTCGGCATCACGCTTCATGGTGCCGAGCCCGGCGGACTGATTGCGAAGCTCGATGCGCTTGGCCGCGCCGCAGGAACGGCGAACGGCTTTGCCGTCGCGATCTCGCTTGCGAGCGTGTTGATTATTTTCGGCGTGCGAAAATTTCGCCCCGCTTGGCCCGCCATGTTGATTGCTGTCGTAGTGACGGCGCTTGCAGCTGGCGCGTTGGTGCTTCCGGTTGAAACTATCGGCACGAGATTCGGCGGCATTCCGCAAACGCTGCCTTCGCCTTCATTCCCGGTTATCACATGGGCGGCGATTTTTGCGGTGCTTCCCGACGCGATCATGTTCGCGCTGCTCGGTGCGATTGAATCTCTTCTGTCCGCCGTTGTTGCCGACGGCATGAGCGGCGGCCATCATCGCTCAAACAGCGAGTTGGTGGCACAGGGCGTGGCCAACATCGGATCCGCGATCTTCGGCGGCATCTGCGTCACCGGCACGATTGCGCGCACGGCGACCAATGTGCGCGCGGGCGCACGCGGGCCGATTTCGGGGATGCTGCATTCGGCGTTTTTATTGCTGTTCATGCTGATCGCGGCACCGCTTGCGAGTTACATTCCGCTCGCGACGTTGGCTGGCGTTCTCGCCGTCGTGGCTTGGAACATGGCAGAGAAGCACGAGTTTGCGGCGCTGCTTCATTCACCCGCCAACGCGGTCATCCTATTGGCGACCTTCCTGCTGACGATTTTCTTCGGCCTCGCCGAAGGCATCGCCGTCGGCTCGCTGATCGGCGGCGCACTATTTCTGCTGCGCAAACGCAAGAACGAGAAAAATGGCGATCCGCCTCAGCCGACATCGACTGAAGAATTCGTGTAATACGGTGTCATGAATCAAATTCCCGCCGCATGTCTCATCGGTTGGCCGGCTGCGCATTCGCGCTCGCCGATCATTCACAAATATTGGCTGAAATCCTTCGGCATCGACGGCGACTATCGCATCGAGGCTGTTGCGCCGGATTCATTCGCAGAATTTATCGCAAGCCTCGCATCGCGTGGTTATCGCGGAGCAAACGTCACGATTCCTCACAAAGAACGGGCTTTGGTGCTGTCATCGCCAGACGATCGCGCGCGCGCAGTAGGCGCCGCCAACACTTTGTATGTCGACGGCGGCAAATTGCGTTCGACCAACACCGATGTCGAAGGTTTCATTAGCAATCTCGACGCCAGTACGCCGGGCTGGGACAAAACCGAAGACGTGCTGGTGCTGGGCGCTGGCGGATCGGCGCGCGCCGTCGTCTACGGCTTGGTCGAGCGCGGCATCGGGCGCGTGCATCTCGCCAATCGCACGCCTGCACGCGCGGAAATGCTGGCGGCACAATTTAGCAAGCGCGTACATTCTGTTGCGTGGGACAAGATCGAGAGCGTGTTGCCGCACGCGGGATTGCTTGTGAACACCACGTCGCTCGGCATGAAAGGTCAGCCGCCGCTTGGGGTAAAACTGGATTTGCTGCCAGCGGCCGCGACGGTGGCCGATCTCGTGTACGTGCCGCTGGAAACTCAATTATTGAAAGCCGCAAAAAAACGCGGCCTCAAAACCGCAGACGGTCTTGGCATGCTGCTGCATCAGGCCGTGCGCGGCTTTGAATTGTGGTTCGGCAGGCGTCCGACAGTCACACCCGAACTGCGCGCGCTGGTCGAGGCGGATTTGCTGAAGGCTTAAAACCAACGCTCAGTTTCGCGGGCTGCTGACCGCGTTGGTCTGCATGTGATCGGTCAAGACACGGCGGTCGATATCTTCGATGCGATTGACCCCGCAAAGCCCCATGGTGACACTCAATTCCTTGCCGATGACATCGAGCGCGGTTTCGACGCCTTCCTGACCGCCCGCGCCGAGGCCGTGAATGTAAGCGCGGCCGATCATGCAGGACTTCGCACCGAGCGCGAGTGCACGCATCACGTCCTGGCCCGAGCGAATGCCGCCGTCGAAGATGATTTCGATTTGTCCGCCGACATCCTGCACGATCTCAGGCAACACCGAGATCGACGAAGGTGCGCCGTCGAGCTGCCGTCCACCGTGATTGGAGACGACAATCGCTTCCGCTCCGGTTTTCACCGCTTCACGCGCATCCGCAATATCGAGAATGCCTTTGATGACGAGCTTACCCGGCCAGATCGAGCGAATCCACTCGACATCCTTCCAGCTTAACGCCGGGTCGAACTGCGAAGCGATCCATGTGCCGAGCGAGTTGATGTCCTCGGCGATTTCCAAATGACCCGCTAAATTGCCGAAAGTGCGGTGCTTGCCGCGCAAGACGCCCGACACCCAACCGGGTTTGGTGGCGAAATCGAACACCTTGCTGAGCGACCATTGCGGCGGAACGGTCATCCCGTTTTTGATGTCGGCGTGACGCTGGCCGATGACCTGAAGGTCGACTGTCAGCACAAGCGCGCTGCACTTTGCAGCGATGGCGCGTTCGATCAGCGCTTTCACGAAGCCGCGATCTTTCATCACGTAAAGCTGAAACCAGAACGGCTTTTCGACGCTTTCCGCTACATCCTCGATCGAGCAGATCGACATTGTGGAAAGCGTGTAGGGAATTCCGATTTTCTGCGCCGCGCGGCAGGCGTGAATTTCGCCGTCGCCGTACTGCATTCCAGTCAAGCCGATGGGGGCGAGGATCAGCGGCATCGACGCCGTCTCGCCGAGAATTTTGGTCTCAAGGCTGCGCTTGGAAATATCGACGAGAATACGCTGGCGGAATTTGTAGTTCTGCATGTCGCTGATATTGGCGCGTAGCGTTTCTTCCGCGTAGGAGCCACGGTCGGCATAGTCGAAGAACGCTTTCGGGACGCGGCGCTTGTGGATCTGGCGCAGGTCTTCGATGCAGGTAATGTTCTTCAACATGGATGTTTCCCCAAAGTCTTATTGTCTTGTTTCTTGCAACCATCATCTATCATGCTTGAGGCGCCCGCAAACAGCCGTTGCGATAGGGAGTTCGTCATGACCGACAAGGACCGCAATTCGGAATCCGGTAAAAAGGCGGACGCCGAAAAACGCAAGCTCGACGATGCGCTGGAGGAGGGGTTGGAGGAGACGTTTCCCGGTTCCGATCCGGTCAACGTCACGCAGCCTGCGCCCTCGAAAGGCGATCATCACATCAAGCGTAAAGACTGACACGCCGATGCGGCGGGGAACAGGTCTCGATCCCACGCGTTATTCCATTGAACCCAGCGCTGGAGGGCGACATGACGGACGCAGCCACCAAGGCCAAGAACGAAAACAAGCCGAAAGACCCTGAGAAGAAGAAGCTCGACGATGCCCTTGAGAAGGGCCTTGAGGAGTCATTTCCGGGCTCCGACCCGGTAAACTTGACGCAACCTGCGCCGTCCAAGCACGATCGGGATATCAAGCGGAAGGGCTGAGCGCTTTCGCAGTCCTGTAAATTGCAAAGATTCCAATCATTTACAGACTGCCGACCCATCGGGCGGGCGGTAATGATTCATCATATTTTTTGAAGGAACGCACACCCCTGACGCATTATAACCGGCTCCTTGATAGAGTGGGGTGCCCGCAACAGCAGCTTGAGCGCTCGGCGGAGCAGGGGAATTCATGGTTCGCAAATATTTCGGCACCGACGGCATTCGCGGCCGCGCCAACGGACTGATCACGCCTGAACTGGCGCTTAAGGTTGGTCAGGCGGCGGGACTTGCGTTCGTTCGTGGCGATCACCGCCATCGTGTTGTGATCGGCAAGGACACGCGCCTGTCTGGCTACATGATCGAGACCGCGCTGATTGCGGGCTTTACCTCCGTCGGCATGGACGTGCTGCAACTCGGCCCGATGCCAACGCCTGCGGTCGCCATGCTCACAAAGTCGATGCGCGCCGATCTGGGCGTGATGATTTCTGCCTCGCATAATCTGTTCGACGATAACGGCATCAAGCTGTTCGGCCCGCAGGGCTTCAAGCTCTCCGACGATGTCGAGATGAAGATCGAACAGCTGATGGACGATAATCTCGACAAGCGCCTTGCTCAGAGCGCCAGCCTCGGCCGCGCGCGCCGTATCGACGGCGTGCATGATCGTTATATTGAATTCGCCAAGCGCACGCTGCCGCGCGATCTGTCGCTCGACGGCCTTCGTGTGGTGGTCGATTGCGCTAATGGTGCTGCCTATAAGGTCGTGCCGGAAGCGCTGTGGGAATTGGGCGCGGATGTGATTTCCATCGGTGTCGAGCCGGACGGCTTCAACATCAACAAGGATTGCGGCTCGACTTCGCCGGAAGCGCTGTCGCGCAAAGTGCGCGAAATGCGCGCTGACATTGGAATCGCATTGGACGGCGACGCGGATCGTCTCATCATCGTGGACGAGCGCGGTCATGTCGTCGACGGTGATCAATTGATGGCCGTGATCGCGCAAAGCTGGAAGGACGATGGGCGTCTGGCGAAGCCGGGCATCGTCGCCACCGTGATGTCGAATCTCGGTCTTGAACGCTATCTGCAATCGCAGAAGATCGAGTTGATTCGTACGCCGGTCGGCGATCGCTACGTGCTCGAACAAATGTTGAAGCATGGCTACAACCTCGGCGGCGAACCGTCGGGCCACATCATCATGTCGGACTTCACCACGACGGGCGACGGCTTCGTCGCGGGGCTTCAGGTTTTGTCGGTCGTCAAGAAACTCGGACGCCCGGTCTCCGAAGTGTGCCATCGTTTCGAGCCGTTGCCGCAGATCCTGAAAAACGTGCGCTACGGCGCGGGCAAACCGCTCGACAATCCCAAAGTACAATCCGCCATTACCGCTGCCGAAAAACGCCTGAACGGCAACGGTCGCCTCCTAGTGCGTTCAAGCGGCACCGAACCCGTCATTCGCGTGATGGGCGAGGGCGACGACCGCGCTGTTGTCGAGGAAGCCGTCGATTTGATCGTCTCGGCGCTGGGCCTTGCCGCCGCAGCCTGATCAATCCGGCATCGCTGCCATTATCAATTGCGGCTGGTGGTTGGGCCGCCGATTTTGGTATTGAAGCGCCTGCAAAGTTTCTCCCCGCCGGGACATTTTCAAGTGAACAAAAACGTTATCGTCACCGAGGAAGCGCTGACCGCGCCGATCATCGTCGATCAGACCGCGCCGACGCCTGAGAAATCCGTGGGCCCGGCCTATGCCGTATTGGGCGCGGTGAGTCTGTCGCATTTTCTCAACGATTTGATGCAGTCGCTGATCCCGTCGATCTATCCGATCCTGAAAGCGAACTACGCGCTGGATTTCGGCCAGATCGGACTCATTACACTCGCATTTATGTTCACGTCGTCGCTGCTGCAGCCCATCGTCGGACTATACACCGATCGCAATCCGCGCCCGTTCTCGCTCGCGTTCGGAATGTTCTTCACCTTTGCGGGTCTCATTCTTTTATCGACCGCGCATCACTACGTGCTGATCCTCTTGGCCGCGGCACTCGTCGGTACAGGCTCGGCGGTCTTCCATCCAGAGTCCTCGCGCATCGCGCGGCTTGCCTCTGGCGGGCGATTTGGTTTTGCGCAATCGGTATTTCAGATCGGCGGTAATTTCGGATCGGCTGTCGGGCCGTTATTGGCGGCGCTGATCGTGGTGCCATACGGGCAGGGCAGCGTCGCGTGGTTCTCGCTTGTCGCAGCTCTTGCGATTGCAATCCTGTTTCAGATCGGACGCTGGTACAGGCCGCGCATCGTGTCGCGCAAGGCTGCGAAGGCCGCCGTACATGCAGGCACGTTGCCGCGCGGCGTCACGTTCTTCGCGTTGACGATTCTCGTCGTCATGGTGTTCTCCAAGACGTTCTACATGGCGAGCATCGGCAGCTATTACACCTTTTATCTGATGAATAAATTCAATCTGCCAACGCAGAGCGCACAACTTTATCTTTTCCTGTTTCTCGGCGCGAACGCAGCCGGTGTGTTCTTCGGCGGACCTCTGGGCGACCGCTTCGGCCGCAAATATGTGATCTGGGGATCGATCCTCGGCGCGCTGCCTTTCACCATCGCTTTGCCGCACGCCGATCTGTATTGGAGCGCGGTGCTGAGCGTCTTCATCGGTTTCATCATGTCGTCGGCATTCCCCGCGATCGTCGTCTATGCGCAGGAATTGGTGCCGCATCGTCTCGGCATGATCTCGGGATTGTTCTTCGGGTTTACTTTCGGCATCGGCGGCGTCGGTGCTGCGGTGCTCGGTCAAATCGCCGATATCAAGGGCATCGACTTCGTCTATCAGGTCTGTGCGTATCTGCCGGCCATCGGCCTGCTCGCAATATTTTTGCCGAAGATGAAACGCGCCGCAAAGTAACGCGCGAATTTCTTGCTCTCGATCGCAAAAATTTCCGTCAACACATCGTTAGGAATTGTGACGCGTAACATCTGCGCGTGTCGCGATGGTGTTTGTAATTCTTAACAACGATTAAAATTCGCGGTTAAGAATTAGGGTTAAGTGCCGCTTAAACATTTGGTGCCATCTTCCGCCTGTGAGTTTTGTGAGTGAGGCCTTTGCGTCGTCTGCCTCACCGGACGAGAGGACCAACCAATGCGTAGCGTACGAACCCTGATCGCCGCCGGAGCGGCATCGCTGATTTCCTCGGCGGCATTTGCAGCCGACATGGCGTCGATCGCGCCGCCGCCCCCTTATTACGCACCACCGCCAGTGGCGTGCTGTGAAGATTTCGGCGGATGGTATCTGCGTGGCGATATCGGCATGAGCAATCAGGCCGTGAAAAGCCTGTCGAATGTGCTGAACAATTCGCCGGGTTCAACGTTCACTCCGGTTTTCTACGACTTCGACAGCGCTATGACGTTTGGTGGCGGTATCGGATACCAGTTCAACAACTGGTTCCGCGTCGATGGCACAGTTGAATATCGTGGCAAGGCGAATTTCCATGGTTTGGAAATTATTGCTAACCCGGGCTTCCCGACTGGTTTCGCAACCGACGAATATCACGCCAGCAAATCGGAATGGCTGGTGCTGGCGAACGCCTATGCTGATTTGGGCACATGGTGGTGTGTCACCCCGTTCATCGGCGTCGGCGTCGGCACCTCGCGCAATACGATTTCCAACTTCCTTGACGTCAACACGCCAACTGCCAGCGTCGCTTACGGCGCGAATACGTCGCAGTGGCAGTTCGCCTATGCGGCCTATGCCGGCCTGTCTTACAAGGTCAACAACAGCTTTACGGTCGAACTGGCCTACCGCTATCTGAACATGGGCAACGGCTTGACCGGCGATTTGACGACCTACACTGGCGTCAACGCGGTCAACAACCCGACCACCTTCAAGGACATCACCTCGCAGGACGTCCGCCTTGGCGTGCGCTGGTCGCTGCAGCCGACGCCATCGCCAAGCTATGCGCCACCGCTGATCCGCAAGGGATGAGCAGCGTCCGCAATTAACAATTGAAACGGCGCGAATGATTTCGCGCCGTTTTTTATTGCTCGACAACGATTGGTTAAGGTTAACGCGCGATGATCCGACGTGGTTAAGCGTTCATAACTGGAGTGTTGCGATGCGTCGGTTCGTAGTGGCGGTGATGATGACAGCGGCGGCTCAGGCCGCGTACGCAGCCGATCTTCCCGATCTCACCGATCTGCCGATTCTGCGCGGCGCCGTCCGTGACGGATTGAGCACGAGCACCGTGAACTGGAACGGCTTCTACGTCGGTGGGCAGGCGGCCTATGGCTCTGCGGATATGAATTTTGCAGGCTCCAACGATGCGTTGACTGCAAAAGCCCTCGGTCCAAATAATATTTTGCAGGATGTTGTGTCGTCGCTCACGCAAGCGGGGGGCAAGCTCAGTTTGCGTCAAGCGGCGTTTGGCGGGTTTGTCGGCTACAACGGCCAATGGGACGATGTCGTTCTCGGTCTCGAAGCCAACTATATGCATGGCAATTTCAAAGGGACGTCAGGATACGTGGTTCCGCCAGGAACCTATGTCACGCCATTCGCCGATGGCCTGTATCATAACGTCGGCTTGAGTTCATCGCGATCGATTTCCATCACGGACGCAGGCACTATTCGCGCGCGTGCCGGTTACGTGGTCGGCAATTTCCTTCCGTATATGTTCGGCGGCATCGCGCTCGGAAACGCGAACCTTAACGGCAACGTTACGATACTCGACAGATCGGACGCGACGTTGGCCGGAGCTTCTACTGGTCCTCTGACAACTTATTCGGCAAGCGACGGGATCAGCGGCAAAATGCTTTACGGTTACTCTGCAGGTCTTGGCACCGAAGCGATGCTGTTCGGAGGCCTATTTGCGCGAGCGGAGTGGGAGTATATTCGCTTCGTCAACGCCGGTGCTGACGTCAACATCAACACCGTGCGCGCCGGTCTCGGCTACAAATTCTGATCGCATAACTCTTCGCAATAAACCTCCGCAACGTTGACAGCGGCGGGTGAGCCTGTTCGGCTGTCGGTTCGTGTAGCGGCGTGGCGGCGACCATGAAAATTTACGGCGATTTGAATTCCGGCAACTGCCTGAAAGTGAAGTGGACGTGCGATGTTCTCGCGCTGCCCTACACATGGATCGAAATCGACACCATGAAGGGCGGCAGCCGTACGCCAGAGTTTCTCAAGCTCAACAGTGCAGGGCAGGTGCCGGTGGTCGAATTTGATGCCGACCGCACGCTCGCGCAGTCCAACGCGATCATCCGTTATCTCGCGCGCGACAGCGATCTCATTCCGGCATCGCCCTATCTTGCCGCAAAGATGGATGAGTGGCTGTTCTGGGAGCAATACAGCCACGAGCCGTACATCGCGGTGTGTCGATTTCAGATGGTATATCTCAAGAAGTCACTCGGCGATCTCGACACCGACAAGGTCAAGCGAGGTTACGCGGCACTGGCGATGATGGAGCATCGTCTCCAATCACAGCGGTTTCTCGTCGGCCAAGCCGTTACGCTGGCGGATATTTCGCTCTTGGCCTACACGCGCCTCGCGCATGAGGGCGGCTTTCACCTCGATGGCTATGCATCGGTGCGGCGCTGGATCGGCGAAACCGAGAAGGCCATCAGCCTCTGATCCCTTCTCGCGCGTTTCGAATTATTTCCACTCACGAGAGGACAGCAATCATGGCTATCGAACCACTGACCGCTGCAGGCGTGTTGCTTGCGACTGCTGCGACCGACGCTGTCTATGTCATGTTCACGTCCGCCGTCGTCGCGCGCAAGCGCGTGCCTGCCGCAAGTTGGAGCAGCGTCTGGTACGTGCTCTCGTCTTATGCAGTCATCAGCTACACCGAGAACTGGATCTATGTGGCCTTCGCCGCCATAGGTTCCTGGGTTGGCGCGTTTGTGACAATCACGTATTTGCATCGGCCGCCGGGCGGGCCGCCTGTTGGTGCAGCACCTGAGTAAGTTATTGTTAAGCGGCGTTTCCTTCCACGCATCCCAGCTTTGTGAATTTCGGTACGCGAAGTTCCTTGACGGAATCGGGTCTTTTCCCTATCCACGGCGGCGGGACACCTCCCCCCAACGGGAGGCTTACTATCTGGAAGGATAGACAATGACCGTAGCGAAGCCCGCTTCGCGGCCGAACGTGCCGCATTTCTCCTCCGGCCCATGCGCCAAGCGCCCCGGCTGGAACCCCCAAAATCTCAAAGACGCTGCTTTGGGCCGTTCGCATCGCGCGAAGGTCGGCAAGGCCAAACTCAAGCTTGCGATCGAGACGACGCGCGAGGTGCTTGAGATCCCCGCCGATTACAAAATCGGAATCGTGCCTGCGTCCGACACCGGCGCCGTTGAGATGGCGCTGTGGTCGCTGCTCGGTGCGCGACCTGTCACCACGATTGCATGGGAATCCTTCGGCGAAGGCTGGGTCAGCGACATCGTCAAGGAGTTGAAACTCAAGGACGTCACCAAGCTGAATGCAGGCTATGGCGACATTCCCGATTTGTCGAAGGTCGACCCGAAATCCGACATCGTGTTCACATGGAACGGCACGACCTCCGGCGTGCGCGTGCCGAATGCCGATTGGATCAAGGCCGACCGCGAGGGTCTGACGATTTGCGACGCAACGTCAGCGGCGTTCGCGCAAAAGCTCGACTGGCCGAAGCTCGATGTCGTGACGTTCTCATGGCAGAAGGCGCTGGGCGGCGAAGCCGCACATGGCATGCTTATTCTGTCGCCACGCGCCGTGGCGCGATTGGAGAGCTACAATCCGCCGTGGCCGCTGCCGAAGATTTTCCGCATGACAAAAGGTGGAAAACTCAATGCCGGAATCTTCGAGGGCGAAACCATCAACACGCCGTCGATGCTGTGCGTCGAGGATTATCTCGATGCGTTGAATTGGTCGAAATCCGTCGGCGGATTGAAGGCGCTGGTTGCGCGCGCCGATGCCAACACCAAAGTTCTCGCCGATTGGAAAGCGAAAACGCCGTGGGTGGATTTCCTCGCCAAGGATGCGTCGATCCGTTCCAACACGTCGGTGTGCATGACAATCGTCGATCCTTCAGTCGCCGCGCTGTCGGCGGACGCGCAGGCGGAGTTCTCCAAGAAGCTTGTGGCTTTGGTCGAGAAGGAAGGCGCGGGTTTTGACTTCGCGCACTACCGCGATGCGCCTGCAGGTTTGCGTATTTGGTGCGGTGCCACGGTTGAAGCCAAGGACGTCGAGATTCTGACGCAGTGGATCGATTGGGCGTTCGCCGAAGCCAAATCCACCCTCGCAAAAGCGGCTTAACGCTTCTCAAACAATTTCCATTGTCATGGCCGGGCTTGACCCGGCCATCCATCAAGAAGATGGACCCGCGGGTCAGGCCCGCGGGTGACGTTCAGAAAATGTCGTCACCATTCAGGAATATCCCATGACCAAACCGAAAGTTCTCATTTCCGACGCGTTGTCTCCCGCCGCAGTTCAGATTTTCAAGGACCGCGGTATCGATGTTGATTTCCAGCCGGACCTCGGCAAGGACAAAGACAAGCTCGCCGAAATCATCGGCAGTTACGACGGCCTCGCGATTCGCTCGGCGACGAAAGCGACCGCGAAGATTCTGGAGCGCGCGACAAAGTTGAAGGTCATCGGCCGCGCCGGCATCGGCGTCGATAACGTCGAGATTCCTGCTGCGACCGCCAAGGGCGTCATTGTGATGAATACGCCGTTCGGCAATTCCATCACCACCGCCGAACATGCGATCACGTTGATGCTGGCACTCGCACGCGAAATCCCGCAGGCCGATGCCTCGACGCAGGCTGGCAAATGGGAGAAGAACCGCTTCATGGGTGTGGAAATCACCGCGAAAACTCTCGGCGTGATCGGTTGCGGCAATATCGGCGCCATTGTCGCGGACCGCGCGCTTGGTTTGCGCATGAAGGTGATCGCGTTCGATCCGTTCCTGTCGCCGGAGCGCGCTAAGGACATCGGCGTCGAGAAGGTCGAGCTTGAAGATTTGTTCAAGCGCGCGGATTTCATCACGCTGCACACGCCCCTCACCGACAAGACCCGCAACATCATCGATGCAACTGCGCTGGCGAAAATGAAAAAGGGCGTGCGCATCATCAACTGCGCGCGCGGCGGCCTTGTGGATGAAGCGGCGCTCGCAGCCGCGCTCGATTCCAAGCATGTCGCCGGTGCCGCGTTCGACGTGTTTATCGAAGAACCTGCGAAGACCAACATCCTGTTCGGTCGCTCGAACGTGATCTGCACGCCGCATCTCGGCGCATCGACGACCGAAGCGCAGGAGAACGTCGCGCTGCAGGTTGCCGAACAGATGTCGGACTACCTCCTGACCGGCGCGATTTCCAACGCCGTCAACTTTCCGTCGATCACGGCGGAAGAAGCGCCGAAGCTGAAACCTTTTATTGAACTTGCCGAGAAGCTTGGTTCGTTCGCAGGTCAACTCACCGAATCCGGAATTTCAAAGGTAACGATCACCTATGAGGGTGCGGTCGGCGAAATGAAGATCAAGGCGCTAACGTCGGCGGCATTGACGGGGTTGCTGCGGCCGATGCTGGGCGATGTGAATTTCGTCTCGGCGCCTATCGTGGCGAAGGATCGCGGCATGGTGGTCGATGAAATCACCCGGGCCGCGCAGAGCGACTATGAAAGCCTGATCACCGTCACGGTGACGACGGAAAACCAGACACGTTCGGTGTCCGGCACGGTCTATGCCGATGGTCAGCCGCGTCTCGTTGACATTAAAGGCATCCGCATCGATGCGGAATTCGGCAAGTCGATGATCTACATCACCAACGAGGATAAGCCAGGCTTCATCGGCAAGTTCGCCTCGTTGCTTGGCGATGCCAAGGTCAACATCGCGACCTTCCATCTCGGCCGCAATAAAGCGGGCGGCGACGCCATCGCGCTTGTTGAAGTGGACGGTGACATTCCGGCGGACGTACTGACGAAAGTGTCAGCCCTGCCGCAGGTCAGGCAGGCCAAAGCGCTGAACTTCTAAGGACTCTGAACTTCTGATTGTCTTGGGCCACTAAAAATTCTCTTCGCGGTTCGTTCAAAGCGCGCCGCGAGGAAAACTACAATGCTTCGCCCATCGGCGTCGTCGAGACTGCCGAGCGCTGCCGTGAGGCGATGAACACGCCCGCCAGAACCAGCGCGTAGCCTACGAAGTGAAACGGGCGTACCACTTCGCCCAAAAATAAAATTGCCATCACCGATCCGAACACCGGTACGAGATGGAAAAATGGTGCCGCACGATTTGGGCCGATCAATTCGATGCCTCTGTTGAAGAACAGATAGGCAAGCGACGACGGAAAGATCACGACATAGATCACGGTTGCAACCGTCAGGAGATCGAAGGTCAGTGTGCTGCCTTGCATCACTTCCCACACGACGGTGGGAATGAGCATTGCCGCGCCGCAGCCTGTGGTGAACGCCAGCAACGACAGCGAATGAATTTTTGGACGGCGCGTCATCAGTGCCGAATAGGCCCCGAACACGAACAGGGCGGCGGCGAACATGATGTCGCCCATGTTAAATCCAAGTCCCGTCAGCGCCGAGATGTCGCCGCGCAGAATGATGACGAGAACGCCGATCAGCGAAATCGCAATCCCGATGGTTTGCGCGAGCGTCAGTCTGACTCCGAACAAGATCAACGACCACAATGCGACGAACAGCGGCCCCGACGATTGAATCAGCAGCGCGTTGATGGCCTGTGTGTGCTGCAGGCCCCAATAGGATAGCGCGTTGTTCAGCGCGAATCCTGTGAAGGAGAGAACCGCAAGCAGCGGAAGGTGACGGCGGATCGTCGACCAGTCTTTTTTCAGATGCGGCCACGCGAATGGGACGATGACCAGAAATGTCCCAAACCAGCGCACGAATGTCAGCGCGAATGGCGGGACATGGCCGGTCACGAATCGCCCGAGCACGATGTTACCCGCCCAAAACAGCGCCATCAGGCTCAGCAGCAGATAAGGCTGATGCGAAAGCCAGCCGATCGGCGATGATTTATGTGGAGATTGCGTCGAGACGGTCATTCACTTCATGCGTCGGAGAATGTCGTTACTTGCACCGAATTATCTCTGGCGCACAACCGACAATCTCGGATTGCTCGGTTGCACCAGACGGGCATCGCCATTCGGAAAATCATTGCGTCGGAGGTGCCGCTTCAACCGGATTTCCGGACGCCGATGCCGACGCGCGCCGCGCTGCGATGAAAACGCCGGTCAAAACCAACGCATAACCGAAGACATGAAAAAGTTGCGGCCGCTCGCCCAGAAAGACGATTGCGAGCACTGAGCCGAACACCGGGATCAGATGAAAGAAAGGCGCCGCGCGGTTGGGGCCAATCAACTCGATGCCGCGATTGAAAAACAAATAAGCCAGCGTCGAGGGAAAGATTGCGACATACACAAGTGCCGCCATCGTCGTGGCACTCACGATCATCGTTCGTCCGCTCGCGAGTTCCCATGCGATGAGAGGAATGATGAGCAGCGCGCCGCAGCCGGTGGTGAAGGCGAGAAACGATAGCGGATGGATCGCGGGGCGTTTTGCGGCGAGCGCGGAGTAAAGCCCGAAGATCACGAGTGCCAGCGTGTAACCGATGTCGCCCTTGTTGAATTGAATCGAGGACAGCGTTTCGAAATCGCCGCGCAGCAGGATCACCAGCACGCCAATCATCGAAATCGTGATGCCGATGGTTTGCGCCCATGTCAGCCGGATGCCGAACAGGATCAACGCGAACAGCGCGACAAACAGCGGGCCGGTGGATTGCAGCAGCAGCGCGTTCAGCGCCTGCGTGTATTGCAGACTCCAATAGCCGAGACAGTTGAATGTCGTGATGCCGGTCAATGACAGCAGGACCATCAGGCCGAGTTGATTGCGGATCGCAGGCCAATCCTTCCGGAGATATTTCCACGCGAATGGCAGCACGATGAGAAACGCAGCACTCCAGCGGATGAACGACAGCGTCATCGGCGGAATTTTCCCCGCCACGAAACGCCCCAGCACGACATTCCCGGCCCAGAACAATGAGGTCAGCGAGAGCAGCAGAAACGGTTTGCTCATCAGCCAGGACGAACCGGATCGCGTTGCAGATTCGGTCATTTGCGGGGCTAGTCCAGAGGTGCGGAAATGCGACAGGAATGACGTCAGATTAGCTTGTAATATCAGCACTTTGTAGTGGCTTCGCGATACCCGTCAACAGCCGTTCTCGCTTGCGTGTTATGCGCGCATCCGTTATCCGATGTGACGCCTCGAAGACGGGGTGGCCCTGCCGCAAGTTGCCGGGTTTCAGCTTGATTTGCGGGTTCAGGAGAATTTCTCGAAATGGCCAACGTGGTTGTCGTCGGCGCCCAATGGGGCGACGAGGGAAAAGGCAAGATCGTCGATTGGCTGTCGGAACAGGCGGACATCGTCGTCCGCTTTCAGGGCGGCCACAATGCCGGCCACACCCTCGTCATCAACGGCAAAACTTATAAGCTCGCGCTGCTGCCATCAGGCGTGCTGCGTCCGTCGAAATTGTCGGTTATCGGCAATGGCGTGGTGTTCGATCCGCAGGCGTTCTTGGCGGAGTTGGACAGGCTCCGCGCGCAGGACGTCAAGATTACGCCGGACAATCTGCGTGTTGCCGAAAACGTCACGCTAATCCTGCCGCTTCATCGCGAACTCGACGCCATCCGCGAGAACGCGAATGGTGTACATGCGATCGGGACCACGCAGCGTGGCATCGGCCCTGCATATGAGGATAAAGTCGGTCGCCGCGCAATCCGGCTGATGGACCTCGCCGACCCGCAGACCTTGCCGCACAAGATCGAGCGTATGTTAAATCATCACAACGCGCTGCTACGCGGCCTCAGCCTGCCGGAAATCGACGGCAAGGCGCTGTTGAAAGAACTGGTTGAGCTTGCGCCGCGCGTTCTTCCTTTCGCGGATTCAGTGTGGAATTTGCTCGATCAAAAGCGCCGCGAAGGCAAACGCATTTTGTTCGAGGGTGCGCAAGGCGCGTTGCTCGATGTCGATCATGGCACGTATCCTTATGTGACATCGTCAAACACTGTGGCCGCGCAGGCCGCGACGGGTTCGGGCCTCGGTCCAAGTGCGGTCGGTTACGTGCTTGGAATCTGCAAGGCCTACACCACACGCGTCGGGCAGGGACCGTTTCCGACCGAGCAGGACAACGACATTGGCAAGAAGATCGGTGAGCGGGGCCGAGAATTCGGGACCAACACCGGTCGTCCGCGCCGTTGCGGCTGGTTCGATGCAGTTCTCGTGCGTCAGACGGCCCGCACCAGCGGCATCAACGGCCTTGCGCTAACCAAGCTCGATATTCTCGACGGCTTCGACCAGATCGAGGTTTGCGTCGGCTACATGCTCGACGGCAAGGAGATCGACCATCTTCCGGCGGGCGAGGGCGCGCAGGCGCGTGTCACGCCCATCTATGAGACCATCGAAGGCTGGAAAGAGCCGACCGCGAATGCGCGTTCATGGGCGGATTTGCCCGCACAGGCGATCAAGTACGTCCGCCGGGTCGAGGAACTTGTTGGCTGCCCAATCGCACTGCTTTCCACCAGCCCCGAACGCGAGGATACTATTCTCGTGCAAAACCCGTTTGAGGCATGAGGATGATCTGGCAGATTGGGTCGCCAAAGTTAGCTCACCGGCACCCTGTTTTCCGACACGATCATGCTTTTTAAGGAACAGGATTTTCCGAAAATCCTGCAAACTGGACGAGGATGGCTGATTACTACCCACTCATAGCCCGCGCTATCTCCGGACTGGACCCCGGCGCCAGCGGTGAAACACGTCGTGCGCTTTATGAGCGCGCGCGGACGGCGCTCATCGCCCAATTGCGCGCGGTGCAGCCGCCGCTGAGCGAAGCCGAAATCACACGCGAGCGGCTTGGACTCGAAGACGCCGTGCGCCGTGTTGAGGCCGACGCCGCCAAGCGTGGGCGTTCCGATGCCGGTCGCGCTGTTGCACCCGCACGTTCCGATTCTGCTGCGTCGTCATTGTCAATTCGACGCGATACGCCACGTCCCGGAGATGCGCTGCGGGACAGCGTACGCTCCGCACGGCCGTCGCAACCGCCGCTGTCCGGCCGCGAGCGTGACAGTGCGGCGCCGCTTGCACCCGATCCCCGGTCGTCACGAAGCCTGCGGCCGGAGCCTCCACGCAGCGAGCCGCCGCGCGCGCCTGCGCCCCCTCCACGAGACATGAGATCGCCGGACCCGCGCCGCAACGACACGCAGATGCTCGATGATTTCACGCGTGATGCACGCGCCGGATCGCCCGCGTCGCGTCGCTCGCTCGACGACGGACGTCCTGCTCCCGGCGTGCGCGGTTTTCGCGATGTCGTCGCCGATGCTGAAGCGCTCGGCCGCGGCGGCGCGACAAATCGCACGCAGCGTCCGACCGCACCGTCTCATTTCGACCGTCAGGATCTCGATGCCGTCAAGCCTGCCGGTGACGCCGATGCTTACGACTATGATGATTCGCTCGAACAGCCCGACACGTATCAACAGCCGGAACGCGGCCGCGTTCGCATGGCCACGCGGGATGAGCGCGAGGAGAACGTCAAAGTTCGGCGCGGCTTTCCGGTCATGGGCGCCATCATTGCCGGCATCGCAATTGTCGTACTCGGTGGCGCATTCTTGGTCGCCCCGAAAGTCTATTCGCTCGTGAAGACGGTGATGAAGCCGGCAACGCCGGCGGCGGACACGTCGAAGGATTCCGCAGGCGCGCGCCCGAAGATTACCGATCGGGTCGGCCAGCAGGGCGATCAGGTCGCGCCCGTCGCGCAGCGCGTCGTGTTGTACGACGAAGATCCAGGCGCACCGCAGGGCAAGCAATACGTAGGCTCCGTGGTCTGGCGCACGGAGCCGGTCAAGGTGGCGGCCGGTCAGCCTGCGGATATCGGCGTACGCGCCGACATCGAAATTCCCGAACGGAAAATCAAGGTGACGCTGTCGATCCGACGCAACTCCGATGCGTCGCTGCCGGCGAGTCATACGGCGGAATTGACATTTGTTCTTCCGTCGGATTTTGGCGCAACGATTGCAAACGTACCCGGCGTCCTGATGAAATCCAACGAGCAGGCGCGCGGCACGCCACTTGCGGGCCTCGCGGTGAAAGTTACCGACGGGTTTTTCCTGGTCGGATTGTCGAACGTCGAAGCGGACAAGGCGCGCAACCTTCAGCTTCTGAAGGAGCGCTCATGGTTCGACATTCCTATCGTCTACTCCAATCAACGGCGCGGCATCATCGCCATCGAAAAAGGCGCGCCGGGCGAGCGCGCATTCAACGAAGCCTTCACGACGTGGGGTCAATAAGTTTGGGGTCAATAAGTTTGGGGTCAATAAGTTTGGGGTCAATAAGTTTGGGGTCAGCAGTGCTGGTGCAAATCATTTTTTCCGGGGTGGTTATACGATGAAAATTACACTTGCGGGTTCGCGCCATTTTGGCGTCGAGACATTCAACATGCTGCGCGCGCACGGAATCGAAATCATTCGAGTCGTGGTCGCCGACGGCGAAGATCGCCTCGCGGCCGCCGCGCACGCTGCCAATATTCCTGTGACGGTGCAGGCGTCACCGAAGTTTATTGAAGCGGGCGAAATCGCGCCGGACACGGATCTCATCGTTACCGCGCACAGCCATGCGCGCGTCACGAAAGAGGCGCTGAAAGCCGCGAAACATGGCGGCATCGGTTATCATCCCTCGCTGCTTCCGCGTCATCGCGGCATTGCTGCAATCGAGTGGACGATCAAGGAAGGCGATCCGATAGCCGGCGGCACGATCTATCACCTTGCCGACCGCATGGATGCCGGCGCGATTGCCGCGCAGGACTGGTGTTTCGTCAAGAAGGACGAGACCGCGCGCGAATTGTGGGAGCGTGCGCTCGCCCCGATGGGTTTGCGGCTGATGGCGCAGGTGATCGATTACGGCAAAGCGCATGGAAGTCTTCCGGCGAAGCCGCAGGACGAACAGTTCGCGACGCAAGCGCCCCGCATCGTCGAGGACGCACCTAAACGCGCGACGGGTTGATTTTCAAAGAGCCTGATTTCCGGTTTCACGCTGCCGGAACTTCTCCTGCCGCAATCGCGCTCGACACCAGATCGCTCGCATCGGTGACACCTTCTGCTGCGCAGCGCACGATGGTCTCCGCCATCTTCGCTTTAGTTGCGGGCGTCCGGTTCGCTTCGGCGATCTGCGCCACAGCGATATTCAATACTTCCCGCAGCGTGGCGACGATTTCGGCATCGAAGGATTCCGGTGGGCGTTTTGTCATGCGGGGTCTCCCGGTTTTTAAGTTCGTCGAAGCGCGACCCGACGCCAAAGCGGCGCTCGCTTTTGCGGGTTGCGCATAAATTCCGTGCGGACCATCGGGACGCAATGGGGCGGTTGTGAGTCGCGGCGATGAAATTGAGATGACTGACGCCGATATGAAATTTCGCAAGACGTCGTCACGGGACTGTTTTCGTGATATGTAGATTTTTGGCGCGTTGCGATAACTACACTTAGCGTGTGTCTGGCGTGTGTCCGGAATGCGTCAGGTGTTGCTGAGATTTTTTTTAGACGGGTTCAAAGGTTGTCGATGTTTTTTCGTTTAAACGGATTTGTCCCCTTCGTGTTACGCGCGGTCTCAGCAATCGCCGTGACATTATTGATTCTACCTCTGGCCGCGCAAACCACGCAGCTCGACAAGCCGTTTCTCGACGCCAACGACTTTTATCTACGCTCGGCAGGATTCCGCGTGAGGCTTGCGAACGATGCGGTCGGCCAAAAGGCGCTGCGCGCATTACCGCCGCACAAAATGGTCGTTCAAAAAAGCGCCAATGGCGTCTGGTATATTTTCGCCGATCCGAAAGTGTGCGTCTGCATCTTTGCCGGCACGCAGGATAATCTTGAGAATTATCGCTCCATCGTCGCGAACCCTATTCCGGGTGTTGACAATGTACCCGCGACCTACACTACGCAGGCCGGCGCATTGCTGCGCGATATGTCGGACATCGAGAACGACTCGCTGGCGGATTTTTTCAGGGATTATTTTTGAGACTCAATCAGCTTCAGTTATCCAAATAAAAAGCCGGCCTCGTGAGGCCGGCCTTAGTAATTTTGCGCCGAAAGAAATTACAGCGCGGCTTCCATCGCCGCGTGCTCGGCATTCGCGATCGTGGTTTTCACCGCCGACTGCACCTTCTCGAACGCGCGAACCTCGATCTGCCGCACGCGTTCGCGCGACACGCCGAATTCGGCGGCAAGGTCTTCCAGCGTCATCGGCTCTTCAGCCAGACGCCGTGCCTCAAAGATTCGGCGTTCACGCGGGTTGAGCACGCCCATCGCGCCGGTTAGAGCGCTGCGGCGATGATCGAACTCCTCGTGCTCGGCCAGAATGGCTTCCTGATTGGGCGAGTTATCGACCAGCCAGTCCTGCCATTCGCCGGGTTCGCCATCGTCGCGGATCGGCGCGTTGAGCGATGCGTCGCCGCCGAGGCGGCGGTTCATATCGACAACGTCCTGCTCCGTGACGCCAAGCTTTGTCGCAATCGTCTTCACGTGATCGGGGTGCATATCACCCTCTTCAAGCGCGGAGATCTTGCTCTTGGCCTTGCGCAGGTTGAAGAACAGCTTCTTCTGGTTTGCAGTCGTGCCCATTTTCACGAGCGACCACGAACGCAGGATGTATTCCTGGATCGACGCCTTGATCCACCACATCGCGTAAGTCGCGAGGCGAAATCCCTTTTCGGGCTCGAAGCGTTTCACCGCCTGCATCAGGCCGACATTGCCCTCAGAGACGACTTCGGAAATCGGCAGGCCATAGCCGCGATAACCCATGGCAATTTTCGCCACGAGTCTGAGATGGCTGGTGACGAGCTGATGCGCCGCGTCGCGATCGTCATGTTCGCGCCAACGCTTCGCAAGCATGTATTCCTGCTGTGGCTCCAGCATCGGAAACTTGCGTATTTCGGTCAGGTAATGAGAGAGACCGGATTCTCCATTGAGAACCGGCAGACTTGCGGTACGGGCCATTGTGCGCCCTCCAGTGTTCAGGCTCCCGATAGCGGCGAGCCAGGCAGGCCACCGCTTTATAAAAGCCAGTGGCACTGCAATGTTCCGCGCTCAGGACAATCCTCAGCGCAGGCGCAACATACTCCCAAATGGCTGGGCATGGAAAGAACAAAAGGGGGTCACGAACCCGTGACCCGGGTTAAATCTATGTAACCATGCGTCTTTTTAGCGCACTCAACTAATTCCTGCTACGCAATGCCGCCTGCAGGGAAAGCAAATCCTCAGGCAAAGGCGCTTCCCAGTGGAGAATTTCCCCGGTTTTGGGATGCTTCAGTTGCAGCAAATATGCATGGAGAGCTTGTCGCCCCAAGGCCGTCAAAGCCGCCTGTGCGCGGTCGCTTAAATGGCTGGCCTTGGTCTTGAAGCCCGATCCATAAACGTCGTCGCCCATCAGAGGGTGGCCGATATGGGCGAGGTGGACGCGGATCTGATGGGTGCGCCCTGTCTCCAGCTGACAGGCAATCAATGACGCGACCGGCTTGCTGTCGTGGCCGTTGAAGGCCTCAAGGGTTTCCCAATGCGTCACCGCTTCGCGGCCACGTTCCCGCACCGCCATCTTGTCGCGCGAATAAGGATGCCGGTCGATCGGCTCGTTGATGGTGCCGCTTTTCCAGCCCGGCACGCCCCATGCGAACGCCATGTAGCCGCGTCGCATTTCTCCCGTTCGCCCATGATCGGCGAATTGCGCCGACAATGATTGATGAGAAGCGTCGTTCTTCGCGACCACCATCAAACCCGTCGTGTCTTTATCCAGCCGATGCACGATGCCGGGACGACGCACACCGCCGATGCCCGATAGCGACGCGCCGCAATGAGCTATGAGTGCGTTGACCAGCGTGCCGGTTTCGTGGCCCGCGGCCGGATGCACGACGAGGCCGCTCTGTTTGTTCAGCACGATGATGTCGTCGTCCTCGAACACGATATCGAGCGGAATGTCTTCGCCCTGCGGCTCTGGATCGGTGGCGGGCGGAACATCGATGGTGATCGTATCGCCGGGACGCACATGAAAAGCCGGGTCGCGCACGATATTCGCACCGATCGACACTTGCCCTGCGAGGATCAGCGCTTTAAGCCGCGAGCGCGACAGATCGGGGCTTCGCGCGGCGAGGACACGATCCAGCCGCGTCGAGCCTTCGTCGCCTTCGACTTTGATTTCTTTGATTCCTTGGAGTTCGTGACTCGTCATGACTGAACCTGATGCGCCAGAACAGACGCCGGAGCAAGCAGCCCTGATCGCGCGCGTGCGCCGGATGATGCTGATTGCGGGCCTGACCACGGCCATCGGTTTGGCCGCCGTTCTGTTCGCTATCGGCTATCGGCTTTTCAAGACTGAGGGAAGCGTGCAACAAACCGACGTGACCGCGACGCTGCCGAAGGGCGCGCGGATCGTCTCGACCGGCGTTGCGGATGGACGCCTGCTCGTGACGCTCGATATTAATGGCGTGACGGAAATCCGCTCCTTCGACGCCAAGACATTGAAACCTGTAGGGAGGTTAAGCTTCGTTCGGGAGCCGTGACGTCTTTCTAATCGTTATTGCGACGGTTTTTTGGATTTCCACCATTGCCTCAATTTTCAGAGTTCGCCCATTTCATTTTTAATTAGGAATGAAGGCCATGAAATTTTTCAAAGCGTTCCAGGTAATTTCAGTAATTGTTCTAGCCGGGATTCTGTCGAATTTTTTTGTCCTTCCGTTGATAAACGAACTGATTGTCGAAGGTCCCGATAAAATCCAATACCGTTGCCCGCAAAGTAGAGGGGCAGCCGACCCGAGTAATTGGCCACGACCCAATCCAGGAACCGTTCGGCTAATTCGTCTCACCGATTCAGGACAATTTGTCGATCGTTGCGAACTAACGGACGCGGTGCTTGAAATGGTTTGGGAAGAGGGGAGGAAAAAACCTCCCGTGAAAGCGGGATCTGAAAATCTTCCGCGATTAGCGATATTGTATGTCCATGGATGGAAGCACTCTGCTAGTTCGACCGATAGTGACTTTGACCACTTCAAAAATACCATTAAGGATTGGGCCGAATATTACAAAGGTAAGAAATATGTCTTCGGTGTTTATGTCGGGTGGAATGGTGGTTGGGGTTATCGTGTTCTAGATTGGCTCGGTTACAAGGTGTTTGAAAACCTAACTTTCTGGACAAAAAAGAGCACCGCCGATCGAATTGCACAATCAGCTGTTGTAACAAAGATTGTGTCAGTGTTCGGCGCGACACGTAATTCAAAACGGGGCGACCAGGTTTTCGCTATAGGCCATAGCTTCGGTGCTCGATTATTGTTTGGCGCTGCCGGCCAAACCTTAATCAGCGATATTGAAAGAGCGCACCCCAACCAGGTGAGATTCGGCTCGTATCCAATAGTTACGTCTTCAGTCGATGCGCTATTATTGCTTAATCCCGCGTTTGAATCGTCGCTTTATTCGACATTCAACAACATTCTTCGTAACACAGAGTCTTTTCCAGACAGCCAACCTCCACTCATCGTTGCAGTTTCATCTACCGCGGATTGGGCTACAAGATTCGCTTTTCCGTTTGGGCAGTGGTTGGGCGGAGCTCGGACAGATCTCGAATATACGACGCTGGGAAATTTCGTCGGAAACAAGTCGACGATCAGTTATGTAACTCACACCTTGAAGACATTGAAGAACGGACAATCTTGCAACGTGAGCAAAAATAATGTCTCGGAAGGATACGTAGCCAATGAAATATGCTTGACCCGAATCTCGTCTGAAGAAAAGAGCCTCTATCTCTCCGCCGATTCGGAGCCAACTCCTATTCAACCAAATAATCCGTTTATAGTTGCGAGGGCAGATGAGGATATAATTTCCGGCCACAACGATATCTGGAAAAAACCGTTTCAAGGCTGGCTCTTTCAATTGATCCAGACTTTAGAACGCAAAAATTCGTCGAGCAAAAACTAGGTGGTGTCGATGTGTATCAGGATGCAACTTCTCATATCAGCTAAATGAAAAGGCGGATTCTGACCCAAGGTATTTGGTCCGCCGGCAGTGGGGCCTTGCAGCATTGGCGTTTCGAGGTTATTCCCTGAAACCAACGCTCCCTTCGTCTAGCGGTTAGGACGCGGCCCTCTCAAGGCTGAAACAGGGGTTCAATTCCCCTAGGGAGCGCCAGTTTCTACCCCGTTCGCGTTACGTTTGAGACGGTGTATTTCCGCATTGCACATCGACAAGCAACTTATGAATCCGTCCGTCAAGACGATGGCCGATGGGCAATCCAACATGAGTGTCTTGGGAATCAATAGCGGACTGCCACATTGTTTTGTCCTGCGGACATGTTCTTCCGCTATCGCTGATGTCTCCATAAAAGTAGACGAAGAGCATTTGTGCCGGAGTGCCTGAATTATTCATCGTGTCGAGAATGGCGACACGATTGCAAAATTGGTAATAACCTCTAAGCCAATCACGCTCATCGCTTACGCCGAGCGCGGCCTTGGTCTTCGCTATTGTGGCGCCTATTAGAGCTAAGCTGTCGGCCTTTTCTGCTCCGCAGTCAGAACGTAGCTCTTGCAAATTTGCTTTTGCCTCGACCAGCAACCATTCGATCGAGCCACCGAACTTAATCTGTGCCACCGCATCCCAATTGTGAACTCCCGAATGATGCGGCCAAGCTGATTTCCAAAGTGCAACGGTTGGATTGGTCGATGGCAAAAAATCCAAACCAAGCCATTCTTTGTCCCAGTTCGGTTTGCTTGCTTTGTTCATGCGCAACTCGCCTGAAGGAAAATCCAGCCAGTCGACGGAATCGCAGCCGGTTGCTCTCTGAATCTGAGCATCGAACGATTTGCGATGCCGTCCGAGCATTCTCAAAAGATGAAGTTCGCTTCCATATTCTGAATTAAGTCGCGCCACCAAAAATCCCTTCTTGAAAACGATTTCAGAATAAATCTGCAATTTCAAATTTTGCAGTTCATTTCCTGCTCTCTAGCTTGACCTTTTCACGCACACGCTTATCTTCTCCTTGTCGTCAACTTAACGAAAGGAGGTGGTCCAGTGTCTCATTCTAAACGCTGTCACCTCGCTGGGATCGCCCGCGTCGCTCTTTGAGTTTGTATTGAGAGCGTTGCAGATGGGCGGTCTCACCGCCTTGACCAGCGAGTTTTAGAGGGGGCGCTTCGCGAGCAATCGCGAGGCGCCTTTCTCTTTTTGGAAATGGCGTCTCTTGGAGGCGCCGGTCAGAAGCGCGGTGGTTCGCTGCGATAGATTTCTCTGCGCGGCGCTTCCTCGCGGCGAACTTTCTCGCGATAGATCGCATCCACATCCGCCTCGCGCGGCCCCCGCGCGCGCTTGAACATCTGCCCGATCAACCACGCCGCGACGCGCACGATGATGATCGCTAGCGTGATCTGCACCCAGAACGATCCGCCGATGCCGCGCAGTGCGACCTCGAATTGATCGCCGTAAGGGTAGGGCAAAAAGCCCGCGCCTTGCTCGATGCCGGTCATGGTGGTGCGCAGCCACCACGTGATCCAGTCGGGTTTGTAGAAAAACGCCCAGCCGAATCCGCCGAGCGTGACGAGGGCCGTCCACGTCCTGAACAGATGGGTGCGAACCCAGGTGCCGAACGACGAGCGGGCATTGGGGTCGGGGTATTCTTGTCGCATTTGGGTCAAAGCCTGCTGGAGCGTTCTGTTCCGCATGGAATCCAAGATGTCGCCTCGTCCGGGCCGATGCTGGCCCGTCGGTAACGATTCATCAAGAAATTATAGTTACCAAATCATGAACCAACTTGGGGGCGGGCTTATGAGCGACCACAACACCGACGGCAAAATCGACAAATCCGACGATCATTCCGGGGCTTCCCTCGTGCCGAAGTCAGGCGATATGGCTGCCGGTTTGCAGAGTGAACCGAAGCAGATCGCAGCCCCGTTCCAAGATTCGTCCAAAGGCGCGCCCAAAGACATCGTGTTGCAGCGTCTGACGCCGCATTCGTCCTGGGACAACCCGGCGTTCAATACCAAGGCTTCCGACGAGCCCTTCGGGCCTGAGATGCCGACACCCGGGAAGACTGAGCGCCGTGCGCTGTCGCTCGCAGCCATTGTTGCCCTTGCCGCAGCCGTCGGCGCGGTTGGCGGTTCGGCCGCGACATTCGGCATCGGACACTATGTTTCAAGCGGTCAAACCGTGGATGTGGCCGCCCAAGGCCACGCCATGGACGGCGCGATTGCCAAGGTCAACGCCGAGATCACCTCGCTCAAGGCATTGGCAACAGCGCAGTCGGCCAAGCTCGCAAAGCTCTCCGATACGACCACCAAACTCAGCGACGCTGGCGACAAGGCGCGTACAGCGCCGGAAATCACTGGCTCGATCACGCCGCCTGCTGCCGCAACCGCAAACCGCCTTCCCATCGTGGACGGTTGGGCGTTGCGCGATGTCGGCGAGGGTGCAGCGAGGGTCGAAGGCCGGCTCGGTGTTTACGAGGTCTATCCGGGCGATTCGCTTCCCGGCATCGGCCGCGTCGATGCGATCCGTCGTCAGGATGGCCGCTGGGTCGTCGTCACCAGCCGCGGTTTGATCGTCGAGCGCTAAAGATTTCGTTTACCGTCGCAGGCCAACAAAGCCTGCAATCTAACGGTAAAATTTGAGCGTTCCGCTGAACGGAACAGCATGATCTCGCATGCATGATGCCCCTCTAAGCAAGAGGAAGCAGCATGTCCAATCGACTGACCAAGCGCCCGCAGGTGGCCCGATTTTTCGCCGTCGATGTCACCGACACGTCGAACGACTATCCGCGCGCGGCCAACGACAATTGCTGCCCCTATTGCGGTGGTGTTCTTGAACCCGGCGACGACGCTTCGGATTGCTCCGGTTCGAATGCTTTATCCAAGAAGGCTTGGCCGATGATCCCATTTCCACAAGGCTGGGAAGCATCCTGCTGATCATCAGCTTTATTTCGCGGCGACTTTCAAGCCAATGAGATAAAGCGCAAGACCCAGCACACTGAATAAGACCTGCACGACGCCGATCGCGAGCGTTGCGCTTGCAATCGACGCTGTCAGCGCCACGCCCAAAGATGCACCTGCCATCTGCATGAAGCCCAGCAATGCCGAGGCCGATCCTGCGCGGTCGCCGAACGGCTGCAATGCGCTTGCGGTTGCCAGCGGCGTAATCATCCCGAAGCCCGAAAGATAAAGCAGCACCGGCAGCAGATAGCTCCAGATCGTGTGCGGGAGAAAATGTCCAATGAGGAGGGCGAAAGCCCCGCACGTCGCAATCGAAATGCCGACGACCGTCGCCTGCGAATGCCCGATCATTTTTGCCAGACGAGGCGCGAACATTCCGGAGCCGAACACGACGAATACGGTGCTTGCGAAAAACAGACCGAGTTGCAGCGGGGTATAGCCGAGCCCGTCCATCAGAATCCGCGGCGTCACGGAAAACATCGCAAACAACGCGCCCATGAAAAGAGCGATGGTGCCGGAGGGTGCGACCAGGCGGATGTCGGTCAGGAGATTCCTGAATACGCGCGCAATCGCCAGTGGCGACATCGATGTCTTGAGATCGAAATTATGCGTCTCGCCGACGAAACGCAAAAAACAGGCCGCGACCATTGCGCCGAAGATTGCGACGGTGAGAAATTCGGATCGCCAGCCGAATGTCGAATCCAGCAACCCGCCGATCAGCGGCGAGAAACCGGGGGCGGCGGCCATTGCGACCGTTACGAAAGCGAGTGCGCGGGTGAGTTCTTCGCCACTCAACAGATCGCGCGCAATTGCACGCGACAGCACGGAAGCGGCGCACGCGCCGGTCGCCTGAATGCAGCGCCCGAACAGCAGCGTCGGCAAGTCGTTCGAGAATTCGCACCACAGGCTGCCTGCGACGAAAATCGCGAGCCCGAACATGACGGGTTTCCAACGGCCGTAGCGATCCGAGATCGGGCCGACGAACAATTGCCCGATGGCGAAGACGGCAAGATAGACGCTGATGGTCGAGGTGACTTCGGCTGTTGAGACGTTCAGCGATTTCGCCATCGACGGCAGGGAGGGAAGAAGAATGCTGGTCGCAAACGTGCCGACCGACGCCAGCGCCGCCAGCACGAGAATCTCGGCCGAGATGGATGAGGTGGGGCGTCCTGCGGTGGTGCCTGTAGCGGCGTTTTGAACGGTCATAGCCAGTATGCCTCGTGAAGATGGCTGCTTATTATATGACGCTTATCATTTTAACAATGCAACGCAGCCCGAATTGCAGGGATGAGTTTTCGCCTGAGCAAGAAAACGCTGCTATTTGCCGGTCTTCTGCATCCGTTCGCGATCTTTCGCCGGCAGATTTGTCATCCAGTCGTTTTCACTGCCGGGTTCTGGCAGAACATGGCCGTATTCGATCATGTCGCGCGGAGCGAGGTCTGTGAGATAGACCCAGACACTTGTGGAGTCAGCACCGGCTGCCGCGGTAAGGCAGGCGTGAAGGCCCTTCAGTAATTTTGCGCGATCGACGGCGCTGCGGCCCGCTCTTATCTGCCCGTTCAGGAAGATTTGGTCATCCTTGAGCAGAGTGCCGCCGGAGAAGTAATTCCCTTTCGGAATTTCGTGGATGATGACTTGCGCGAAGAAGGTCGCGGCCCCGGTGACTTCATTGTGGACGCGGGTGATTTCGCGGGCGGCCGTTGCTTTTTGAGCTTCGGTGAGGCGGCCTGCAGGAACGCTGATGGTGTAAGTCGGCACGTTGATCTCTCCATTCGGTTTGAATGGAGACTAGCAGACTTAACCGGCGACGGTTATCGCCTTCGCTCACGAAGAGTCAGAAATGCGAACGCCGGTACGGGACCGGCTGCCGCGAAATTGTTTGGGGAGTGCGGGTGGCGTGGCGGACATGTTCCGCAAACGCGCCCGCTCCAAGTTCGTTTTAGACCTTGAGATTTTCGGCGGAGGTCTTGCCGCGATTGGCAACTTCTTCGAACTCGACTGTCTGTCCCTCATTGAGCGAGGTCAGGCCCGCTTTCTCAACTGCCGAAATATGGACGAACACATCCTTGCCGCCGTTGCTCGGCTGGATAAAACCGTAACCCTTCGTCGGGTTGAACCATTTCACAGTGCCTTTAGCCATTACGTCGTCTCCAGAGGGTAAGAGCATTCCAAACACACAGTCGGGTACCGCGAAGCCATGTCCGACGGGGCGGCAAGTTACGCGGTCTGCGGGAAACTGGATAGAGATAAACCGCCGGCGGGATGGATTCGAAATCGGCAGCTTTGCGGCAAACCGGAACTGGATGCCGCAGTTTCAGGCTGCTGCAACTGCGAAATCGCCGACGATTGCCGCCAGCATTTCCGCTTTCTTGACCGCGTGAACGATCATCGGCTCGACGCGTCCGCGAATGGCGACCTCGACCGGCGGCAGAATGTTTTCTGGAAGTCCGGCGGTTTTTCTGACCTCGTCCGACACGACGACCTCGCAAGACAGGTTCTTCGTCATGTCCTGAAGCCGCGCGGTGACGTTGACGGCATCGCCAAGTGCCGTGAACACGGTGTGATCGTGCGAGCCGATGTCGCCGATAATTACTTCTCCGCCGTGGATACCGACACCAAATCTGAGCGGCTCCGGAATGTCTTTGCCGAGAAATTTGTTCAATTCGTCGACATGCACCGAGATTCTGGCGGCAGCCATCAGCGCCTGACGGCACGCTGTCTTCGGATCGGTCTCAAGACCGAATAGAGCCAGTTGTCCGTCGCCGACGAACTGGTTCGGCTTGCCGCCGCACTCGACCACAGCTTGCGACACCGCTGTCAGAAAGCGGTTGATGATGAAAACCGTGTCGAACGGCAGTAATTTTTCCGCAAGCTTGGTCGATCCACGCAGATCGACGAACATGCTGACGAGATACCGCTCCTTGCCGGCATGGGTCTGAATTGCTTTCGCCAGAGGGGACTCGCCAACTTTCGCTGGAAAAATCTGGAAGAAGGCCACATCCGTGCGCGGCCGCAGTTGGCAAGCAAGGCGTATGGCCGGATCGTTGCCGCACCCCACGCGATCCAGCACGAAGGCTTCGCGGCTGGAGGGTTGCGGCAGCGTCTTGCAGTCGCCGATGATGCGGACGCGACAGGTCGAGCAGCGCGCCCGACCGCCGCAGACGCTGGAATGGGGAATGTTGAAGCGCGTGCTGGCTTCGAGAATGCTGAGGCCCTTCGGGATCTGGATGGTGCGTCCGTCGCCGTAGGACAGTTTCACCAATCCGCCGAAGCGCTCATACCAGGCGCGTGCGCCACGCGCGGCGAAAGCAAGCGCGATGAGCCCGAGATAACCGAGCAGCGCGTATTGAATGATGTCGTCGAGAATGACTTGATCCGCGCCGGTGCCGACTTTTTCCGTGGTGAGATTTTCGGCCCGCCATTCCGGCGCCTTGCTCGCGCGCACCACTGAACGGCCGCCCTGATACAGTCCGAGCATCGCCAACGTGGGTAGGAGAACCGCGAACGCAAGCAGATATGCTGCGGTTTTTTTGAACCAGAGCTTCGTGCGCAGCCAGAAAAACAAACCGATGCAGCCGTGGGTCCACGACACGATGAGTACCGCGTAGAGCATCCACATCACGTACGGTCGATAGACCCAATAGGCGAAGAACGCCTGCGCATAGAGTTTGTCGTGACCGAACAAGGTTGCCGCAAGGCGAAGGCCAACCAGATGTCCGATCACAAGAATGGGAATAGCCAGCCCGAACACCAGTTGGATCATTTCGATCGTGACCCAGCGGAATTGGCGGCGCGCATACAACGCCCAGATCCCGAGACTCATGTGGGTGATCGCGGCGGTGTAGAAGACGATGGCGACCGGCCAGCTGCGCCAGAACGCGACATGATACTGCATGCCGTCCTCCATCGCGCTCAGCGAAATGTTGCCGAGCGAATGGTTGAGGAAGTGGCTGATCAGGTAAGAGAAGAGAATGAGCCCGGTTGCCATCCGGATTTGGCGCAGCCCTGTGCCGCGCCGAACGCGCTTTAAAAATGTTGCGATGGATTGTTCTTCCATGATTCTAAATCTTCCGGCCCGCTCCCAGTATCAAAACCGCTGCAAGCCAATATCGACAGGCCAATACTGCAATGTGAAACCGGATGTTTTTTACCGCAGGCACGAGGTTAACGCCATGCACAATGCACCGCGCCATCAGCGATAGTTTGACTCCGCCGGGCTGGTCGGTGAAAAGCCACAAGAATACTCGATGCAAGATTGAAGCAAATTCCATGCACGCAGAATGACCATCTCACCGAAACGCTGCCAGTCAATGACGAAAAACGTCACCATTGAGAAGTTGCCCGCGTCGGCGGGGGTTAAAGATCGCGGCATGTTCGCCGCTATCGCTGTCATTGCGCTGCTTGCAATCTTGCAGGTCGTATACGCGTCGATTGCCGAATTGCGCACCGACGAGGCGTATTACTGGACGTGGTCGAAGGAAAACGTGCTGTCGTTCCTCGATCACCCGCCGATGATCGCTTGGTTCGTTCGCTTCGGCACGGCAATCTTCGGCGATACAAATTTCGGCGTGCGGTTTGCGGGCCTGCTTGCGATGTGGATCGCGCAGGCGCTGATCGCCGACATTGTGTGGCGGCAAACCCGAGATCGTTTTATAGTTGTGCTTGCGATCCTGATGCCGCAGGCAGCTCTTGAATACGGGCTGTTCGGCTCGCGTGTATTGCCGGATGCCGCGATGATTCCATTTGCCGTCGCGATGGTATGGGCTCTCGTGCGCTTGACCGAAACTAGCGATGCAAAATGGTGGCTTGCTGCCGGCGTATTCGGCGGACTCGCACTTTTGTCGAAATACACCGTGGTATTGCTGGTGCCTGCGATCGTCGCTTTCGCGCTCGTGCCGGATCGGCGTACGCGTTGGCTGCGCAGTCCGTATCCGTATCTGGCCGCACTAATCGCGCTCTTGATTTTTTCACCGGTGATGTACTGGAACTGGCAACACGACTGGGATTCGTTCAGATTCCAGTTCGTCCGCGCGCGCGCCGATCACGGAATGTCGATGCGGACGGTCGTAGACTACATCGGATTGCAGGCGGTACTGGTCGGCCCGCTGCTGTTTCCGGTCGCACTTTGCGGGACGATCATGCTGGGATGGCGCGGCTATCGCCAACGCAATCCGGTTTTCGTACTTTTGTCGACCTGCGCGCTCGTGCCATTTTTCTTTTTTTTGTGGCGATCATTGTCGCTGCGGGTCGGCGATACCTGGCCGATGCTGGTTTGGCCGTTTGCGTTTGCGGCGACCGCGATCAATCTTGCTGGGATTAGCAAAGTTGCGGAGAATAACTGGTTCCTGCGAACAGCGCAGCGATGGGCGGTGGCTGCCATCGCGTTTGGCGTGGTCTTAAACCTCGGCGCGTTCTATCTGTACGGCATCAGCAATTTCACCGCAGCGGGCGCGCGCGATCCTATCGGCAAGGAAGCGGGTTATCGCGAGATCGCACTTGGTGCGAAAGCTGCCACGGGAAAATCAGGCGCAACGTGGATCGGCACGATCAACTATCGCATTTACGCGATGTTGCGTTGGCATCTCAAGGATAGCATTCCAGTAATTCAAATGACCGAGCGCAGCCGCTTCAACGGTTTTGACGAGAAACGCAATGCTGCTGCCGTTGGTTCGGGCGCGGGGCTTTTTGTCGACACTTTCCCAAATGACGGCAACGTCATCGAACGGGCTACACCTGCCGCCTTTGAGGTTGTCGGGCAGCAGGACCGCATTTGGCGCGGTATCACTGTCGATAAATTCGTTTTCAAGAAAATCACCAACTGGATTCCAGATTTGTCACCGAAACCCGGCACGGTGTTCTACGACTGGCCGCCCTTGGGATAGTGTGTCGCGAAATTATTTCGTGTCAGCGTCGCCGATGCGTTTCATCAAATCTTTTGCAAGGTCCGACAGTGCGGGGCGCGGCAGGGCCGCAAACGGCAGCGGGCGCGTGACGTCGATGGCGGCAAGACCGAGCCGCGCGGTGAGTAATCCATTCAGCAATCCCTCGCCGAGCCGTGCTGACAACTTCGCAGCGATCCCATGCCCGAGCATCTGCTGAATCAGGCTGTCGCTCGCGGCCATCCCGCCTGTCACCGCAAGATGCGCGATGACATGACGCATCAGGCGAATGAGGCCGAGCGTGCCTGGACGACCGCCATAGAGACGCGCCAGTTGGCGCACGAGGCGCACGGCGGCAGCGAACACGAATAATACATCGATCACGGCGCCGGGGCTGATCGCCGTCACCAGCGAGACGCGCTGCGCCGCACTTGAAATCAGACGACGCGCTTCCTGATCGAGCGGCGCCATCAATTCGCGCTCGGCAAGCCGTAACATGTCCGCGCCGTCGATGATGTCTTTGGCATGACCCTCAAGCATGGTCCGGGCGCGGGCGAGGCGTGGATTGTCGTGGGCAATCTTCAAGAGGTCGCGCACGATGGCGTCGCTCTCCTTGCGATCGTCGCTGACGAGAACGGCGTTGGCCCGCTCGTGAAGTTTCTCGATGGTTTCCAACCGCATGAGACTTAATATCTCGCGCAGAATGATGACGAGCAGTGCCAGCACGGCGGCGGATGCGAATACAAGTCCGATGTAGCCAAGGCTCTGACTGCGGTTGAACAGGTCCGTGACCAGGTTTGAAATGCCAAGTCCAAGGCCCATCAGCACAAGCCCGCCGAGCGCGACCCATAACAATGCTGCCCAGCCGAAGCCGCGCTTCACAGGAACCGCCGGCTCGTCGATCAGAGCTGGCAAAGCTACCGCATCCATCTCCGGCATCACTTGAATTTTTCCGCTTGACGGACGCGCTCCGTCATCGTCGGCATCGACGACGCGGACGCGCGGATCGTTGAGCTTGAACGCTGCTGGTTTGCGATGATGGGGACGGTCGTTCATTGCAGTCTGTCTCCGATCAGGAACTGAAGCGCGCGATCGAGGCGAATATGCGGGAGCGACGGTTCTTCATTGTTCTCGCGCGCGAGCTGCGGCGGACGAAATTTAAGAAATCGATAATCGGCTTTCTCGGCCGATGTGGCACTTAAGCCGCGAAAGCTGTCGCCGTCGAACAACGCGTCGAGGTCCGTCGGTAAATCACCGGGGAATGTCGCGATTTCGGTCTTGCCATCGAACACTTCGCCGTCGGAGGTCTCTCCAGCCTGCGGCGTGCCGAGGATGGACGGTAGTTTTTCTCGGCCTTGCTGCACGAGAGCCTCGCGCGTCGCGCGCACGGCGGCGAGTGCGACGACATCGACTTCCGCGCCCGCAAATTTCGCTTTCTCGACGGCATGCTCGACCATGCGCTTGAGAATGGCTTCGAGCCGGTCGTGATTGGAGCGATGCAGATGATCGGCTTTCGTCGCCGCGAAAAGAATCCGATCGATGCGCGGACGAAACAGCGAGCTCAAAATCGTGCTTCTGCCGATATTGAAGCAATCGAGAATTCCCGAGAGCGCGCCCTCAAGATCTTTCAACGCATCGGGACCCGCGTTGAACGCGGCGAGCGCATCGACAAGAACGATCTGCCGGTCGAGTCGTGAAAAATGATCCCGGAAGAACGGCCGCACCACGATGTCTTTATAAGCCTCGTAGCGCCGCTTCATCATGGCCCATTGCGAGCCGTCCGGCGCGGTCTCATCCTGCGGTAAATCTAGCGGCGCGAATGTGAGGGCAGGCGATTCGGCAAGACTGCCCGGCATCAGGAAGCGCCCCGGTGGCAGAAGACTCATCGCGAAGCGCTCGTCGCGGCAGGCGCGCAGATAATCCGTGAAAAGTTTTGCGGCGGTCAGCGTCGCTTGTTCATTCTCCGGCGCGCACGGATTGAGCGTTTTGAGATTTGCGTGCCATTTCGCCGCGAGTTTGTCGCGTGGCCCCTCGCGCGACAGCGCAAGACTTTCGACCGCCCACTGTTCGTAAGTTTTGTTGAGTAGCGGCAGGTCCAAAAGCCATTCGCCGGGATAATCCACGAGATCCACCGTCAACGTACGCAGCGCGCCGTTCTCGCGCTGATATTCGATCACAAGGCGAAGCTCGCTGATGTCCACAGTCGAATTTGGCCAGCGCCGCTCATCGATGAGCGTGCGGACGTGACTTTCATAGGCGAAGCGCGGCACGGCATCGTCGGGCTGTGGCGCCAAATAAGCGCGCGCGATGCGACCCGTGGCAAGGGATTCGAGCACCGGGAAACGCCCTCCGCGCAACAGGCCATTCACCAGCGCTGTAATGAAAACCGTCTTTCCCGCGCGTGACAGTCCTGTGACGCCTAGCCGCACCGTGGGGTTGAAGAGATTTTCGCCGTATTCAACGAGCGAGCGCAGCGAAATGCGGGCGTCCTCGACGATGTCCGAAATAGTGGGTGCCATAATTCGATCAAGACTTTATCGGACGGTGGAAATCAGGGGGTCAAAGCGTTTGAGACATTTTAATGAAGCTGGAGATTACCGCGGCCAGAATCAAGTTTCAGTCTCGACATGAATCTTGAATTGCGTCCGTTCAGAGTTCGTTGACCCTTGCGGGGTTAGCTTTTATCGCTCAATTTGCGAAAACGTTGGGACGACTGGATCGGGCGGGATGTCGATTTTCAGGTTGAAGCAGTTGAGTTCGGATCGCCGCAGCATCGGTGGCGGCGTTATTCGTTGGGACTACGACCGTGCCGAGCTCATCGCCGACGGTGTCGTGCACATTCTCGGTATTGCTTTCGGACTGGTCGCGGCGACTGCGCTGATCGTTCTCACGGCGGTCTATGCAAGTGCTGCCCAAATCGTCTCGGTTTCCGTCTATGTCGCGGGCCTGGTCGCGATGCTCGGCCTGTCGGCGACCTACAATCTCTGGCCCGTATCGCCCGCAAAATGGTTTCTGCGGCGCTTCGATCACTCCGCCATCTACGTTCTGATTGCGGCGACCTATACGCCGTTCATCGCGCATATGAACAATACAATTCTGGCCGTGTTCATTCTGATCGGCGTGTGGGGCGTTGCCGCAGTCGGCATCACGCTCAAGGTGATGCTGCCCGGCCGGTTCGACCGGCTCGCCGTGTTGCTTTATCTCGCGATGGGTTGGAGCGGTGTGATGGCCTATGACAGCCTCGTCACTTCTTTGCCTAGCTCGACGCTGTGGCTGATCGCGGTCGGGGGCATAATTTACTCGCTTGGCGTCATTTTCCATGCGTGGGAACGCCTGCGCTTTCAGAATGCGATCTGGCATTCCTTCGTGCTGCTCGCTGCCAGCATTCATTATGCTGCGGTGCTCGATCTGGTGTTGATCTCGGCGTGAGCCAATTGCCTCGGGTTGAATTTCCACTTAGACAAAATCCATGAAAGTTGCGGGCAAAATCGTCGTCGTCACCGGCGGCGGAAATGGCATCGGCCAGGCGCTGTGCGAAATCTTCCATCGCGAAGGCGCCGCGAAAGTTGTCGTTGCAGATCTGGATGGCGACCGCGCGCGGGCCGTTTCGGCTTCGGTCAATGGCGCGGCCTTCGGCTGCGATGTCGCCAAGGAAAAAGACATTCTCCACATTATCGACGAGACCGAAAAGCAATTCGGCCCGATCGAATTGTTCTGTTCGAATGCCGGGATCGGCGGAGGGTTTGATCCGCTGTCAGAAAATGCCGGCGGCACGTCGGACGAGCCTTGGGCGCGAAGCTGGGCCATTCATGTGATGGCGCATGTTTATGCTGCGCGGCATCTCGTCCCGCGCATGAAGGCGCGCGGCGGAGGATACTTTCTCAACACGATTTCGGCGGCAGGATTGCTGTCACAGGTGGGAAGCGCTGCTTACTCGACGACGAAACATGCGGCGGTTGGTTTTTCGGAAAATCTTGCGATCTCGCACAAGGCGCAGAACATCCGGGTTTCTATTTTATGTCCGCAAGGCGTCGAGACCAACATGCTGCGCGGCTTGCCGAAAGGGCCGCAATCGCGCGACGGAAATCTCTCGCCGGAAGAAGTTGCGGAGTCGGCGCTGCGCGGTATCGAGCGCGAGGAATTTCTAATCCTGCCGCATCCGCAGGTGATCGACTATATGCGGCGCAAGACGGAAAATTACGACCGCTGGATCGGCGGCATGGCGAAAATTCAGGCCGGGTTGCGCGAGACATTCGGGAAGAAGTAACGCGGCTTATTTGATGCGCGTCCAGTTCTGACTCTTGCAAACAAGGCCACCGAAGCCGCAGCCACTCGTGGTCATTTGGTCGCCTGATACGGTCAGCGTGACAGAAAACTTCAGATCGCGCTGCGGATCGAAACCGGACCCTTTCAAGGTGCCATCTGCTTGCGGCTTGACGTCGAAGACGACCTTGTCGCCAACCTTTTCATCCGTGACGCCCGGCTTGATCCATGTGTCCGTCATGCAGAGATTGCTGCCACAGGGTGCAATCGTTGCGCGAACGATGCCGTCGCCGCGTGCCCACGCGCCCGCGAAATCATCCGCATGAGCAACGGTAGGCGACAGGGCCGTGAGTGTGGTAAAAATGAGAAGTTGTTTGCGCATGACGGTTCCCGCTCAAGAGCGACTGAACTGTCAGCTACGTCATTCAAGCGCGCGAAGTTTCGCTCTCACCAACTTGCGGTGGCCTTCATCGTCGGCGTTTCGGATGCGTTCGCGGTCCACAACGACATGTCCGATGAGCCGTCATTGGCATTGACGCTGAATTCCGCGCCATCGAACAGCGGCTGCACGCCGCGATAGGAAAACACTTTCGGCGCTTTGTTCCGATGCAGCTTTGCGGCGAACTCCACCAGCAGAGCTGCTTGTAACGGCCCGTGGAACACCAGACCCGGATAGCCTTCGACCTTGGTGACGTAATCGCGGTCATAGTGAATGCGATGGCCGTTGAAGGTCAGCGCAGAGTAGCGAAACAACAGTACCGGGTCGGCCATATGGGTTTCGCGGTGTTTCGGGACTGGCGGCGGGGATGCTGCGTCCGGCTTCTGCGCGCCGCCTGGCGCGACATCGCGGTAAACCAGGTCCTGACGCTCTTCGATCGCAACGCCGCGCGGCGTGGTGATAATGTGTTCCACTGACACGAAACACAGAACGCCGGTGCTGCCGGTCTTAATCGTCACGTCGGAAATGCGCGATGAGCGGGTGAAGTCATCCCCGACACGCAACGTATCGAGAAATTTCAACTCGCCACCGGCCCACATCCGGCGCGTCAGGGGCACAGGCGGAAGAAACTCGCCGCGCGCGGCGTGGCCGTCTGGTCCAAGCGCATTCATTGGGGCGACCGGCTGCGCAAGACACCAATGCGCGGTGAACGGCGCGGCATCGCCCTTCCTCGGCGTTCCAATGTCGAGAAACAATGTCGCGCGCAGCGCCTTCACCAATTGCTCGGTGACGATGTCGGAAGCTTCCTGGGTCTTGCCTATCCATTTACGCAAATGATCGAGATCGATTTTCTCGCGGGTGCTTGCTGTCATAGTTTGGCCTTGCTCGCGTTCAGCGCGCTCTCCACGGTGTGCGTTCCGATGGAGGGAATTGCGCCATAACTCCGCGTCTCGCCGACGATGATCGCTGCGGGCGCCGGATATGTCACGACGCCATTCGGGGAATCAACTTCGATGCGCCGCAGATGCGGATGCGACGAAAGCCCCTCCATCGTGTTGACCTCGGCAAACGCAATATCTGCGACGGCGAGGCGTTTCAGCAATTCATCGCGCGTGAGTTTGGCGAAAGCAGTCGCGACCGTGTCGTCCGTGAGTTTTCTGTTGGCAACGCGCGCGACCATCGTGCCGAAGCGCTCATCCTTCGGCAAATCCGCTGCGTCGATGACCTTGGCGCAGAAGATTATCCATTCACGCTCGCTCTGGATCGAGATCAGGATTTCGTTTCCGTCCTTCGATTTGAACACGCCGTAGGGCGCGACGGAGGGATGCGCGAGGCCCATGCGTTTCGGTGGTTTCCCGTTTTCGGAATTCAATAGAGGCACGGTCAGCCAGTCGGACATCACATCGAACATCGAAATGCGAATGTCGCAGCCCTTGCCGCTGCGGCCGCGTGCGATCAAGGCCTCAAGAATGGCGGCGTGGGCGGCCGCGCCTGTCGCCACATCAACGATAGATATGCCGACGCGCGAGGGCGATTCAGGGCCGCCTGTGATCGAGCAAAGCCCTGACTCGGCCTGGATGAGAAGATCATAAGCCTTGCGTTGCGCGTAGGGCCCGTCGTCGCCATAGCCGCTGATGGTGCAGGAAATCAGCTTTGGATAATCCTTCAGCAGCCGCTCGCGCGAGAAACCGAGCTTGTCCATCGAGCCGGGCTTGAGGTTCTGCACCATCACATCCGCGCTCGCGATGAGTTTCTCCAGTTCGGCCTTGCCCTGCTCTGTTGCAAGATCGATCACCACGGATTTCTTGCCGCGGTTGAGCCAGACGAAATAGCTGCTTTGGCCTTTCGCGGCGGCGTCGTAAGCGCGCGCGAAATCGCCTTCGGGTCGTTCGATCTTGATGACGTTCGCACCCGCATCCGCAAGGCGCGACGTGCAGAAGGGTGCTGCGACAGCCTGTTCGACGGCGACGACGGTTAGTCCTTCAAGCGGTAGCATTGTTTGACTCAGTATGAACGGGGCATGCCGAGGACATGCTCGGCAAGATGCGAGAGAATGAGATTGGTTGATATCGGCGCAACCGAATAGAGTCGCGTCTCGCGGAATTTCCGCTCGATGTCGTATTCCTCTGCAAAGCCGAATCCGCCATGCGTCTGGATGCAGGCGTTGGCTGCTTCAAAGGACGCGTCGGCCGCGAGCATCTTCGCCATGTTGGCTTCCGCGCCGCATTCCGCGCCTGCTTCGTAAAGCTTTGTGGCTTCCTTCACCATGAGTTCGGCGGCGCGCATGTTGGCGTAGGCTTTGGCAATCGGAAATTGAATACCTTGATTTTGTCCGATGGGTCTGCCGAACACCGAGCGCTCCTTTGCATAATTGCTGGCTTTCTCGATGAACCATTTCGCGTCGCCGACGCATTCGGATGCAATTAGAATGCGCTCTGCATTCATGCCAGAGAGAATATAGCGAAAGCCTTTGCCCTCTTCGCCGATCAGATTCTCCGCAGGCACTTTCAGATTGTCGAAGAACACTTCTGTCGTCGAGTGGTTCATCATGGTGCGGATCGGACGAATGGTGAGGCCGCCGTTCTTTTTGGCTTCGCGCATATCGACAATGAACACTGAAAGTCCATCAGTGCGCTTCGCCGCCTGTTCCTTCGGCGTGGTGCGCGCCAGCAGAATCATCAGGTCGGAATATTCGGCACGGCTGGTCCAGATTTTCTGACCATTCACGACATAGCCGTCATTGCCCTCGCGCTTTGCAAAAGTCTTGAGAGACGTAGTGTCAGTGCCGCTGGTCGGCTCGGTCACACCGAACGCCTGCAATCGCAATTCGCCACTCGCGATCTTCGGCAACCATTTTTTCTTTTGTTCCTCGGAGCCGTGCCTCAGCAGCGTGCCCATCGTGTACATCTGCGCGTGGCAACCGCCGCCGTTGCAGCCCGAGCGATGAATTTCTTCCATGATCGCGGCGGCCGCGGACAATTTGAGTCCAGCGCCGCCATATTCCTCCGGGATCAGCACCGACAGATAACCCGCGTCGATCAACGCTTGCACGAATTCCTGCGGATACGTCATTTCACGGTCGAGCTTGCGCCAGTATTCGCCGGGGAACTGCGCGCAGAGTTTTGCGACGGATTCGCGGATGTCGGAGAACTCGTCCTGCTCCGCAACGACGGTCATGTTCAAAAGACTCAAATCCTACGCGTTGATGCGAACCGGCAACGTCTCATAGCCCTTCACGAAGCTCGAATATATACGCTTGGGCTCATCGACGACCTCGATATTGTCGAAGCGTTTCAGGATTTCTTCCCAGATGATCTTGAGCTGCAAATCCGCAAGCCGCATGCCGACGCAGCGATGAATGCCGAAGCCGAACGACATATGCGTGCGTGGGCGCGCGCGGTCGATGATGAAGCTGTCAGGTTTCTCGATCACTTCTTCGTCGCGGTTGCCGGAGACGTACCACATCACGACGCGATCGCCTTTCTTGATTTTCTTGCCACCCAATTCCGTGTCCTGCAAAGCGGTGCGGCGCATGTGCGCGAGCGGCGTCTGCCAGCGGATCACTTCCGGCACGAAGCTGTCGATCAGCGAATGGTCGGCACGCAGCTTGGCGTATTGATCTGGATTTTCGTTCAGCGCCAACACTGAGCCGGTCATCGAATTGCGCGTGGTGTCGTTGCCGCCGACGATCAGCAGAATCAGATTTCCCAGCAGATTGTCGCGGTCCATGTGGCGCGTGGCCTCGCTGTGCGCCATCATGGAAATAAGATCGCTACGTGGTTCGGAATTGACGCGTTCGTTCCACAGCGTGATGAAATAATCGGCGCATTGGCCGAGTTCCTTCAGCCGTGCTTCTTCGCTCTCGTAAATTCCGCTCTTGGGCAACGCGGTTGCCAAATCAGACCAGCGCGTCAGCATGTGGCGGTCTTCCCACGGAAAATCGAACAACGTTGCGAGCATCTGCGTTGTGAGTTCGACGGACACGCGTTCGACCCAGTTGAAGGTTTCGTTGCGCGGCAGATTGTCGAGAATTTCGGCCGAGCGTTCACGAATGAGAAGCGCCATGCGATCCAGCGGCTGCGGCATGAACATCGGCTGAACGGTCTTGCGCTGCGGGCCGTGCTTAGGTTCGTCCATCGCAATGAAACTCGGCCAGCTATAGTCGTCACCGACGTCGCGCAGCGTGATGCCGCCATACTTCACATCCGACGAGAAGATCGCCGGATTCGTGTCGACATGCATGATGTCGTTATACTTAGTGACGGACCAGTAATCGCCGACCGGGCAGGTCGTACAAAAATGCACCGGCTCTTCTTTGCGCAGCCGCTCGAAATACGGCCAAAGCGTATCGTCTGCAAAAAGACGCGGTGCGCCGGGGTGAAAATCTTTGAGCGGCATCGCATAAGCGGCTTCGCGCGCAGCACGCAGACGTTCATCCTTCGCTTTACTGATCGTGCCGTGCATCGAAACACCCTCAATTGCACAAATTCAGGCTATATGCGGTATCGTCGTTTCTTACCGATTGCAACTGTATCGGCGGTTCGAGGCAAGGGGGAGGGGTCGCATGGCAGAGATTTGTCGCATCCCCTTCACCCCGACACGACCGCATGGCATGGTGGATACAACCGGAATAACGAAGCGGCGGCGCCTTTGAGGAAATGTCCATGATTCCGAATGCTCACAGCGTATTCAATTTCGATCTGGGCGCGACCGCCGACGCCATCCGCGAAACCGTGCACGATTTCTCGCAACATGAGATCGCGCCGCGCGCGGCTGAAATCGACAAGAGCAATCAGTTTCCCCGCGATCTCTGGCCCAAGCTCGGTGCGCTGGGCCTTCACGGCATTACCGTCGAAGAGGAATATGGCGGTTCGGGTCTCGGTTATCTCGAACATTGTATCGCGATGGAGGAAATTTCGCGCGCATCGGCGTCGGTGGGATTGTCCTATGGCGCGCATTCCAATCTTTGCATCAATCAAATTCGTCGCAACGCTAGCGACGTGCAGAAGAAGAAATATTTGCCGAAGCTGATTTCCGGCGAGCATGTCGGCGCACTGGCGATGTCCGAACCCGGCGCGGGATCTGACGTGGTTTCGATGCAGACGCGCGCCGAAAAAAAGGGCGACCGCTACATCATAAACGGCTCGAAGATGTGGATCACCAACGGTCCTGTCGCGGAGACACTGGTGGTTTACGCAAAAACCGATCCGACGGCCGGCCCGCGCGGCATCACCGCGTTCTTGATCGAAAAAGGCATGAAAGGATTTTCGACCGCGCAGAAGCTCGACAAGTTCGGCATGCGCGGCTCCGACACGGCAGAGCTCGTGTTCGAGGATTGCGAAGTGCCGGAAGAAAACGTGATGGGCAATGTCGGGCGCGGCGTCAACGTGTTGATGTCGGGCCTCGATTACGAGCGCGCAGTGCTTGCAGCCGGCCCGCTCGGCATCATGCAGGCGTGCATGGATGTCGTGATGCCCTATGTGCATGAACGAAAGCAGTTCGGTCAGGCCATCGGAAATTTTCAGCTCGTACAGGGCAAGGTTGCCGATATGTACGTCACGATGAACGCGGCGCGCGCCTACGTTTATGCGGTGGCGAAATCCTGCGACCGTGGCCAGACCACGCGCGAGGATTCCGCCGGAGCCATTCTTTACGCGTCCGAACGCGCGACGCAGTGCGCACTCGATGCGATCCAGTTGCTAGGCGGCAATGGCTACATCAACGACTATCCGACCGGCCGCCTGTTGCGCGACGCAAAGCTCTATGAAATTGGTGCCGGCACCAGCGAAATCCGCCGCATGTTGATTGGCCGCGAATTGTTTGAGAAGACGGCTTGATCCCGAAAAATGGGGACTGGTTCTCGGACTAGATTACGCCGAATAAATCTATTGCGAAATATTGTTGATCTTCGAGATCCATGCCCGCACATCGACAAGCACGGCGGGTAACACGTCGCGCACTTCTTGCACCGTCATCCCCGCCTTGACGCGTGGATCATAAAGAATGTTCAGGATGTATTGATCGTAAATATCGAAGAATCCCATCGAGATATCGTCGTTGAACATTGTCCACGGCACGGAGTCCGTATCGTTGATCGGGCCGAGCGACTGTAAGATCTCCTCGTATGCGCAATCGAGAAAAACGAAGTCTCCGTTATCGACGGTCATGATGACGTCGGAACGCTGAATTTCGTAGGCGTCGTTCTTGCGAAAACCGGAAAGACATTGCGGGTCGAGATTGCTGCGAATTTCCTTGGCGCGTTCTTCACCGTAAAATGCAACGATTGTTTTTTGCAAGTCGCGTTCGCGCACCAGCGTGATGATGTTGTTGGCCTCGTCGCGGTTATCCGTCATCGCAATGTTAAGATTTTGTACGCGCTGGCCGATGTCGGCAATCACCTTGTTGAGTTGCGCTTTGCGGTCGGCGCGCACGGCTCCTTCGACGAAAACGCGAACCGGCATTTGGTATTTGCGGATGCGGTCGACCCGTCCGGCGAGATGAAATTCTGCGCCGAACGCGGTCTTCATGAAGCCTTCGATGATCTGGCTGTCGGTGAAGATTTTCTTCTCGGCGCGCTGACGCTGCGCCACGGCGGGAATTTCCGCGAATGCAGGCAGCGCAATGCCGAACACAATCGCGGCGGCAGCGAGCATCGCCGCGGTGCCTGACCGATTGCGCCGAATGATGGAAAATCGCTGCATTGCGCGATGAGCTAGCCGCATGCTGTTACTTAGAGCAAGCGCGACCGAGCCACATGCAAAATAAAAAGCCGGCCCGAAGGCCGGCTTTTCGACGCAATTGGAAAATCAGTAGTTCTTGACGATGACTGTGGCACCGACCCGCACGCGACTATAGAGATCGATCACGTCGTCATTGACCATGCGGAAGCAGCCCGACGACACAGCCTGTCCGATGGTTTCCGGCTCATTGGAGCCGTGGATGCGATAAAGCGTCGAGCCGAGGTACATCGCGCGCGCGCCGAGCGGATTATCGGGGCCGCCTTTCATATGACGCGGAAGGTCTGGACGCCGCGCGATCATTTGCGAGGGCGGGGTCCAATCCGGCCATTCTTTCTTTGCGGTAATGCGATGTGTGCCGCCCCAGCGGAAACCGTCGCGTCCGACGCCGATGCCGTATCGCAGCGCGCGTCCGCCGTCCTGCACCAGATAGAGGCGGCGTTCCCTGGTGTCGACAATGATCGTGCCGGGTGCGTAGTTTCCCTCGAAATTGACAGTGGTGCGCGGGATCGGTCCGGCGCCGCTGCCGCTGTAGCCGCTGCTGCCCAGTCCGAAAAGCTGCTGGATCGGATTGAACTCTTGATCGGCCATCGCCGAGCCGACGCTCGCGGCAAGCACCGCCGCCGTCGCGATTGCAGTCAAAATGCGCGTCATTCTATTCCTCACTTAAACCCGGCCCGATGATGCCGTGACCCGAGAGAGACAGGCCACAAATCCGGCAATTTCGCAACCCACGGCCGCGTGAAGCCGGGCTGCGCCTTTGACGAGACACTGCAATGATGATTGACCTAGTCTGCATAAAAAGCCTGATCGGGAGCGAGCGATGAACGGAGCGGAAAGTCTGGTGCGGACATTGGTCGCAGGCGATGTGAATGTCTGTTTCGCCAATCCCGGAACATCGGAGATGCATTTCGTCGCGGCGCTCGACCGTGTGGATGGCATGCGCTGCGTGCTTGGGCTATTCGAAGGCGTCGTGACAGGCGCCGCCGACGGCTACTACCGCATGACCGGCAAACCCGCTTCTACGCTGCTGCATCTCGGGCCTGGATTGGCAAACGGCCTTGCGAATTTGCACAACGCCAAGAAGGCGCATTCCGGCATCGTCAACATCGTCGGCCAGCACGCGACGCATCACATCGAATACAACGCGCCTTTGACGTCGGACATCGAAGGCATCGCGCGGCCGATGTCGGCGTGGGTGCGCACTTCTCCCGACGCGAAGTCCGTTTCGCGCGATGGTGCGGCTGCCATCGCCGCAGCGCGTTCCTCACCCGGTCAGATCGCTACCCTCATTCTGCCTGCCGACACTGCTTGGAACGAATCCGATGGTGCGGCGCAAGTGCCTGCGGATTCGCAGCGCGTGAGTTACTCGACGCAGGCTGTCGAGGAAGCGGCGAAAGTTCTCAACAGCGGCGAGCAGACGTTGCTGCTCGTGACAGGAAAGGCGCTGACTGAGGAAGGATTGAAACTTGCTGCGCAGATTGCCGGCAAGACCGGCTGCAAGGTGATGGGTCAGACTTATAATCCGCGGATGGCGCGCGGGCGCGGGCGTTTTTCCATCGACCGCATTCCATATGTGATCGAGCAGGCGCTGCCGATCCTGAAAGACTTCAAGCACATCATTTTGGTGGAGACTGCCGATCCCGTCGCGTTCTTCGCCTATCCGAACAAACCGAGCCTGTTAAAGCCACAGGGTTGCGAAGTGCATCGCATGTGCGAGGCGGGAGAAAATTCCGTCGGCGCGTTGCATGCGCTCGCCGACGTGCTCGGCGCAAAGCCAGCTGACGCAAAGCCGCAGAAACTTGTCGAACTGATCAAACCGACCGGCGCGCTGACGCATGCAGCCATCGCGCAGGCGATTGCGATTGCGATTCCTGAAAATGCCATCGTCGTCGATGAATCCATCACGACGGGACGGGCTTTCTTTCCTCCGACAGCCGCAGCCGCGCCTCATGATTGGTTGCAGAACATGGGTGGTTCGATCGGCTTCTCGACGCCGGTTGCGACGGGGGCTGCGGTTGCCTGCCCTGATCGAAAAGTGATCTGCATGGTCGGCGATGGGAGCGCGATGTATACGTTGCAATCCTTGTGGACGCAGGCGCGAGAAAAACTTGACGTCACAACTATCGTTTTCGCCAACCGCACTTATCAAATCCTCAAAGGCGAGTTCGCCGGCGTCGATGCCGGTGAGCCCGGCCGCAAGGCGCTCGACATGCTCAATATCGACAATCCAGCGCTCGACTGGGTGTCGCTCGCCAAGGGCATGGGCGTTGAAGGGCGATCTGTGAAAAGCGCCGACGATTTCAACATGGCGCTGGCCGACGCGATGGCACAAAAAGGTCCGCGGCTGATCGAAGTCGTGATGTGACGATTCTCGGCACTCAGCTAGGCCTCGCTAGAATAAGTATCTTGGAACTTCGGCGCGGTTAGCGGCGTTGACTGGTTGTATTTCACTCAATTTCGCTGGATCGTTTTATGAAGATTTTTCAGGGCACGTCGTTCAGCCCCGAGACTATTGCGGCGATGACTCAGGCGTTTCAAGGAGCGGTCGAGACGCTTCCAGAACAGGTCTCGTCGGGGCGCGTTCAGGCGCTTGCTAAAAATATCATCGACCTGGCGTCGCAGGGTGAGCGCGATCCGGAACGCATGAAATTACTGGCGCTTTTGGCGTTGCAGGCCCACGACGAGCAATGAGACGGGTGCTGATTTTGCAGTGCGGGCGGTATCTGGAGCGGGTTAAATTAAATTTCCGGTAGTCTCTTTTGAATAGCTTAGCCAACGCGAGGCGAACTTCTCGCGTCCTCGTCGGCCATATGCAAGAAATGCAAAGAGGCTTTTGATGAAAACGATTGCACGCTTTTTCAAGGATCAATCCGCCGCGACAGCGATCGAATATGCTCTGATCGCCGCTGGAATCTCGATGACCATTCTCGCCGCCGTCAACGGTTTGGGTACAACGCTCGGCAGCAGCTTCACGACGATCAACACGTCGCTTAAATAAAACATCGTTCGACGCTGGTTCGGGAAAATGGAACTTCAAGGTTCCAGGCCCTGCGGCGTTTTTGCACGCGCCATCAGTTCTTATTTACCTAATCGCTTAGTATTTTCACAGTAACTGCCCGATAGGTTGCGCGCCTATCGCGAGAGAATCCCGCGTTTGAAACCCAGAAGGTTTGTCATGGATCAAACAGGATTGAACAATGAAACTCGTGAAGCGTTTTCTGCAAGATGAGACGGCAGCCACGGCCATCGAATACGGATTGATCGCGGCGGGAATTTCGCTGGCCATCATTTCCGCCGTAAAGGGCCTCGGCACCAACCTCGGTTCCAAATTCACATCGATCAATACGTCGCTGAAATAAACACTGTTGTGATTTTGTGAAATAGCTGGTGGGCGCACAAGGGATCGAACCTTGGACCTCTCCCGTGTGAAGGGA
>JBBRNE010000012.1:0-75801 GCA_038230475.1 Hyphomicrobiales bacterium
ACCGGCACCGGAAAGGTGATGTCCGCCCATGCAGGCAAACGCCACGGCATGATCAAGCGGACCAAGAAGCAGATTCGTCAGCTGCGCGGCACGCGAGTGCTGTTCAAGACCGATGGCGACAACGTCAAGAAGTACTTCTTGCCGAACGCCTGAGTCCTGAATGCCGCACGTCGCGGCGCATCTCACAATTTCTCTTTTCACTTTTCCAGATGAAGGAAGTTCATCATGTCTCGCGTCAAACGTGGCGTCACATCTCACGCCAAGCACAAAAAAGTCTACAAGGCCGCCAAGGGTTTTCGTGGCCGCCGCAAGAACACCATTCGCGCCGCCAAGGCTGCGGTCGATAAGGCCGGTCAATACGCGTTCCGCGCCCGCAAGCTGAAGAAGCGCACCTTCCGCGCACTGTGGATTCAGCGCATCAACGCAGCAGTGCGTCCGCTCGGCATGACTTACAGCGTCTTCATCAGCGGCCTCGCCAAATCCGGCGTGGTTGCGGATCGCAAGATTCTGGCTGATCTCGCGGTTCACGAGCCGGCGGCGTTTGCAGCGATTGCTGAGAAGGCCAAGGCTTCACTCGCAGCCTGATTTCCGATCGGAGCGAGACATGATGCGCCCCGCTTATGCTCAGCGAATGGCGCGCTACAATCGCTGGCAGAACGAAAGTCTTTACGCCGCCGCCGATGGTCTCTCGGACAACGAGCGACGGTTGGACCGTGGCGCGTTCTTCAAATCGATCCACGGCACACTCAGCCATATTCTGTGGGGCGATGGCCAATGGATGGCACGCTTCGAGCAACAAGAGTGCCCGCCCGGCAGTATCAAAGAGTCGATTGCGCTGTTTCCCGATTGGGACGACCTGAAAGCGAAGCGCGCGGCGATGGACACACGCATTATCGCGTGGGCGGACAATTTGAAGGACGCATGGCTGGCGGGCGACGTGAGCTGGTTTTCAGGGGCGATCCAGAAGGACGTGACCAAGCCGGCATGGGAAGTGACGGTGCATCTTTTCAATCACCAGACCCACCATCGCGGCCAAGTCCATGCCATGCTGACGAGCGCGGGCGTCCAACCGCACGACACAGATTTATTCGTGATGCCGGAGTGAATGATCTTGTCCGATCTCGATAAACTTCAGAACAACATTCTTGGCGCGGTTGCTGCCGCCTCCGACGAAACAGCACTGGAAGCCGTGCGCGTCTCAGCGCTCGGCAAAAAAGGTTCGATCTCGGCGCTGCTCGCGACGCTCGGCAAAATGTCGCCGGACGAGCGCAAGACCCAAGGTGCTGCGATCAATCTTGCGAAAGATAAAGTCACCGAGGCGCTGACCGCACGCCGCGATATCTTAAAAAACGCCGCGCTCGATTCGCGTCTCGCGTCAGAGACGATTGACGTGTCTTTGCCGGTGCGCGAGACGCCCGCCGAACAAGGGCGCATTCATCCGCTCACGCAGGTGCTGGACGAAATCACCGCGATCTTCGCCGACATGGGTTTCTCTGTGGCTGAAGGCCCGGATATCGAAACCGACGATTATAATTTCACCAAACTGAATTTCCCCGAAGGTCATCCGGCGCGGGAAATGCACGACACGTTCTTCTTCAATCGCAAGCCCGACGGCGAGCGGCTGCTTTTGCGCACGCACACCTCACCTGTTCAAGTGCGCACGATGCTGAACACCAAGCCGCCGATCCGCGTCATTTGTCCGGGACGAACTTACCGCATCGACAGTGACGCGACGCATACGCCGCAATTCCATCAGGTCGAGGGACTCGTCATCGACAAGGGTTCGCACCTCGGTCACTTGAAATGGATTCTCGCGGAATTCTGCAAGGCGTTCTTCGAGGTCGACAACGTCAACATGAAATTCCGCCCGTCGTTCTTTCCATTCACCGAACCGTCGCTCGAAGTCGACATTCAATGCAATCGCGAGAAGGGCGAGATTCGTTTCGGCGAAGGCAATGACTGGCTGGAGATTCTCGGCTGCGGCATGGTGCATCCGAACGTGCTGCGCGCCTGCGGCATCGATCCCGATGTGTATCAAGGCTTCGCGTGGGGCATGGGCATCGATCGTATTGCCATGTTGAAATACGGCATCAACGATCTGCGCCAGATGTTCGAGAGCGATCAGCGCTGGATCAATCATTACGGATTCAAGCCGCTCGACGTGCCGACGCTGAGCGGGGGGTTGAGCACATGACTTGGCTAAATACCTGGTTAAATAAGTTTTTGTTCTGGTTCGATAAGAGCATTTCCCCAGTGGTGGGAAGCTCAATAGATACTGTTGAAGTAAGGGATTTCCAACTTCGTGAAGGTGCGGCGGACAGCAATCCCGCGCGAGTTATTAGCTCGTCTCTCACGACCACAGATGCTCGATCAACTGCGATCTTACAGCATGTCTCGATCATGATTGCCGTTTGCGGCTTACTTTACTCTCAGTCAGACAAAGGGAGCTGCTTCCGTTTTGTATTTGCGGTGGAGTTGTTTTGTTATGTTCTGCTGACTCTTTTTTGCCTGAGACTGCTTTTGGATCGCAGCGGTAACGATAGGGAAAATAGGCCTGATTTGCAAAAAGAGGCACTTTGGAAAGAGAAGGTTCAATACATAACCGGGCAACTTACTTTTCTGATTACAGTTGCGCTAGCAATCACAGTTCTCTTCAAGGTGATTAGCTAGATGAAATTCACCCTCTCCTGGCTGAAAGAGCATCTCGACACCGACGAGTCGATTGAGAAGCTCGCCGACAAGCTCACCATGATTGGGCTTGAGGTCGAGCATCTCGACGACAAGGCGAAAGCTCTTGCTCCGTTCGTGATTGCGAAAGTGATTTCTGCCGAACAGCATCCCAACGCGGATCGCCTGCGAGTCTGCATGGTGGATTTCGGCCAAGTCGCGAAAGGTGACAAACCTTTGCAAGTCGTCTGCGGTGCGCCGAATGCGCGCGCGGGAATGCTCAGCGTGTTCTCGCCGGCGGGTACTTACATCCCCGGCAAGAACATCACTCTCGCAGTCGGCAACATTCGCGGCGTCGAGAGTCACGGCATGTTGTGTTCGGCGGCCGAACTCGAACTCTCCAACGATCACGACGGCATCATCGAGTTGCCTGCCGACGCGCCGGTTGGAAAACCGTATGCGGACTATGCGGGTTTGGGCGATCCGGTCATCGAGATTAACCTCACGCCGAACCGACAGGATTGCACGGGAGTCCACGGCATTGCGCGCGATCTCGCCGCCGCTGACATGGGCAAATTCAAGGACAACGCGCCGGAGCAAATCAGGGGCGCGTTTCCGTGTCCCGTGAGCGTGAAGATCGAAGACGAAAAACTCTGTCCGGGTTTTGCGTTGCGTCTGGTGCGCGACGTGAAAAATGGTCCGTCGCCCGAATGGCTGCAAAGGCGTCTGACATCGATTGGGCTTCGCCCGATCAACGCGCTCGTCGACATCACCAACTTCATGACCTTCGATCGCGCGCGTCCGCTGCATGTGTTCGACGCGAAAAAAGTCAAAGGCAATCTCGTCGTGCGTCGCGCCAAGAACGAGACGTTAGTGGCACTCGACGGCAAGACGTATGCGCTTGATGAAAGCGTCTGCGTGATCGCCGACGACAATGGCGTTGAATCACTTGCAGGCATCATGGGCGGCGAAGCGTCGGGCTGCGAAGAGAGCACCACCGACGTGCTGATTGAATCAGCACTCTGGAACGAAATCAACATCGCGCAGACGGGCCGCAAGCTCGGCATCAATTCCGACGCGCGCTATCGTTTCGAGCGCGGCGTCGATCCGGCCTTCATGGTGCCGGGCCTTGAGATGGCGACCAAGCTGGTGATGGATCTCTGTGGAGGTTCGCCGTCGGAGATTGTCGTCGCAGGCAAATCGCACGGCGACGACCGCATCGTCGAATTCCCGATTGAGGAAGTGAAGCGCCTTGCTGGCATCGAAGTGCCGCTGCCTGAGATCAAGCGCATCCTCACGCATCTTGGCTTTTTGCTGGTCGGCAATGCTCCGGTCGTGAAGGTTGCTATTCCGTCATGGCGCAGCGACGTGCATGGCAAAGCCGATATCGTCGAGGAAATCGTCCGCATCATTGGCGTCGATCAAGTGCCGATGACGCCGTTCGCGCGTGGCGAGGATGCGCGCAAACCCGTACTCACGCCGATTCAGTTGCGCACGCGCCGCGCCAAGCGCGCGCTCGCGGCGCGCGGCATGATGGAAGCCGTGACATGGTCGTTCGTCTCCAAGCCACACGCTGAGATGTTCGGCGGCGGCAAACCAGAACTCGCGCTCGCCAATCCAATTGCAGCGGATCTGTCCGACATGCGGCCATCGCTCATTCCGGGATTGGTCGCGGCGGCACAAAGCAACGCCAATCGCGGCTTTCCGGATATGGCGCTGTTTGAAGTTGGGCAAATTTTCAAAGGCGACAAGCCCGAAGACCAATTCATGGCGGCAAGTGGCGTACGCCGTGCACTCGCGTCCTCAAAAGGTTCGGGTCGTTTCTGGTCGGGGTCATCGAGCGTCGATGCGCTTGACGCGAAAGCCGATGCACTCGCGGTGCTGGCTGCCGCAGGCGCGCCGATGCAAGGATTGCAGATCGTCGCTGGCTCCGAAGTAAAAGATTTTCCGGCGTGGCTGCATCCGGGACGCTCGGGAACGATTCAAATCGGTCCGCAAAACATTCTCGGATATTTCGGCGAGTTGCATCCGCGCGCACTGGAAGCGCTCGGTGCCGAAGGCCCGTTGGTCGGGTTTGAAGTGATCCTCGAAAAAATTCCCGACGCCAAGGCCAAGCCGACGCGCGCGAAGTCTCTTCTGGAAATGTCCGCGTTCCAGCCGGTATCACGCGATTTCGCCTTCATCGTGGATCGCAAGATCGCTGCAGGTGACATCGTTCGTGCCGCGCAGGGCGTGGACAAGAAACTGATTGCGAACGTGACCGTGTTTGACGTCTATGAAGGCAAAGGCATCGACGAGGATAAAAAATCCATCGCAATCGCCGTGACGCTGCAGCCGCGCGAAAAAACCCTGACCGATCAGGAAATCGACGCGGTGGCAGCAAAGATCGTGGCCGACGTCACCAAAAAAACCGGCGGGACACTTCGCGGATAAAGGCGCAAGCTCCGGTCCGGCAACATTGATGGTAGCGGATGATGAAATTCAACAACGGCACTTTTACAGCTTCCATCGCCGGCCTTTTCAATAAGGGTCTGCGATTTCCGACGGTCATCGATATCGGGGCTGCGGACGGTAATTTCTTCGTCGACCATTTCGATGCAGGGTTTTTTCCCAATGCGGTGCCGTTGAATATTGATGCAAATCCAATCTACGAAGACTCCTTGCGCAATATCAAGGATGTCCTCGGTGGTGAATATCTCATTGCTGCAATAAGCGACGCGCCGGGTGAAATTGAATTTACAAATTCGGTCCATCCCTATTGGAGCTCGATACGACCGCCTAGCGACCCATATTGGACGCGAATAAATAATCTACATTCCGAAGTAAGGAAGGTCCAAGCTTTCACGCTGGATGGAGTCATCGAAGCTAAAAAATTAAACGGCCCCTTTCTTCTAAAGATGGACGTTCAGGGCGCTGAGGAAAATGTGTTGAAGGGCGCGCGCGAGACGCTGCGGCAAACGGATGCGGTGATCGTCGAAGCTGATATTGACGATTTTCAAAAGATCAACACAGCTCTAGTCGCCGCCGATTTTTCTCTTTACGATTTGACGCAGCTAGTCTGGATCGAAGGCGGCGCGTTAGGTTGGTTTTATCCGGTCTACCTGAATAATCGCCATGAAAATCTCAAGGCAAGCGCTTTCTGGGCAAAGGGTCAGGACGACGCCGTGATCAAGATGCAGGTCGAGCGGCGAAAAGCTCTGCTGGGATCAAACAATCTTAAGTTAAGCAAATTTCGTGCGATGTTTCCGAAAAAATGACGGCTGCGCTGCTGGCGGTACACTTCGCGGATAGTTGAGCGTGCGATAGCTTGCAATCGCGCCGGATAAATCTAGCCTCCGTAAAAAGACACGGAGGACACCATGATCGATCGCCGGGATATTCTCAAAGCCGCAGCAGCAAGTGCTGCCGCTGTCGCAACCCACGCGACATTGGCCTTCGCGCAGGACGCGCCGAAAAAGCCGCGAACGCGCATTGTGTTTCTCGGCACGAAAGGTGGACCACGCGTCACCTTGGGACGATCCAATCCCGCGAGTGTGATTCTCGTCAACACCACGCCCTACGTCGTCGATTGCGGCATGGGAGTGAGCCATCAACTGGCGGCGGCGGGCGTGCCGTTGACGTCGATCAAAGACATTTTCATCACGCATCTTCATTCCGACCACGTCCTCGAATACGGCAACCTCGTCTACAACGCGTGGACGTCGGGGCTTCAAACGCCCATCCACTCGTATGGGCCGAAAGGCCTGATCCGTTACAGCTTCACCTATTGGGAGTTGAACAGGTTCGACATCGAAACGCGCATCGCGGACGAAGGCCGTCCGGATTTGCGCAAGCTTCTGATCGCGAAGGAAATCGAGGACGACGGCCTCGTGATGCAAGACGACAATTTGAAAGTGACGGCGTTCCGCACCCCGCATCCGCCCATCGTCGATAATTTCGCCTACAAATTCGAGACGCCCGACGGCATCATCGTTTTTTCAGGCGACACGGCGTTCAATCCGAAGCTCGCGGAATTCGCCAAGGGCGCGGACGTGCTCGTGCACGAAGTCATGTATGAACCGGCGGTGGATCGCCTCGTCGCAAAGAACACCAACGGCGCGACGCTGAAAAAACATCTGATGGACAGCCACACCACGACCGAAGATGTCGGACGTATCGCCGCGATGGCGGGCGTCAAGTTGCTGGTACTGGATCATTTGGTGCCGGGCGACGATCCGCTGGTGACGGACGACAACTGGACAGAGGGTGTAAAAAAACATTTCAACGGCAAGATCATTCTGGCGAAGGATCTGATGGAGCTGACGCTGCCGGTTTGATTTTTGAGTGGGCATGATCTTGTCCGAAAACCGGTTCTCCCTTTTCGGGATCTTGCGCTAGTTCCGTTGCGGCCAAGCCAAGCCGCCTTGTTGCGCTGGCGGCGCCGATGAAATCTTTTCGCGCGGCCCGCGACCGCGCTGGGGTCTCGTCGGCGCATCGGACGGCAAAGCTTTCAACACACCCAATTTGCGTAACGCTGCCTCCGCCGCGCGCTCGCCGGATTCCCACGCCCCGCCGACGGTGCCGGCTTGAGTCTCGTGCACAGCGTCGCCTGCAAAAAACAAACTGCCGAGCGGCTCCATCAAAACCTTGTGCGCACCCTGGCCTCCGGGAGAAGCCGCTGCCATCGCACCCAACGCATACGGACCATCGTTCCAGCGTGTCGCTTTGCTTCGTGTGACTTTAGACGCGACGTCCGCGCCGAACAATTTTGTCAGCCACTCGACCGCGAACGCCGTCATCTCTGCTTCGCCGCGCGCCGACATCGCCGCGCCGAACGAGCCCGCGACATCGACCTGGCACAGCGACGAGCCGCCGAGATTGGCAAGCAGAAATCCCGTTTGCTTATCCGTGCTCTGCTCGATCATGACATCGTCGCGCGCCAGTCCCAGCGGATTGCCGGGCAGTTCGAGCGCGATGTGATCGTAGCTGCCGAGGCTGAGTTTGGACGCGGCGTCCTGCTGCCGCTTCGGTAAATCCGGCGCGAATTTTATTTTCCCGGACAACAGAACATTCGTCGAAGCCGTCACGATGACAGTCTTGGCGTTGATCGTGCCTGCGGGCGTCTCGATTTGCGCATCTTTCGCGCCCCACGAAATCCGCGTCACGGGCGTGGACAGCGCGACCGTCAAACTCGCGCCGAGTTTTGCAATCAACGTGCCGAGACCCTGACGGCACGCGACGGCTCCATCGCGCGGTGCCATCATCACCAAGTCCAAAGCGGACAGATCCTGCAAGTCTTTTCCCGTGGCGTAAGCGCCGAGAATAAAATCGGTGGTGCCGGCCCACTCGCGCAAATCTTTCGGAAGTGCTGCGGCGGCCGACATGTCCGGCTTGCCGCGAACCGCGTCCATGATGCCGCGATTGGCGCGAACTAAAAGCGACAGAAAATCCTCGGTCTCGCCTGCGCGCGCATTGCGGCGACCGATACGAATGCGCTGGCCGCGCGGCGCGGGATACATTTCCGCGTCAACGCTGCGCGCAAGCTTGGCGACGGGATTGGCGTCGGAGTTATAAAGCCACCGCGCGCCGCGATCGAATGGCACGTCGAACGTCGAATTGTCGGTAAAACACCGCCCGCCGATTCGGTCGGTCGCCTCCAGAACGACCGCCGTTCGGCCCGCCGCAGCGACGCGCCGGGCGGCGGCTATGCCTGCGGCACCCGCGCCGATCACAACGATGTCAGCCTCGCGCGGCAGCGTCGCGGCCCGCGCCATGCGCGGTAAAATTCCCGGCGCAAGGCCCGTAAGCGCCACCGAGCCTTTCAAGGCGTCCCGCAGGACATCGCGGCGCGTCAATCGCATGGCATGGTTGTCCGATTCTCAACAAAAGCGGGAACGTCACTGAAGTTGCCGCATCAAACCGCCAGCGGCAACCGGCATGGTGAATCTTTGGTGAGCAAGACGCTTGACGCATGAACTAAATTGAAATTGGTATCGACGACAATAAACCAAGAAAAACGGCCAGAACGAGCCGCGCGCCAAAAGGCGTTCTTGGGGGAGACACTCATGGGCTTTGTGCTCGATACCGTTGGCAAGGTCATTGCCGGCTACCTTCAGAAAGAGGTGCCGGGCTACGAACCCTTTACGCCAAGCGATCCTGAGCGGCTGCGCGGGCTGATCGAGCCCGGCGACGTGCTGCTGGTCGAGGGCAACAATCGCATTTCCGGCATCATCAAATATCTGACGCAATCCACGTGGTCTCACGCGGCACTTTACGTCGGCCCGATCGACGGCGCGTTCGAGCCGGATGGCGAACAGCATGTGCTGATCGAGGCCAATATCGGCGCAGGCGTCGAGACCGCGCCGCTGTCGCGATACTTCCCGTATCACACCCGTTTGTGCCGCCCGGTCGGGCTATCGTTCGAGGACCGCGAAACCGTTTGCCGCTACGCCATCAACCGCGTCGGCTTCGGCTACGACACCAAGAACATTCTCGACTTGATGCGTTACCTCATTCCGTTGCCGGTCCCGCAGCGTTTTCGCCGCCGCATGCTCTCGCTCGGCTCGGGCGACCCGACCAAGATCATCTGCTCGGCCTTGATCGCGCAGGCGTTCGGCGCGGTGCGTTATCCGATCCTGCCGAAAATCACCGAGGCGAAGACCCGGCGCGCGCGCCGCGAAATTCTGCACATCCGCGACTCGTCGCTCTATATGCCGCGCGACTTCGACATCTCGCCCTATTTTGAAATCATCAAACCGACGATTGCGCGCGGCTTCGACTACACGGCACTTCATTGGGCAGACACGACCAAACCGTCCCCGGAGGTGACGGACGAAGAAGATCCCTTTCCAGAAGAGATCTTCGCGCCGGGGATCGTTCCTGAAGCGGCTGACGCGGAAACGGAAGCGGCGATGGTTTGGACTGAAGACGTAAGCCCGCGCCGGTTTGAAAACGCGGCGTGAGTTTCGTCATTGCGAGCGAAGTGAAGCAATCCAACACCACGAGAGATAGAATGCTTCGTCGCTCCGCTCCTCGCAATGACGCCAAGTTTGCTGGCCGCTCTTGCCGAATTCAAAAGGACTATCTAAGTCTCCGTAAGTTCTGACGGAGGATCGTCCCATGCTCGACGCCGCACTGAAGGCGTTATCCCAAATCCTGTCGCCGCCGATGCGGTCGCTGCTGTGGAAGTCCGTCGGACTTGCACTGGTGCTGATCGTTGCATTGTCGATCGCGCTGCAGCGGGCGTTGGGCTGGCTCGCCAATATGGGCGAGTTGTGGGCCGAAGGCGTCGCCGGACCGGATTATTCGACATTGCTGAATGTGTTCGCGTGGATCGTGTCCATCGCGGCGGGATTGGGCGTCGTGCTCGGCGCGATCTTCCTGATGCCCGCGATCACGTCATTGGTTGCCAGCTTCTTCGTCGATGACGTCGCCGACATAGTCGAGCGCAAATATTATCCGGCTGAACAGCCGGGGAAGGCGCTGCCGGTCGTGCGCTCCACCGTCGAAGGCGTCAAAACCGCGCTGCTGACGATTCTGGTTTATTTGATCGCGCTGCCGCTGGTGCTGTTCGCTGGCGCAGGCTTCATCGTGTTTTTCATCGCAACGGCGTGGTTGCTGGGGCGTGAATATTTTGAACTCGCCGCGATGCGCTTTCGCACACCCGAAGAAGCCAAACTTCTACGTAAACGAAATGGCATGACGGTGTTCACGGCGGGGTTGTTTATTGCAGCGTTCGTGTCGATTCCGATCGTCAACCTCGCGACGCCTTTGTTCGGCATGGCGTTCATGGTTCACATGCACAAGCGGCTGTCGGGTCCACGACCTGAGTTGATCGAGCCCGCAAGGAAGGCCAGCCTCCCCGCCTAGACCCGCAGTTCAAATCGTCATTGCGAGCAGCGAAAGCTCCGAAGCAATCCATCATTGACCTCTCTGGATTGCTTCGCTTTGCTCGCAATGACGCAGATTTATTTATTCCCAATGTAAATCGACCTCTCCGGCCAGCGACACAGATCGCTGATCACGCATTTGCCGCAAAATGGTTTGCGCGCGACGCAGGTATAGCGTCCATGCAGGATGAGCCAGTGATGCGCGTGGCGCGCGAATTCCGGCGGAACGATTTTCAGAAAACCCAACTCCACTTCGAGCGGATTTTTTCCGGGCGCGAGACCCGTGCGATTGCCGACGCGAAACAGATGCGTGTCCACCGCAATGGTGGATTCACCGAACGCGATGTTGAGAACGACGTTGGCGGTTTTGCGACCGACACCCGGCAGCGCTTCCAGCGCCTCGCGCGTGCGCGGGACTTGTGAATGATGCTCGGCGATCAATCGCTCAGACAGCGTGATGACGTTCTTGGCCTTGCCCTTGTAAAGCCCGATGGTCTTGATGAGATCGCGCACGCGCTCCTCGCCGAGCGCGACCATTTTCTCCGGCGTATCCGCAACCGGAAACAGATTGCGTGTCGCTTTGTTCACGCCGGCGTCCGTTGCCTGCGCGGACAGCACGACGGCAACCAGCAGCGTGTAGGGATTGACGTGTTCCAGTTCGCCTTTTGGTTCAGGATTCGCATTGCGAAAGCGCGTGAAGGCTTCGGTGACTTCGGCAGGAGTCCAAAGATTTTGGTTTGACGGCTTTTGCTTTGAGGGCTTCAGCTTGAGAGTTCTTGGCTTGGCAGGTTTGGCCGCCTGCTTCGCCTTCACCGACGTCAATTTCTTCGCCGCGACTTTGGATTTCGATTTGATCGCTTTTTTCGCCATCATTTATGTATAGGCATGATCCCGAAAAGTGGGAACCGATTTTCGGACAAGATCATGCCGGATAGGCTATAGTCACTCGTCATGGACGCACGCAACGACATTGAAGACGATGCACAGCCTGTTTTGTTCTCCGCGCTGATTACGCCGCATCGCTCATTGGGTTCGACCGGCTTTCTGGTGCTGATGGGAATTCTCACCGTCGTGAGCTTCGCGGCGGGGATGGCTTTCCTGCTGATGGGCGCATGGCCGGTGTTGGGCTTTTTCGGTCTCGACGTGCTGCTGGTCTATTGGGCGTTTAAGGTGAATTACCGCCGCGCGGCCGCGACCGAAGAAATCACCATCACGCATTCTGAAATTCGCGTGCGCCGTGTCAGCCATCGCGGCCACACGGTGGAATGGACACTCAATCCGCTCTGGGTGCAGCTCGATAAAAAAACCCACGAAGAATTCGGCATCGAAAAATTATATCTGGTCGCGCGCGGGCGCAGGCTTTCGATCGGCAGCTTTCTCGGCGCGGACGAAAAAGCAAGCTTTGCCAAGGCTTTATTGGCGGCGCTCCAGGCTGCAAAACGAGGTCCGACACTCAATCCAATCGTCTGATTCACATCAGGAATCGGGTGGTTTGCGCGTGGTCTGCGTTCTAAATCCAGACCATGATGGAAACCGCATTGATAAATTCAACCATGAAAAAATCTCCGCTCGCAGGACCGCGCCTCGCAAAACCCGCCACGCAGGGCGCAGCGTTGCGCGATTATGAATCCGTACAGCGCACGATCGCCTTCATTACCGAACACTGGCGTGCGCAGCCGACCATCGAGGCGATGGCGGACGCGGCGCACGTCACGCCCGACGATCTGCATCATCTGTTTAGACGGTGGGCGGGTCTCACGCCAAAAGCCTTCATGCAGGCGCTGACGCTCGACAATGCCAAACGCCTGTTGCGCGATTCCGCCAGCGTACTCGATGCTGCGTATGACTCTGGATTGTCGGGGCCGGGGCGTTTGCATGATCTGTTCGTGACACATGAAGCGATGTCGCCCGGCGAATGGAAAAAGGGCGGCGAAGGCATGATCCTGAAATATGGATTTCATCCCTCGCCGTTCGGCGTTGCGGTTGTGATCGCCAGCGAACGCGGCCTTGCAGGCTTGGCGTTCGCGGATGAAGGCGAAGAACAACCCGCGCTCGAAGACATGACACGGCGCTGGCCGCTTGCGACTTACGTCGAGTCCTACGCGGAGACCGCGCCGCTGGCGAAACGTATTTTTGACTCCACGCAATGGCGCGAGGACCAACCGTTGCGCGTCGTTCTGATCGGGACAGATTTTGAAGTCCGCGTGTGGGAAACGCTTCTGAAAATTCCGATGGGCCGCGCGACGACCTATTCAGACGTCGCGAATAACATTCGTAAACCGAAAGCCTCGCGTGCGGTCGGCGCAGCCGTCGGCAAAAATCCGATTTCGTTTGTGGTGCCGTGTCACCGCGTGCTCGGAAAATCTGGCGCGCTTACCGGCTATCATTGGGGCATCACGCGCAAGCAGGCGATGATCGGCTGGGAGACGGGAAGAACGGCTTGAGTTAAGCCGCCAGATCCTTCACCGACGCCACCGTCGAATCCGCATTGAGCCGATAGATGATTGGCGCACCGGTTGCGAGTTCGCGCTTGAGAATTTTTTCCGGCGTGAGCTTTTCCAGGACCATAATCAACGCACGCAGCGAATTGCCATGCGCGGCCACAAGCGTGCGCTGACCGCGCAACACGCCGGGCAGAATTTCCTGCACATAATAAGGCAGTGTGCGCGCCAAGGTATCCTTGAGCGATTCACCGCCCGGCGGCGGCACATCGTATGAGCGCCGCCAGACCAGAACCTGTTCCTCGCCCCATTTTTTTCGCGCGTCGTCTTTATTAAGGCCGGACAATTCACCATAGTCGCGCTCGTTCAGCGCGATATTTTTCGTCACCGGAATTTTTGGCTGGCCCATTTCGGTCATCGCCAATTCAAGCGTGCGCTGCGCGCGTTTGAGCACCGACGTGAACGCGACGTCGAACTGAAGTCCTTCGGCCTTGAGTTTGCCGCCAGCCGCAATCGCTTCCTTGACGCCAAGCTCAGTGAGGTCAGGGTCTTTCCAACCGGTGAAAAGATTTTTCAGATTCCATTCGCTTTGGCCGTGACGCACGAGCACAAGAAGACGGTCGCTCATTTCTTTCAATCCAGCACTTGTTCTTAGATTTTGATTTTATGTTTGCGCATGATCTGATCCGAAAACCGGTTCCCACTTTTCGGGATCACGCGCCCAGTCCAAGCACATCAGCCATCGTGTAGAAACCCGGCTTCTTGCCCTTGGCCCACATCGCCGCCTTCAGCGCGCCGCGCGCGAAGATCATGCGGTCTTCGGATTTATGCGCGAGTTCAATGCGCTCGTAAGGACCAGCGAAAATCACGGTGTGGTCGCCGGTCGACGTGCCGCCGCGCAACGTCGCAAAACCAATGTCACCGGCATTGCGCGAACCCGTATGGCCGTCGCGCGAACGCACCGAGCGTTTTGTCAGATCGACGCCGCGTCCTTCGGCTGCAGACTTGCCAAGCAGATACGCCGTGCCGGAAGGTGCATCGATCTTGGCGCGGTGATGCATTTCGAGAATCTCGATGTCGAAATCCTCGTCCAAAGACTTTGCCACCTGCTTCACCAGCGCAGCCAGAAGATTGACGCCGAGCGACATGTTGCCGGATTGGACAACGACGGCCTGCTTGGTGACACTCTTGATGACGGCATCGTCCGACGAAGAAAGCCCCGTGGTGCCGATGACGTGCACGATGCCACGTTGCGCGGCGATAGCCACATTGGCGATGGTCGCGGCTGGCACGGTGAAATCGAGAATGCCGTCGGCGCCCTTCGACATCGTCCACAGATCGCCGGAGAGTTCGACGCCGTTGGCGGGCAATCCAGCCAGAGCGCCCGCGTCCTGCCCGAGCAGTTCCGATGTTGGCGCCTCAAGTGCGCCAACCAGAACTGCGCCCGGCGTCTCGGAGATAGCGCGCACCAGAGTGCGGCCCATTCGGCCACCGGCTCCCGCCACGATCAGCTTCATATCGGACATCGTTCAAATCCCGGCAATTCAGGCCGGTATAGCGGGTGAAAACCGCTTTGTCAGTATGCGCTGCGGCAAGGCTTAAGGCTGCGGACCGTCATAGCCCTCGACAATGACGAGATCGTTCTCGGCATGCGGCTGGCGTTTTTTGACCAGCGCCTGATATTCCGGCGATTTGTAGCAGGCCAGCGCCGTCTCGTAGTCCTTGAATTCGATGAGGACGTTGCGTGAGCGCGACGTGCCTTCCGCGCTTTCGTACTTGCCGCCCCGCGTCAGGAACTTCGCGCCGAATTTGGCAAACACCGGCCCGTTGAAAGCGACGTAGTCGCGTTTATACCCTTCGAGATCGTGCACATCGACGCGCGCCATCCAGTATCCCTTGGCCATATTATTCTCCGTGCTGTCTCGTTTCGATCAAGGTTGCGGGCCGTCAAAGCCTTCGAGGATGGCAAGATCGAGGTCGGCATGAGAGGTACGCAGTGGGATGATGGCTTTGTAGTCGGGATCGGCATAGCAGGCCGCAGCAGTACAAGCGCCGGGAAATTCGATGACGACGATACGCGGCTTCATGTGGCCTTCGAGCAGATCGACCTTGCCGGCGCGAGACACATAGCTTGCGCCATACTTCTTGAGGATGTTCTGCAAAGCAGTTGTATATTTCTTGTATTCATCGGCGTTCTTCACGTCGACAAGAGCAAGCCAATAGCTTTTGGACATCTCAACCCCCTCTCACGGCGCGGCGTTCTGAATTTCTTCGACGATGGATTCCGCCGCAGCCTTCGGATCTTTTGCTTCGACGATGGGCCGCCCCACCACCAGATAGTCCGCACCGGCAGCAATCGCCTTGGTCGGCGTCATGATGCGTTTCTGATCGCCGACCTCAGAGCCCGCAGGGCGAATGCCCGGCGTCACCAGCGTCATTTGCATCCCGACAGTGCCGCGCACCGCGTCGGCTTCTTCCGCTGAACACACCAGACCGTCGATGCCGAGCGCCTGCGCCTGCAACGCGCGCGTCTCCACCAACTCCGCAACGCCGAGACGAAATCCCGCCGCGTGCAGATCGTCGTCGTCGTAGGAGGTCAAAACCGTGACGCCAAGAATTTTTAAGTGATCGCCGCGCGCCTCGACCGCCGCCTGCATCGTCTGCGGATAGGCATGCACCGTGAGAAACGTCGCGCCCATCTTCGCAATATTCTGCACGCCTCTGGCAACGGTGTTGCCGATGTCATGGAGTTTGAGATCGATGAAAACCTTCTTGCCGCGATCCGCCAATTTTGAAACCAATGGCAAGCCGCCCGCATAGGCAAGTTGATATCCAATCTTGTAGAAATTCACGCTGTCGCCGAGCGTCGCGATCAGCGCCTCGGCCGCTTCCGGGCTGGACAGATCGAGCGCGACGATGAGCCGGTCGCGATTTGCGATGTCATGTGTCATGTGGATTGCGTCATCCCGCCCTCACATCATCTGCTGCGACACGGCAATGAGCTGGCGCACCGTGGCGCGCAGCAAATTCGCGTCGCTTTCATTCTTGAGCGCGCCCATGTCGTCGAACGCCTTGTCCGCATATGAAAGCCCCATCTGCGTCGGAATCACGGTCGCGCCGCACCCAAGTGCCAGAATCTGGCGCAGCGCCATCAAAACGCGGACGCCGCCAAATTTACCATTAGACGCAGCGCCAATCGCAAAAGCACGCTCGCGAAACACTTGGCCTAATGTCTCGTTGCGTTCGCGCACCCGCGTCACCCAGTCGATGGTGTTTTTGACCAAAGGCGGCACCGACGAATTATATTCCGGCGTCACGATAAACACGCCGTGATGCGCGCCGATCATGCGTTTGAGATCGACCGCAACTTTGGGAACGCCGGAATTCGCCTCAAGGTCGCCGTCATAAATCGGCAGCGGAAAATCGCCAAGCGAGATCAGCGTCACATCGACATCGGCCAGCGCCAATTCTTTCACGACCGCGGCCGCAAGCTGCGCGTTCAGCGAACCTGTGCGGAGCGAGCCTGGAATGACGAGAATTTTAAGCGCGGCCATTTATGAAGGCAGCCTGTTCACCGCAGCGGGAGAGAGCGTAGCGTGGTTGCCGCTCACCCCTTGCGATACACCCACACGCGCGCGGGCGGAAGGTTCATCCAAATCCGCTCGGACGCCTGGGTCATGACACCCGGCTGCGATTTCGGAATCGGCGGCGCGACGGAATAAGTGAACTGGATGAACGGCGCGCCGGGCTCAAGCTTCATAAACGCATCGCGCATCAGCTTGACGCGGATCATCATCGGCTTGGTGACGATCGGAAGTCCCGACACCATTGCCGAACCGGGTTCAGATAATTCTGCGAGAGTCTTGTCGAGATTGTAAGCGTCGCCCTGAATCACCGTCGCTTGCGGATAACGCTCACGCAGCAGCGCGCAGAAACCGGGATCGAATTCCACCAGCACGAGACGTTTTTCGGCCACGCCGCGCTTGAGCAGCGCGTCGGTGATCGCGCCGGTGCCGGGGCCGAGTTCAATGACGGGAGCTGTAGACTGGGTTTCGACATAGCTCGCAACCGTGCGGGCCAAAACCTTGCCCGATGGCATCACCGCGCCCATGTGCAACGGCTTTTCGATCCATGAACGGAGGAAGCGGACCTCGTCGTCGAGGCGGAGCGGCTTCTTCAGCGCACGCGCGGCGGATTGCGGAGCCATTTTACTTCCAGGAGGGCCCGAAGGGAGGGCGGGACGTCAAATTTCCTTCACAAAGGGGTATAGACGCAAGCAAAAACCGTCAAGGAATTGACTTAGGGCGTATTCGTCTTGGTGCCGAAGAAGTCCTTGACCATCTTGAAGAAACCCGCAGCCTCGGGTTGGGTTTCACCCGAAGACAGCTTTTCGAACTCTGCGAGCAGGTCTTTTTGCTTTTTGGTGAGATTCTGTGGCGTTTCGACCACGACCTGGACGTACATATCGCCCGTCTGCCGCGACCGCAGCACTGGCATGCCTTTCGAGGCAATCCTGAAACGACGCCCGGACTGGGTACCGGACGGCACTTTGACCTTGGTTTTGGTCTTGTCGATGGACGGTACTTCAAACTCGCCACCCATCGTCGCCGTCACCATCGAGATGGGAACGCGGCAATGCAGATCCGCGCCGTCGCGCTGGAAGAATTTATGCGCCGTGAGCGACAGAAAAATATAAAGATCGCCGGGAGGGCCGCCCTGAACACCGGCTTCGCCTTCACCCGCAAGACGAATGCGCGTGCCGTCCTCGACGCCCTGCGGAATGTTGACCGACAGCGCGCGGTCTTTCTGGACGCGACCCTGACCCGCACACGACGGGCATGGGCTCTCGATAAACTGTCCGCGTCCATGACAAGCCGAGCATGTCCGCTCCATGGTGAAGAAGCCCTGGCTATGCCGCGTGCGTCCCGCGCCACCGCACGTCGGACATGTCTTCGGCTTGGTGCCGGCTTTCGCTCCGGTGCCGGAACATTGCTCGCACGTGACAGCCACAGGAATGTTGATCTGCGCGGTCTTGCCGGCGAACGATTCCTCTAAAGTGATTTCCATATTGTAGCGTAAATCAGCGCCACGCTCGCGGCCGCCGCGTCCACCACGCTGCCCGGCCATGCCGAACAGGTCTTCGAAAATATCCGAGAAGGATGACGCAAAGCCCGACCCGAAACCGGGACCGCCGCCCATTCCGCCGGTGCCCTGCTCGAACGCAGCATGACCGAAGCGGTCATAAGCAGCGCGCTTCTGACCGTCTTTCAGAATGTCGTAGGCTTCGGAGATTTCCTTGAATTTATGTTCGCAGGACGGATCGCCCGGATTTTTGTCCGGATGCCATTTCACCGCGAGCTTGCGGAACGCCGTTTTCAGTCCGGCGTCGTCGATCGTGCGCTCGACCTCGAGCGTCTCGTAGAAACAGGTCTTAGCCATTTTCGATCTGCAACATGCGAGCCAAAATTTTACGGGCCTTCAGGATCAAACAAAACCTCCCCCGCAAGGGGGAGGTTTCGGTGAGACGCGTTACGCCGACTTCTTGTTCTTCTTATCGTCGTCGTCGTCGACTTCGGTGAATTCGGCGTCGACAACGTCATCCTTGGCGGCATCCTTTTTCGCATCGGCTTCCGCCTGCTGCGTGTACATGGCCTCGCCGAGTTTCATCGACGCCTGCGCGAGCGTGTTGGACTTGGTTTTGATGCCTTCGGCATCGTCGCCCTTCAACGCTTCCTTCAAGTCAGCCAAGGCATCTTCAATGGCCTTGCGCTCAGGCTCACCGACCTTGTCGCCATGCTCGGCCAGCGCCTTCTCGGTAGAATGCACCAGCGCGTCCGCATGGTTCTTGGCGTCGACCGCCTCGCGGCGCTTCTTGTCGTCGGCCGCATTGGCTTCGGCGTCCTTGACCATCTTCTCGATGTCGCTTTCCGACAATCCACCGGATGCCTGAATGCGAATCTGCTGTTCTTTATTGGTCGCCTTGTCCTTCGCCGACACATTGACGATGCCGTTGGCGTCGATGTCGAACGTGACTTCGATCTGCGGCATGCCGCGCGGTGCCGGCGGAATTCCCATCAAGTCGAACTGACCGAGCGCCTTGTTGTCAGCGGCCATCTCGCGTTCGCCCTGGAACACGCGAATGGTGACGGCACCCTGATTGTCTTCTGCAGTCGAGAACACCTGACCTTTTTTGGTCGGGATCGTGGTGTTGCGCTCGATGATGCGCGTGAACACGCCACCCAGCGTTTCAATGCCGAGCGACAAGGGCGTTACGTCGAGCAACAGCACGTCCTTGACGTCGCCCTGCAACACGCCGGCCTGAATCGCTGCACCGATCGCAACCACTTCGTCCGGGTTGACGCCCTTGTGCGGCTCTTTACCGAACAGTTGCTTCACGACTTCCTGAACCTTCGGCATACGCGACATGCCGCCGACCAGAACAACCTCGTTGATCTCAGCAGCCGAAAGACCTGCGTCCTTCAGCGCCTTGCGACATGGCTCAACCGTCTTCTGAACCAGATCGTCAACCAGCGCTTCGAATTTTGCGCGCGTCAACTTCATGGTCAGATGTTTTGGGCCCGATGCGTCCGCCGTGATGAACGGCAGGTTGATTTCGGTCTGTGTCGTGGACGACAGTTCGATCTTGGCTTTTTCAGCGGCTTCCTTCAGGCGCTGCAGGGCAAGCTTGTCGTTACGAAGATTGATGCCCTGCTCTTTCTGGAATTCATCGGCGAGATAGCCGACCAGACGCATGTCGAAATCTTCACCGCCGAGGAACGTATCGCCGTTGGTGGATTTCACTTCGAACACGCCGTCGCCGATCTCCAAGATCGAGACGTCGAACGTGCCGCCGCCCAGATCATAAACCGCGATGGTGCCCTGCTTGGTCTTGTCGAGACCGTAAGCGAGTGCCGCAGCCGTCGGCTCGTTGATGATGCGCAACACTTCGAGACCGGCGATCTTGCCGGCATCTTTCGTCGCCTGACGTTGCGCGTCGTTGAAGTACGCAGGCACGGTGATGACCGCTTGATCGACCTTCTGGCCGAGATGAGCTTCTGCGGTCTCTTTCATCTTCTGCAAAATGAATGCGGAGACTTGTGAGGGCGAATAGCTCTGCTTGTCGGCTTCGACCCATGCGTCGCCGTTCGATGCCTTCACGATTTTATAGGGGACGAGTTTCTTGTCCTTCTCCACCGTCGGATCGTCGTAACGGCGGCCGATGAGGCGCTTGACGGCGAAGATGGTGTTTTCCGGATTTGTCACAGCCTGACGCTTGGCCGGCTGGCCGACGAGGCGCTCTGCGTCATCGGTGAAGGCGACGATGGACGGGGTCGTCCGCATGCCTTCGGCGTTCTCGATGACTTTGGCGTTCTTGCCGTCCATGACGGCAACGCACGAATTCGTCGTGCCGAGGTCGATCCCAATGACCTTTCCCATGGTCCTTCAATCCTTCTTTTTGCGGCAGGTTGGCCGGGCCCTGACGGCGCACCAATCCAACCCCCAAGAGTTTTACTGAGTGTTACTCAAACGTTCGAAAATCACGCGCTTGCGCGACGCTCCGCCTCATATAGGAGGGTGACATAGCGCCGCAAGGACCGCAGCGCATCAGCCCCCGAAAACATCGAGATTTATGCGGGTGCAACCGTCGTTTTGGGTTGAATTTTGAGCCGCCAAATCAGGTAGCCGATGAAGACCGGAGCCACCAGCGCAGGTCCCGGCACGTGATAAGTCCCGAGCGCCAGTTGAAGCGCCGGAATCCAGAACACCAATTGCGCCAGCCGCCGCCCCGAACTGTCCAGTTGGCCGGTCGCCAGCAAAATCACGGCGGCAAAAGTCAACGGCACGAGGTCGTAGGACAACAAATATGGCGAGGCGCAAACCGTGCAGGCGAAAAATAATGCCCGCACGATCGCGGGGTTGGTGTCACGCCGCGACGCAGATGCCCAGATCAGCGCCCCGACGGCGAAAATTGAGAACACCGCCTGCACCGACATCGCCAGCACGTAAGAAATATTCAACCCGCGCAGGTTCATGAACACGGTCGGGAAAAACGGCGTTGCGATCCGGTCGGGATCGGCCAGCACAAGTCCCTGCACTGGCAATCCATTGACAATAAAATCTCTCCAGACCTGAACGCCGAAAATCGCCGTGGTCATCGCGACAAGCGCAATCGCCGTGATCGCGGCGGCAAAGAACACGCGCCAGCGTCCCGAGGCGATCAGCAAAATTGGAAACAGCAGTCCAAGCTGCGGCTTGATCGTGAGCAGCCCGATCAGACATCCCGCGATCAGCGGGCGACGGTCCAACAAGGCGAAGACCGCAATCAAAAGTGCGCTGGTGAGGAACGCGCTCTGACCTGAAATCAAACACATCAAAGCCGCAGGCGACAGCAACACCGGAATGAGGGCGCGCCAGTCTGAGACCTCGCGCTTTGCAACGGCGGCGAATAACGCGACGCCCATCACAGTCCACAGCGAGAGCGCTGCGAGATAGCCCAGTTTCCCGAACGGTGCCGCGAGCAGTATGATGCTCGGCGGGTATGACCAGTTCTGTCCGTTGAGGTCATAGCCAACGAGTTCGCGGATCGCGTGGTGATAGGTCGCGATGTCGTAGAACGCACTCGGATTGCTGCTCCACGCCGCGCGCCCATACATCCAAAAATTCAGAAAGTCGCGGCCGACCGCCAAGGACGTCCCGTCGCACGGGATGGTCGTGGTCCAGGTAATGGTGGCGACATAGGCGATCGCGGTGAGAAAAAACAACGCGCTGCCGAACAGCAGCAGATCGCGATAGATATTTTTATCCTCAGCGCCGAGACTCGACGGCAGCCAAGCATCGATCCGCCGCTTCAACCGGGCATTCAACGCACCCTGCGTCCTCATGAGGATTTGATCTGTCATTCTTCCTGAAATGACGGAAAACCTTTAAGGAGCGGTAATTTCGCCCGCAGCTTCTGACTTCATGCAGCAAATCGGGGCTTGATCTGTTGGCGGCAGACCTGTTGCTTGGCGCGGAAACAGGCCGCCATCATCGAACGGCCTCAATGATCCAACAGTCAGGTTCCATGAAAAACGTCGTCAGCCAATATATTCGCTTTGGTCTTCGTCTTTTTGCCTTCGCATCGATCCTGACCGCTGCCGCTGCGGCCCATGCCGAGGACCCTATTTTTCCGCCAGGCGCACGCGTCGGCCTCGTGCCGCCTGCCGGCGTGACGTTGTCCAAGGAATTTCTGGGATTCGAAAACGAAGACAAAAGCATCAAGTTCGGGATCGCGGAAATTCCGGTGGCTGCATATGAAGCCGTCGAGACTGCGTTCAAGGAAGGCAAGCCGACAGTCACCGGCAACAAGGTCGAACAGATCAAGGCGGCGGCGGGCGATGCCTACATCACGACGGAAACGCGCAAGGAAGACGACAAAAGTTTCAAGACCTATTCGCTGATCGCAAAGAGCGACAAGATTTCTGCATACGTCATTGCGCAGTTGCGCGAAGGGGTCGCCAACGTTCCGTCCGATGCAGACATCCGCAAGGCGCTGGCAACGACAGCCATCCGCGGCGAAGTGCCGTTGGCCGAACAATTGAGCCTGCTACCTTTCAAACTCAATGAATTGAGCGGCTTCAAAACCGTGCGCAATCTCGCATTGAATGCCTCGGTGCTGCTCACAGACGGCACCGAAGATACCCAACTCGACGGCGCGCCCTATATGGTGATCGGCACGATTCCAGCTTCAGCCGAATCGCAGGACGACCGAGCGCGGTTTGCCGAGCAAGCCGCGCGCACAATTCCCGGCATACGCAATGGGCGCATGACGGGCAACGAGCCGATTCGTATCGACGGCACACCGGGATTCGAGACGCGCGTCGACGCCGTGACAGGAAAGAACGACACACCGGTGACTATCGTGCAGTGGCTGCGCTTCGGCAGCGGTGCAACGCTTCGGATTATCGCAAGCTCGACAAAAGACGAATGGCCGAAGGCGTTTCCGCGTTTTCGCGCGGTCCGCGACGGCATTGCGCCGAAATAATCGCCGTCATTGCGCGCGAAGCAAAGCAATCCATAAAGCGCTGGATCGTTTCGGAGCTTCGCTCCTCGCAATAACTAAAATTGAACTATGACGATAAATCCTGCGCCGCCGACGGCGCGGGCTTCGCGCCGCCCTTGGCGATGGCCACGAGAGCCGGCCGCAGCACGCGTTCGCCGATCGTATAACCGGACTGAATGACTTGCACGACGGTGCCGGACGCGACCGACGAATCCGGCACTTCATACATCGCCTGATGAAAATTCGGATCGAACTTGTCATTGAGCGGATCGAGCTTCTGCACGCCGTTCTTCTCGAGCGTCTTGTGCAGCGAGCGCTCGGTCAGTTCGACGCCTTCAATAAGAGCCTTGAGGCCGGGATCGGCGGCATCTCGCGCTTCCTGCGGCACGGCATCGAGCGCACGTTGAAGATTGTCGGCAATGTCGAGCACATCGCGCGCAAACGCTGCGATTCCATAGGCGCGCGCGTCGGTCACTTCCTTGGCGGTGCGCTTGCGGAGATTTTCCATCTCGGCCAGCGTGCGAAGCATCTTGTCCTTGGCATCCGCGATGTCCTTGGTCAGCGCCTCGACCGATCCTTCTTCAGGATCGTCCGGCATAATATAAGGCTTGGAAACCACCGGCTCCTTGTCGTTGGCCGGCTGCGCGCCATTTTGCGCGGCGGTCTCCGGATTGGTCTTTTGCCCGTTTGAATCGGCCATCACGCACCTTCTCGGCAATCATCGTCTTGAATGGGGGAATTGTTATGCCGGATATCGTGGTTTAGGCCGCGAAAATCAAGCCGTTTAGTGCGGTTACTTGCCTATCACCTGACTGACGATCCTCGCCGCGTAATCCACCATCGGGATCACGCGCGCATAATTCAGCCGTGTCGGCCCGATGACACCGAGAACGCCGACGATCTGACCGGAATTGTCGCGATAGGGCGCGATAATCGTCGACGATCCCGACAGCGAAAACAGCTTGTTCTCCGAACCGATGAAAATACGAACGCCATCGGCGCGTTCCGCGCGGCCCAGAAGATCGATCACGCCTTTCTTGGCTTCCAGATCGTCGAACAGCAAACGCACGCGTTCCAGATCTTCCATCGCGTGCAGGTCTTCGAGCAAATTCGCATGGCCACGCACGATCAGTTGACGGTCGTCGCCACCGCCGCCCGACCAGCTTGCGATACCTGCCGTGATAACTTTCTGCGTCAGCTCATCGAGCTGACTGCGGCTTTCGCTCATCGCCACTTCAAGTTCGCCACGCGCTTCGGCCAGCGTGCGTCCGCGAATGCGCGCATTGAGAAAATTCGATGCCTCTGTGAGTGCCGACATCGGCACGCCGGGCGGCAGCGTGAGAACGCGGTTTTCCACTTGGCCGTCTTCAGCGACCAGCACGACGAGCGCCTTCTCAGGCTCCAGCCGCACGAATTCGATGTGCTTCAATCGCACATTCGATTTTGCCGTCAGCACGACGGCGGCGGCGCGCGTCAAACCTGACAACCGCGTCAATGCTTCACTCAATGCGGCTTCGACCGAAGTCGCGCCGCCGACGGTCTTGAGTTGGTTCTCGATCGAGCCGCGCTCTGCCTCGGTCAAGTCGCCGACCTGCATCAAGGCATCGACGAAAAATCGCAAACCCAACTCGGTCGGCAATCGCCCTGCGGACGTATGCGGCGCATAAATCAAGCCAAGCTGTTCGAGGTCCGACATCACGTTGCGAACGGAAGCGGGCGACAGCGGCATCGTGATCAGGCGCGAGATATTGCGCGAACCGACCGGCTCGCCGGTGGCCAGATAGCTCTCGACGATTTGACGGAAAATATCGCGTGACCGCTCGTTCAGCTGCGCCAATCCAGCGTTCGGCGTAATCAGATTGCTGATCGGGTCGTGATGGGCCAAATCCGGCTCCGGGTGCGAATACCACCTTATTATAGTGCGCCCTTGCCGCTGCGGCCAGCGGCCCCTAAAAGCACCGCAGATGATGAGATAACCCCATTATTCTGGAGAAACTCCATGCGGCCAAGCCGTCGTGCGCCCGATGAACTGCGCTCCGTCACGCTGGAACGAAGTGTCGTCAAATATGCCGAAGGTTCCTGCATGGTGAAATTCGGCGACACCCATGTGCTGGTGACGGCAACTTTGGAAGAACGTTTGCCACCGTGGCTCAAGGGCCAAGGCCGCGGCTGGGTCACTGCCGAATATGGCATGTTGCCGCGCGCCACCCATGAGCGCATGCGTCGCGAATCCGCTGCCGGAAAACAAAGCGGACGCACTGTTGAAATTCAGCGGCTGATCGGGCGTTCTTTGCGGACCACCGTCGATCTTGTGGCGCTCGGTGAACGCCAGATCACGGTCGATTGCGATGTCATTCAGGCCGACGGTGGCACGCGCACCGCAAGTATCACCGGCGCGTGGGTTGCACTCGCGGATTGCCTGCAATGGATGAAGGCGCGCAACATGCTGAAAAACGAAAATGTTCTGCGCGACAACGTCGCCGCGATTTCCTGCGGCATTTATAACGGAACGCCGGTTTTGGATTTGGATTATGCCGAAGATTCCGAGGCCGAGACCGATGCGAACTTCGTCATGACCGGCGACGGGCGTATCGTCGAGGTGCAGGGCACCGCCGAGAAAACACCTTTCACGCAGGATGAGTTTTTGAAATTGATGGCACTGGCGCAAAAGGGCATCGGCCGCCTCGTGGAACTGCAAAAGCTGGCAGTCGCGTAAGTGTCATTGCGAGCGACGCGAAGCAATCCAGAGGCTGCCAGGAAAAACTGGATTGCTTCGTCGCTGTGCTCCTCGCAATGACGAATGCTTTGATTTTCGGCTACGGTTGATCCATGTCCTCTCATCGCCGAATCACAGGCCGCCTCGTGATCGCAACCCACAATGCTGGCAAGCTTGCCGAGATGCGTGAACTGCTCGCGCCTTACGGCATCGATGCGGTGTCGGCGGCGGACTTGAAGATCGCCGAACCGGATGAGACGGGCAAAACTTTTCAGGCCAATGCGCGGATCAAGGCCATTGCCGCCGCGAACGCAACGCAGCTTCCGGCCTTCGCCGACGATTCCGGATTGTGTGTCGATGCACTCGATGGCGCGCCCGGAATTTATTCGGCGCGGTGGGCTGGCGAGACCAAAGATTTCAACACCGCGATGGCGCGCATCGAACGCCTGTTGCAGGAGCGCGACGCGATCGAGTCCGAGCAACGCAAGGCGCATTTCGTCTCGGCGTTATGCGTCGCGTGGCCGGACGGACATCTTGAAGACGTCGAGGCGCGCGTCGATGGCACGCTGATTTGGCCGCCGCGCGGCGATGCAGGCTTCGGTTACGATCCGGCGTTTCTTCCCGACGGACATGCGCGTACCTTCGGCGAAATGACGAGCCTCGAAAAGCACGGTCTGCCGCCGTTAGGATTGGGATTGTCGCATCGCGCAAAAGCCTTCGTGAAGCTGGCGGAGATGTGCCTGAAATGAGCGCGCACATTTCAGATGTTGCTTTTCACCTCTCCCGCGCGCGGGGGAGGCCGGCGCAATTGCGCCGGGAGGGGGCGCGATGACGGCCCCCCTCCCCACCCCGCCCCCGCTTACGGGGGAGGGAGATAAGGCCTTCGGCGTCTACGTCCACTGGCCGTTTTGCCTTTCGAAATGCCCATATTGCGATTTCAATTCCCACGTCCGCCATCAAGCCGTCGACGAGGACCGTTTCGCGGGCGCATTCGAGCGTGAGATCGCAACCACTGCGGCACGTATACCTCAACGTGAAGTGACGTCGATTTTTCTCGGCGGCGGCACGCCGTCATTGATGAAGCCTGAAACCGTCGGCAAAATTTTGGACTCCATCGGCAAGCATTGGAGCGTTGCGAAGGACGTCGAGGTCACGCTGGAAGCCAATCCGACCAGCGTCGAAGCCACCCGCTTCAAAGGCTATCGCGCAGCGGGCGTCAATCGTGTGTCGCTCGGCGTGCAGGCGCTCGATGATGCGTCTCTCAAATCGCTCGGAAGACTTCACACGGCGCGCGAAGCGCTCGATGCGGTGGCGATAGCGCGTAGCGCCTTCGACCGTTATTCGTTCGATCTGATTTACGCGCGGCCCGACCAGACACCGCAGATGTGGGCGCAAGAACTCAAACTCGCGATTTCCGAAGCTGCCGAACATCTGTCGCTGTATCAACTCACGATTGAACCCGAGACGCCATTTTACGGATTGCATGCCGCAGGCAAGCTCGCGATTCCCGATGAAGCTGTTGCGCGCGAGTTGTACGACGCGACGCAGGATGTTTGCGCGGCTCAAGGTTTGCCGTCATACGAGATTTCCAATCACGCGCGACCGGGTGCCGAGTGCAAACACAATCTGGTTTATTGGCGCGGGCAGGAATATGCCGGCATCGGTCCCGGCGCGCATGGACGGATTGACATCGATGGCGCGCGTCACGCCATTGCGACTGAAAAGCGTCCTGAAACATGGCTGATGCGGGTTGAGGCACAAGGCCACGGCGTCACAACGGATGAACTGCTCAACAGCGAAGAACGTGCGGATGAATATTTGCTGATGGGATTGCGTCTTGCGGAAGGCATCGACCCGAAGCGCTACGAAATGCTGTCGGGTCGCGCGCTCGATCCAAGGCGTATTGCGATTCTGACCGATGAAGGCGCGATCGTCGTCGATGCCAATGGCCGCGTGCGCGTAACGGCGGAGGGATTTCCGGTGCTCGACGCGGTGGTCGCAGATTTGGCGGCGTGACCCCTCGCTCGTCATTGCGAAGGACAACTATCACTTTCCGCGATGTCATCGCCGCGCGTGTCCCGGCGATCCCGATTAACGAAGCACAATGCCCAATAGATCGAGATGGCCGGGACGAACCCGGCCATGACAATAAATTATATTGTCGGTTTAAGCCCCGAAACTCTTTGGCGATCCAACAACCGGCTGCGCGCCACCGGCTGCGACTTTCATCACCGCAAGTCCGCGCTCGTTGGTGCCGTCGGTGCGAAAGCGAAAAAGACCGTCAATACCCGCAAAACCCGACGCGTTGGTGAGAACGTCCTGCGAAAAACGTTGTGCGCCTTGCGTACGCGCGAGTGCTGCGACCAATGCGACGGCATCGTAAGCAAGCGTCGCGGTGCGAACGGGATCCGATCCATACTTGGCACGATAGCGCGCCGCAAAACTTTTGAAGCCCGACGGATCGGGTGCCGCATAAAATCCGCCCTGCAGATTCGGATCAGCATAGACGCGCGGCGAATCCCACAATCCAGTGCCGAGCAGTTGCAGGCGCTTGAGGTTAGCGCCGTTCGCAGCCAAAGTTTGCGCGACATTCACAACGGCGTCGCCGTCGTCCGCAAGCATCAGCGCATCGGCTGTGCCAAGCGCCGATGCAACATTGCGGGCGACAGTCTGCGTCTGCGCCGGGTCGGTCGAATATTTCTCGAACGCGACAACGCGTCCGCCCTTGCGCGCGACCGCTTGCTTGAATGCAGCCTCAACGACATTGCCGTAGGCGTTCTCCGGCAGCAGTGCTGCGAAGGATCGTTTACCGGTGCTTGCCGAATAATCGACGATGCGGTTGACGTCGGACTCCGGCAGAAAGCTCAGGAGATACACACCGCGACCGGCGACGCTGGAGTCGGTTGAAAACGCAATCACCGAGATACCGCGCGCGCGCGCGACCGCTGCGGTTGCGGGGACCGACAATCCGAACAGCGGGCCGAGAATGATTTCCGCGCCTTCGCCGAGAGCTTGCTGTGCGCCCTGTTGCGCACCTTGCGCCGAACCCGCATCGTCCTTGATCAGAAGCTGAATGTTCGGCGACTGGAATTCTGCAAGTGCGAGTTCGGCTGCATTGCGCATCGACTGTGCGGCGACGCCGGCATTGCCGGATGCCGACAGCGGCAACAGCATCGCGACTTTGACCTGACCGGAACCAACGGCGGTGGGCTGTTCCTGCGGACCGGCAGGTGCAGCCGGTGCGGGCTCAAGCCCCGCGGAGGGTCCGCCAAACGATGACGGAAGACTGGCGCAGCTTGCGACCAGCGGTGCACCGAGAATCAGTCCGAGCGCGCTTCGGCGGGTTGCCCCGCGAAGTTGCGTTTTCGGATTGAACGGGTCGACCATATCAGCATCCCATTGATCCGATTCCGGATCGGCCCGCGTATTGTCCCGCAGGACGCTCTGGAAGGGGATTCAGGCATATTGTCGGCGAATAGTTAACTAAAACAAAAGCTTTGTGGCAGCGTCGCCTGCGAAAATTCGCGACGTCTGCCATTGCAGTTGCGAACAAGACGAGGCCCACCTTCGAGGCTAAGATACGTTCATGCGCCCCAAAACGGTTCGATCCGCCCCACAAGACCCGTCCTCACAAGACAGCGCCCGGACTTTCTCCGTTGCCGGGCAGGTTCTCACCGCGCCGAAGGTTCCAGCCGGACTTTATCTGGTCGCCACGCCGATCGGTAATCTCGGCGACATTACGCTGCGTGCGCTGGAAACGTTGGCAGCTGCCGATGTCGTCGCCTGTGAAGATACGCGCATCACGCATCGGCTGATGGAGCGGTACATGATCACCACGCCATTGACGCCGTATCACGATCATAACGCTGAGGCCGCGCGCCCGAAAATCCTGGAAAAATTATCGCAGGGCGGATCGGTCGCGCTGGTATCGGACGCCGGCACGCCGCTTATTTCGGATCCCGGATTCAAACTGGTGCGCGAAGTCTGCGCGGCTGGGCATCAAGTCATTGCATTGCCGGGGCCGTCGTCCGTGTTGACCGCACTTTCGGTCGCCGCATTGCCGACGGATCGTTTTTTCTTCGAGGGGTTTCTGCCGCCGAAACAAGTTGCGCGACGCACACGTCTTTCAGAATTGGCGCGGATCGACGCAACATTGGTGATGTTCGAATCCGGCGCGCGCGTTCAGGACAGTTTGCAGGATCTCGCGCTGATCATGGGCGAACGCGACATGGCAATCTGCCGCGAAATGACGAAGCTCCATGAAGAGGTCAAACGTGGATCGGTTTCCGAACTGGCTGCATTGGCGAATGAACTTGAGACGCGCGGCGAGTTTGTTCTTGTCGTCGCCCCGCCTCCTGCAAATTCCGCCGTGATGGATGACGGCGTACTCGACGATCTACTGCGCGCATCCCTGAAACACGACAGCGTCAAGGATGCGGTGGCGCAGGCGATGGAAATTTCCGGCAGGCCGCGCCGGGAAATTTATGCGCGCGCGCTCGAACTTGCGAAACACCTCAATGCCGACGAATAAAGAGCGCCAGCCTTCATCGAAGCGCGTCGCAGCGTTTCAGACCGGCATCTCGGCGGAAAGCCGCGCCTGCTATTATCTGTTTGCGAAGGGCTACAAGATTCTCGCGCGACGTTTCAAAACGCCTTACGGCGAGATCGACGTTGTCGCGCGGCGCAGAAACCTTCTCGCCTTTATCGAAGTCAAAGCTCGCGCTAAACTCGACGATGCAGCGTACTCAGTCACTCAAAAACAGCAGCAACGCATCATCGCAGCAGCGCAAGTCTGGCTCGCGGATCATGAGGAACATGCAAATTTCGACATGCGGTTCGACGTTGTGCTGATTGCGCCGAGGCATATGCCGCGCCATCTGATGGCGGCATTCGACGCCAGCACCTGACCGGCTGCATTGCATTCGGATAGTCTGGCCAAGACCTAAGAAATCGAACAGATTGCCGCCGCGCACATTGAGAAACGGATTTGAGAATGAAGCTGAAAGTCGCCGTCCAGATGGACCCCATCGCGCGAATCAACATTCGCGGCGACTCGACGTTTGCATTGCTGCTGGAAGCACAGAAGCGTGGCCACACCCTTTCATATTATACGCCGGAGAGTCTTTCGCTGAACGGCAAGACTCTTGTAGCAAACGTCCAGCCGCTGACGGTACGCGATCAAGAAGGCGATCATTTCACGTTGGGCGATTCAAAGCGCATGCAACTCGACTCGTTCGACGTGATTCTCTTGCGCCAGGACCCGCCATTCGATCTGGCTTATATTACGACGACGCATTTTCTCGAACGCATCCACGACAAGACGCTCGTCGTCAATAATCCGAAGAGCGTCCGCGACGCGCCGGAAAAAATCTTCGTCATGGAGTTCGCGGATCTGATGCCGCCGACGCTGATCTCGCGCGACAAGAACGAGATCAATGCGTTTCGCAAGGAACATGGCGACGTGGTGATGAAACCGCTTTATGGCCACGGAGGTGCTGCGGTGTTTCGCGTGACGTCGCAGGATATGAATTTCGGTTCGCTCTACGATATGTTCGCGGTGACGTTTCGCGAGCCATGGGTAATTCAGAAATTTCTTCCTGAAGTCAAACACGGCGACAAGCGCATCATTCTCGTCGATGGCGAATTCGCCGGCGCGGTGAACCGCGTACCGGCGGAGGACGATCTTCGCTCCAACATGGTGCGGGGAGGTGCTGCGCAGGCGACGGATTTATCCAAGCGCGAGCTTGAAATCTGCCGCCGTCTCGGTCCGGCGCTGCGTCAATTGGGGCTTCTGTTCGTTGGCATCGACGTCATCGACGGCCACCTCACGGAAATCAACGTCACCTCGCCGACGGGAATCCGCGCTATCGCCAAACTCGGCGGTCCGGACGTGGCAGCCATCGTCTGGGACTGCATCGAGACCAAGCGGCGATAGAGCCGGGCTGGGGCATGATCTGATCCGAAAACCGGTGCCCTTTTTTCGGGATCATGCCCTGATTTCGCGGTGCAAAATGCCCAATTGTTTAATCAATTACTGACCATCGTCCGCCAATCTGTTTGACGGGTTCCATCCGCGCGCCGAAGTGTTGATCGGCTCGCAGGCACCAAACAGGCGGCTTATGGCTCTTGAGGTTTTCAACGGCACATCGATCCCCCGCGAGCTGGCCACAGCCGCGATGGAGTTCCTGTGGGCGAAGTGGAAAACCCTCAACTCGACCAATGATTTGACGCTGCAGCGCCTGACCGAAGAATGCAGCTATCCGCTGCGCGCAAACTCGACCTACATGATGAGTGTCGGCGACGATTTCGTTTACATGTACGTCGGGCATGGCGTGCAATCCGCCGCCGCGCAGAATCTTGCGGGCACTCTGCTTTCCAAAAGCGACAATCCGCTCGCGGTTGAATTCGCCGAGGTCTACCGCCAGGTCTCAAAAAAACTGACGCCGACCTTCCTGCGGTTTACCGGCACGCGCTCGCAGGGCGGGCAGCTCTGGCAGCGGCTGGTTTTGCCGATCAAGATCGCCGATGGCGCGGTGATTCTGGTGGTCTACTCGGAGCTGATCACGCACCAGGTCGAAGTCTACGAGCAGCTGTTTCGCACCGCGCCTGACGCAATGATTATCGCCTGTCCCATCGTCAACGATGTCGGCCATGCTACCGACGGCTGGGTGGTGATGATGAATGACAGCGCCCGCGAAATGCTGAAATTCGACGGCAGCATCGGCAATCTGCGGCTCAATCAGCTACCGCAATTCGCCGGCGTGGATATTTGGAACCGAATCTACGCACCGAAATCGGCGGCCGCCGCGACGCCAATCACCACCGCTGAATTCGACGTCGAACTGATGCGCTTCCCGCATGTGTTCGGTCTCAAAATTCGACCCAAGGTCGTGATCCCCGACGGCCTGACGCTGGTGCCCGCCGCCGACGCCGATTTCGCGCTGGCACGAGGCTGAGTTTCGGGTCAGACCAACAATCCGGTCTTGCAATGTTCTCCAAATGTTCTTGCGCAGAAAAAAGTTCCTGCTAGGCTTTCGGCCGGGACGAGAACGTCCCGCAAGCAAACGCCCACAAGGAAGTCATGGTTCAGCGCGTCTCCACGGTGGCGTTTGAAGGCATCGACGCCCGTGCGGTGGATGTCCAGGTTCAGGTCGCGCCGGGATTGCCCGCTTTCACTATCGTCGGTCTCCCCGACAAGGCCGTCTCCGAAGCACGCGAGCGCGTGCGCTCGGCGTTGATCGCATCGGGTCTGGCACTTCCCGCACGGCGGATCACGGTCAATCTTGCGCCTGCCGATTTGCCGAAGGAAGGCAGCCATTACGATCTGCCGATTGCGCTGGGATTGATGGCCGCCATCGGCGCCATTCCGCCTGATGCGCTTTCGGATTTCACGGTGCTTGGCGAACTCGGTCTCGACGGATCGATCGCGCCGGTTTCGGGCGTGTTGCCTGCCGCTATCGGTGCGAATTCGCGAGAAGAAGGTTTGATCTGTCCGGCAGCATGCGGTGCCGAGGCCGCGTGGGCCAGTCCCGACATTGAGATTATCGCGGCGTCCTCGCTCATTCAGCTTGCGAACCATTTCAAAGGCACGCAGGTGCTGTCGCGTCCGCAGCCGAAAATCACCGAACCCAAATCCTCGATGCTCGATCTGCACGATATCAAGGGGCAGGAGAGCGCCAAGCGCGCATTGGAAATCGCTGCCGCCGGCGGGCATCATTTGCTCATGATAGGCTCGCCCGGTGCGGGCAAATCGATGCTCGCCGCAAGATTGCCGACCATTCTGCCGCCGCTATCGCCGTCAGAGTTGTTGGAAATTTCCATGATCGCCTCGGTCGCCGGAGAAATCCAAGGCGGCGCGCTTACATCGCAACGCCCGTTCCGCGCGCCGCATCATTCGGCGAGCATGGCGGCATTGACCGGCGGTGGCATGCGCGCAAAACCCGGCGAGATTTCGCTGGCGCATAACGGCGTGTTGTTTCTGGATGAGTTGCCTGAGTTCGACGCGCGCGTCCTCGACTCGCTGCGCCAGCCTTTGGAAAACGGCGAAGTCGCAGTATCGCGCGCCAATCATCGCGTCACTTATCCTGCGCGTTTCATGCTGGTCGCCGCGATGAATCCGTGTCGCTGCGGTCACGCTTATGAACCGGGTTATTCCTGCAAGCGCGGCCGCATCGAACGCTGCATCGGCGATTATCAAGGCCGCATTTCAGGACCGCTGATGGACCGCATCGATCTGCGCATTGAAGTCCCTGCGGTGAGCGCGTCCGACCTCATTCTTCCTCCGCCCGCAGAAGGCTCTGCCGAAGTCGCAGCACGCGTGGCCGCCGCGCGCGCCATTCAACTCGCGCGCTATCAGGCTGCAGGTTTGGAAAATGTGCGCACCAATGCGGAAGCGCCCGCTGCCATCCTTGAAGAAGTAGCCAAGCCTGACGCGCAGGGCCTCAAACTGCTGCGCGACGCCTCCGATACGATGCGGCTGTCCGCGCGCGGCTATCATCGCGTATTGCGAGTCGCGCGAACGCTGGCAGATCTCGACGGCGCGGTCATCATCAGCCGCCTCCACATCGCCGAGGCATTGTCCTACCGCGCACTTGCCGACGATGTCCGCCGCGCGGCTTGAATTCGCAAGCCTGCAAACTTTTCAGTAACGATCTGCGTTTACACTTCAGGAACCATAAATTCCTGCGAGTGGTTCATGCGTATCAAGCTTCTGGCTTCCGTCGTGCCTCTGCTGCTGGCGGGCACTATTGCCGGTGTCGAACTCGCCCCTGGTACCCGACCTTGCATCTCGATCGGCGGCAAATCACTGCAAATCGCGACCGCGCCATGGCAAAGCCAATCCCATGTGAGCTTCACGAGCGATCTTCACGCCGCTTCGGTGCGCGTGCAGGTCGTCGATCGGCCCGAACTTGCGGACTTCACCGTGATCGACGACATGGATACTGCGGAGGCTGAAAGTTGCAGTCTTGGTAGCGACGTCAAATTCGTCAGCGTCGCGCCGCATGCGTCCGACGACGAACCTGTAATCTATCTCTCCACCGACGCTGGCGCGGATTACCGCATTTTCGTGCAGTCGCGCACGCTCAGTGTGGAAGATGCGGCGGCGCTTGTGGTCGGTGCCAATCGCGCACGCACCACCCAGCGAACGGCCGGGCTTTAAGACTTCATCAACCATGTTTGCAACGGCTTGCGGTGCTGGGATGAGCCTCAAGCAGTTCGCAATGTCGGCACCGCATTCTGGCAACGCGCGCTGCGCGCAACGGAACTCCAGGACGGCCTAACATGCTGCGGGCATTGCGATTAAGATTACGCCTGCGCCGCCTCGCTCGCCGCTATCCACGAATCAATTTCCTCATTCGCTCCTTCATGATTTTTTCCGCTGCGTTCGGCGGCGCTTACGGATTCATATCCGGAAGTCGCGGCGAAAATTCCGGCTACGATCCGCAGGCTTTTGCCATCGGTGCGAGCTTCCTGTTCGCGCTGGCCTGTGTCGGACTGGCAACCATGAGCATGCGAATGCGCTGGTTGCGCAAAAAAATGCGCAAGCTCAAATTGCATAACGAGTCGCTGACCGATCGCAATTGGGAATTGAAAGAGGCGGAAGAACACGCGCGGTCCCTTTTCGAGTCTCAAAGCGATCTGATCGTGTTGCGTGATTCCGAAGGCCGCATCACCTCGGTCAACGATGCTTATTGTGTGCTGGCGCAGAAATCGCGCGACGATCTGATCGGCTCGCCATTCGTGCTGCCTGTTGTCGAACAGGGCGACGAGGCAACAGAAACCAACGGCACGCGCGTCCACGACCAAAAGGTCGATAGCGCGTGGGGGCCGCGCTGGATCGCATGGCGCGAGGGCTATGTCCGGCGCGACGCCAATCAGCCCGCCGAATTGCAATGTGTCGGCCGCGACGTGACGGATCGCGCGGAAACCGAACGTGCACTCGGCGAAGCGCGTGATCATGCCAATACCGCGAACCGCGCGAAATCGAAATTTCTCGCGATGGCGTCGCATGAAATCCGCACGCCGCTGAACGGCATTCTGGGAATGAGCGGCCTTCTGCTCGACACCTCGCTGACCGCAGAGCAAACGACTTACGCAAAAGCCGTCAAGACATCCGGCGACGCATTGCTGGCGCTGATCGAGGAGCTGTTGGATTTCTCCAAGATGGAAGCCGGCAAGATCGATCTTGAACAACGGCCGTTTGCGTTGTCGGGCTTGATCGAAGACATCACAGAGTTGCTCGCGCCGCGGGCGCAGGCCCGCAAGCTCGAAATCGCCGCCTATGTCGATGAGCGGTTGCCGATACGGGTTGTCGGCGACGCCGCGCGCCTGCGTCAGGTGCTGCTCAATCTTGCGGGCAACGCAATCAAGTTCACGCCGACCGGCGGCGTCGCAATCATTGTCGAGCCTGGAATCTGGCCCGGTGAAATCAGTTTCCTCGTTCGCGACACAGGTATCGGCATCGCGCCGGAAGCGCAGCAACGAATCTTCCGCGAATTCGAGCAAGCATCTGAGCGCACGTCGCGCAATTATGGCGGAACAGGATTGGGTCTCAGCATTTCTGAGCGCATCGTCAAGCGCATGGGCGGGCGCATCACGCTGGAAAGCGCAGAAGGCGAAGGCGCTACGTTCGAGTTTTCGATTCCATTGAGTGCCGCCGAAAACGATGGTGCGCCCGCAGCGTTTGACATTCCCGACCTCACCGACAAATCGATCATGCTGGTGGGGCCGCAAACCATCGAAGCCTCGCTCATTGCGCGGCGGCTCGAGCGCTGGGGCGCGCAAACCTGCACGCTTTCCGATCCGTCCATCGCAAGCGCATTGCTGCCGGAACGCTCGTGGCACGCTATTATGGTCGATCGCATGATCGGCGCATTCGAGATGAAGCAGCTCGGCGAAGCAGCGCTTCATCACACAACCTTGCGAATAGCGATGTTCACGCCAGCCGCACGACGCGAGCTCGATCCATCGATGACAGAAGCATTCAACGGCTATTTGGTGAAGCCTTTGCGCGCAGCCTCGCTTGCCGCACGCGTTGTCGCGCCTTCCGCCACACTCGTGCCGGACATATCTGACGTGGCCGATTCCACCACCGATAATCAGACGCCCGCACCCGGGCTGTCGCGCGGCCTCTCCGTGCTGGTCGCCGAAGACAACGAGATCAATGCGCTTCTCATTCGTTCACTGCTGACGCGGCTCGGCCATCATCCTGTGATCACGACGGATGGCGAGCAGGCGCTGGAGTCCTGGGTTGCAGCGGATACTGCAGGCGCGCCTTACGATCTGATTCTAATGGATGTGCAGATGCCGAAGCTCGACGGCATCGAGGCGACGAAACAGATTCGCGCGCGTGAGGCAGCACGCAGCCTGCGTCATACGCCGGTTATCGCGTTGACCGCGAATACACTCGTCGACGATCGCTATGCATGCTTTGAAGCCGGCATGGATGGCTTCCTCGTGAAACCGCTCGACCGCGACAAACTGGCCGACGCACTCGCAAGCGTTGGAATATCCGGAACCATCGCGGCGTAACTGCGCGTCCGTGCGCCGTTCGCCCATGTCATAAATCCGTATCACGACCGTGCTTAATCACCCTTTTGAAGCTGTGTTCCTGCGATTCGCGGAACTCGGCGCTGAGGAAACTCATGCACGGCGAAAAGCCCGGCCTGATTCAAATGTTCCGGCCTGAGTTTGCAAAGTCGGCGGCGTCTGCGGCAGCGACATGGCTCAAAACTCCAAGCGCAAACGGGCTCATCAAACCGAAGCGCATTTTTCCAATTACGCCGCCGCTCGGCCGCATTGGGCCGCTTGAGGTTCGTCTCGCGCAAAGCAAGGGCGACATCAAGCGCGCGCAGAAACTGCGCTACAAAGTTTTCTACAAAGACGGCAACGCAATTGCCGATGCTGCGACCATGCTCGCGCAGCGCGACAAGGATGCGTTCGACAAAATCTGCGATCATCTGCTGGTGATCGACCACGACGCCAAACCATCGATGAGCGGCAAGCAGCCAGTCGTGGGTACATATCGTCTGCTGCGTCAGGACGTCGCCGCGCGCCATAGCGGTTTCTACACTGACAGCGAATTCGACATTTCTGGAATCATCGAACGTCAGCACCGGCTGAAATTTCTTGAGCTTGGGCGCTCATGCGTGCTGCCAGCCTATCGCACCAGGCGGACAGTCGAACTGTTGTGGCATGGCGTGTGGAGCTATGTGCGTCGTTACCGATTCGATGTGATGATCGGCTGCGCCAGCTTTGAGGGCACAGATCCCAACCGTCTCGCGCTCCCGTTGTCGTTCCTACATCATTTTGCGAGCGCGCCGGAGGATTGGCGCGCCAGCGCGCATCCGTCGCGCCGTGTCGATATGAACCGAATGGCGAAGGAGTCCATCGATACCAAGGCCGCGCTTCGTGCGCTGCCGCCGTTAATCAAAGGCTATTTGCGCGTTGGCGCCTTCATCGGCGAAGGCGCGGTCGTTGACCACCAGTTTGGCACCACGGATGTACTGGTGATCATGCCGGTGTCGGCGATCAATACTCGCTATCTCGATCATTTCGGCGCTGACGCAAGCCGGCACGCGGCATGACCCGGCCACCGTCATTGCGAACGAAGCGAAGCAATCCAACTTCAGAAGGGACATGGATTGCTTCGTAGCTGCGCTCCTCGCAATGACGAGTGAACAGGCTTAAAGTCTGCGCAGCGACACTTCCTCGATGATGTGGTCGCTGCCCTTCTTGAGAATCAACGTCGCGCGCGGCCGTGTCGGAAGGATGCTCTCCTTCAGGTTCACGAGATTGATCGTGTTCCAAAGCGACAACGCCTTCGCGGTCGCTTCTTTATCGGACAATTTAGAATAGCGATTGAAGTAGGATCGCGGATCGAGAAACGCCGTGTCGCGCAGCGCGATGAAGCGTTCGACATACCATTCGCGCAAAATGTGCTCTTCGGCATCGATATAGACCGAGAAGTCGAAAAAGTCCGACACGAACGGAACGGCCTTGCCGTCGCTCGGCAAGCGGCCTGTTTGCAAAACATTCAATCCTTCGACGATCAGAATGTCCGGACGATCGATCTCCTGCCATTCGTTCGGAATGATGTCGTAGGTCAAATGCGAATAGATCGGCGCGCGCACCGGACGGCGACCGGATTTGATGTCGGAGAGAAACGCCAAGAGTGTCGGAAGATCGTAGCTTTCCGGAAAGCCCTTCTTCTGCATCAAGCCTTCGCGTTCCAGAACCTCGTTCGGAAACAAAAATCCGTCCGTCGTGATCAAATCGACTTTCGGCTGTGGTTCCCATCGCGCCAGCAGCGCCTGAAGCACGCGTGCCGTGGTGGATTTGCCGACCGCGACAGAGCCCGCGACGCCGATGATGTAAGGCATCTTGCGGTCTTCGATGCCGAGGAACTGACGCTGCGAGACGAACAAGCGCTGTGCCGCCGCGACGTAGTAGGTCAGCAACCGCGACAGCGGCAGATAGATTTCCTCGACTTCTTTCATGTCGAGACGATCGTGCATCGAATGCATCTGCGCGACTTCGTCGGCCGTCAGCGTCATCGGCGCATCGTCGCGCAGCGCTGCCCACTGTGCGCGCGAGAAGCGGCGATAGGGATCGTATAAAACCTGATCGGCTCTCACATCCATGAGCCACATCCCTCACGCAAACGCATACGCCACGAACTCCTAGTCGCGCTTGCGCGCGGCTTTCTCTTCAAGACCTGAAATCTGTGTGCGCGCAGCCAACGCGTCTTCGACTTCCGAGAATTTCACGTCGCGGGATTTCAGCAGCACCAGCAAGTGATAAATCAGATCGGCACTTTCCGCGATCAGATGGCTTCGGTTGTTCTCGATCGCGGCGATCACGGTTTCGACCGCTTCCTCGCCGAGTTTCTTGGCACAGTGATCCGTGCCCTTGTCGAGCAGCTTGCGCGTATAGGACGCGTCACCGCCCGACGCGGCGCGGGCATCGATGGTGGCTGCAAGATCCTGGATCGTGAACCGGCTCATAAGGCGTTTCTATCAGGTCCAGGGTTGGCCGGGGAGCGCAAAGTACTGAATGGAATCAGGTATTTGGTATTAAGGATCGAGCCGCATCGGCAGGCCTTGGCGAACCATATGATCCTTAGCTTGGCGAATCGTGAATTCGCCGAAATGGAATATCGACGCGGCCAGCACCGCCGTCGCGTGGCCTTCGCGAATGCCCGCCACCAGATGATCGAGATTGCCGACGCCGCCTGAGGCGATCACCGGCACTTTCACACTGTCGGCAATGGTGCGCGTGAGCGGAATGTCAAAACCCTGGCGGGTGCCGTCGCGATCCATCGAGGTCAGAAGAATTTCGCCGGCACCCAGCGACACGACTTCCTGCGCAAACTCGACGGCGTCGATGCCGGTGGATTTCCGCCCGCCATGCGTGAAGATTTCCCAACGATCGTTATTTCCCGAACGCGGCACGCGCTTGGCATCGATCGCGACCACGATGCATTGATCGCCGAACTTCTCGGCAGCTTCTTTGACGAATTCACGCCGCTCCACCGCAGCGGAGTTGATCGACACTTTATCGGCACCGGAGTTGAGGAGCGTGCGAATGTCTTCGACCTTGCGCACGCCGCCACCGACGGTGAGCGGCATGAAGCAGGCTTCCGCGGTTCGTCGCACGACGTCGAGAATCGTGCCGCGATTTTCATGCGTCGCAGTGATGTCGAGAAAACATAATTCGTCGGCACCGGCGGCGTCGTAGGCAATCGCGGCTTCCACCGGATCGCCGGCGTCGCGCAGATCGACGAAATTCACGCCCTTGACGACGCGGCCGTCCTTCACGTCGAGACAGGGAATGACGCGGACTTTAAACATGAGAAACCCGGAACATCATGCTGCCGCTCGCGCGTTGCGAATAAGCTTGAGCGCTTCCGCCGGATCGACGCGGCCATCGTAGAGCGCGCGACCTGAGATTGCACCTTCGAGTTTTCGCGCGCGCGGTTCCAGTAGAGCCTTCACGTCTTCAATCGACGCAAATCCACCTGATGCAATCACCGGAATCGAAATCGCATCGGCAAGTTCAATCGTCGCGTCGAGATTAAGGCCCTTGAGCAAGCCATCGCGCGCAATATCGGTGAAAATGATGGCTGCAACGCCCGCATCCTCAAATCGCTTGGCGATGTCGAGCGCGGTCACTGTGGACGCTTCCACCCAACCCTCCACCGCGACCTTGCCGTCACGCGCATCGAGACCCACCGCCACACGGCCCGGAAATTTCTTAGCGGCTTCCTTCACCAACTGAGGATCGCGTACCGCAGCCGTGCCGATAATCACGCGCTTGATGCCTTTCGCGAGCCACGCGTCAATCGTAGCAAGATCGCGAATCCCGCCACCGAGTTGCACAGGAAATTTCACAACCTTCAGCATCGATTCTACCGCCGATGCATTCACCGGCTTGCCCGCGAACGCACCATCGAGATCGACAACGTGAAGATATTCAAAGCCCTGCGTCTCGAATGTTTTCGCCTGCGCCGCAGGGTCGAGATTGAACACGGTCGCGCGCGACATATCGCCTTGCTCAAGGCGCACGCACTGGCCGTTCTTCAGGTCGATGGCGGGAAAGAGAATCACGGCTTCCACTTGAGAAAATTCGAGATCAGAGCCAGCCCAAAACGTTGGCTTTTTTCCGGGTGAAATTGCGTGCCGATGGCAGTGTCCTTCGCGACGATAGCCGTCACCGCCCCGCCGTAGTCGGCGCACGCGATAACGTCGGATTCGTTCGCGGCGTTGAGATGATACGAGTGCACGAAATATGCGTGGCGGCCCTTATCTCCCAAGGGCAAACGCTCGAGCACAGGATGCTCGCGAATGAGATCGAGCGTGTTCCAACCCATGTGCGGTATCTTTAAATTTTCCTCGCGCGGCGTAATTTTTTCAACATCGCCCGCAATCCAGTTCAGCCCTGGCGTCGTGACGTATTCCTTGCCTTGCGTCGCCATCAGCTGCATGCCGACGCAAATTCCAAAAAAGGGCCGCGCCTTGTCGCGCACGGCTTCCGTCATCGCCTCAACCATGCCGTCCAGCGAGTCCAGACCCTTGCGGCAATCGGCGAATGCGCCGACGCCGGGCAACACGATACGATCCGCGCGAAACACCGTCTCAGGATCGCGGGTCACAACAATCTTCTCAGGGATGTCCATCAACCGCGCTGCGCGCTCGAACGCCTTCGCTGCCGAATGCAGATTCCCGGAACCGTGGTCGATAATCGCTACGCTCAACGCGGCGCTCCGGGCTGAGGAAAGAATCCAACGACGTCGTCCTGCGGTGGCAAAGACGCGCGCGGCAGCGGAGGAAGCGGCGACAAGCTACCACGCGGCTCGTTGCGTTGGGCGTTTCCATCCCAACGGTCGAAGAAACGGCGCTCGGCGGCTTCTTCGTTGTCGGCAACAACGACATCGAGCTGACGCCATTTTCCGCGCGACAGTTTCCAACGCCGTAGCGATCCCGCTTCGAAGCCGACCAGCAGCGCGAACAGAAACATCACGATGAATCGCGCTTCCAAGCCGATGTTCATAAATTTGAACGCAATCTCGCCGACGATTGCAATCGTGATATAGCCGACCAACGCCAGCCACAGCCGGTGCCAGATCAGCCAGACGATCGCAGCGACGAACGCCCAAAAATAAAAACCGTCGCGAACGAAAATGACTTTATCCGGCGAAGTGCGGACATCGGCGGTCGCTGGCGCGTGGACTGTGTAGACGGCCATTGCTGGTCTCCGGAATTGCGAGCGCAATCTGACTTAAATTGCTACGCCAAGTTCATTTCGTAAGAGCGCCGCGTGCATGACAAGCATGCGTGACGCCTGCGAATTTACGTATCAGCCGCCGAGCGAGCCCTTGGTCGAGGGCACTTCATTCGCCGCGCGCGGATCGATGGCCACGGCCATGCGCAGCGCCCGAGCCAACCCCTTAAAGCAGGACTCCGCGATGTGATGCGAATTCTCGCCGTAAAGCGTTTCGACATGCAGAGTCACGCCCGCATTGACCGCGAACGCGTTGAACCATTCGCGCACCAATTCAGTGTCGAACGCGCCGACCTTGTCGCGCGGAAATTCGGCTTTAAACACCAGCACCGGACGTCCCGAAATATCGATGACGACGCGCGACAGCGTCTCGTCCATCGGCATGTGGATCGACGCGTAGCGCGTGATGCCCTTCATGTCGCCGAGCGCCTGCTTCACGGCCTGACCTAGCGCGATGCCGACATCTTCCGTGGTGTGGTGATGGTCGACATGCAAGTCGCCATCGGCCTTTACAGAAATATCAATGCGCGAATGCCGCGCCAGAAGGTCGAGCATGTGATCGAAAAAACCGATGCCGGTCGCGACATTTGACACGCCGGTGCCGTCGAGATTGACGGTGACAGCAATATCGGTTTCCTTCGTTTTGCGCTTGATGGTGGCTGTGCGCATGAAAATCGCTCTCCGAGGGGCAGATTTGGCCCCTTTTACAGGCTGATGACATACCAGTCCGGAGACGCCTTCGCTACTGCGGGACGGTGCCATTTTCGGCAGATAATTCGACTATGGTGAGCGGATTGCGCTGGTGTCTCAGCCATTTGCATCAACGCCTGCTGATACTTAAATCCCAGGAATAAAGGGGTTTCCATGAACGCATCACCGCCAGAGGTCTGGCACGGCACAACGATCCTGACTGTCCGCAAGAATGGCAAGGTTGTTATCGGCGGCGACGGCCAAGTGTCCATCGGCCAGACCGTCATCAAGTCCAACGCCAAAAAGGTCCGCAAGCTCGGCAAGGGCCAAGGAGGCTATGACGTCATCGGTGGCTTTGCGGGCGCGACCGCCGACGCCTTTACTCTGTTTGAGCGGCTCGAAAGCAAGCTCGAACAGTATCCCGGGCAACTCACACGCGCCGCCGTCGAACTTGCGAAAGACTGGCGCACGGACCGCTATTTGAGACGGCTTGAGGCGATGATGATCGTCGCCGACAAGGACGTGTCGCTCGTGCTGACCGGCACCGGCGATGTGTTGGAGCCCGAACACGGCGTCATGGCCATCGGCTCGGGCGGAAACTATGCGCTGGCGGCTGCACGCGCATTGGTCGATTCGGACAAGGACGCTGAGACCATCGTGCGGCGCGCGCTGGATATTGCGGCTGATATTTGCGTCTATACAAATCGCAACGTCACCATCGAGATGCTGACGAGCGGTTGATGGCAAGTTCGTCCTACGAATTCCAGCCGATGACGACGGACGATCTGCCGCTGATCCGCCGCTGGCTTGAAACCTCGCATGTTGCGGAGTGGTGGCACGATCCAGTCGAGCAGTTCGAGCTTGTGAGCGGCGATCTCAATCATCCCGACATGGCGCAGTTCATCGTTCATGCGGATGCTCGTCCGTTCGCCTATCTGCAATGCTACAACCTTAGCGACTGGAATACCGGGTTCGGCGTTCAACCCGACGGCACGCGCGGTCTCGATCAATTCATCGGCGAAGCCGATATGCTTGGACACGGCCACGGCGCGGCTTTCATCCGTGCATTTGCCGAACGTTTACTCGCGAGTGGCACGCCGCGAGTCGTGATCGATCCAGACCCGAACAACGCACGCGCTATCAAATCCTATGAAAGCGCCGGATTTCAACGCTCGCACATTGTCGATACGCCCGACGGCCCCGCACTATTGATGGTACGCAACGCATGACGGACTTCTCCCCCCGCGAAATCGTTTCCGAACTCGATCGTTTCATCGTCGGCCAAACCGACGCCAAGCGCGCGGTATCGATCGCGCTTCGCAACCGCTGGCGACGGCTTCAACTCACCGGCTCGCTGCGCGAAGAAGTGCTCCCGAAAAATATCCTGATGATCGGACCTACAGGCGTGGGTAAAACCGAAATAGCGCGGCGGCTGGCGCGCTTGGCCGGCGCGCCGTTCATTAAGGTGGAGGCGACGAAATTCACCGAAGTGGGCTACGTCGGCCGCGACGTTGAGCAGATCATTCGCGATCTCGTCGAGGTAGCGATTTTGCAAACCCGCGAGCGCAAGCGCAAGGACGTTGCCGCTAAGGCGCAACACGCAGCCGAGGAGCGCGTGCTCGACGCACTGGTGGGGCCCGCATCGAGCCCCGCGACGCGCGAATCCTTCCGCAAGAAATTGCGCACCGGTGAACTCAACGACAAGGAGATTGAAATCGAGACGCAATCGTCGGGCGGCGGTTCCCCGATGTTCGAAATTCCCGGAATGCCGGGTGCGCAGATGGGCGCCATCAACATCGGCGATATTTTCGGCAAGATGGGCGGGCGCAAGAAAACGCGCCGTCTCAGTGTGGTCGATTCGCATGAAATTCTCGTCAACGAGGAGAGCGACAAGCTGCTCGATGACGATTCTCTGACACTGGAAGCGATTCAAGCTGTCGAGAACAACGGCATCGTGTTTCTGGATGAGATCGATAAAATTTGCGTGCGCGACGGTGCGCGAACAGGCGATGTATCGCGCGAGGGCGTGCAACGCGATTTGCTACCGCTCATTGAAGGCACCACCGTCTCCACCAAACACGGCGCGGTGAAAACCGATCATATTCTTTTCATTGCGTCCGGCGCGTTTCACATCGCCAAACCTTCCGACCTATTGCCGGAGTTGCAGGGCCGACTTCCGATTCGTGTCGAGTTGCAGGCGCTGACGCGCGACGACATGCGGCGCATTCTGACAGAGCCAGAGGCCTCGTTGCTCAAGCAATATGTGGCGCTGATGCAAACCGAAGGCGTCACGCTGGATATTACAGATGATGCGGTCGATGCGCTGGCCGACGTCGCGGTGGCCGTGAATTCGAGCATCGAAAATATCGGCGCACGGCGTCTGCAAACCGTCATGGAACGCGTGCTCGATGAGATTTCATTCGTCGCACCCGACCGCAACGGCGAGACGATTCGTATCGACGCAGATTATGTGAAGAAGCATGTCGGCGATCTGGCGAAAAACGCCGATTTAAGTCGGTTTATCCTTTAATACAGCGCATGACGTTATGGGAAAACTGCTTCACACTTTTCGGCGGTAAGCGCATCTACCTCGCACGCCTCACGCGCACATAGAGCGCGCCCTCTCCGCCGTGGCCGATATGCGCCTGCTCGAAGCCGATAACGACGCTGCGAAACTCCTGCAGACCGAGCCATTCCGGCACCATTCGCCGCAACAGACCGCGCTCCGCACCCGGCTCGACCGTGCGGCCTTTTCCGGTAATCACAAGCACGAGCGCGAAACCGTTGTCACTCGCATCGTAAAGAAATCTTCGTAGCGCGCGGTGCGCCCTATCCTGCGTCATGCCGTGAAGATCGAGCCGCGCGTCGATGCCCTTCTTCCCACGTGAAATTTGTGTGCGCTCGCGGCGACCGATTGGCGCGAGCGGCGGCGGCGAAGGCTGCTTGATGCTGACCGGATTTGTTTGCGGTATTTTTTTCGGCTTTTTAATTGATGTTGACGGCGATCGTGGGGGCCGCGCAAGCTCCGCAATATCCGCGGATGCGGCCAACGGTTTCACTGATTTCCCCCTCTTCGGCAAAGGCTTCGCCTCCTTCGTCACGCTCTGCCAAAGTTCAATCTCTTCGCCGCTCAACGCGCGCTTGCGGCGCGGGGGATCGAGATTCTTCGGGCGCTTCATCGGCGATGACGCCAGCGTCGCGAACGCCGCTGCGGCTCGACTTTCGCTTCCACTTTGGTTGGCGCTTCCTTGGGGCGCGCCTCGGGCAGTGGAATCAGTGAAGGTGGTGGCGTCTGCAACGCGATTACCGGCGTATCTTTACTTACAGGCGGGTCCGATTTGTCTTTCGCTGAATCCGCCGTCGCCGGTTGGGCGCTGTCCTTCCGAGGAAACAATTTCGCTATCCGCTCGGACGGACGATCCGCAGGAAGCGGCATGGTCTTGCCGCGCGCGACGGGATCGAGGCTTCGCGGCAATAACATTGCGAATTGCGCGGCGTTCTTCAATCGCCCCGCGACGCGCCCGGCATCCACTCCCGCGCCGAAATAAATATCCGCGCGTGCAGGGCCGACGATGGCTGAGCCTGTGTCCTGCGCCACCATCAAACGACGAAACGGCGTGTTGGATTTTTCTGACTCGATCGGCAGATCGCCTGAGATGAAAAACGGCGTGCCATAAACGTGCAGCGATTTATCGACCGCAATCGAGCGGCCTGCAGTGAGCGGCACGCCTTGCGCGCCGACTGCTTCGTCCTTGTCCGACAACTGCACTTCACGAAAGAAAACATATGAGCGGTTTTGACGGCGCAGTTCTTTCGCCGCATCGGGGTCCTGCTCCATATATTCGCGGATCTTCTGCATCGACATTTGTTCTTTGGGAATAATCCCGCGCTCGATCAAAACGCGGCCGACCGGCGTATAGCCATACCCGTTGTGCGCTTCATAGTTGAGCCGCACGACCGAGCCGTCCTGTACGCGAACGCGCGCCGAGCCTTGAATTTGAATAAACAGCAGATCGGTCTCGCTCTTGAGCCACACGACTTCGAGCCCGCGACCCGCTATCGCTCCGTCCTCGATCTCGGCTCGATCGTAATACGGCACGAGTTTTCGACGTCCGATCTTGCGAAACACGTCACCCTTGTTCGGCAGACTTGTGCTGGCTTGGGAAAATCCGCGCACGAACAAGTTGGAAGGGCGGCGATACAATGGCACTTGAAAGAGATCGCTTTTGGTGCGCGAACCATCCACCACCGGCTCGTAATAGCCGGTGACGAATCCCGCATCCTCGCCGATGCGCGAAATCTGCAGCGGCACAAAATTCTGCTCGAAAAATTCCCGCGCTCCGGCTGTGTTGGAAATGTCGGATTCGCGCGCAATCTTGCAGGGATCGCGCAGCGACGTGCCAAGCGCTTTGTTGTCGGCGGAAGGTTTCGTCTGCGCGGCAATGGACTTGCAGCTATCGCGAAATGTTTTGAAGGCGGGAAGCGGATCGTCGTCGGACCATCCGATGACCTCGCTCCATTTCAACGGCACATATTGGCTGCCGCTGATTTCAAGCGGCCAGACCACGTCGCGATAATTATTAACGTGATGCGTACCGCCCGGCGTGTGATAGCGCTCGCGGCGCGCCTGCGCTTCATCGCCCGCCCATGGCGGGAAAAAAATCAGTCCTACAGCGCACAGAAGCAGCCATGCGCCGGATAATACCAGAACCGATTTATCAGAGGCCGCTCTCGGTGCCAACGAGCTTCCAGTTCGGATCGCGCGAGGAAATATCACGAGCGAAAGTCCAGACATCGGTGACGTCGGTCAGCTTGTCGGCGCTGCCATCGACGACATTGCCGTCCTTGTCGCGCGTGACCGAAATCATCTGCGACACGAAGCGTAGCGTGATCTGCGCCATGCGGTCGCGAACTTCGGCATTGCTGATCGCCGCCTTGTCGATCGAGGCGAAGCGCGTCTCAACCTTCTCGCCGCGCTGCTCGCGCTCTTTAATGGCTGCGTCGAAGCCGTCATAGACATCGGACGACAGCAGGTCCTTCAGCGCGCGGCGTTCGCCGTTCGCAAAAGCCAGCACGATCATCTCATAAGCGCTTTTCGCGCCGGTGACGAAATGCTGCGCGTCGAATGACGGATCGGTGGCCGCAATCTGGTCGAGACCCTGAGCGAGAGCAGAGCCCGCGTCGGCGACCCCTTTCCAGCGATCCGGAGCCGTCGCGGGTTCCGCAGATGGTGCAAGCGGTGTCTGATCCGCGACGTGACCCGGCATCGGCACCACATTGTCGGTCGCGCCGTGCAACACGTCGCGCGCCGCGCGGTCGAACGGCGGACGCTCGTCGCCTGTGCGCTGACCCAGCACGCTGCGCAAGCGCAGAAAAATAAAGACGGCCAAGGCCAAAAAGATAATGGTGTAGATGTCCACGTCGCGGTCACTTTCTGATCGGTATCAGGGCGCTCATTGACAGAGCGTCCGCTTTGGCGCGTGGCGCCCAGGATTGTCACTAACAAGATCGTTATTAATATGTAGGCACGAAAGCCGGTTCAGCCAACGTCACCAAACGCCGCGCTAACGGAATAAAGTCATGATGGTGGACCGACACTTCACACTCGGTACGGCCAATTTGGCTCAGTTCTAGCCGATACGGCGGGTGCGGCCAACCTTCCAAGAACCTTCAAAGGCCGGATTGAGGGCTATCGTCCTTGTCGAATGCGGCAAGCCTATGATAGCCACTCGCCTCGATTGAGCTTCGCACGTCGCATTCACAGCGAATTGGGCACTTTAATTGCCGATTTTGCAGGCGTTTGCTCGCGCTCGGTCCGGCTTTCACCGCTCTCGGAGAGATATCATGACCAACGGAAATGGCGCGCCTGTCGAGAACGCCGCCCCACCCCAGCTCAACGTACTGGCGCAATACATCAAGGATCTGTCGTTCGAGAATCCGAATTCTCCGGCGTCGCTCGGTCCACAGGAAAAACAGCCCTCGATCAACATCCAGATCAACGTGACTGCGAATAACGTCGGCGAAAACGATTATGAAATCGCGTTGGCGGTCGAAGGTAAGGCCGAGCAAGAAGGCAAGCTGCTGTTCGCATTCGAGCTGATCTATGCCGGCGTGTTCCGCGTGCAGAATGTCGCGCAGGAAAATCTGCACCCGCTCATTATGATCGAATGCCCGCGGCTGCTGTTCCCGTTCGCGCGCGAGATCATTTCAACCTCCGTGCGCAACGGCGGCTTCCCGCCGCTGATGCTCGACCCGGTGGATTTCGTCGGATTGTATCGTCAGAACATGGCGCGGCAGGCGGAACAGCTCAAGCCGAGCTGAAATTATCCAACTGACTTGGCCGCTAGCTTTCAGACTTGAATTCGTTCCACAGCGCGCTTTCGCCGAGCGTGGCGACGAAGTCTACATGCGCTGCGACGTCCTGTTCGGAAAGCCGTGGTGCGAGCGGCGTTTCGCGCAAGCGTCGAGGTTGGTCCGATTGCCCACCTGAAAATGACTGACGGGTTTCGGCGAGAATCATCTGCGACTGACGCGCGCCGATCAGATCGATATACACTTCTGCGAGCAATTCGGCGTCGAGCAGCGCGCCGTGTTTGGTGCGACGTGAATTGTCGATCGCGTAGCGTGAGCAAAGATCATCGAGCCGGTTCGACACGCCGGGATGCTTACGGCGCGCCAAGGTGAGCGTATCGACGAGGCGGTCGCGCGAGATCGCGGCGCGCCCTACCTTACCCAGCTCGGCATTGATGAAACCAATATCGAACGATGCATTATGAATCACGAGCGGCGCATCGCCGATGAATTCCAGAAATGCGTCCGCCACGGTGGCGAACAGCGGCTTGTCGGAGAGAAACTCGCTCGATAGACCGTGGACGTCGAACGCTTCCTTTGGCATGTCGCGTTCGGGATTGAGGTAGACGTGATAGGTTTGACCGGTCGACATGCGGTTGACCATCTCGACACAGCCGATTTCGACCAGGCGATCGCCGCGCAGCGGATCGAGGCCAGTGGTTTCGGTATCGAGAACGATTTCGCGCATTTCGATGTATCGTCAATTTCGAGAATCAGATCCGCCGTTGCGGCATCTTAACGGCTTCAGCGAGAATTTCCTCGATCCTTTCGCGTACCGGATCGAGTCCATGCGACGTATCCACGATAAAATCCGCGCGTTTGCGTTTTTCCGCGTCCGGCGTCTGTCGCGCCAAAATCGCGTCAAACTTTTCGTGGGTCATGTTCTCGCGCGCGAGAATTCGCGCACGCTGAATCTCTGGCGTCGTCGTGACAACGACAACCGCATCGACGCGCGCCTCGCCGCCGGTTTCGAACAGCAGCGGAATATCGAGCACCGCCACCGGCGCGCCGGATTTATCCGCGTCGGCAAGAAATTTCTGCTGATGGGCGCGCAGCATCGGATGAACCAGCAATTCCAGCTTCTTCATCGCCTCCGGGTTGTTCACCACCATCGCGGATAATTTCTGCCGGTCGACTTTGCCGTTCACAGTACTGCCGGGAAACGCCGCTTCGACTGCCGATGTCGCTTCGCCTTCATAGACCAGATGCACCGTAGCGTCGGCGTCATAAACAGGCACGCCGGCCTCCGCGAACAATTTCGCGGTGGTGGATTTCCCCATTCCGATCGATCCGGTCAGGCCCAGCAACAACATGAGCTCACTCGCAATTACACGGTCAGGAGATTTTCGCTGCGCAGATAGCCCAAGAGCGGCAGCAGCGGAAGTCCCAATATCGTAAAGTGATCGCCTTCGATCCGCTCGAACAAATGCGCGCCGAGGCCTTCCAGCTGATACGCGCCAACGCTGGTCGTGACAGAAGTGCCTGCGGCGTCGAGATAGGCTGCGATCTCAGCGACGGTCAATTTCCGCATCGACATCGAGGCGGCGCTGGTGTGGTCGAACAAAGATCGCCCGTCTTTGAACAGGTTCACCGCGCTATGCAACTGGTGGGTTTGACCGGCAAGCGCCTGTAGTTGAATTACAGCAGCGTTGCGATTGTCCGGCTTGCTGAACAGCCGCTCGCCGAGTGCAAGCGTTTGGTCGGCGCCGACCACGTAGCGGCCGGAATGCTTTGCGGAAACATGCCGTGCTTTTTCAAAAGCCAGCAGCGACGCAATTGCACTCGCGTCCGTCAAGCCTGAGTTCTTTTGAATGGCGCGTTCGTCGATGTCCGCTGGCACTGTCTCGACATTCAATCCGGCATCGATGAGCAGCGTTTTGCGCGTTTCACTTTGCGAGGCAAGAATCAGCGGCTGTTGCGCGCGCCACACCGACATCGCGATCAGGCTTTCTGGCGCTGACGGTCAGCGTATAATTTCATGACCGCCGCAGCCGTTTCCTCGATCGAGCGGCGGGTGACGTCGAGCAGTTCCCAATTATATTTCGCACTCAGCTTGCGTGAGAACGCGACTTCGTCCGCCACCGATTTGCGGTCGATATAGGCATCGTCGCCGGTCTTGGCGCCAAGTCCAAGCAGCCGATTTTGTCGAACCTGGATCAATCGCTCAGGCGTGGCATGCAGATTGACCACGAGCGGCTTTTTTAGAATTTCAAGCTGATGCGGAATCGGAATTCCGGGCACTAAGGGGACGTTGGCGGTGCGCACGCCGCGATTGGCGAGATAGATCGACGTTGGTGTTTTCGACGTGCGCGATACGCCGACAAGAACGACGTCGGCGTCTTCCAATCCTTCAACGTGCTGGCCGTCGTCATGCATCATGGAATAGTTGAGCGCGTCGATGCGCTTGAAATATTCGGAGTTGAGCGTGTGCTGCGCACCGACGCGCTGCGAGGTTTCAGTTCCCAAATATGCCTGAAACAATTGCATCACTGGGCCGATGATCGACAGACTTGGAATATTGATCTCGCGGCATTTCGCCTCAAGCCGCTCGACGAGATCCGTTTCAAGTATTGTAAATAGAACGATGCCGGGCGCTTCTTCGATTTCCGCCAGAACGCGATCGAGCTGCTTCTGGCTACGAATTAGCGGATAGACATGCTCCACCGGCGAGACGTTTGAATACTGCGCCGCGACCGCACGCGCGACTGTGATGAGCGTCTCACCCGTCGAGTCTGAGATCATGTGAAGATGAAAGTAGCTACCGCTGGTAGGCATCAACCCTTCGCCGATCTATCGTTTTCACGCCGCTGCTGTGGACCACTGTGAATCGCTGTGTGCAGCAAGGCTCCAAAACCACTGTGAGCGAACATCTTCGAGGATAACCCGATTTTCTGTCCACAGTGCAGAAACGGGGAGAATGTTCAGCCGTTCAAGGAATGCTAATGAGCTTATGTGGATTTGTCTTGGATGAATCGCGGACGATTGGCCTTAAGTTCGTAAGACCGCACACTAATTTCTACAGACAACAATTTTCTGATAGCGGGCATAACTTCGGATGCTATCGATGAAAGCGTCGCTTGATGTGGAAAATCTTGCGCTGGCGCTAATCACTGCAACACTAACTCTAACCTAAGAATCTAAAAAGGATTCTTTAGAAAAGTGGTGCTTGCGGATAGATCGCCTCTGGTTTCATGTATCGATGCGGTCCAACACACGCCGTATTTCTTCGTTCCAGCCGAATGAGAAATTTCCCCAGAGATTCTTCTGAGTTTTCACGATGTATGAGTGGATCAAGGCGTTGCATGTGATCGCGGTCATCTCCTGGATGGCTGGGATGCTATATCTGCCGCGGTTGTTTGTTTATCACGCAGCCGTCGCCGCCGGATCTCCGCAATCCGAAACTTTCAAGGTCATGGAACGGCGGCTGCTGAAGTTCATCATGAATCCGGCGATGATCGTTGCGTGGGGCGCGGGGCTTTATTTGATTTGGGTAGGAAATTGGCACAAAGCCGGGTGGTTTCAGGCCAAATTCATGCTGGTGATTTTGATGTCCGGTGTTCACGGCTATCTGAGTGGCCGGGTTCGGGCCTTCGATCAGGACCGCAACACCAAAAGCGTAAAATTTTATCGCATTATCAATGAAGTGCCGACCGTGTTGATGATTTTCATAGTTATTTTGGCGGTCGTAAAGCCGTTTTAGCAACGCGCCCGACCTCGCTGCCTAAACGATTTCCTTGCGTGAACCGAGCCGATTTTCTATATTCGACTTCTCTCCCCGAACGCAGGCAGATGCGGTTGAGTCCCGGTTCCGATGTTGAACCGGCCATTGCATCAGGTTCGAAGCCTCCCCGGCACATTCTCTTTTCAAGACCTGCGGACTTCCCAAGCTTTTGACGTCCGTTTGTTCGCGAGCAAGCCGAACCGTACCCTGCATCCCTCCCCTCGAATAAACTCCACAGGACAATCCCAATGCGGGAAATAAAACTACAAGACCTCAAAACCAAAACCGCGGCGGAGCTCGTCTCGTTCGCGGAAGAAAACGGGGTCGAAAATGCCAGCACCATGCGCAAGCAGGAGCTGATGTTCGCCATCCTCAAGCAGCTTGCGATCGCCGAAACCGACATCATCGGTGAAGGCGTCGTCGAAGTTCTATCCGACGGCTTCGGTTTTTTGCGTTCCTGGGACGCGAACTATCTTCCCGGCCCCGATGATATTTATGTCTCGCCCTCGCAAATTCGCCGTTTTGGATTGCGCACTGGCGACACCATCGAAGGCCATATTCGTTCACCGAAAGAAGGCGAGCGATACTTTGCGCTGTTGAAGGTCAACACGCTGAATTTTGAAGATCCGGAAAAATCAAAGCATAAAGTCAATTTCGACAATCTCACGCCGCTGTTCCCTGACGAACGCTTTCGTCTCGAACTGGAAGATCCGACCCGCAAGGATCTGTCGGCACGGGTTATCGACATCGTGGCGCCTATCGGCAAAGGCCAGCGCGCATTGATCGTCGCTCCACCACGTACGGGTAAAACCGTGCTGATGCAGAACATCGCGCATTCGATCACAGCCAATCATCCGGAATGTTTTCTGATCGTGCTTCTGATCGACGAGCGTCCGGAAGAAGTCACCGATATGCAGCGCTCAGTGAAGGGCGAGGTTGTCTCGTCCACCTTCGACGAACCGGCCTCGCGTCACGTTCAGGTCGCCGAGATGGTGATCGAAAAAGCCAAGCGCCTGGTCGAGCACGGTCGCGATGTGGTGATCCTGCTGGATTCCATCACACGTCTCGGAAGAGCCTATAATACAGTGGTTCCGTCATCCGGTAAGGTTTTGACCGGCGGTGTCGATGCCAACGCGTTGCAGCGCCCGAAGCGTTTCTTCGGCGCCGCGCGTAACATCGAGGAGGGTGGATCGCTGACGATTATCGCAACCGCGCTGGTCGATACCGGCAGCCGCATGGACGAAGTGATTTTCGAGGAGTTCAAGGGCACGGGCAACTCGGAATTGATTCTCGACCGTAAGGTGTCCGACAAGCGCACTTTCCCGGCGATCGACATCGCGCGCTCCGGCACGCGCAAGGAAGAACTCATCACCGATCCGCTGTTGCTCAAGAAGATGTACGTGCTTCGTCGTATTCTCAATCCGATGGGCACGATGGACGCCATCGACTTCCTGCTCGACAAGCTCCGCAACACCAAGAACAACGCGGAGTTCTTCGAGTCGATGAACACCTAACAAGCGTTTCCCAAAAATATAGCGGGCGAAGTGCGGCGTTGGAAATTTCCAAGCTCGCTTCGCCCGGACTTTTTTGATTATTGCGGTTGTGCGGCGCATCAATATTTATGCTGCAGCCTAAGGTGCAGCAATTTAACCAGTGGTTAGCCATGTTGTCGGCCTTGGGCGTTGTGTCGGGCATGCGCTCCCGACAAAAGAAGCCATGAGTTCTCGCGATCACACCATTTTTGCTTTGTCGTCAGGCCGCCCGCCTGCTGCGATTGCCATTGTCCGCGTCTCAGGCCCGAACGCGCGAATTACGCTCGAAAAGCTATGCGGGAAATTGCCCGCTCCTCGCTCTGCTCACGTCACGACGCTTCGCGATTCGGACGGCAACGTGATCGACGAATCGGTCGCGCTCTGGTTTCCGGGACCAAACTCCGCAACGGGCGAAGACGTCGCCGAATTTCAAATTCACGGCGGTCGTGCGGTGATTGCCGCGTTGTTCGAGGCGCTCGGAAAAATAGAGGGGTTGCGTCCGGCGGAGCCTGGAGAATTTACGCGACGTGCATTCGAGAACGGCAAGCTCGATCTGACCGAAGCTGAAGGCCTCGACGATCTCATTCACGCCGACACCGATCGCCAGCGCCGTCAGGCTTTGCGGCAACTCAAGGGCCTTCTCGGCGAGAAGGCCGAGAGCTGGCGCAAGCAAGTCATCGAAGCATCGGCGTTGGTTGAGGCCGGAATCGACTTCTCGGACGAAGGCGATGTGTCGGCGGAATTGGTCGCGCCTGCTTTGAAAAGAATTTCTGCATTAAAATCGGAAATCGAAGAAACCCTTGGCGCGCAGGCACAAAGTGAACGTCTGCGCGACGGCCTTGTGGTTGCGATTGCGGGTCCGCCGAATGCGGGCAAATCGACATTGCTCAATCGTCTGGCGCGGCGCGACGCGGCAATTGTCTCGCCACATGCGGGCACCACGCGCGACGCCATCGAAGTGCATCTCGATCTCGATGGATATCCTGTGACGCTGATCGACACGGCTGGGATTCGCGATGCGTCCGACCCTGTCGAGCAGGAAGGCGTTCGTCGCGCCCGCGAGCGCGCCCGCACGGCTGATCTTGTTCTGTGGCTTGTCGATGCGAATGAACCGACGCCGCCTGAAATCGACGGCGTTGAAAACGTGCCGGTCTGGATTCTGCGCAACAAGATCGATGTTGCGGCGACGGGCGCCACGCCTCACACGTCTGGCGAAAACCTCCACGAAATCTCTGCATCACGTGGCGACGGCATAACTGAATTGGTCGGAAATCTTGTGACGTTTGCGCACGAATTTTTTGGCTCTGCTGAAGGCGCGTTAATTAGTCGAACGCGGCATCGACTGTTATTGCGGGAAACCGCCGATTCGCTAGGACGTGCGCTGAATTCTGGCGGACGAGGCGACGAAATTCTCGCCGAAGAGCTACGAATTGCAATTCATTCCTTGGGAAGGCTTACCGGGCGGGTCGATGTTGAGGATATTTTGGACGTTATTTTTCGGGAATTCTGTATCGGAAAATAAATTCGAGATGTTTCACGTGAAACACCACATTCTCTGCTCCCGTTTCACGTGAAACGTCGCTTTCGCCTTTCGGCGTTCGCGCTCCGGCGTTAGAACGCGCGCATGAAATCATTCGACGTCATCGTCATCGGAGGAGGCCACGCCGGCTGCGAAGCCGCGTCGGCGTCCGCGCGTATGGGCGCGAAGACGGCACTGGTCACGCACAAATTTTCGACCATCGGAGCGATGTCCTGCAATCCCGCTATCGGCGGTTTGGGCAAGGGACATCTGGTTCGCGAAGTCGATGCGCTCGATGGTTTGATGGGTCGCGTCGCCGATGAGGGCGGCATCCAGTTTCGTGTGCTCAACCGCCGCAAGGGACCGGCCGTTCGCGGACCCCGCGCGCAGATCGATCGCAAGCTTTACGCAGCGGCGATGCAGGTGGCGATCCGCAACACGGAAAACCTGACCGTGATCGAGGGCGAGGCCGACGAACTTCTTCTCAACGAGGGAAAAATTGCGGGGATTCGTCTCGGCGACGGCAATGAAATCTCAGCAGGCGCCGTTGTCATCACGACCGGCACATTCCTTCGAGGCTTGATCCACCTCGGGGAAAAGAACTGGCCTGCCGGACGCATCAATGAAGCACCCGCGACGGGACTATCAAAATCGTTCGAGCGGGCGGGCTTCACGCTGGGACGCTTGAAGACCGGTACGCCGCCGCGCCTCGACGGATCGACGATCAACTGGGCGGCGGTTGAGATGCAGTCCGGCGACGATCCGATCGAACCGTTCTCCGTGATGACCGAGCAAATCACCACGCAACAGATCGAATGCGGCATCACACGCACGACGAATGCCACTCACGAGATCATCCGCGCCAACGTGCACCGCTCGCCGATGTATTCCGGTCAGATCACAAGCACCGGGCCGCGATATTGTCCGTCCATCGAAGACAAGATCGTTCGCTTCGGCGATCGCGACGGGCATCAAATTTTTCTCGAGCCGGAAGGTCTCGACGACACCACCGTTTATCCGAATGGCATTTCGACGTCGCTTCCCGAAGACGTTCAGCAGGCTATTCTGGCGACGATTCCGGGCCTCGAAAATGTGCGGATGGTGCGCCCCGGCTACGCCATCGAATACGACCACGTCGATCCGCGCGAACTCGATCCGACGCTGCAGACCAAGCGCGTGCCGGGGCTTTTTCTCGCGGGGCAGATCAACGGCACCACGGGCTACGAAGAGGCTGCAGCGCAGGGGCTTTTGGCAGGTTTGAATGCCGCTTTGCTGGCCTCTGGAGCCGCGCCTGTCGTGTTTGACCGCGCCGATGGGTATCTCGGCGTCATGATCGACGACCTCACCTCACGGGGCATCACAGAGCCCTATCGAATGTTCACGTCGCGCGCCGAATATCGACTGACTTTGCGTGCCGATAACGCCGATCAGCGTCTCACGGGTCGCGGAATTGCGTTGGGTTGCGTGGGTTCGGAGCGCCGATTGTTTCACGTGAAACGAATGGCGGATTTGGCCAGCGCCAAGGCTCTCTCGAAGTCGCTTTCGATCACACCGAATGAAGCCGCCAAGCACGGTCTTGCGCTCAACCATGATGGACAGCGCCGCACGGCGTTCGAGTTGCTGGCGTATCCCGATGTGAGTTGGGATCAGGTCGCGTCGATCTGGCCGCAGCTCAATGAAATCGATCCGAAGATCGCAGTGCATCTGGAGATCGATGCGAAATACGACGTCTATCTTTCGCGCCAGGCGGCGGATGTCGATGCATTTCGGCGTGACGAAAATCTCGCTCTCACAAACGTCGATTTTTCCTTGGTGCCGGGGCTGTCGAATGAAGCCCGGCAGAAGCTGGAGACAGTTCGCCCGCGCACGATTGGACAGGCCGGCCGCATCGAGGCGATGACGCCGGCGGCGCTCGCTATTCTGGCGGCGTATCTACGCCGCGAAGCGCGGCGCTCGACTGCGGCCTCGGCCTAACGGGTCATGCCTTCGACAAAGCCTTCGCCGATTTCAGCCGCCGACAAAGCCGCTGCCTTGGCGCTGACGCCTGTTTCACGTGAAACAGAGCAACGGCTGGACGCCTACGTCGAGCTTCTCGTCGCGTGGCAGGCGAAAACAAACCTGATCGCGTCCTCGACGCTTCCCAATATCTGGACGCGCCACATCGCCGACTCGCTTCAGCTTCTCGATCTCGCTCCCAGAGCAAAATTCTGGGCTGATTTGGGCAGCGGTGGTGGATTTCCCGGCGTCGTTCTGGCCTGTGTGTTTGCCGAAAGCGGCGCGACCGTCGATCTCGTTGAGCGCAACGCCAAGAAGGCAGCCTTCCTGCGCGAAGCGCTCAGGATCACGAAGGCACCCGGCACCGTTCATTTGTCGAGCATCGAGGATTATGTGGATAGGTATGGCGGACACATCGATTGCGTCACTGCCCGCGCGGTCGCCCCACTAGACTTGCTGCTGGGATACGCCCAGCCTCTGGTGAAACGCGGTGCAAAAGCATTGTTTCTAAAGGGGCAAGATGTAGAGCCTGAATTGACGGAAGCTACTAAATATTGGAAGATTGAGCCTCGCCTCCATCCCAGCCGCACCGGTGGCGACGGATGGATCGTCGAAATCGACAGCATCGAGCGGCAGACAGTTCAATCTTCGTAACAGGGTACGGGCCAGGCACATGATCGGCATCGACGGAATTTTCAAAGGCGAAAACGGCGGCTCGGCAACTGAGGCCGGCCATCCGCGAATTCTCGCACTCGCCAACCAAAAGGGCGGCGTCGGCAAGACCACGACTGCGATCAATCTCGGCACGGCGCTGGCCGCCATCGGCGAGCGTGTGCTGATCGTCGATCTCGATCCGCAGGGCAACGCCTCGACGGGCCTGGGCATTGATCGGCGCAACCGCAACTGCTCGACCTACGACGTGTTGATCGGCGAAGCGAAACTGCGCGACGCGATCATGCCGACCGCCGTGCCGCGTCTTCACATCGCGTCATCGACGATGGATCTGTCGGGTCTCGAACTTGAATTGGGTTCCGCGCGCGATCGCGCGTTTCGTCTGCGCAGTGCGCTGGCCGAATTGAACACCGGGACCGACACCGAAAACGATTACACCTATGTGCTGGTCGATTGTCCGCCGTCGCTCAATCTCATCACCGTCAACGCGATGGCCGCGTCGCATGCGATCCTCGTTCCGCTTCAATGTGAATTTTTCGCACTCGAAGGACTGTCGCAGCTACTGCAGACGGTCGAGCAGGTTCGCACCACGCTCAATCCGACGCTGACGATTCACGGCATCGTGCTGACGATGTTCGACGCGCGAAACAATTTGTCGAACCAGGTCGTGGCCGATGTGCGCCAGTTCATGGGCAAGAAAGTTTACGACACCATGATCCCGCGCAATGTGCGCATCTCGGAAGCGCCGTCCTACGGCAAACCAGTTCTTGTCTACGATCTCAAATGCATCGGCTCTGAGGCCTACCTCAAACTCGCGACCGAAGTGATTCAGCGCGAGCGCGAATTGCGTACGCACTGAATTTCGCAAAGTGCAATTTGAGTTTGAGATGGCGGGAGCGGTGAGTTGAGTGGTGCGAGTGCAAAAGGAACGGCGATGGCCGACGAAGCGCGTTCGCGATTGGGTCGCGGTCTTGCCAGTCTGATCGGAGACGTTGGCGGAGAAGCCGCGCATGTCGATCGTCCCAACCGCGCGCAGCGCCGCGTACCTATCGAATTTCTAAAAGCCAATCCGCGCAATCCGCGCCGGGCGTTTTCTGACGTCGAACTCGACGAACTTTCTGCATCGATCAAACAGCATGGCGTGATCCAGCCGATTGTCGTTCGCCCCGTGAAGGGTGCGACCGATCGTTTCGAGATCATCGCCGGTGAACGCCGATGGCGCGCCTCGCAACGTGCTGGCTTGCGCGACGTGCCGATTGTCGCCCTCGAAGTCACCGACAGCGCCGCGCTCGAAATCGCGATCATCGAGAACGTGCAGCGTTCGGATTTGAATGCGATGGAGGAAGCGCAAGGCTATCACGCGCTCGTTGCCGAATACAAACACAGTCAGGATGAGATCGCAAAGCTCGTTGGCAAAAGTCGCAGCCATGTCGCCAACATGATGCGGTTGACGAAGTTGCCGAAGGACGTGCAGGGCTTTATCGCCGACGGAAAACTTTCGGCGGGCCATGCCCGTGCGCTGATCGGCGTGCCCGACGCGACCGCTGCTGCGAAGCGCATTGTCAGTGAAGGCCTTACGGTGCGTCAGGCCGAGGCGCTTGCGCATGAACAAGGCGTGCCGCAACGCAAGCCGCAGAAGGGCCGCGCGGGGAAGGCGGCGAAGGGAAAAGATGCCGATACGGTGGCCCTTGAGCGGCGCGTCAGCGATGTCTTGGGATTGAAAGTCAGCGTCGAGCACCGCAATCCAGGCGGCGCAGTGCAGATCAAATACCGCGATCTCGATCAGCTCGACGAAATTCTGCGGCGTCTGGAATCAGGCCGTAAATAGCCGTTTTTTGCAATTTTTGAAATTACCCGCGGCGGCGGGAGTTGACCGCGATCGCCAGCAGCGCACGCTGTGCGATGACTTCCGCCATTGCCGATTGCTTGCGCATGTCGGCGGCGGCTTCGGCGAGTTGCGCGATATTGCGCAGCAGTCTTTCCGTGCTCGAATTTCGCAACGCCGTCTCGACCAGCGGCTTGCGTGAAAAATGCAGACGCGGAAATCCGCGCTCGGCAACTTCGCCCTCGCTTTGACCCTCATCAATAGAAAGCCTTGCCTTGTGCAGTTGCGCCGCGTGGCGTTGCGCGGTCATCACAATGAGGCTTGGATAAATTCCGGCGGCCATCGCTTTTGAGAAAGCCTTTTCGACTTCCGCCGGCTTGCCGGCGAATGCGCTGTCGATAATCGGGTCGAGCGCGAGGCCCGACGCATCGGTGACGATGGCGACGATGTCGTCCAGCGTGATTTCGGGTTTGCCGTGCGCGTAAAGCGCGAGTTTGCGGATTTCATTGCGCGACGCCTGACGGTCCCCACCAAGCAACGATGTCAGTGCCGTGCGCGCGTCCGCAGATATTTTCAGATGAGAGGCGCGTAGTTCGTCGTCGATCAGGCGTTCGAGATCCCTCACACCGTCGGCGTAGCACGCAATCGCGACGGCAGACTTGGCGCGCTCGCAGGCCTTGCGAAGCGGCGCGTCGGGACGCAATTCGCCCGCCTCGATCACGACCCGGCAATCTTTTGGCGACATTTCGGCGAGCGTATCGATACCCGCGGCGAAACTCTTTCCGCCTGCACGAATGCGAATCGCGCGCCGTCCACCGAACAACGGCACCGTCATGGCTTCATCGACGAGGCGAGAAGGCTCAGCGGCAAGTTCGTCGCCGTCGAGTCTCACAAGTGAAAACGGATCGTTGGGATCATCGACGGCCGACGCCAGCAGCGCGTCGGCGCGTTCACGCACGAGACCTGCATCCGGACCGTAGAGAAGGATGATGGGACGTGCCGGATCGGGCCGGGCCAGAAACGCGTCGATGTCTCGTCCGCGAAGGGCGACCACGCTAGTGTCCCGAATCCAAAGTTCGCTTCATGTTGCCGCGCATTCTTTCCAGCGAACTTTGGATTCAAAGGGACACGGGCGAATTATAATTCTCGTGTGGCTTTGTTCAAACATTCTCTTGGCGGGCAAGCAGCACAAACAAAGATAATGTTTGAACGCCACACGAGCGGTTACATCCCCGTCGCGAAATACGACGCCATGCGCTGGTTGATATTCTCCGCGATCACATTCGCGGCGCGATCTTCGGCATCGCGCAACGCACGAGAGCGGGCGAAGCGCTGGGTCTGTCCGGGAATATCGTATGACACGCGCGAGAAGGTATTGCCGGTGAGGATCGATTTGTCGGACGTGTTGTCCTTGAGCTCATACGTCACATTGATGCCATAGGTCTCAGCGTCAGCCAGCGCCGTGCTCGGATCGACGATGACCGTCAAGCGGCTGGTGGTCAGCTTCATCAGAAGCCGATGCGTGGGCGGACCGCCGACGGCCGCACCGTACATCTGGAACATCAGCGCGTTGCGAATGCCTAAGCCAACGCGTGCTTCGCGTGAGCCGTTCGGCAAATTCAGCGGCGGAACTTCGACACCGAGCAGCTTGTCGCGCAACCCCGGCGAGCCGTTCGGCCCGCGTTCGGCGTACATCGGCTGAAAGCAGCCAGCCGTCACGGCGGCCAGTGATGCCACAGCAATCAGCCGGACAGCTATGCGCTTATCAAACCACAACATTCACGATCCTCTGCGGAACGACGATGACCTTTTTGGGGGCCTTCCCGTCCAGCGTCGATTTTACCGTATCGAGTGTTAAAACGGCAGCCTCTATTTCCTCGTTCGAGGCATTTCGAGCCACCGTGACATCTCCGCGCTTCTTGCCGTTAACCTGCACGGGGAGCGTAATTGTGTCATCGAGCAGCAAACCGGGTTCGATTTTCGGCCACTGTGCCTCGGAAACCAACCCCTTGTGGCCGAGCACTTGCCAGCATTCTTCCGCCAGATGCGGCATCATCGGGGAAATCACGACCGCGAGCATGTCAAAGGCTTCGCGCGCGGCTGCCGCAACGACCGCGTCTTTTTCAAGCGGTTTGGCTGGATCGTCGACAACTTCAGCGAGCGCGCTGACGAACGTGTAAATTTTTGCGATGCCGGTGTTGAAGCGCAGCCGCTCGATGGCATTCGAGACGTCACTCAATGTGCGATGAGCGACCATGCGCAGCGCTTTTGCGTCGGCGTGATCGGGTGCGATAACAGTGTTCGGGTTCGGCAGATGAGGTGCTGCGGCGTTCACCAGCCGCCACACGCGCTGAACGAAACGGCTGGCACCCTGCACGCCTTCTTCGCTCCAGATCACGTCGCGGTCAGGAGGAGAATCGGAAAGCATAAACCAGCGTGCGGTATCGGCGCCGTAGGTACCGATGATGTCATCTGGATCGACGGTGTTGCGCTTTGACTTCGACATCTTTTCTATGGAGCCGATTTCGACGATTTGGCCTCCATCAAGAAGCGTGGCCTGCCGCTTGTCGCCGGCCACATCGATTTTGATTTCCGCAGGCGACGCGAAAGTACCGTCCTTCTTCTTGTAAGTCTCATGCACCACCATGCCCTGCGTGAACATGCCGGCGAACGGCTCGTCCATGCCGACATGACCGGTAACTTTCATCGCGCGCGTAAAGAAGCGCGAATACAGCAGATGTAAAATCGCGTGCTCGACGCCGCCGATATATTGATCGACCGGCATCATGCGATTGACGACATTGGGCGTCGTCGGTGCCTTTTCATTCCACGGATCGGTGAAGCGTGCGAAATACCATGATGAGTCGACGAAGGTGTCCATCGTGTCGGTTTCGCGCTGCGCCTTGCCGCCGCATTTCGGACAGGCGACGTGTTTCCAAGTCGGATGATGGTCGAGCGCGTTGCCGGGTTTGTCGAACGACACGTCGTCCGGCAGCACGACGGGAAGATCTTTATCCGGCACAGGCACCACGTCGCATGTCGGACAGTGAATGACTGGAATCGGACAACCCCAATAGCGCTGACGCGAGATACCCCAGTCGCGCAGGCGGAAGTTGACCTGCCGCTGCGCGACAGCGCGATTTCCCAACGTCGTTGCTTCAAGCCGCTTTGCGACTTCCTCCTTGGCTTGCACAATCGTCATGCCGTCCAGAAAGCGTGAATTGATCATCGTGCCGTCGCCGTCATAGGCGATGTCAGTAATGACGAATGTTTTAGGATCGGTGTCGGGCGGGCAAACAACAGGCGTATTGCCGAGTTTGTATTTGTTGACGAAATCCAGATCGCGCTGATCGTGCGCTGGACAGCCGAAGATCGCGCCCGTGCCGTATTCCATCAAAACGAAGTTCGCGACGTAAATCGGAAGCATCCATGACGGGTCGAGCGGATGCGCGGCCTTGATGCCGGTGTCGAAACCCATTTTCTCGGCGGTGTCGATGTCAGCTTGCGCTGTGCCGCGATGTTTCGTCTCGGCGATAAAATCGGAGAGTTTCGGATTTTTCTTTGCAGCCTCCGTCGCCAGCGGATGATCGGGCGCAATGGCAACGAACTTCGCGCCGAACAACGTATCCGGCCGTGTGGTGAAAACTTCGATCTCACTCTCATTGTTCGGCGTGGATTTTGCGTCGAGTGCAAAGCGAATCAGCAAACCTTCTGAACGGCCGATCCAATTTCTTTGCATGAGCCGGACTTTGTCGGGCCAGCGATCCAGCGTATCGAGCGCGTCCAAAAGTTCTTGCGAGTATTTCGTGATCTTGAAGACCCACTGATTCATCTCGCGCTGCTCGACGACAGCACCGGAACGCCAGCCCTTGCCGTCGATCACCTGCTCGTTGGCGAGCACGGTCATATCGACCGGATCCCAGTTGATCTTGCGCTTTTCGCGCTCGGCCAAACCCACACCGAGAAAGTCGAGAAACATCTTTTGCTGATGTTTGTAATAACTCGGATCGCAGGTCGCGAATTCGCGCGACCAGTCGAGCGACAGCCCCATGGTCTGGAGCTGCTTCTTCATCGTGGCGATATTTTCGTAGGTCCATTTTTTCGGCGCGACCTTGCGTTCGATCGCGGCATTCTCGGCGGGCAAACCGAACGCATCCCATCCCATCGGGTGCAAGACATTGTAGCCCTTGGCACGCATGGTGCGCGCGACAACGTCGCCCATCGTGTAGTTGCGGACGTGACCCATATGGATTCGCCCCGACGGATAGGGGAACATCTCGAGGACGTAGTATTTCTCGCGGGGGTCGTCGTTTTTGGTCGCGAAAATCGCCTGCTGATCCCACAGGCGTTGCCATCGCGGCTCGGTTTCGCGGGCGTTATAGCGTTCAATGCTCATGGTAAGGCGTCGTCTGCCGAGAAAACAGGGTGAATTGTAGCGGCAGACTAGCCACAAAAGGCGGCGTTGGGTCAACGCCTTGGGCGTGATTCGGGGTGCATGGACGGTTGGCTTAAGTTCAGCTTGCCAGCGAGACGTTGTGATCGCTGACCCGGACCAGCGCATGTTCGACCACGGTGTTGCGGCCGCGGCGTTTTGCAGCGTAGAGCGCAGCGTCCGCCGCTTCGATCAAATCATCCTGCGGCTGGGCTTCGCTCGGGGAGATCGATGCGACGCCGACGCTCACCGTAATTCGCTTCGCGGTGCTCATGCTATGCGGAATGGCGAGACCTTCGACACGCGCGCGAATCTGCTCGCCGATTTGCATCGCATTTGCTGCGTCGCTGTTCGGCAACAGCAGACAGAATTCCTCGCCGCCGTAACGCGCCGCAAATCCTGACGCTTCGTTGGCAATTGCCGCGAGCGTTTCGCCGATGCGGCTCAGACACACGTCACCCTCGGGATGACCGTAGGTGTCGTTAAAGAGCTTGAAATGATCGACGTCGATCATCAGCAGCGACATTGGCGTTTCTGTTTGTAGCGCCTTCATCCATTCGAATTCAAGACGGCCTTGCAGCCCACGGCGATTCGCAAGTCCCGAAATCATATCGACGGATGCAATCACCGTGAGCCTGTCATTGGCTGCGACCATCTCGCGTTCGCGCTCTGCAAGTTGTGACGCCATAACGTTGAACGCTCGTGTCAGAGGCGCGAATTCCTGCGGCATCCCGGTATTCGAGGCGCGAACGGAAAGATCGCCGCGGCCAAAGCGGTTGGCCGTCGCGGTCATAGTCCGGATCGGGCGGATGATAAGACGTTCGCCGGCGAACCACGCACCGATCAACGCCAGAAGTCCGACCAGGCCGAGCTGTACATAGGCCGTCATAATGTCGCGATCGATATCGCCGAGCATTGTCGATTCGTTGATGCTCACAATCAGCCGAGCTTTGGTGCCTATCACTCGCGCGAACGAAACGGCTTTCTTTTCACCGTCGGCCGATTCGAATGAAATCGAACCGGATTCGCGGTCGAGATTGATTTCACTGTGGGCGACGGTCTCAAGCAGCGATGTGTCCTTGAGATGGGTCCCGATCAGATTCTCATGTTCGGCTCGTGCTGCGAGAATTACGCCTTGGCTATCCACCAGCCACACGGAGACGCCGGCGCGGCTGATCCGCTCGTTCATCAGTTGCGCCATCCATTTCAAATCGATTGCTGCGATGATAACTGCCTCCGGTCCGCCATCGACGGCCGAAACCGGGTAGCTTCCGACGAGAACCGGCTGGCTTGAGACACGGCTGAAGATGTAGTCGCTCAGGACGAATTCGTGAAATTCAAGCGCGCGTTTGAAGTAATCGCGGTCGCCTAGATCGGTACCGACCATACCGGGCGTGGTGGAACATTGGACTTTGCCATCGGTTCCGAGAATCGAAAGATTTTTGATCCATGGCAGATCGACGCGAAGGCTCGCGCGCATGATGGCGCAGCCGCGACCCTGCTGCGATGCCGCCGAATAGATATACGCCGACGATTTCAAAACGGCTTGGACAGTTGAAATGATCTCGCGCTGCGAATCTGCGGTATGCCGCGCCAATGCGGACAATTCGCCGGCTGCTTGCGTGACTTCCTTGGCGCGAGTGTCCTCGAGGACTCGAACGCGATCGGCCATCAGCGGCACGACAAGAATCAGCGCGAGCAGCACCAGCCGCGCGCGAATTCCAAGAAGCGCCTTGAGTTTTGACGAGTTGCGGCCGAAACTGACGATCGACATCGTTCTTCCCCTTGCCCCCGCATTTGAAGCTAGGTCAAAGGCTTCAAAAAGCTTTCCCTCAATTTGCTAAAATTTGAACGATCCTGAATCACCTCATAACGGTACTATTCCCATGTCTTCCGACAACGTATCATCGGTAACGACTGATTCACCACGCGGCCTTGCTGATGTTCGGAAGGAAATTGCGCGTGCATGCGACGAGGCGCGCCGCGATCCGTTGTCGGTCACATTGATTGCAGTTTCAAAGACGTTTGAAGCATCTGCGATCACGCCTGTCATCGCGGGCGGGCAACACGTTTTCGGCGAGAATCGCGTTCAGGAAGCCAAATCAAAATGGCCGGATTTGATGGCCACGCACCCTGGCATAGCGTTGCATTTGATCGGGCCCCTACAATCCAACAAAGCGAAGGAAGCGGTCGGGCTGTTCGACGCCATTCATTCAGTCGATCGCCCCAGCATTTGCGAAGCGTTAGCCAAGGAACTGGCGAAGCAAATCGTTAAGCAAGATCGGCGGCCGCAATTATTCGTTCAGCTCAACACCGGCGAAGAACCGCAGAAGGCCGGTATAGCGCCGCTCGACGCAGATGCGTTCATTGCAGGTTGCCGCGAAAAATACGGCTTGGAAATTTCCGGACTGATGTGCATTCCGCCGGTCGATGAAGCGCCCGCACCGCATTTTGCATTGACCGCGAAAATCGCCGAGCGCAACGGATTAAAATTATTGTCGATGGGGATGAGCGCGGATTTCGCGATTGCGATTCAATTTGGCGCAACGCATGTGCGCGTCGGTTCGGCGATTTTCGGCCACCGTTGAAAATTCCTGCTAGCTAATCACGATGCTTGTCGAAGGACCGATCCGCGACAGAAGGCGTCGCATCGCGGATGCCGTCATTCCTACGCATCCGGCGGTTGGTGAATAGTTCTCGCGCGCCAGATGAAGAAAAACCGCGCTGCCGCGTCCGGCGATGCGAGGCCGCGTATTGTAATCGATCTCAACAATAAAGTCGTAGAGGTGATCGTCACGCGTGAGGCGGTCGCCCGGCTGATCGCCGTCCCGTCTGATCGGCCTGTTATAGTGGCGATCCGTGGGATCTTCCGACCAGGCATCTGCCGGTTTGATCGCGCGCACTGGCAAAAAAGTGCGCGGTCGAATGTGACGATCGGCGCGCCACCACAATCGTACCGGACGAAATACGCCGCGCGGCGTCGCGCCGTCACCCTCGAACTTGTTGGATCTGATGCCGCCCCGACCCAGCGCAATCGGGGTCGCTTGGTTAGCCGCAATGAGCCAACCCCGGCTCGGATGGCCGGCGCTTGCATGAATTCTGATCACTGAGAGCGGTTGATCACGCAGGCGTGTCCGGTAAGTCCTTGGAAAAATGACGCTTCCCATCCCCGCCCGCAACTCCCGCTTGCTCTTTTGGCCGCAAATGCTCTATTCCGGCGGACGCCCTAAGATCGCACTGTCGGTTCGATTCCGTATTCGGGGCCATTAATTTAAATCTAAAATCGAGTTTCAAAGGATTGGACGCAATGGCCAACGCCCGCAAGATCCTCATTGTGGAAGACGATAACGATCTGCGCGACACTTTGGTGGAGCAACTTTCGCTTCACGAAGAGTTTGAAGCCTCAGCCGTCGATACCGGCGCGAAAGGCGCACACGCAGCCAAAGCCAATTCGCCCGATCTTGTGCTGATGGATGTCGGCCTTCCCGACACCGATGGCCGCGAGGTCGTCCGCAGTTTACGCAAGGGCGGCTTCAAGGCGCCGATTATCATGTTGACGGGCCACGATACCGACTCCGACACTATTCTTGGTCTCGAGTCTGGCGCTAATGACTATGTGGCCAAACCGTTTCGATTTGCGGTCCTGCTGGCGCGGATTCGCGCGCAGCTTCGCCAGCACGAAGCGAGCGAAGACGCGGTTTTCACGGTCGGTCCATATAGTTTTCGCCCCGGCTCCAAAATGCTCACCGGCGCGAACGCCAAGAAGGTGCGGCTGACAGAAAAAGAAACCGCGATCCTTCGCTTTCTTTACCGTGCCGGACAGTTACCCGTGTCGCGCGAGACATTGTTGCAGGAAGTCTGGGGTTACAATTCCGGCGTGACCACGCATACACTCGAGACGCATATTTATCGCCTGCGTCAGAAGGTCGAGAAAGATGCGTCCAACCCCGAAATTCTCGTAACCGAATCCGGCGGCTATAAACTGGTGCCATGATTTCTGACGCCTCATTTTTTCCCGGAAGCCTCGCCTCGTGATGCTGCATGTCGGTTGAAGACGATATCGCGCTGTTCAATCGTGTCCCCACATTGAACATATTGGGGCTAGCTGCGCTGAACGTGCTGGCAATCGGCGCGGAGCATCGCAATCTTGAATTCGGTGACGAGCTGTTCAAGATAGGCGACGAGGCCGATTGCGGTTACGTCGTCAAACGCGGCACTTTTCGTGTCGCCGCCATTGAGCGCGTCAATGAAACCGTCGTCGGCGCCGGCACATTGATCGGCGAACTAGCGCTGATGGTTGCGATGCCACGGCCTGCGACTGCAATGGCGCTCGAATCCGCGGCGGTGGTTCGGTTGTCACGCCAGTTATTTCAGCGCGTGCTGGAAAGTCATCCCGATGCGGCGCGGCGATTGCGCGACGAATTGGCGGCGCGCACCAATCACGCGGCGACTTCTGTGTCGCGCCTGACAGCAAAGCTGACCTGATTCCATTTGAAAGCTAAACGTCCAACGTTGCCGTTACCGGAACGTGGTCGGACGGCCGCTCCCAGCCCCGCGCATCTTTCGTAATCTTGAAATCAAGCACGCGATCTTTCAGCGCGGGCGAAACCCAGATGTGATCGAGCCGCCGACCGCGATCCGCAAGCGTCCAGTCTGCAGCCCGATAGCTCCACCACGTGTAAACTTTCTCCGACATTGGAATGCGCTGCCGCGCGACGTCGATCCAGTTGCCCTGCTCGATAATATCGATCAGCTTTTCGGTTTCGATCGGCGTGTGCGAGACGACTTTCAGAAGCTGCTTGTGCGACCACACATCATGCTCATTCGGCGCGACGTTGAGATCGCCGACGAGGATATGGCGGTCGTTTGCTTTCGGATGCAGCGGTTCGCAGGCTTTCATCTCGTCGAGGAATGAGAGTTTGTGCTCGAATTTGACGTTGAGTTCGGGGTCGGGAATATCGCCGCCCGCCGGAACGTAGAAGTTGTGAACGACCATCTTCTTCATTCGCGCTTTCGCGCCGAATGACACCGAGATGTGCCGCGAATCGGTTTTGCCGCAAAACTTCCGCACATCGCTCGACTCGAACGGTAGTTTCGAAACGATGGCGACGCCGTGATAACCCTTCTGTCCGTTGAGTGCGATGTGCTCGTAACCAAGCCGCTTGAAGCGCTTCAGCGGAAATGCATCGTCGACGCACTTCGTCTCCTGAAGGCAAAGTACGTCAGGCCGCGCGGCCTTGATGAACTTCGCGACCAGATCGATGCGCAGACGCACCGAATTTATGTTCCAGGTAGTGAGAACGAAGCGCATGGAGGGACTACGGGACAATCGAGCCGAACCGTTAGCGCGGTTCGCGCGACGGCTCCAGTCATTGCAGTGACTACCAACTAGTTATTGGTGGAGTTCTGATAGTTCGTGAAGTCGATCTTGAACATTGCAGAATCGAGCTTCTTCGTCGTGTCGAGATTATAAACTGCGACTGTGGTGTCGTAGCCCTGCGGGTCGGTCACGGTCCATTGCTTGAGCTGGTTATCCTTCGCCCCAATCATCAGCATTAGCCGACTGGTGCCGATCAGTGGCTGCTTTTCCTCGATGGTCACGCTGATGAACACGTCATCCACTGTAACGCCAACGACATTGGTGTCCTTGATGAGATCGATGCGATCAGACAGCAGGTAACGCAGCGGCGTTTGCGACAGCGGATAAATATCCTGTGTCGCCAACTTGCTGTCGCGCACGGCGAGCGTGGTGCCATCGGCAATTAACGCAATCGGTGACGGTGCATCGTATTCGAAACGCAGCTTGCCGGGTTTCTGGATGAAGAAATCGCCGGTTGTGCGGTTGCCGTCGGGGCCGACCTGCACGAAATTTCCGTTCACGTTATGCAGGCTGGATAGATAAGCGCTGACTTTACTCGCAAGAATTTTTTGATTGGCATCGAAAGTAGCGGTCGGCGCGGGGCCGATCCCGAAGAGACGTTTTAAATCCGGAATGATCGGATTTGGCGGCTCGGCGGATTTGTTATTCGGCACGACTGACGGCGGCGTGGGACGTTGACCGTCCACTGCATCGCGGGCCTTTGGCGCCGACTTGGGAGTTGGAATAGGTTGCGCGTAAAGCGGCGTCATCAAAACAACCGCGGCGAACGCGGCGCTTGAAAGTGCGACGGTGATCTTGAAGAAAGTTGCACGACCGCCCGATAGCCGATGCAATTCAAGGCAATTGGAATTTTTCAACGGTCCGTCCTGTCCGGATTTGTCTGACTTGATCGGGGCTAGCCCCGCGCTGTGGCGATTTCGCGGCTTCGAATCGGTGCCTTTCGCAACCTATCAGAGCCGGTCTTCCTCCTCAGCAATGAGAATCTCACGTTTTCCGGCGTGATTGGGTTGTCCAACGATGCCTTCTTCTTCCATCCGCTCCATCAAGGTCGCGGCACGGTTGTAGCCGATCTGCAACCTGCGCTGAATATAACTGGTGGAAGCCTTGCGATCTCGCTTCACGATTGCAACCGCCTGCGAGAACAGATCGCCTTCGCCGCCGCCCATGCCGGTTGAATCGAACACCGCACCGTCCTCGCCGATTTCTTCCTCAGCCGTGACGGCTTCGAGATATTCAGGCGTGCCTTGTGCCTTCAGATGTCGAACGATCTTCTCGACTTCTTCATCCGACACGAACGGCCCGTGCACGCGGCTGATACGTCCGCCGCCTGCCATGTAGAGCATGTCGCCCTGCCCCAATAATTGCTCTGCGCCCATCTCGCCCAGAATTGTTCGCGAGTCGATCTTGGACGTGACCTGGAATGAAATACGGGTCGGGAAATTCGCCTTGATGGTGCCGGTGATGACGTCAACCGATGGACGTTGAGTGGCGAGGATCACATGCAGGCCCGCTGCGCGAGCCATCTGTGCGAGACGTTGCACGGCACCTTCGATGTCCTTGCCCGCGACCATCATAAGGTCGGCCATCTCGTCCACGATGATGACGATATAGGGCAACGGTTCGAGGTTGAGCTGTTCTTCCTCGTAGATCGCTTTGCCGGTTTCCTTGTCGAAACCGGTGTGGACTTTGCGCGTGAGTTCTTCGCCTTTTGATTTAGCCTCTGCGACACGCGCATTGTAGCCATCGATGTTGCGCACGCCGAGCTTCGACATGCTCTTGTAGCGCTGCTCCATCTCGCGCACGGCCCATTTCAGCGCGACCACGGCTTTCTTTGGGTCGGTGACGACGGGCGTGAGGAGATGTGGGATGCCGTCATAGACCGACAATTCGAGCATCTTCGGATCGACCATGATCAGACGACATTGATCGGGTCGCAGTCGATAGACCAGCGATAGGATCATGGTGTTGATGCCGACGGATTTGCCTGAGCCGGTGGTGCCTGCGATCAGCAAATGCGGCATGCGCGCGAGATCGACAATCACCGGCGCGCCGCCAATATTCTTGCCGAGACATAGCGGAAGTTTTGCTGCCGAGTCGCCGGACTCTTTGGTCGACAGCAATTCCCGCAGATAAACCTTTTCGCGTTGCTCGTTCGGCAATTCGATGCCGATGGCGTTGCGACCCGGAACGACTGCGACGCGCGCCGACAACGCGCTCATCGAGCGCGCGATATCGTCGGCAAGACCAATCACCCGCGACGATTTGATGCCGGGAGCAGGCTCGAGCTCGTAAAGCGTAACGACAGGCCCGGGATTGGCTTGGGTGATTTCACCGCGAACGCCGAAATCCTGCAGCACACTTTCGAGCGCGCGCGAGTTCTCGTCGAGTTCTGTTTTGCTCTGTGTGATGCGGTCCGACGCCCTCGGCGCGGCCAGCACCGACAGCGGTGGCAGCACGAATGCGCCCCTGCGAACCGCAGGCTTCGGTTCGGCGCGTTTGCGGCGCGCGCGAGGAGTTGGCTCCTCATCTTCGTCTTCGTCATCGTCGCCGAAATCCAATTCGTCGCGCGGCACCAGCGACGGCGAGCGACGCCCACCGCTAAGATTGGGCTCGAGCCGATCGAACGATCTCACCGCGCCATTTTCACCGCGCCCGAGCAGCATCGCAAACAGCGACGAGAACAGACGGCCAATACGCGCTTTCGTGCTCATCGCAGCGTGCGCGATCCAGCCAAGTGTGAGCGAGCCTTGGTCGTTATGATCGTGTTCGAGCTCGTCTTCATCGTCGTCATCGAACTGAACGGAGTGCTCGACGAACTTTTGCTTCGAGCCTGCTCCGCTGGCGAATACAAATGTTCCGAGCATCGCAATGAACAGCAGCGTCCCGAGCGTCAGTCGAAAAAGAAATCCGGGCGGACCGAAGACAACGGCGGGCACGCGCACCAGCGCATCGCCGACCACGCCTCCGAGACCCGTCGGCAGCGGCCATGTACCACCGCGCGGCAAGCAACTCGCGAGGCCCGCTCCAATCGCTGCAGAAAGAATCCAGCACGCTATGCGCAATGCCTCGCGGTCGAAATGACGATGCGTCATCAGACGCCAGCCCCATATCGCAATGGGCAGAATCAGCATGACCGAGCCGAGACCGAGAATCTGCATTAGTAGGTCGGAGCCGATCGCACCTGGCCAACCGATGACATTTCGAATTGGACCTGAGGTCGCGTGACTGAGACTGGGGTCTAGCACGGACCACGTCATCAGCGCGGTCGCAATGACGCCCGAGAACGCGACAACGCCAAGGCCCGCGATTTCGCGCAGACGTCGCGCGAGCATGTCGCGGATGGGGTCGGACATCTGCCCGCCTATAGGAATGACGCGTTCAATCGCCGGCATCGTTAGTGTCCCTGCGATTCAGCGGAGACGTGCAAGACATCGACCATGCGATGCAGTGCCTCTGCTGTCGTTTCACTGTCCTGCACCATTGCCACACGAATGTACCCCGCCCCTGGATTGCTTCCGTCGGGTTGCGGTCGCGCCAGATAGCTTCCGGGCACCACGCGCACGCCGCCGTCTTTAAACAGTTTCACCGTTGCCGCTTCGTCGCCGCCATTCGCGGATACATCGAGCCAGATGCAGAAGCCGCCAGCGGGACGTTTGTAACCGAAGCGATTTCCGAGAATCTGATCGGCGAGATCGAATTTGATTTTATAGAGCCTTCGATTTTCATCGACATGCGCTTCGTCGCTATAGGCGGCAACCGCAACCTGTTGCAGCGGAACCGGCACCTGGGGTGCCGCAACGTTGCGCAGCTCGTGAAAGCGCGCGAGAAAATTTTTGTCGCCGACGACAAAGCCGACACGCAAGCCGGGCAAGTTCGACCGCTTCGACAGCGACTGAAAGGCGACGACGTTTGCAAAATCATGTCCGGCCGATGCAAGCATGCTGCCTGGAGCGCTCTCCGTGTAGATTTCCGAATAGCATTCGTCGGCAAGGACCATGAAGCCGTGGCGGTCGGCGAGTTGCTTGACGCGATCGAAGTAGTCGCGCGACGCAACCGCGCCCTGAGGATTGGCGGGCGAGGCGAGATAGAATGCAACCGTGCGATCGAGCGTTGCGGAATTGAGCTTGTCGAGATCGGGAAGAAATCCGTTGTCGCGCGTCGTCGGCAGAAACACGGCTTCGCATCCAGCGGCGCGCGCGCCGGCTGCGTAGGCCGGGTAAAACGGATTGGGCATCAGGATCGCGGACGTGCCTTTACGCGGGCTGACATAGCGGGCGGCTGCGATGGCGGCGAAAAATAATCCCTCGCGACTGCCGTTCAGCACCAAAATCTCGGTCTCCGGGTCGATGGCGCGCGGCAAGGCGAATCGCTTCGTGGCCCAGGCGCTCGCCGCTTTCCGAAATGCCTCTGTTCCTTTGGCGATGGGGTAGCGGCCAAAATCGACAATGGCCTTGGCCAGCACGGGCCCGACGAAATCCGGCACCGGATGCTGCGGCTCTCCAAGAGATAGATTTATCAATGGTTTACCGGGCTGATAGGGGCTGAGAAGCTCCGTCAGCCGGGCAAATGGCGATCGCTCGCCCTGATGGGTGCCTTCTTGTTTGCCGGCATTAGCGGCCGGGCGGGAAGGAGCGGTCATGGCCATACTGAAAGCGCCAGCAAGGTGTGGGTCCGTCGATCTCGAGTGCGGTCGCGGATTGGATCACATCACCATAGGTGGGGCGAGGTTAAGACACGATTAACCATCGTGGGGCAGCCGAAATCTTCGTGGCCAACACGGTCTTCAAAGACGGTCTTCAAAAAGAAAGGGCCCCAGCTTGCGCTGGGGCCCTCCGACGTTTGAGGCATTGCCGGGTAGGTGCCTCAACCGTTGTTCCTTGTCGTCTTGAACAAACCCCTTTCGGAAAACCGGAAATCCACTTTTCCGGGGCCTTGTTCTTTACATGTTGTACGCGCGCTCACCGTGCGAGGTGATGTCGAGGCCTTCGCGCTCTTCATCCGTGGTCGGTCGCAGACCGACGATGATGTCGACGATCTTGTAGAGGATTGCCGAACCCACACCCGACCAAACGAGGGTGGCGCCGACAGCCTTACACTGTGAGATCATCTGAGCCACCATGTCGTAGGTGCCGGCATTGTTGCCCGTGATGTTGGTGTAGTCGGTGATG
>JBBRNE010000013.1:0-51484 GCA_038230475.1 Hyphomicrobiales bacterium
AACACGGTGCGTCCACACTCATCGCTGGGATATCGACCGCCGGCACCAGAGGCCCTCGTCTGGCCAGCGCCAAAGGAGGTAGTCAAAATGCAATCGCTAAACTAACATTCCAATCGGACCACTCAGTGGGGGCCGGTCACGTCAATGTTAATCCAAAAATTTCAGCAGTCCGAATCTTATTGATTGTATACTTCTACCGTTGCATTTCAATTTAATCTGCCGAGATTCAGGCAATATCGATGCCACAATTATTCGCCAAATTAAATCATTGAGCTCGGTTGGTTCAACTCGGCTAAATTTCTTATCAGCAAACAAACAAGTTCGACGCCCCGATCGCGATTAGACCGCGCTCTTGGCGATAACACCGTTTCGCTATTTGGATTTACATGCGTATTCTCCACACCTATAAAATATTTTCACCAGACGTTGAGGGTGGTATTCCGACCGCGATCGGAGTGCTTGTCGAGAAGACCGACAAAGACATCAAGAACTCAATATTAGTCGGCAGATATTTCGGCGCACCCAAATCGTATCTGCTCGGCGAAGTACCAGTCGTAGCCGTAGCATCGCTAGGCACAGTATTTTCAACGCCTCTCGCGCCGACATTTCCTTACCAATTCTTCAAACTAAGCCGGCAAGCAGACATCGTTGTGCATCACGCGCCATTTCCGATTACCGACCTCGCTGTTCTGCTCGGATTACCAAGAACTACCGGTCTCGTCGTGCATTGGCATGCCGACATGATTGGACGACCGATTTTGCGTTGGCTGATATCTCCCCTCATTCGACGCACGCTGCGGCGCGCCGATCGAATTGTCATCTCGCATCCCCTAATGATCGAAACTTCTGCGTTTCTCAAGCAGCAACGTCACAAATGCGTCGTCATTCCCTACGGTATTGATGTAGAATACTGGGGCGGGCTTAGCGATAAAGAAACCAGTGAAGTTGCCGCACTTCGTCAAGAATGCCCCGATCTTATTTTAGCGATCGGTCGACTGGTTAGTTACAAGGGATTTGACGTTCTTTTTCGTGCTATAGCTCTTACCAAAGCAACCGTTGCAATTATCGGAATCGGCCCGTTAAAATCGGACCTCGAAGATCTGACAACTCAACTTGGGATCCGCGACAGAGTTCGTTTTCTGGGCGACTTAGAACGAAACGAAATCAGAAAATTTCTACACGCAGCAAGAGCACTGGCATTCCCTTCGATCACTGAAGCTGAGGGGTTTGGCATCGTGCAACTTGAAGCGATGGCTGCTGGCACCCCCGTCATCAATACAAGCCTTGCAACAACCGTTCCACTCGTGGCGCGCCACGAACGGGAAGGATTGACCGTCCCGCCGCGAGATGAGAAAGCCCTCGCCGCTGCAATCGAGCGTTTAACCCAAAATCCCGATTTGGCCGATACTTTTGGCAAAGCAGGCCGTATTCGCGCAATCGCTGAATTCACCGACGCTAAATTCCGGGGAAGTTATAAGCAGCTCTACGTCGGCATCATGTCAACGAAGACCCCGCAGAGAACTCAAAGTTAAGAGTACGGGCTCAGTTATCGCATTTTTGTAAGCCGCTGAAAATTTTGCTTACGATTGGCAACATCCCATACCTCGCAACTAGATGGGCCGCGTCCCGGCCAAACGGCTGCGAAAATTATCGATCATGCTCTGAAGAATTCTGGGCCGGTCAACAACGACCCCTCGCGCAATCATCCAAAATCCGATCGCGCAAACTGCCACGAGCATAAAATATTGCGCAAAAATTGCCTGCGGAGCCGATGCCGCAACCGTGGAAAAACCAAATCCAGCAATGCGTACGACGAGCAAGACAATAATTAGAAGGATAATTGCGAATTTACGAGTCTGACGCGTTGTCCGTGGAGATCCAAGAACAGCAAAAGCAATGATCGCAAATACGAAAGGATAGATCGGTGCGAGCAAGCGATCGTGTAACTCTGCCCAAAGGGCATTCGGGTTGCTTTTGACGATTGGATCGTCAGGGGACGGTGAAATAAGTTCGCCCGTCAACTTTTCGCGAGCGCCATATGTAATATTTTGGCTCGTTGTTGCAAACTGCGATAAATCGAAAGCGTAAGATTTGAAAGACACTATTGTTGCGTCGCGCTTTCCGATTTCATGGCGCTGAAAATTACCGTCCTGAAGTATCAAGAACGAGCCATGGTCATTTTTTTGGACGGCTCCGCGTTCGGCAATAATATCGACCCGCTCGCTGGGATTGCGCTGGTCATCAATAAAAATACCTTGAAGGCTTCGATCGGGTAAGCGTTCGCGAACGCGGAGTGTCACCGCACCCAGCTTGCTGAACTCACCGGGCTGAAGAATGTTGACAAGAACATCCGCGCCAATTTCCGCCTGCCATTGTTTAAGCGAGCGCAGACATTGCGGCGAAAGATAAAGCGATAGAAATGCCACGAAGAGACTAACAACCAACGTCGAAATTAGAAAAGGACGTAAAAGACGCGCCGGCTTTAAGCCAGTTGCGTACATTGCTATAATTTCTGAATCGGCTGCAAAACTGTTGAGCGTGTACATGATTGCAATGTGGAGTGCGATGGGCGCAATTACCATCGCTAATAGCGGAATCGCTAAACCCGTGACGCCAAGAAACACCAGAATCGTCTGCCCTTGATTGGTCATCAAGTCGAAGCCGCGCAGCGCCTGCGTGATCCATATAATCCCGGTCAACGAAATCAGAATGATCAGAAATGACAACAGGGTCGTGCGCACGACGTATCGATCGATAGCACTCATTGTTCGCCTAAGCTTTTCTGTCTTGCCATAGAATTTGAAACGTCAATTTCCACACCAGTCTATATTGGAAACTCATGATATGATCAGCATTATTGGCTTCAAAACGTCAAATTTGAGAGCGGTATGATACAACTTCTAAGAAATGAAATTGAAGTCGCCTGGCTGGGATTAACCGCATGGAGCGGTCCTAACGTCGAAAGAGGACGACACGCTCGATCCCGAGGCGTCGATTTTGCGATGATAGCGTGCGCTATATGCCTTCCATGGTCGACTGCCGCGACATCGACCAGCATACTGGTTTTTGTCGGAATCCTTGCAGTGACCGGCGAGTGGATGGTGTTTTTTCGTTTGCTCATGCGCCCCGTCAATGCCGCTATTCTGCCTTTGTGCATCGTGGCAATCGTCGGGATGTTTTGGGCATCCGACACCATATGGCCAGATCGCCTTCATGGTTTGGCCCCTCTCGGGAAGCTTCTTGTTATCCCAGCTTTAGTCTATCAATTTCGCCGATCGACAAGAGGTGCATACGTTTTCTTTGCATTCGTCGCCTCTTGCGCCGTTCTTATGATTTACTCATGGACGGTATTTTTCTTTCCAGACCTGTCGATCCACCTCAAGTCAGATCAACCGGGCATTCCAGTTAAAAACTATATCGATCAAAGCCAGGGCTTCGCATTTTGCGTATTCGCGCTCGCAGCGGTTGCGATCGAATTCTTCAGGGCTCAAAAAAATGCGAGCGCGATTGCGTTGACAATTTTGGCAGCGTTCTTTCTGGCCAATATGGCATTTGTAAATGTTTCGCGAACCACTTTGCTTTTTGCCCCTGTTCTCGCGTTACTGCTGGCGTTCCGATACTTCCACGGCAGAAAGCTCACCATGATTTTATTGGGTGCGGCGTGTATCTTCGCGGTGACGTGCGCGATTTCGTCGAACCTTCAACGAAAAATCTCTACAGCGTTCACCGAGTATAGCCTGCCAGCTACGGATAAAGCCTCCAGTTCGGTTGGGCAGCGCCTTGATTTATGGAAAAAATCGATCGCATTTATTGAAGCGGCACCCCTCGTTGGACATGGGACAGGTTCTAACAGGACATTATTCGAACGTGACCGCACCGGAAATTCGGGACCAGTCATTGCTAATCCGCATAACCAGACATTACTTGTCGCTATTCAGTGGGGCCTTCTCGGCGTCATCGCGCTCTACGCGATGTGGGGTACCCATTTGGCGACATTTTGTATTGGTAACTTGACCGCGTGGATTGGTCTTGTCGCGGTTACTCAAAACATTCTGAGCTCGCTCTTCAATTCTCATCTTTTCGACTATTACCAAGGCTGGTTGTACGTCATTTCCGTCGGGGTTGCAGGTGGCACCCTGCTCCGACAGCAGTCTTTGTCAGGCCTGCGATCAGATGCAGCGCGACCGACAAATATTTGAAACCAACAATTTCACGTAATGAGCGATTGATCCTAGACAGTTGGACGCTCGACCGAAGATGTCGAAGCGCGCTCGGTTGACGGCAAGATAGGCATGCCCACGAGAAAACGCGTCGGAGTCCACGGCCTGACAAGAACGTGGTAAAATGCCAGCGTGGTTGCTGCACATCCAAAAGTAATAATCGCGATCTTGAACCAGATCGGAATCTCAAGTGGAAGCACTGCCGCAGCGATGAGAAGCAGCGGAAGATGATGCAAGATATAGACCGGCAATGCTGCCTCTCTCAAATAAACAAGCGCTGGCGTTTCAGCTGGTTTAATTCGCGCTGCGATCCCTAGCAAAGCGCTAATCCCGCACCATGCCGCAAGACCGACGAAAATCCGGCCCGGGAGAGACTCGTCGAAATACAACACGCCCATCATGAATAGGAAAAACAGAACCAGCATGTTGCGCGCCTGCTCGTGAAGTCGAGCCTCAAAGCCTGGCCAAATCGCAATGACAGCCCCGATCGCGAAGAAAACAAAGTAATAGGCGAAATTGGCCCAATCTTGAAGAAGGTTCGGAAGGTAGGGCCAATACCCTTTAAACCCGACGAGCACTGCAATCAAAAGTAATGAAGGGAGGTAAACCACCATCGTCGACGGCACTGCTTTGTTCTGTGCCCTTCGTGCAAGACGCATCAAAACCGGCAAGGAAATGAGAGAGATCAAAAACAAATAGGCAGGGAACCATAGATGCGACCAAGTCATCCAATTTAGATGTTTCAGGTTACGTGGGAAAAAATCAAAATAGCCGACAGGGCCAGCGATCCCCAACATTTCATTTAAGGGTTCAGCCACCCGGATGCCATGAAAACCCAAATCGATCCCGTGGCTAAGCTCGACATATTTGATTCCAGATCCGAGCAGAACAACGCCTGCGATAAAAGGGATGAGAAGTCGCGTTAATCTTTCCATCACAAAGCTGCCCGGAGTGCGGCCACGTAGGGATCGCGTAGCTGACCATCCTGCAATGAGAAAAAAGCATGGAACGCGGACGACACGCAGAAATTCATGGATAGCTGAAGCCAGCGGCGAGATCTCTGCGCTTTTCAGATGATAGAGCGGCTCATACGAAAAGATGATAAGTGCATGACCAAAAATGGTCGCGGTACAGAGCACAATACGCACAAGATCAATGTCATTTCGCCGCATGGATGCCCCGGATATCGCCTTTTCGCGCGTCAATATCATAACATTTTGGGGTGAGCACCAGAAAATGCGGCTGTGAAGGCCAATCCAAAATCATTTCTACAGCGCAATCAACGGTGAGCATCCACAGGTTTGGCTGATAGCAGATCGCACCAGCGTCGCGGATTTAGTGTGAGAATGATCAGCCCAATCCAAATCACGATCATAATCGAGGGCAACAGCCAAACGCCCTTAATCCCCCATCTCACACCTGCCGCTACGGCCAGTCCTATCCAAACCCAGCCACGCCAATCTGCAATGTTGCGTCCAAGATAGGTCAGGCCAAGCGCGGCGACACCGGGCACGACCACTAGAAACGAAAATATCTCCTGTTTTGGATTGAAGAGCGCGATGTATGACGTGCTGAAAATAAGCAACGCAAACGACGTTGCACGATCGATGCGCAGTTGCGCAATTCGCCACACCATAACGAGCGTGCCGAATGCAGCAACCAGACGAAGTGTAAGACGCGCCAAGGGGCTCGGATTAAAACCGACTGCCAACAAGAAGGTGCTAATGTCCGCCTGAGTTTCCCAGTCACCCGCCTTTGCGTCAGTTATGTACGAGAGCTGGTGAATGTAATTGGCGTACTCGTTTATGAGATACGTCCCGTCTTGAAAAGCAAACGGGACAACGACGAGCGCGACGACGCTAGCGATCAATACCACTCTTGTTTTGGGAAGGGTGACGGCGGCCAGAAGTAGCATAACAATTGAAAGCGGCTTGAGTGCAACGGCCAGTGCCAGCCAAATCACGAAGGAGCGCCAATCGCTCCGCATTCCCGCCGCCGTCGCGCAAGTCATGGCGGCAATCATCGAAATCTGCAGTTGAATGAACTCCATCTGCACTAGCATCGGCATCAAACTCGCGAGAAGTATGATGCCAGCTATCAACGCCGGACTAAAGCGGGCCAATTGCTGTGCGATCCGCCAGACGCTGAACGTAAAAAATCCGACTGAGAACAATTCAAAGATTGCTCCCGCGACTTGGATTTTCACCCAAGTCAGAGGCGTTCCGAGAATCAGCATAATTGGAAGGTAATGAAACCCTCGAAGATCGTTCGGGATATAAAGTGGCTGCTTCGCCCAGAACGTATTGATGAAATCGACGTACTGATAGAGCGTCGACATCGTCGTAGGAATTTTGCCGACCGTTGAGAAAATCTTCAACGTGACGACAACAGTCCAAACCGTCCAAGCAATCCACGTCAGTATAATTTGCGCGCGGCCGCTCATACGTTTTGATTGGAAATCGCGGGGAAAGCCCGTCATTGCGCACTTAGGCTGCGGCTTTGAAGTTCTGCAACAAGCAAATACAAATGGTCGAATAGTTGCCGCGGATTGTTCGTAGAGAACATTTTATTATTCAAAATTTCTGAAACCGCATCGAGAGCGCTCACGTCGCCGGCTTCGACCACCAACAGCTGGTCGAATGTTTCTTCTTTGCTCGTTCTGATTTTCTTTTCATGGGTCTGGATGGCAGTCGCGGCCTTGTCGACTTCGAACAAGCGCACCGCAAGTACACGGTCTAATTCGCCAATCGATTTGAACAGATTTTCTTGCGTAATGCCTTCGTTGAGTTGAGGGCGACGGTCCGCAAACCGTATGACTCGCACCGCACCGCCCCCACACACGCCGCGCGACTCGATGACGCGACCCGCACCGCGAACGAAGTTCTTGAGTCTCGGCATTACGCTGCGCGATTTTTCCGTGGGATCGTTGAGCCGCGCCACATAGGCAGGACTTGCTAGGACCTGCGGTGATGCCGTCTCATAAATGATAAAAAACTGACGGCCCGCGCCGATCTCGCGGCTGAATACGCGGGCCGAAATAAACCCCGGAATACTCACGCGCTCCGGAAAATGCTCCTTGAGCAACCAGTCTTGATAAAAATCGAGATCGGCGGATACGACGTCACTCCAGATCGCCATGAAGCCGCCGCCGACGTTCCACATTGCGTTGTCCATCTTAGCGGTTAGGAATGGTTGGTCGGAGCGGCGGGATTTGAACCCACGACCCCTAGTCCCCCAGACTAGTGCGCTAACCGGGCTGCGCCACGCTCCGACTGCCTAACGACATTGATTGCTTAGGGAAATTCGATTTTTTGTGCAAGCGGTCAAGTCGACTTTTGATAACATAAGGGACATCAGATGCCCTGTTCGGACCGTAGATTCCGGGAAAAGTCCCGGACTATGTTCTCAATGCGTCCTAAGCGATTTCGGGTACTGCCCGGTTTTTACCCCTGTGGCCTATTGTGGCTGCGTAAAAATATGACTCATGCAGAACTCCAGTTCATTTTCTAGCAAGCTGACAGCGCACGAATGAAACCCAGATCGATTTTTCGCGCGACTTAATCTTTGCAGTATCCGCACCATTATTTCATGGTGCGCCAACGCACTTCGGCTTGTAGTCTGATGGCGGGCACGCATCCTGACCATCAGCTCGGCCTTCAATAGTGTTCACGCAATAAGCCTCTTTACCGACGTAGTGAACCAAGACTTTGTTCTTGGTAACGTATGCGGAAGATAGAACGGAAAGGAATCCCACGGCATTCGGATTACCGCGGGTCACCGCGATTGAGGGGTCAAAACCGATCGGCTCCGGATAACTTTTTGGACCACGCATGATAAAGCCAAAAAGCACTGCAACCCCATCTTTGTCAGTCGGGGTGCCTATGACATTGACCAAGCCGCAAACAGCTTTCAATTCGTCCTTTGCTGGCAGGCTTGCTGCGAAAATCGTGGCGGACAAACCGATCGAGACGACGGAAACGCACCCAAAGAGCTTGTAATAATTCATACCCGTTTCCTACTGCGGAAATTAAATTTAGAAAATAGAAGTCGCTAATTGAGGATCACCAGCATTGCCTTTTGATAGGTTGTAGCGCACGTCATGATGAACGATGTTCGTGATGCAATGGAAGTTACCAAAAAGTCCAGGATCAATCTCGGAACGTATATAGCGAAACAGCTAAAGCGTTCGGTGAAACGTAAAAAGAGAATTGTGCTACAATTCCCCCAGACTAGTGCGCTAACCGGGCTGCTCCACGCTCCGAACCTACCCTGCGGCCATGAGGCTCTATCGCGGTTCGCGGACCCGAGCAACTCAACGGCACGCCGCCAAGCGTTTTCAATCCGCTGAAATCGGCAACTAATTGTCTTTGAGGACGCGATCGATCAAAGCACGCGCGCCGATCAGATCGTCGAGCGCGGCCTTAAGCTTTCCCTGATCGCCAAGAACCTGATCGCGGGGCCGTGCATTTTTCCGCACGCCGGGCGGCGCATAGGCCACCGCGCCCGGCGATCCGTTGGTGCGCGTCGGATCGATCGGTTTTGGCATCACGGGCTTGGGCATCGTGGCAGTCGGGGGAACGCGGTCGCTCAGCGATGGCGCGCGAGCCGAACTGATAGGGGTGAAGTCCATCGAATTGCGGACGCCTGCATGTCCGGGCACTTGATCGTGGCGATCGATCTCATGATCGGGCGAATTTTCGGTCTCCGCGTCGAAATCTTCCTCCACCACCGCGTCGCGCTCATTGTCGAGCGAGGGCTCGTCGAACAGCACGGACGCCTGACCCGCCACTTCATCGGTGAGTGACTGTACTGCTTTGATGCCATGCTCGCGCAAAATCCGCTGCACGCCGCGAATGGTATAGCCCTCACCGTAAAGCAGCCGGCGAATGCCGCGCAAAAGATTGACGTCGTCGGGGCGATAGTAGCGGCGACCGCCACTTCGCTTCATCGGCTTGATCTGGGCGAAGCGCGTCTCCCAGAACCGCAGAACATGCTGCGGTATATCGAGATCGTCAGCGACTTCGCTGATCGTCCGAAATGCATCCGGCGCCTTGTCCAAATGCACGCTCCCTTTCAGATCGAATTTAGCGGTTCTCAGTCGGCTTTGCCGTTGCCGCTGGTATCGCCGTTGATGCGCTGCTTGAGAATCGCCGACGGCTTGAACACCATCACACGTCGCGGAGAAATTGGCACTTCGGTTCCTGTCTTGGGATTGCGCCCGATGCGCTGGCCTTTTTTGCGAATCATGAATGAGCCGAACGAAGACAGCTTCACCGTCTCGCCCTTCTCAAGACAATCGGTGATTTCCTTCAGCACCAATTCGACGAAAGCGGACGACTCCGTGCGCGACAGCCCCACCTTCTGGTAGACGGCTTCGCACAGGTCGACACGTTTGACTGTTTTTCCGGTTCCGGTCATCGCCTGCCCCGCTCTCGGCGAAAATTTCTTTCTGAAATTAGGTGCTTGCCGACGAAGGGTCAACAAGACTCATCAATGCATAAGCATGGAAACTGAATTCAAATTTCGCCAGTTTTAAATCAACACTCACCATCGTAGCAGCGCCGAACCCCAAGTGAAGCCGCCGCCCATGGCCTCCAACATCACAAGGTCGCCCTTCTTGATACGTCCATCATCGACCGCAGCCGCCAAAGCGAGCGGAATCGATGCTGCCGATGTGTTTCCATGACGATCGACTGTGAGAACGACTTTCTGCGGTGCAATATGAAGCTTCTTCGCCGACGCATCGATGATGCGCTTGTTGGCCTGATGCGGCACGAGCCAGTCGATATCGTCGGCGGTGGTTCCGGTCGCCTGGAATGCATCGACAATCACGTCTGTGATCATTCCGACGGCATGCTTAAAAACGTCGCGACCTTGCATGCGCAGATGGCCCACAGTCTGTGTCGACGACGGTCCGCCATCGACAAAAAGCTTGTCCTTGTGTCGCCCATCGGACCGCAGATGCGTGGTCAGGATGCCACGATCCTTCGAAGTTCCGCTTTGCGGCTGCGATTCGAGAATGACGGCGCCTGCGCCGTCACCGAACAGAACGCAGGTGCCGCGATCATTCCAGTCCAGAATCCGGGAAAACGTCTCGGCACCGATCACCAAAACGCGCTTGAACGCGCCGCTCTTGAGAAAATTGTCGGCGGTCGCGAGCGCGAAGATGAATCCCGAGCAAACCGCTTGAAGATCGAACGCCGCGCCGTGATTGATGCCAAGCGCATTCTGAATGGCAACAGCGGTGGCCGGAAAGGTGTTGTCGGGTGTCGATGTCGCCAGCACGATGAGATCAATCGACTGCGGATCTATGCCGGCCTTCGCGATCGCCGCTTGCGCTGCTTTGATTCCGAGATGCGAAGTGAATTCACCGTCAGCAGCGATATGACGTTGCTTAATGCCGGTGCGCTGAACGATCCACTCGTCCGATGTGTCCACCTGTTTCGCCAGTTCGGCATTGGTCACGATACGCTCAGGCAAATAGGCGCCATAGCCGATCACGACAGAACGCATCACAGTCACGAGATAGCCTCCTGCGCGTTAGGCACATCTGCGAGTGAGTGGCCGTCGCGATTGAGTGTTTGATTGATCTTGGGCAGGAGATCGTATCGGACCATGTCGTAACCGACTTCGATGGCGGACGCAAAGCCCTCGGCATCGGTGCCGCCGTGGCTCTTGATGACGACGCCGTTGAGGCCAAGGAACACACCGCCATTGACCTTGCGCGGGTCCATCTTGTCACGCAGCGTGGCGAAAGCGCCGCGCGCGAACAAATAGCCGAGTTTGGAGCGCCAAGTTCGGCTCATGGCGTCACGGAGGTATTCGCCAATTTGCCGGGCCGTTCCCTCGGCGGTCTTCAAGGCAATGTTGCCGCTGAAACCTTCTGTAACAATGACGTCAGCGGCGCCCTTGCCGATGCCGTCGCCCTCAACGAAGCCAATGAATTCCAGCTGAGGGGGATTCATCGAACGCAGCAATTCAGCAGCGCCACGCACTTCCTCGACGCCTTTGACTTCCTCGACACCAATGTTGAGTAGACCGACCGTCGGACGATCGAGATCGAACAGCACGCGCGCCATCGCACTGCCCATGATCGCCAGCAGCGCCAGATGACGCGCATCTCCACCGATGGATGCGCCAACATCGAGCACGACGGATTCGCCGCGCACCGTTGGCCAGACCGCAGCAATCGCAGGACGGTCGATGCCCGCAAGCATCCGCAGATTGAGGCGTGCCATCGCCATCAGCGCGCCGGTGTTGCCGGCAGACACTGCAACGTCCGCCTCATGTTTTTTCACCGCATCAATCGCAAGCCACATCGAGGACGTTTTGCGTCCACGTCGCAGCGCCTGGCTCGGCTTCTCTTCCATACTGATGGCAATGTCAGCGTGAACGATGCGCGAGGCTGTTTTGAGCGCGGGATGCGCCGCAAGCGCGGCTTCAATTGCGACACTGTCACCAACGAGCAAAAATTCGGTGTCGGGATGTTTCGACAGCGCCAGCGCAGCACCCGGAACGATCACCGATGGACCGAAATCGCCGCCCATAGCGTCAAGCGCGATACGAACCTTCTGAGGCATGGTGGTTCCGGAAACCCGATCTGGCGTCGTCGTAAGGGATAAGCCGCGAACCTGAACACGTCGTTGCGGCAAAGTCAGACGTTGGCGAAGTGCGCGATAAGGCGGCGCTCCAGCCGGGCCGCGACAATAGCGTTTCCGTGCTGCGTTACAACGGCTTGACCGGGCTTCCGCATTCCAACAGCTCAGGCTCCCTGGACACCTCAGGCGTCGGCTGTAAGCCACTAACCTTCCTTGGGTTTCTTCTTCTTTAGAGCCGTCGGCGGGGCCTTGAGGGCCTTGAGAGCCGCAAACGGATGGTCGTCCGGGTCCACCGCCTCATTTGGGGGGTCGAAGACGGCCCCCGGCTTACGTGGATAGGGATCAATTCCCAAGATCACGGCTTCTGCCGCCAGCCGGCCAAGATCGATTGAGCCGTTGACGATGGGCTCAGGCGGATCAGGAATCTCGGCATCGTCGCCCTCTTCACTGGTGACGACCTTGGCTGTCACCGGAATCTGCGATGGCGGAACAAACGTCACGTCGATCGTCTCGTCGATCGTGGTCTGCATAGGGTCTAGCGTCACGACGCAGGTTTGCTCGATATACGCTTTGACATGTCCGGTGACGTGAACGCGCTCCGCGGCGGCAAGCTTCACATCGAACGATGCCGTCGCCATCGTGACGTTGAGAACGCCTGCAAGAACCGCCAGTTCGTTCAACTGAGTGGGATTTGCATTCAACTCTTGATGCAATCCGCCTTCGGGGATCTTGGCGACTGCAACCGGGAAGCTCCAGGGAATGTCGTTATTGGTCATGTTGTTTGCGCCATACGAAATCAGACAATAGCCGGCTTCGGAAACGACCATGACCCATTCCAGATCGATGCACGTTCCGCTTTTTCAAGCGCGGCGCGCGCGTTGGTGACATAGATTGCAAGCAGCTTCGCTTTTTCGGGAAAGCCACCGTTGAGGACGTTGCGTGAGAGTGCTTGTGTAAATTCATCCATGCCCGTTTCAAGCGCCAGATCGTAAGCCGTTGAGCGGCCATAAAACGCCTCGCCGAATGCCTGCATACGCTTGGGCACAGTGAGGTCGCCAACGCCCATCTCGCGGAGATTTGCATCCATGTCAGCGCAAAAATGATCGAACAGTGCCTGTGACACGGCGACGCCGTCCGGTTCAGGCCGCAGCCGCCGCAACATGAGCCACAAATGGAGAATCAGCACGTCGAGTCGACCGTTAACCGTATCCGGCACGTTATAGCACGCGTAAAACGCCGGTTCTCGCGCTTGCGCCACGATCATGCCATAGATGGTCTCAATGGTCCGCTGCAGCGGGGCGGCGGAATTCCTGAAACGATTGAATGGCCAGAGCATTTTCGGTTCCGCGTAAAGCCGGAAGCGGCGGTCGGTGTGTTGCAATCGGAACCCCTGCCCGGTACGTCAACGCTTCGTACGATGCAATAGGAAGGTCCACCCGGGCATGACTGTTTCGAGCCAGACCGGTCGTCGCGGTGGCAAGATGCATTCCCTTGTCTCGGGGTGGCGTCGCCTGCGTATTCTTGCCGCTGCCACACTTATCTGCGGCACACTGGGCGCCTGTACCAGCGAACAGTTCCAGAAGGGCTATATTCTGCCCGAGAATGCGCTGGAGCAAATTCCCATCGGCGCCAGTCAGGATCAGGTTCTGATCGTGCTTGGCACGCCGTCGACCGTCGCAACCCTGAGCGGCGAAGTCTTCTACTACATTTCGCAAAGATCCGAACGCAAGGCCGCTTTTCTGAATCAGCGGGTGATCGATCAACGCGTTATCGCTGTCTATTTCGATAAAACTCGTACCGTGATGCGCATCGCCAATTACGGATTGCAGGACGGCAAGATTTTCGACTTCATTAGCCGCACCACACCGACCAGCGGTCAGGAATTGAGTTACCTTGCGCCTCTATTCAAACTTCTCAGCCCAAGATAGTCGGCGCATAAAAAAGCGTTCCGCGCAGAATCAAAACGGCCGCCGAATTGGCGGCCGTTGTAATTTTGTTGTGGCGCGGGTCAAACCGCTATCAGTCCTTGTTCGACGAACCGATAACCCGCCTCCCAACGCTGATACTGCTCGGTGTCTTCAGGATAGGGATTGACGTGAGGTTCGTTGTTGAATCGCACGAGCTTGCCCTGCTCGAACGGATCGCCATCGTCTGCTGCCATGGTTCGCCTCCCTTGGTTACGCCTTACAACGCGCAAGCCAATGAGTCGGTTTCTCGGCGTTTTAAAGATTGTTCACAGGAACCAATCGAAATGTCGTCAGATTTGGCGAAATTCCCAAGTGAATACGCCGAAAATGAAAAACCCCGCAACTCGCGTTGCGGGGCTTCTGTTTTTAAGTCTTGTGCGCCTTAGTGCGCCAAAAATATTAGTGGGCCAAGATCGCCAGCAGCAGCAATGCCACGATGTTGGTGATCTTGATCATCGGGTTCACAGCAGGACCTGCGGTGTCCTTGTAGGGATCGCCGACGGTGTCGCCGGTCACGGCTGCCTTGTGAGCTGCCGAGCCCTTGCCACCGTAATGGCCGTCTTCGATGTACTTCTTGGCGTTGTCCCAGGCGCCGCCACCTGACGTCATCGAGATCGCGACGAACAGACCCGTCACGATCACGCCGAGCAACATTGCGCCGACTGCGGAAAATGCCGCCGACTTGCCGTCCACGCCACCGCCGGCGATGAAGTAGATCAGGAAGTAGACGACGATCGGCGACAACACCGGCAGCAACGACGGAATGATCATTTCCTTGATCGCGGCCTTGGTGAGGATGTCAACGGCGCGGCCATAATCAGGCTTGGCGGTGCCCTTCATGATGCCGGGCTTTTCGCGGAACTGACGGCGAACTTCCTCCACGATCGCGCCAGCTGCACGGCCAACCGCGGTCATGCCCATCGCGCCGAACAGATATGGCAGCATACCGCCGAACAGCAGGCCAACTACGACGTAAGGATTGTTCAGCGAGAAGTCCGGTGCCACACCGACGAAGTACGGTGATTTGTTCGCGATGAAGAATTTGAGATCTTCATTGTAAGCGGCGAACAACACGAGCGCGCCGAGACCTGCCGAGCCGATGGCGTAACCCTTGGTGACGGCCTTGGTGGTGTTACCAACTGCGTCAAGGGCGTCGGTCGCCTTGCGCACTTCCTTAGGAAGGCCAGCCATTTCAGCAATGCCGCCGGCGTTGTCGGTCACAGGACCGAAAGCGTCGAGCGCCACGATCATGCCAGCCAGCGCCAGCATCGTCGTGGTTGCAATCGCGATGCCAAACAGACCGGCAAGGCTGTAGGTCACGAGAATACCCGCCATGATGACCAGCGCCGGACCGGCGGTCGATTCCATCGAGATGGCGAGACCTTGGATGACGTTGGTGCCGTGTCCGGTGACGGATGCTGCTGCAATCGACTTCACCGGGCGGAAATCCGTGCCGGTGTAGTATTCGGTGATCCAGATAATCAGACCCGTCACGATGAGACCGACGATGCCGCATTCGAATAGCGCCAAGCCGGTGTAGTTCACGCCGTTGAGTGGTCCGAAGCCGACCAGATTATAGATTACGCCGGCAACGCCGAAGAGCGAAAGCACACCCGTTACAATCAGACCCTTGTAGAGCGCGCCCATGATCGACTGCGATGCACCGAGTTTTACGAAGAAGGTGCCGATGATCGAGGTGATGATGCAAACTCCGCCAATAGCGAGCGGCAGCGTCATCATGTTCGTAAGCAGTGTCGACTTCGCATAGAAGATCGCGGCAAGAACCATCGTCGCCACCGCGGTGACGGCATAGGTCTCGAACAAGTCGGCCGCCATGCCAGCGCAATCGCCGACGTTGTCGCCGACATTGTCAGCAATCGTTGCAGGGTTGCGAGGATCGTCTTCCGGAATGCCTGCTTCAACTTTGCCGACGAGATCGCCACCGACGTCAGCACCCTTGGTGAAGATGCCACCGCCGAGACGCGCGAAGATCGAGATCAGCGAAGCGCCGAAGCCGAGCGCGACAAGCGCGTCGACAACGACGCGGCTGTTGACTGCGAGGCCGGCAAACTTCGTGAGGTAGATGAAATAGCCAGTGACGCCAAGCAACGCGAGGCCGGCTACCAGCATGCCGGTAATAGCGCCTGCCTTGAACGCGAGTTCAAGGCCGCCCGCGAGCGACTTGGTCGCCGCCTGCGCGGTGCGCACGTTGGCGCGAACCGAAACGTTCATGCCGATGAAGCCTGCGGCTCCCGACAGGATCGCGCCGATCAGGAAGCCGATGGCGACGAGGAGGCCAAGAAAGAAAACCAGCAGGAAGAAGATGACGACGCCGACAATGGCGATGGTCATGTATTGCCGCTTCAAATATGCCTGCGCGCCTTCGCGCACCGCCGCTGCAATCGCTTTCATCTTTGCGTTGCCGGCGGGAGCCGCCAGAACGGACGACGTCGCCCACGCGGCGTAAACGATGGAAAGCACTCCGCAGAGCACTATCAACCACAATGCTGTCATTTAATTTGCCTCAGATTTTGATGTGTCCAGCCCAACATCCGGTCGCGGGAGCGACGGACGCACATGAGGAGCCTGCCCGATGGGCAGCGGCTGCCTCAATTCGGCGCGGACAATGCCAAAATCGTTCCCGCCGCGCAACGCCGCGAATGCATAAAACGTCCGATTTTCAAGGGTTTCAGCAAAGGCCGATCCACGTCGCCAATTGTGGCAACACGTCTCAGAAGTGGCTGTAAGACAGGCGTTTAAGAGCAATCGTATGACCATCGCGTCCCTTGAATACAGGCGGCCCCTCGCCTGCGACGATGCGCCCAATGCGTGCAACAGCAACATCCCCGCGCTTTGCCTCCGCCTCGAAATCGGACCACCGATTCTCTGGAATCGTGCACAGCACTTCGTAATCGTCGCCGCCTGAGACGATGTCTTCGACGCTTGCGAGCTTCGCATCGAGCAACGCTTCGGCGGCGTATGATAGCGGGATCGACTGCACTTCGATTGAAGCGCTGACTTTCGACGCCGCGCAAAGTTTTGCGAGATCGCCGGCCAGACCATCGGACACATCCATCGCCGCGCTCGCGCAATTGCGCAGGGCGATAGCAAGCAAGTTGCGCGGTTGCGGCACGCGGTAGCGATTGACCAGAAACGCCTGCGCAGATTTGTCGAGTTTGGCGCGGGCCGGGTCGCCGCGAAGCATGCGAAGTCCGAGCGCCGCGTCGCCGATGGTCCCGGTCACGGCAACAATGTCACCCTCCTTCGCGCCATCGCGCCGGATCATCTTGCCGGACGGCACACGTCCGAACGCCGTAACGGAAATCATCAACGGTCCCGGCGTGGAAACTGTGTCGCCGCCAAGTAGCGGGCAGTCAAACGCCGTCGCGTCTTCACCGAGCGAGCGCGAGAACGGCGCGAGCCACTCGTTCCTCGCCGCTTTCAATGCCAATGTCAGCACAAACCCCGCAGGCAATGCACCCTTGGCGGCAAGGTCCGAGAGATTCACGCGCAGCGCCTTGCGTGCTATCGTGTCGGGCGGATCGTCGGAGAGAAAATGCACGCCCTCGATGATGGCGTCTGTCGTAACAACGAGATCGTCGCCAGTGGATTTCAGGATCGCTGCGTCGTCGTACAAACCGAACGCGCCGGGGTTTGTCGCGAGCGGACGAAAGTAGCGCGCGATCAGATTGTCTTCGCCGGACCCGCCCTTGTCGTGGCCGGTCATATCAACCGCCCGCGCGCGCGAACTCGCTCGCGCGAAACTGCCGCGCGATCTGGTCGAGCACGGCGTTCACCAGTCCCATTTCCTCGCCATCGACGAATGCATTGGCGACATCGACATACTCCTTGATCACGACGCGCGCCGGAACATCCTTGCGATGCTCCAATTCGTAAGCCCCGGCGCGCAAGATAGCGCGGAGAATTGCGTCGATGCGCTTCAACGGCCAGCCCTTTTGGAGCGTGTCGTCGAGCAGCGGATCGAGCTTGGTCTGGTCGCGCACCACACCCGAAACGATGTCCCTGAAGAATGCAGCCTCGGCGGGGAGATACTTCTCGCCCTCGACTTCACTTCCGAGCCAATGACTCTCGAATTCAGCGAAAATGTCGTTGATGCCAGCGCCTGCGATTTCCATCTGATAGAGCGCCTGCACGGCTGCGAGCCGCGCAGCACCGCGCCGGTTGGCCTTGCCATCGCCGGCTTTCGCAGAAGATGTTTTCCCGGTGCCGCTCATACTTGTTTCGCCAAACGGCGCTTGATGCGGATCATTGCGAGTGCCGCGCGTGCCGCATCGCCGCCCTTGTCGAGTTCGGACGGCTTCGCCCTCGCCCACGCCTGCGCTTCATTATCGACGGTGATGATGCCGTTACCAAGCGGAAGGCTGCGCGCAACCGACAGATCCATCAACGCCCGCGAGGATTCCACCGATACGATCTCAAAATGAAACGTGTCGCCACGGATCACACATCCAAGTGCAATTGCGCCGTCGTAATCGCGTCCATTTCGGCGCGCGGCGTCGAGCGCAATCGCAATCGCAGGCGGGATTTCCAGCGAACCCGGAACGCTAACGACGTCGAAAGTTACACTTGCCGCGTCCAACTCGGCCTTCGCACCCTGCAACAACGCATTCTGAATATCGTCGTAAAACCGCGCCTCGACGATCACGACGCGAGCGCCCTTGATATCGGTTTCGTCTTTCAGCACAGCGCGGCGCGGATCAGCCATTCATCGGTCCAGTCGGGATTTCAGAGTTGCGCTGTTTTAGTCGCAGCGTTCCGCAAAGCCAAGACCAGAACAAGGCCCGAAGCAGCATTGCGCGGAATGGAAGCTATTTCATTTCCGTCAACCGCGCGGCATAGCGCGCCATCAGGTCGATTTCGAGATTGATTTCGCTGCCCGCGCGCCAGTTGCCCAGCGTCGTGACCTGAAGCGTGTGTGGAATGATCATCACCGAAAAAATGTCGTCCACAACGCTGTTCACGGTGAGAGAGACGCCATCGAGCGTGACCGAGCCTTTGGCCGCAATAAGTTTCGCCAGATCGCGCGGCGCGCGCAGATCAAACTTCGCCATGTCGGGAAGATCGTTGCGCGCGACAATGGCGGCGATGCCATCAACATGACCCGCCACGATATGCCCACCGAGTTCATCACCGATCTTAAGGGCGCGTTCGAGATTGAGTCTTTGGCCCTTGGTCCACGTTTTAGCCGTCGTCATTCGCAGCGTCTCGGCACCGGCATCGACATCGAACCAAGTTTTGCCCTGGTCCACGCCCGACGCGACGACGGTGAGACATACGCCATTGCAGGCAATCGACGCGCCGTCCGCGATGGTTGCGCGGTCGTAGCGGCAGGCAATGCGCAGCCGGTGCAATTGCCCCTGCGCTTTGGACGTCAGGCTTATGATCTCGCCGATGTCGGTGATGATGCCGGTGAACATTATGCGCGCTCGTAGACCGTGAGTGTGTCTTTATCCAGCTTCTCGGTATCACGCTGTTTCCAGCGCGGCGACTGCGTGATGATAGATAGCGGCTGCGCGTAGAGCGCGTCGATGCCGTCAGCGCCTATCGCTTCCTGCCCGCTCAGTAGCCAGACTTCATCGACAAATCCATTTGTCATGAATGACGAGGCCACCTTCGCTCCCCCCTCTACCATTAGCCGTGTGATGCCGCGCTCCGACAGTGCGTTTAGAGCGGCCCTCAAATCCAGCCCCACTGGCGGCAATTTCGACGTCGCCACGCGAATGACCTGCGCGCCCGCTCCTCCGAGCTTCATCACAGCCGGGGCGTCGGACGTTTCCGACGTCATGACCCACAACGGATGTTCGCGCGCGGAATGAACGAGTTTGCTAGATCCAGGAATTCGCAACGCCCGATCCAGCACGACGCGTACCGGTGATTGCGCTTCCAGTCCAGGTAAGCGAACGGTCAAAAGCGGATCGTCGGCAAGTACCGTTCCGATTCCGACCAGTATCGCGTCGCTTTGCGCGCGAAGCAGATGCACACGCGCCTTCGCGGATTCGCCAGTGATCGCGACAGGCTTGCGTCCCGACGCAGCGATCTTGTCGTCTGCGGAGACAGCAAGTTTAAGGATCACGAATGGGCGCTTTTCTTTCATCCGAAAAAAATGTCCCGCATGATCTCGCGCAGCCTCATCGGCGCGCAATCCAACATCGACACCGATTCCCGCAGCGCGCAACCTTGCATGGCCTTGCCCGCCGACTTCGGGATTGGGATCTTCGATAGCGGACACCACGCGCGCGATGCCAGCTGCGATGATCGCGTCCGCACATGGGGGAGACTTGCCATGATGCGCGCACGGCTCAAGCGTTACATAAAGCGTCGCGCCGCGCGCGGCGTCCCCGGCACGCGTGAGCGCCTCAGGCTCCGCATGTGGGCGACCACCGGGTTGGGTCCAGCCGCGCCCGACAATGACGCCATCTTTGACGATGACCGCGCCAACGGCAGGGTTGGGCCATGTGCGACCCTGCCCGCGCCGGCCCAGGGCCAGCGCAAGATCCATGAAACGGGCATCTTGATCCATTATTATTTGCGCGCGGCGGCGGAGCGCGGCTCGTCATCGCCGGAGAGTTCGCCCAGCACCGCCTCGAAATCCTTGGCCTCGCGGAAATTGCGATAGACCGAGGCAAAGCGCACATAGGCGACGTCATCCAATCCGCGCAGATGCTCCATCACGATCTCACCGATGGCTTCCGACGAAATCTCGGATTCACCGCCGCTTTCCAGTTCACGCACGATGGTGGACACCATCTTCTCGACGCGCTCGGGATCGACGGGACGCTTGCGCAGCGAAATCTGAAGCGAGCGAACGAGCTTGTCACGGTCGAACGGCACACGGCGGCTGTTGCGCTTGATGACAGTGAGCTCGCGCATCTGGACGCGCTCGAACGTCGTGAAGCGGAAGTTGCATGCCATGCAAACGCGACGGCGGCGAATGACGGCCGAATCCTCCGTCGGCCGTGAATCCTTCACCTGCGTGTCGAGGCTGTTGCAGCTGGGGCAGCGCATTGAACGATTGCCTTACTGATAGATCGGGAAACGGTCGGTAAGCTCGCGCACTTTGGCTTTGACTGCGGCCTCAACAAGAGGCGCCGCACCATCGCCCGCTTGAGCGACCGCGTTGAGTACTTCGGAAATCATGCCGCCAACCTGCTTGAATTCGGCAACTCCGAATCCGCGCGTGGTCGCGGCAGGCGTGCCGAGGCGTAAACCCGATGTGACGAACGGTTTTTCGGGATCGAACGGAATTCCGTTTTTGTTGCAGGTAAGACCCGCGCGAACCAGCGCCTTCTCCGAGACGTTGCCCTTCAATCCTTTTGGCCGCAGATCGACCAGCATCAAATGATTGTCGGTGCCGCCGGACACGATGTCGAAACCCGCTGCACGCAATGATTCCGCAAGCGCCTTGGCGTTTTCGACGACGTTCTTTGCGTAGATCTTGAAGTCCGGCCGCAAAGCTTCGCCGAACGCGACGGCCTTGGCCGCGATCACATGCATCAGCGGCCCGCCTTGCAGGCCGGGGAAAATCGCCGAGTTGAATTTCTTGGCGAGTGCCTCGTCGTTGGTGAGGATCAATCCGCCGCGCGGACCGCGCAGCGATTTGTGGGTCGTCGTGGTCGTCACATGCGCATGCGGCACTGGCGACGCATGCACGCCACCCGCGACCAGGCCTGCGAAGTGCGCCATGTCCACCAGCAGATACGCGCCGACGCTGTCAGCGATTTCACGAAAGCGCTTGAAGTCCCAAGGCCGCGAATAAGCCGAGCCGCCCGCGATGATCAGCTTCGGCTTCACGTCCTCCGCTTGCTTAGCCACCGCATCCATATCGATCAACTGGTCGTCGCGGCGCACGGTGTAGTGCGCGGGTTTGAACCACTTGCCGCTCATGTTAACTGGCGAGCCGTGAGTCAGATGTCCGCCCGCGGCGAGATCAAGACCCATGAAGGTGTCGCCCGGCTGCAAGAGTGCTAAGAACACCGCCTGGTTCATCTGGCTTCCGGAATTCGGCTGCACGTTTGCGAACTGCGCGCCGAACAGTTTCTTGGCGCGGTCGATCGCGATGCTCTCGGCGACATCGACGAATTCGCAGCCGCCATAGTATCGCGCGCCCGGATAGCCTTCCGCGTATTTGTTGGTCATCACCGAGCCCTGCGCCTCTAACACGGCGCGGCTGACGATGTTTTCCGACGCGATCAGCTCGATCTCGTGCTGCTGGCGGCCGAGTTCGCCCTTGATCGCATTGGCAATGTCCGGGTCTGCTTGCGCGAGCGTGGCGCTGAAAAACGTGTCGGGCGTATTGGCGGTTTTGGCGGAAGAACTCATCTGGGAAAGTCTCCACCGCCGCGCCCTTCAAACGGGGCACGGGCGGTCACGGGTGGCTTCGAGGGGCGGCAACGCGACATACCATATATGGCGCGGACAGCCAAGTTTAGCCCCGAAAGCCAACATTTAGGTGCAAAAAATCAATCGATATCGGCGCGTTATATCCGCCAGGCGATTTTATGGTCGCTAAAATCCCGTGCGTCAGCTCAACGCGGCGTGTGACATCGGCATCGAGTGAAACCGATGCGGGCGCAAATTGCTCATGGCGTATCCAACCACCAGCAGGCACCCAAACAGCGCGATCACTGTCACGGTCTTTTTCAGAACAATCATGACACCCTCCGGCAGATTGCCAGCGATCCTAAGGCGGCACGCGCATCCGCTTAATTGTCAGCACTGGATATACGCCGCAGACAGGCTTGGAGTTGCGTGATCCTGACGACAAATCGTTAAGCGCGACGCAAATTTCCCAAACAGGCAACCAATAAAAGCGCACCGCATCCGGTTGCCCGGATGCAGCGCGCTTGGGGAAGTCAGTGACTGAAAAACGGACCGCCGGTCTTTTAGATTTGGCTGGCTGATCCGAAAATTTCTCAGAGACGATAGAGGATCTGGTCGGTCCAGAAGCGCTCGAGGCGATGCAGCGACTTGTTCAGCGTCGCGAACTCTGCGTTCGAGATGCCGCCAACCTGCTCCACCGTCTTGACGTGCTTCTGATACAGCGTGTCCACAACGTTGCGGATGTCCTGGCCCTGTGCGGTCAAGCTGATGCGAACCGAACGACGATCGACCCGCGAACGCTGATGATCGAGGAAGCCCATCTCGACGAGCTTCTTCAGATTATACGACACGTTCGAGCCGAGGTAATAACCGCGCGTGCGCAGTTCACCGGCGGTCAATTCCTTGTCGCCGATGTTATAGAGGAGCAACGCCTGCACCGAATTGATATCGGCACGGCCGCGGCGATCGAATTCATCCTTGATGACATCGAGCAGACGGCGATGCAGCCGCTCAACCAAGGTCAACGCTTCAAGATACAATGGCTGCGTAGGTGCAGCCTCGTTATCGCGAACGGCATTCTCTGCCGTGGCAACGGCTTTCATCATGACACTTCCCCTGTTGTCGTATTTTTACGACTTATTCGACGAAACTTTTGTCTCGCCTGATGACCTGAACTTAGGGGCAGCGTTTGAACATCAGCTTAAATAACAGCATAAAGAGAATGTTTATTTGAAACAGTGAACGATTGATTTAGCCTTTAAAAATGGGGGTTTTCGTTACATTTGATTCACGACGAAAGGCCGTTGTTCACGCTTCGTCGCACACCCTGTCGCGTTCCGGAACAGCGGTCGTTCAAATTCGAAACACTTCGTCAAGCATGGCTGTACGCTGCCACAATTGCGCAGCGACTTTTATGGCGGTCTTTCGCGCGCCGCCATCCATGCGAGGAAAAGGTATCCGGCGAGCAGCAGCAGCGCGATGAACAACACCACTAGATTGCCGCCATAGACCGCCGGAAACATCATTTCGATAACCGCCTGCGACACGATCGACGTCAGCCACACCACCGCGCCCCACGGCGTTGCCAGCCACAACCCGACTGCGGCGACGAGTGCGATCACTGCAAAATAAACCGTCGCGCTCTGCCACTGCGTGGTCTGGTTTTCAAACGCCCCCTCCTCGCCGCCGATGAAACCTGTGATCTGCGCCCAATGATAAAGCCCCTTCATCATCGACAGCACCGCCATGACGCGAAGAAAAATAACCAGGCGCGGAGTCCATACCGCCTTCCCCGTCTCCGTCTCGCCCGACGGCATCGGTCTCGTATCGTTGATCTGCTCGCGGACCAGATCGCGCGGAAGGTCGTCGTCGTTCGCGCGAGGGCGGGAACGGGCCATTCGCGACGCCATCGATCGACGAATATCCTGATTCATTCCGCTGTTTTGATCGTTTAAGAACCCAAAATCAATCGGCAAGACCCGCTGTCTTGCGATGACGAAATCGCCGGCAGGTGATACATAGGACGGGTCGTTCGATTGCGTTCGGGAGCAGGATCAAGATGGCGATCAAATTCGGCCGGCCGATAGAAATGCGCGACGGTCCCACGCGCGACGCCCATTCGCGCGAGGCATCCACTGCCCTCGATTTGGCCACACGCTTGCGCCGTAACCGCAAATCCGAATGGGCGCGGCGCTTGGTCCGCGAAAATGTGCTCACAACCGATGACCTGATCTGGCCGCTATTTGTTGTAGAAGGACAGAACAAGCGCGCACCTATTGCCTCGATGCCCGGTGTCGATCGTCTTTCCGTCGATCAATGCGTGCGCGACGCCGAACGCGCCATGAAGCTCAACATTCCCTGCATCGCTCTGTTCCCTTACACGGAACCATCACTGCGCGACGAACACGGCTCGGAAGCGACTAACGCGAACAATCTGGTTTGCCAGTCGGTGCGCGCGATCAAGAAAGAATTTCCCGAACTCGGCGTCCTCTGCGACGTCGCGCTCGATCCGTTCACCAGCCACGGCCATGACGGGTTGCTGCATCAGGACGGACGAATCTTAAACGACGAGACGGTCGCCGTGCTTGTGCGTCAGGCTCTCGTCCAAGCGGAAGCCGGCTGCGACATCATCGCACCATCCGACATGATGGACGGCCGCGTCGCCGCCATTCGCGACGGTCTGGATCGTGCGGGATTTTTGGACGTGCAGATCATGGCCTATGCCGCGAAGTACGCGTCCGCTTTCTACGGCCCGTTCCGCGACGCCATCGGCTCTGCAAAGACGCTGACCGGCGACAAGCGCACTTATCAGATGGACTCGGCCAATTCGGATGAGGCGCTGCGCGAAGTCGAACTCGACATCGCGGAAGGTGCGGACATGGTGATGGTAAAACCGGGCATGCCATATCTCGATATTGTCCGCCGCGTGAAAGACGCGTTCGGGATGCCGACGTTTGCGTACCAAGTCTCCGGCGAATACGCGATGATCGCAGGCGCCGCCAACAACGGCTGGATCGACGGCGAGCGCGCGATGATGGAAAGCCTGCTCAGCTTCAAGCGCGCAGGCGCAGACGGCGTGCTGACATATTTCGCGCCGATGGCCGCGGAGAAGCTGAAGGCCGCACGATAGTTCGTCCCGAACACTAACTTTTTGTCCACCTGCCCGCTCGCCATCTTGCGGGGCGCGTTTTGTATCGCCAAATTCCAGACAGGACGCCGTGACACGGCGCTGGAGGCCTTTGCAATGTCCGATTCCGGAAACACGACTTCAGGCACTACGTCAGGCACCACCTGGCGCAGCAATCCGTCGGCCGCGAATGCTTACGATCCGTGGCTGCAGCCGGATTTGTTTGCGGGCGTGCTGACCAAGCGCTTCCTCGCGTTCCTGATCGACCTTGTCGTGCTCTCAATACCGATGGTGCTGATCTCGATCTTCATTCTGGTGTTCGGCGTCATCACGCTCGGCCTCGGCTGGTTCCTGTTCGGGTTGATGTCACCGGTCGCGGTGATTTGGGCGCTGTTTTATTACGGCGCTTCGTTGGGCGGCGCGCACGGTGCCACAGTGGGTATGCGTTTTATGGGTATCCAGATGCGAACCCGCACCGGCGACCGCCCCTACTTCACGTTAGGCGTTATTCACGCCATTTTGTACTGGGCGTCCGTATCGCTTCTGACGCCGTTCATCGTTCTGGTGGGCTTGTTCAATGGCCGCCGCCAGTTGCTGCACGATCTCGTTTTGGGAACCGTGTTCATCAATACGCACGCGAATCCGGGCCCAGTCATCACGACCGCCCGCGTCTGACCTCACGCGCAATTCCGTTGACGCTTAAGCCGCGTGGCGCGATGCTATGAGAGAATCGCGCACGCTTTTATCGGAGGCATTCGTCCGCTCGTGACGCAACACTCGCGCAATACGCCGCAATTTTACCTGACGGCGCCGTCCCCCTGCCCCTATCTGGAAGGCAAGCAGGAGCGCAAGGTTTTCACGCATCTGGTCGGCGACAAGGCCGGCGACCTCAACGACCTTCTGACGCATGGCGGTTTCCGCCGCAGCCAGTCGATCGCGTACCGCCCGGCCTGCGATCAGTGCCGCGCTTGTGTCTCGGTGCGCGTCATTGCCAATGAATTTCGTCCCTCGCGCAATCTGCGCAAAATTCAGGCGCGCAATTCCGACATCGTCAGCGAATTGCGCACTGCCGTACCGACCTCGGAACAGTATTCCGTGTTCCGTGCCTATCTCGACCAACGCCACCGCGACGGCGGCATGGCGGACATGACGGTTCTCGATTATGCGATGATGGTGGAGGACAGCCACGTCCAGACCCGCATCATTGAATACCGTCGCCGCACACCGGACAGCGGCATCACCGGTAAGGGCGGTGAACTTCTGGCTGTTGGATTGACGGACGTTCTCAGCGACGGACTGTCGATGGTGTATTCGTTCTTCGAGCCGGGCGAAGAAAGCCGCTCGCTCGGCACCTTCATGATCCTCGATCACATTGCCCGCGCGCGACGACTAGGCCTGGCTTACGTCTATCTCGGCTACTGGATCGATGGATCGCAGAAAATGGACTACAAGGCCCGCTTCCTGCCGCAGCAACGCCTCGCTCCATCAGGTTGGCTGCGCGTCGATCTCGACGGCAAGACGGCGCTGGAGCCGCAGGACTGAACTTCCTAACCGATCACAAAATCTAGCAGCAGTTTCACGTTCAGCGTAATGACCACCGCTGCTATCAATCCCGCCGACGCCGTCAGCCAGCGGGGTGCGACGAACTCGCCCATCTTAGCGCGGCTCGCCGTGAACATCACCAGCGGCACAATCGCGAATGGCAATTGCAGGCTCAAAACCACCTGACTGAAGATCAACAACTGCGCCGTGCCTTTCTCGCCGGCATAGATCGTCACCAATGCGGCAGGCACAATCGCGACCATGCGCGTCGTGAGCCTGCGCAGCCAAGGTGCCAGCCTGATGTTGATGAAGCCTTCCATGACGATCTGACCGGACAGCGTCGCGGTCACGGTCGAACTCAGTCCGCAACATAACAGCGCAATCGCGAACAGCTTCGGCGCGAGCGCTGAGCCGAGTAGCGGCGCCAGGAAAGAATGCACTTGATCGAGTTCGGCAACGTCGGTCTTGCCAATCTTGTGGAATGTCGCCGCCGCCAGAATCAAAATCGACGCGTTGATCAACAGAGCGAGACACAGCGCGATGGTGGAATCGATAGTGGCAAGAGTGATCGCTTCTTTTCGCTCAGGAACGGTTTGGCCGTAGTCGCGCGTTTGAACCAGTCCCGAATGCAGATAGAGATTGTGCGGCATCACCGTCGCGCCGAGAATTCCGAGCGCGAGATAAAGCATGTCGCGATTGGCGACGATCTCCGTGGTCGGCGCAAACCCTCGAATCACTTCGCCCCAGTTCGGATCGGCAAGCGCAATCTGGATCGCGAAACATGCCGCGATGATTCCGAGCAAACCCACAATGAATGCTTCGATCCAGCGAAAGCCGACAGCTTGCAAAGCGAGGATCAGAAAAACATCGAGCGCCGTGATCAACACGCCGAGTTCGAGTGGAATCCCGAACAGAAGATTGAGACCGATGGCCGTGCCGATGATTTCAGCGAGATCAGTTGCGGCGATCGCAATTTCCGCGAGCAGCCATAGCGGCCACGAGACATATTTCGGAAATGCATCGCGACAGGCTTGCGCAAGATCGCGACCGGAGCCGACGCCGAGCCGCGCACACAGCGCCTGAAGTATGATGGCCATGATGTTGGACACCAGCGCCACCGAGAGCAGCGCGTAGCCAAACTTCGAGCCGCCCGCGAGCGAGGTCGCCCAGTTGCCGGGGTCCATATAGCCGGTCGCGACCAGATAGCCCGGCCCCATGAAGGCTGCGAGCTTGCGCCAGAACGAACCCGTCTTGGAGACCCGGATCGAGGCGAACATCCCGGCCAGCGACGGCTCGCCGCGCGCATTCCTCCAGCCGCCGTTGAAGGCATCCGGGCCGTCAGACGTGCTGTTTCTAGGCGTTGCAGGAGGCATTGCAGGCTGGGAAAGGTCCATTCGGGCAACATGCCCGGAACCGCCGCTAGTTGCAAGTGATTTGCAACTACGTTTTGCGCGATTTACCCGCCCACCTCAAAATCGCCCCGCTGCGGCGGCGCGATCGGCGTGAACTGGCAGCGGTCAGGCTTCAGATCGATCAGCGGTGTGCCATCGAGACAATCGAGCCCGCGCACCAGAACTGTGTTGCCTTCGATGCTTTCGAGTTTTGCAATTGAAGTCCCGATGGGCTTCGGCCGCACCGGCGAGCGGAGTGAAAACGTGCCGTGCGTATTGGCATCGCTGGCGGGGCTTTGCAGGATCAGATCGCGGCGCGACTGATGCAGCCAGTAGAGAACTTCGACTTGCGTGAACTTTTCCAGGCCCTTCAGCGCAGGAATCCACAGCTCGAAAATTTCTATTCTGCAGATCGGTCCATCGTGACGTCCCTGACGCGGCGTCGTCATGCGAACGGTCCACGGCGTGTGGATGCGGCCAATAAACGTCAGGCCAGCGTCGGTTGGAGATGGCGGCGTGACAGCAACCTCACCATCGCGAATTTCGTTGTAGCGGACCATCGCAGCCTTGCTGGTTCCGGAAGCTGACGATTGATCAGCGCTCGATGATGCCAGTCTCCACGCCGTCCTTGTCGACAAGCCTGTAGTGGATACCGTACCGGGAAGCGCAAGATTCAGCCGCCGCGCGTTGGGCCGGACTCAATTTCAGCGCTATTGCGACGGGAACCGAATAAACCTTCGACTTATCCAGGCTGGCGAGTTGAAAACCGCCGCCGAGATAAGTCGCGGCCAACGCCATGCAAACCGATTCCATCGTCGTTATTCCCCTGCCGCGTCCCTCTTCGCGAATCGCATAAAGGTGGCAGGGTCGCAAGGCACAATCGCGAATTAACCCTTACTCGATCGGCTTTCCGAACTTGTTCGACTTCGGAAGACCCTGCGCGAGCCGTCCGGCGTCCGCGCGATTGCCGCGCCACGCCGTGAGTTCCTTCCACGTCAGGCTTTGCTCACGCCCTGCGCCATCCTTCCAGGTGAGGCCTTCCTTGGCGACGAAGGTCGTGACGTCCGACAACTTTCCACCGGTGTATTTCTGAAGCCGCACGCCGCGTCCGCGCGCCATTTCGGGAATCTCATTGAGACCGAACAGTACCATTTTATGATTGGTGCCGATCACGGCGAGCGTGTCGCCCTTCACTTCGGTGATGGCAATGGCTTTGTTTTTCGGCGGCGACACATTGAGAACCTGCTTGCCCTTGCGTGTATTGGCCACACAATCTTCTTCCTTCACGACGAAGCCTTGCCCATCCTGAGCCGCGACCACGAATTTGCGGCCTTCCTTGGTGACGAACATCGAGACAATGTCGGCATCGCCCTCCATGTCGATTGTCATACGGATCGGATCGCCATGGCCGCGCCCGCCCGGCAGCTTCTGCGCGTCGAGCGAATAGAAGCGCCCGTTGCTCGCAAACAATGTCAGCTTCGATGTGGTTTCCGCGAAGAACGAAAAGCCCATACTGTCGTCGGTCTTGAATGCGAGGCTTGAAAGATCAGTGACATGGCCTTTGAGCGTGCGCACCCAGCCCTTGTCAGACACGACAACTGTAATCGGCTCGCGCTCAACCAGCGCCTCTTCGATGGCGGCAAGATCGTGCTCCGGCGCATCGGCAAATTGCGTTCGGCGTTTACCGAGCGGCGTCTTAGGTCCAAAGATGTCGCGCACCTTCTTGACTTGCTCGGCAACCTTTTTCCATTGCGCGGATTCGGACGCCACCAGCGCCTTAAGACCCTTCAACTCGACACGAAGATCCTTGTCTTCGCCGCGAATTTCCATTTCTTCCAGCTTGCGCAAATTGCGCAACCGCATGTTCAGAATGGAGTCGGCTTGTAAATCCGTCAGCTTGAACGCCTTGATCAGCGCTGGCTTCGGCTCATCGACCGTGCGGATGATCTTGATGACTTTATCAAGGTTCAGATACGCAATCAGATAACCGCCGAGCACCTCAAGCCGATGCTCGATCTGCGCGCGCCTATACTTTGAACGCCGCACCAGCACATCGCGCAGATGGTCGAGCCATTCGCGCAGACATTCGGCAAGTCCCACGACCCTCGGGACGCGGCCCTTGATGAGTACATTGAGATTGAGCGGAATACGGCTCTCTAGCTCGGTCTGCTTGAACAGCGTCTCCATCATGACTTCGGGATCGACATTGCGCGATTTCGGCTCGATAACGAGACGCACGTCTTCGGCGGATTCGTCGCGGATGTCGCCGACCAGCAGTAACTTTTTCTCGTTGAGAAGTTCGGCGATGCGTTCGATCAGACGCGACTTCTGCACCAGCCACGGAATTTCGGTAACGACGACGACCCACGCGCCGCGGTCACCATCTTCTTTCTCCCACTTCGCGCGCACGCGAAAACCACCGCGCCCGGTGTGGTAAGCCTCCGCAATCGAGGCATGATCGTCGACCACGACACCGCCGGTCGGGAAATCTGGACCCTTGACCCATTTCAACAAGCTCTTCGACCGCATGGTCGGCTTGTCGATCAGCTGAAGTGCCGCGTCGCAAAGTTCAGCCGCGTTGTGTGGCGGGATCGACGTCGCCATGCCGACGGCAATGCCTTGCGCGCCGTTGGCCAGCAAATTCGGAAATGCGCCCGGCAGCACGATCGGCTCGCGCGACTGGCCGTCGTAGTTGGCTCGGAACTCAACGGCATCCTCGTCGATGCCATCGAGCAGAAGCCGCGCGACTTCCGTCATTCGCGCTTCGGTGTAGCGGTAGGCGGCGGGATTATCGCCGTCGATGTTGCCGAAATTGCCCTGCCCGTCGACGAGCGGATAACGCGACGCGAAGTCCTGCGCGAGGCGCACCAGGGCGTCGTAAATGGATTGGTCGCCGTGCGGATGGAAAGAACCCATCACATCGCCGACGATCTTGGCGGATTTCTTGAATGGCGTGCCGGGGTCGAGCCGCAGCAGCCGCATTCCGTAAAGGATGCGGCGGTGCACGGGCTTCAGGCCGTCGCGCGCATCCGGCAGCGCCCGATGCATGATGGTCGAGAGTGCATAAGCGAGATACCGCTCCTCGAGCGCATCGCGGAGTGCTACTTCCTGAACATCCTTCGGTTGCGGTGGAATCAGTCTTTTGCCCATGAATCTGGGTTAACTCCACTGCCCAAAATGAACAAGAAATCTATTTGAACGCGAACGTGCCTGGACGACACCTATGCACAAGGCCGTGGCGTTCGTTCCTGTTGTCCGCCACATTTGGCCTTCGTCGTATAAGCAGCAGCACCCCATAGAATGGTGCCGGAACGTAAGGTAATATCGTAGCTAGGCGCTGGGCTGGTGTTGTGCCGGGGGCGCTCATTTTGAGGAGGAAATAGGATGCGCAATTTGATTATCGCAGCGGTCGCAATCGCCGCTCTTTCGACCGCCGGATCGCTAATCGGCACCCGCGCCGAAGCCATGCCTCTAAGCGGATTATCGGATCAGGCCACCTCGTCGGTCGTGCCTGTTTACACCAAATGCCGTTGGGTCTCGGACGGATACGGCGGACGCGTGCAGCAGTGCTGGGAAGTCTATGACGCTCCGCGCTACGTGGAACCTCCGGTCTACGCGCCGCGTCCCTATTACGGCGGCGGTGGTTACGGCGGCTATCGCGGCGGCGGCTACTAATTCGCGGCTGACATTTTAAATTTCGCGGGCCGGAGAAATCCGGCCCGTTTTATTTTGGCTAACCTGCGGCGGCGCGCGGGCGCGGATTCGAGACGGCCGCAATAAATCCGTCGCGTGCATCGGAATGTTCCTGCCCGCGCGGTGCCAGCACGTTGCGCATCAAAAACAATCCTGTCAGCCGAAACCCGTCTTCGAGATCCTGCCCCGACCAGCTGTTCACCGCGCCTCGTCCGCGCTCGCTCTCCAACAGAAACGGCGGCAGCCGCAGCAGTTTGTCCCGCCACGCTTCGCCGGCTTCGCGAGACACCGCGCCACCGGATTTGGGCGAGACATAAACCAGATCGTCGAGGGCGCCGCTCGCAGCGCAGGCCGAAAGGTCCAGGCCAAAGCCAAGTTCGGTCAGCATCGCAAGTTCGAATTTCACAAGGTGTGCGCCCGCGGTCGTTGCATCGTCGAAATCGTCGAGGATGGATTCGATCAGTTCGTAAATGTCTTCGTGCGGATCGCGCTCCGGCAACAGCCGTACCAACGACGCCAGATGCGTGACGCCGTACACCGCGTACGACGATGCAAACATGGCGGCCGCGCGCAGTTTTGTTGCCTCGATGGCATAATATCCCAGATGCTCGTCAAGGCGCGCGCGCCACACGGCGCTGACGGTATTTCCTGGCTGCAACAAGGGCCGCATGCGCGATCCAGCACCGCCGCGCACGAGGCCGAGGTGGCGGCCATGGCTGCGCGTCATCAGTTCGACGATGGCGCTGGTTTCGCCATGACGCCGGACACCGAGAACAACGCCTTCGTCAGTCCATTCCATGAATCAGAGCATATCCGATTTTGTGCAGCGACGCGCACGCTCTTTATGTCTTGGCACCCGATGTCTCGAACCAGCCGACCGCGTCGCCCGTGAACGACAGATAGAGGCCTGCCGCCGTTAGAGCCGCGGAGACGATATCGATCAGTGTCTCGATCTGAAGACCCGATTCATTGACCGTTGCGACAATCGAGAAAATCGACAAGGCAAGCGATGCCGCCAATATCATTCGCGCCCAATTCTTGCGCCGATGCGCGGCCAGCCAAACCAGATAGACGAATACAAGAATCAGAACCGCCGTGAACAGCTTCGCGGCCGATGCCGACATGTCCGGCAGGTTGTCGAATGAATCGTCGCGAAACGGCATCGAGAGCGCATCGAGCGCGAGCGACAAATAGAGCAGCACCTCAAAATAGAAAATGTTCTTAGGAGTTTTCACCGCGACAGTCATTCTTTGGGGAACTCCAGACCCATCTCGCGATAACGTTCGGGATCGTCGCCCCAGCCGTCGCGTACTTTCACAAACAGAAACAGATGCACGGGGTGGCCGACGATCTCAGCAATTTCCTTGCGAGAATCCGCGCCGATGGATTTGATGGTTGCGCCCGCCTTGCCAAGCACGATTTTACGTTGGCTGTCACGCTCCACAAAAATCGTCTGCTCGATCCGCACGGAACTATCGTTCCGCTCGGTCCAGGAGTCGGTTTCCACCGTCGATTGATATGGCAATTCCTGATGCAGATGGCGATAGATTTTCTCACGGGTGATTTCCGCCGCCAGATGACGCAGTGGCGCGTCCGACATTTGGTCTTCCGGATAATGAAACGGGCCTTCCGGAACATCCTTTGCGAGCGCGCGGCGCAGGTCGTCCACCCCGTCACCTGACATCGCCGAGATCATGAAGGTCTCATCGAGTTTTAAGCGTTCGTTGGCCTTTTGTGCCAGCATCAAAAGGCGCTCACGCGGGACCAAATCGATCTTGTTGATGACCAGCATCTTCGGATGATTGACGCTCGCGAGTTTGGCGAAGATCGCGTCGGCCTCCTCGTCGATGCCCTGCTTAGCATCGAGAAGTACGCAAACCAAATCTGCATCGTGTGCCCCGCTCCACGCTGTCGAGACCATTGCGCGGTCGAGTCGTCGCTTGGGTGCGAAGATACCGGGCGTATCGACCAGAATGATCTGTGCGTTGTTCTCGACCAAAATGCCGCGAATGAGCGCGCGCGTGGTCTGAACTTTCTTCGAGACGATAGTGACTTTCGAGCCGACCAGCGCATTGACCAGCGTCGACTTGCCGACATTCGGCGCGCCAATGAGCGCGACAAAGCCGCATCGCGTTGGTGCGTTCGACGCTGCGGCGGGTTCAGTCATCGTTGCCGCCTTTGACGCCTTCGCGGCTCAACATCGCCATCGCCGCGACTTTCTCAGCAGCACGCTTGCTGCCGCCGATGCCCTCCGCAGCCTTCATGCCCGGCAATTCGACGGCAACACGGAATTGCGGGTCGTGATGCGGCCCGGTGCGCTCGACCTCGCGGTAAGATGGCGTCGGCAGACCCTTGCCCTGCGCCCATTCTTGCAGAACTGTTTTGGGATCGCGCAACGGACGCACCGGCTTGCGCATGCGTTCGGTCCAGTTGCGCTCGACGAATTCTTCCGCCGCCTTGTAACCGCCGTCGAGAAACACCGCGCCGATCACCGCTTCGCAAATATCTCCGAGAACGGATTTGCGCAGTCGCGCCCCCGCCCCCGCGCCGACACTGCCAAGTTTGATTGCTTCATCGAGACCGAGCGACCGCGCAACATCGGCACACGCTTCCTTGCGCACCAAATCAGCAAGGCGTTTGGAAAGTTCGCCCTCGTCGGCTTTCGGAAACGCACGATAGAGCATGTCCGACACGATCAACCCCAACACGTGATCACCAAGAAACTCAAGGCGCTGATAGCTGTCGGCGCGATTGCGCGCGGATTTCAGTGCCGAAACGTGCGTGAACGCGGTTGCTAGCAAAGATGGTTCAGCGAAAGTATGCCCAATGCGTTGTTCGATGATTTTCGCAGCGGCTTTTGCGCTGGGCTTGCGCGCCGCCTTCTTTTTCGCGCGCTTTGTCAGGCCGACGTCGGTAACAGCACCGTCGACCGCCTTCGAGGAAGATTTCGCGAGGGTCGTTTCGCCGCTCATCGCACGATAGAGAAGATGCGATTCCAGCGCACTGCTACCGGCCAGCGCCAGAATTGCCAGGCCTGCTCGCCTTCAGCGATTGAGAAGAATATCATCTGCGCGCGGCCGATGATATTCTCGAACGGAACGTAGCCGACGGCAGAGAGCACGCGGCTGTCGGTCGAGTTGTCGCGGTTATCGCCCATCATGAAGAAATCTCCGGGCGGCACAGTGTAAACGCTCGTGGTGTCGTAAAATCCGTTATCGACGCAGTCGAGCGATTTGTAAGTAACGCCGTTCGGCAGCGTTTCCTTCCATTGCTTCACGCGCGCGGTAGCGTCGGAACCGCAAGGATCTTCACCGATGAAGTCCGGGAGACGTTCACGCTTGACGGGAACGTCGTTGATATAAAGGAGGCCTTCCTTCATCTGAATTCGGTCGCCGGGCAGCCCGATCACGCGCTTGATGTAATCGGTGGTGTCGTCCTTCGGCAGACGAAACACAACGACATCGCCGCGATTGGGTTCTGAGCCGAAAATGCGTCCCGAAAAAAGCCGTGGCGAAAACGGAATCGAATAGTGGGTGTAGCCGTAGGAATATTTGGAGACGAACAGATAGTCACCGACCAGCAGCGTGGCCTTCATCGAACCGGACGGAATGTTGAACGGCTGAAACAGGAATGTGCGGATCACCAGGGCGATGATGAGCGCATGAATGACGACGCGAATAGTCTCGCCTGTGCCGCCTTCGGTTTTGGAAGGTGTTGTCACGCTCATTGCTCTGTCTGTTCCTGAATGTCCGAAATCGGGAGCCAACCCGAAGCATCCCAAATCACCCGCGCGCGTTTTAGACCGTTGTAGGATAAGGCGCAATCAAACAACGGGCGGATGAACGCCCGCTAACGCGCTGACGAATCGTCACATTTCCGATGTTATCACTATTGCCGAGACGCGTGCCGCAAGCGTGATCAAGGCTTGTCCGGCTGAAATGTCGAAATGACGACGAATGCCTGCGCCAACGGCCAATCGTCCGTGATGGTCAGATCGATCCGCGCTTCGTGTCCGGCTGGCGTCAGCGACTGCAATCGCGCGAGCGCGCCGCCCGTAAGCTTCATGGTGGGGCGCCCGCCCGGCATGTTGACCACGCCCATGTCGCGCCACCACACGCCTTGGCGAATTCCGGTTCCCAGCGCCTTGGAGCACGCTTCTTTGGCGGCAAAACGTTTCGCATAGGTCGCCCAAACCAACTTCGGCATTTTTGAACGACGCTCGGCCTTGGCGCGCTCGGCATCGGTGAAAATACGCTCCAGAAACCGCTCACCGTGACGGCCAATGACCTTCTCGATCCGCGTGATGTCAATGATGTCGGATCCGATGCCGATGATCATAGATGCGCCTGAATGATCTTGCGGCCGCGATCCATCGCCGCGCGCATGTCGCGCACACTTTGCGCGAGGCCAACAAACAACGCCTCACCCATCATGAAATGCCCGATGTTGAGTTCAACGATCTGCGGCAGCGCCGAAATCGTCTGCGCGGTCTTGTAGTCGAGGCCGTGTCCGGCGTGAACTTCCAACCCAGCGGAATGCGCGAGCTTCGCACCTTCGACGATGCGCTGCCATTCATGCTGAGCTTTTTGTGTTTGTCCTTCGACGATTGCATCACACCACGCGCCGACGTGAATTTCGATCACGGGACTTTTGAGTTTTGAAGCCATCTCGATTTGCGCGGGTTCCGCCGCGATGAATAGCGAGACGCGAATACCAGCATCGTTCAATCGCGCGATGAACGGCGCGAGCGAGTTGTGCTGACCGACGACATCGAGGCCGCCTTCGGTCGTCACTTCCGTACGCCGTTCCGGCACCACGCAGACCGCATGCGGTTTTGTCTTTAGAGCTATTTCCAGCATCTCGGCGGTTGCGGCCAGTTCGAAATTCAGCGGTTTAGAAATCTCCGCTTTTAAGCGCGCCATATCGTCATCGCGGATATGACGCCGGTCCTCGCGCAAATGCGCGGTGATGCCGTCGGCACCCGCCTCGATTGCCAGCAACGCTGCACGCACAGGATCAGGCATACGTCCGCCGCGCGCATTTCGCAGCGTCGCGACGTGATCGACATTTACCCCGAGACGGAGCGGCAGGACTGACATGATGTGTGATCTTTAGCCGTTAACACGCTCAACCCGCGCGACCACGGCCTTGGCGCGCAGCTGGGCGATAATACCGTTGAGATGCTTGAGATCATAGACCTCAAGATCGATGGTCAGTTCGGTGAAATCCCGTGAACGGCGGCTCATGCTGATATTGTCGATGTTGCCGTCATGCTCGGCGATCACGCCCGCCACTTGCGCGAGACTTCCCGGCTCGTTGACGTTCTGCACCAGAAGACGCGCCGGAAAACGCCGCGGCGTCGCTTCCTCGATATCCCATCGGACATCGAGCCAGCGTTCCGGCTCTTCTTCAAAATCCTTCAGAGCGGGGGACTGGATAGGATAAATCGTAATGCCCTCGTTCGGCGTAACGATACCGACGATGCGGTCGCCCGGCACCGCGCCGCCATTCGGCGCGAACTTCACCGGCAAATCCGAATTGATGCCCTTGATCGGGATCGCCGCCGCAGTGACGGCCGGCGAGCCCATCAGCTTCGATCTGACGCTCTTGAAGGCACCCTTTTTCTTGACCCCTCCCCGCGCCTCCTCCTTGTAGTCGGGATACATCGCGCGCGCGACATCTGACGCCCTCATTTCACTGCGCCCGACGGCCGCCATGACATCTTCGATCGATGCGCGCGCCAGACGTGGCAACGCACCTTTCAGCTTGTCGTCGGCATAGACAATCTTGGCACGCACGAAGAGACGCTCGACGATCCGGCGTCCCAAGCCTGCATACTGATCGCGCACTGCTGTGCGCGTCGCGCGACGGATCGCTGCCTTCGCCTTACCGGTGACGGCAAGAGATTCCCAAGCCGTTGGCGGCGCGGATTGCGCCTGCGAGGTAAGAACCTCGACTTCGTCGCCATTGTCGAGTTCGGACGACAACGGTGCGAACTTGCCGTTGATCTTGCAGCCGACCGCGCTGTTGCCAACATCGGTGTGAACCGCGTAGGCGAAGTCGATCACATTGGCGTGGCGCGGCAGCGCGATCAACTTGCCTTTCGGCGTGAAGCAAAACACCTGATCGTGGAAAAGCTCCATCTTGGTGTGTTCGAGAAACTCTTCCGGGTTGGCACCGTCGGACAAAACTTCGACGGTGTGCCGCAGCCAGGCGAACGCGTTGGACTCGCGCTGGAGCAGTTCAGTCGGTGAGCCGACGCCGTCCTTGTAGAACGCATGCGCGGCAATGCCGTATTCGGCGATCTGATCCATATCCTCGGTGCGGATTTGCAGCTCGACGCGCTGGTTGCCGGGACCGATCACCGTGGTGTGGATCGAGCGATAATCGTTCTGCTTCGGCGTCGAGATATAATCTTTGAAACGTCCCGGCACGACCGGCCATGTCGTGTGTGCGATGCCGACGGTGCGATACGCTTCCGCGACACTGTTGACGATGATGCGGAAGCCGAAAATATCCGACAATTGTTCGAAACCGACGGATTTGCGCTCCATCTTCACCCAGATCGAGAACGGCTGCTTGCGCCGCCCTAGCACGACGGCCGAGACGCCATTCTTCTTCAGGATTGCGGTCAGTTGCGTTTCGATCTCGCCGATCAGATTGCGGTTGCGGTCGGCCAGCGCATCGAGCCGTTGCATCACCACATCATAGGCTGGCGGATCGAGAACCCTGAAGGACAGGTCCTCCAGCTCCTCACGCATTTCCTGCATACCCATGCGGCCTGCGAGCGGCGCATAAATATCGAGTGTTTCTTCCGCGATGCGCCGACGCGACGCCGGCGGCACGAATTCCAGCGTGCGCATATTGTGCAGGCGGTCGGCGAGCTTGATCAGCAGCACGCGCACATCGTCAGCAATCGCGAGCAAGAGCTTGCGCAGATTCTCGGCTTGCTTTGCTTCGCGCGAGACAAGCTCAAGACGTTTGAGTTTTGTAAGGCCCTCGACCAGCGCGCCGATCTCGCGGCCAAAAGTCTGGTCGATTTCGCTGCGCGTCGATTCAGTGTCTTCGATCGTGTCGTGCAGAAGGGCTGCGACAATGGTCGCATCGTCGAGTTTCAGATCGGTGAGAATGGCCGCGACTTCCAGCGGGTGCGAGAAATACGGATCGCCCGACGCGCGCTTCTGCTCGCCATGCGCTTTCATCGCGTAAACATAGGCGCGGTTCAGCAGATCTTCGTCGGTATTCGGGTTGTAGGCGCGGACACGATCGACAAGGTCGTATTGCCGCATCATCTTAGCGCGCGCGGCTTTCTTCGCGGGCACCGGCGCGGGCGCAACAGCAACCGCCGCGACCGCGTCGATCGTGGCTTGTGCCTGCTGTGGACTGCGACGCCAGATCGCCATCGTGAATGCCTTTAAGGCTGGATTCCCAAACGAGAACCACCATTCACAATATCACCAGCTTCTGCGGCCACGGCAAGGAAGACGCTAAAATGGTCAATAAAAGCAAAGGCCCGGAATGGGTCCGGGCCTCGCTGAATTCTGGCTCTGAAAACGACCCCGCCGGGCCAGTTGACGGATAAGTTACTCGTCTTCCTCGGGCTGCTCCTCGGGAGGTGCCAGGCCCTCGAGACCCTTGAGAAGCTCTTCCTCGGTCATGCGCTCGACGGCCACTTCGGTGTCGTCCGCATCCACGGACGCCCCCGCCGACCCAATGAGTGGGACGGTATCGGGCTCCGGCTCGTCTACCTCAACAAACTTCTGGAGCGAGTGGACCAGCTCCTCGCGCAAATCTTCCGGCGAGACGGTCGTTTCAGCGATTTCACGTAAGGAAACCACCGGATTCTTGTCGTTATCGCGGTCGATCGTGAGCTGGGAGCCCGACGAGATCATGCGCGCACGATGCGCAGCCAGGAGAACGAGGTCGAACCGGTTGTCGACCTTGTCGATGCAATCTTCAACAGTCACGCGCGCCATTGGCTGTGGCTCCGAATCTGGGTCTGAAAATGTGTCGCTATGCGCGTTACGTATAGCGGGTAACGCCATTTCGCAAGAACGTTTTTGGCCATTTCGCAATATAGCGCAGTTGTGAGACCTGTTCGACGCGCCGGTCGGCTAAGTCAAATAGTGTCATGGACAAGAAATCGCTGCATTGGTTGATGACTGTATCAAGCTGACCTGAAACGGAAACCACATTTCATGAGTGGTGCCGTTAACCCTCAACCACCGCCGGGGCGGATATTCGAAATTAGACTGGGAATGCGCGGAGTTTAGCCGCGCCAAAAACCTTTCAACAACGTTGCGAGAAAAAACTGATGCCTTCTGCGAACAACAAGATTGCGCTCTTTATCGACGGCGCCAACCTTTACGCCACTGCCCGCACTCTCGGGTTCGACATCGACTACAAACGCTTACTCCTCGAATTCCAAAGCCGTGGCACGCTTGTGCGCGCGTTCTATTACACCGCCATCATCGAAGATCAGGAATACTCCTCGATCCGCCCGCTGATCGATTGGCTCGATTACAACGGCTACACCGTCGTCACCAAAGCGACGAAGGAATTCGTCGATGCCTCGGGCCGCCGCAAGGTCAAGGGCAACATGGACATCGAGCTTGCCGTCGATGCGATGGAGTTGGCCGACAGCATCGATCAAATGGTTTTGTTTTCCGGCGACGGCGATTTCCGCTCGTTGGTCGAAGCCGTGCAGCGCCGCGGCGTACGGGTCACCGTGATCTCGACCATTGCAAGCCAACCGCCGATGATTGCCGATGAATTGCGCCGGCAAGCGGATGTCTTTACGGATTTGACCCAGCTACAATCCAAGCTCGGCCGCGATCCGAGCGAGCGTCCTGCTCCAAGAGAACCACGCGAACCTCGCGAGCCGCGTCAGCACACGCCGCAATTCCTGCAGCGAAGCACGAGTACGATTGCACCGCGAGGCGATGACGAAGAGTTCGAAGACTGAGAAACTGAAGCGAGGGGATCGGCGCATTGACGCCGGTCCTGTTTCTCATTCCGAACCGTCTCACGCAGAACCTTCCAAAGATTGCCCGCTCTGCCCGCGCCTGGCTTCGTTCCGCCATGACATTCAGGCGCGCGAGCCGAACTGGTTCAACGCGCCCGTCCCCTCTTTCGGTCTGTCAAACGCATCGCTTCTGATCGTCGGTCTCGCGCCCGGATTGCAAGGCGCTAACCGCACGGGCCGACCGTTCACCGGCGACTACGCCGGCGACCTTCTTTACGCAACCTTGCTCGAATTCGGATTTGCGTCAGGCACCTATGATGAGCGGCCTGACGATGGACTGACGCTGGTCGATTGCCGCATTTCCAATGCTGTGCGTTGCGTGCCCCCACAAAATAAACCTTTGCCCGCCGAGATCGCGACCTGCCGTCCGTTTCTCGCCGCGACATTCACCGAGATGCCTCGCCTGCGCGCGATCGTCATGCTGGGTCGCGTCTCGCACGACTCGACATTGAAGGCGCTGAATATCCGCGCGGCCGATGCGCCGTTCTCACACGGCGCGGAATTTCAAGCAGGGTCCGTCCGCCTGTTCGACAGCTATCACTGCTCGCGCTACAACACCAACACACGCAGGCTGACGACGGCGATGTTCAAATCTGTGTTTGCCAGCGTGCGAGAATATCTCGCGGTATAGCCCAAAGAAAAACGGCGGCCCGAGAGCCGCCGTCTTATTCTTCAGTATTCAGCGTTCGTTACGGACAAGAGTAACGGTTGCCGTCATAAGCAAGGTAGGTTTGTGAATTCCGATCGTAGGAGCGGAATCGAAGCGCGCAAGATTCCACGTCGTCGGGGCTACCTTCCGTCACAGCAACGGTGTCATCGCCGTAAGTCGGCGAATATGCGTAACTGTCATCGTAGTAGTAGTCGTTGCCGTAATACGGATATCCGCCGTAGTAGCTGCCAGCAGCGAGACCCGCGGCAAAGCCGATGCCCGGACCATAACCGCGACGACCATAGCCACGACCGGCCCATCGTTGTCCGCCGCCGTTACGGTTTCCTGCGAACGCACCGCGGCTAAAGCTTGGTGCCGCCGCGACACTGGGCGCAGCGCTGCGAGCAGCAAAACCTGCGCCGCCGCCACGAGCGGCAAATCCCGCGCCGCCACCGCGTGCAAAGCCACCGCCTCCGCCTCCACGAGCGAAACCACCACCTCCACCGCCTCCGGCATGAACACCGCCGCCTCCGCCGTGGCCGCCACCGTGTCCACCGCCGGGGCGCGCCATGACGCTTGAACTTGCCACCAACGGCACGGCCAACAACAACGCAGCTGCACCAACAAGATTGAGTAACTTCATCACCAGTCCTCCATTCACCTGAGAGGTGAACTTCCAAAGCCCGCGAGCGTTCCGTGCACGCGCACTCGTCATCGCGGGAGTATTCGTCTATGCGCTGCAATCTGAGCGCGGGATGAATGGATGATGTCGAGATCGTGGCGCTTGCGTTTCGCAACGAGGCGCGAAACAATCTGGCTATATCCAGCGGAGATATTCGATGGTGACCAGATTTGTGCGGCAATTTGCGACGGCGGCGGCTCTTGTCGCGATTCTTTTCACGATTCTTGGCACTACTTTAGTCGCAACCTCGGAAGCCAACGCAGCGCCCTGCGAGCAGCATAAAACAAAACTCATGTGGCGGCGCTGCATGTCGGTCGAAGTGGACCGGCTCGCCGACGCCATCGGCGAAAAGGCACTCGATCTCTGCAACGGCAAAACCAACAACGCGACGGGGCCGACCGCCGTGGATGAGCGTCTTGCCTGCCGCATCGACAAATTGTCGCAGACGCTTCAGGGAATGAATTAAGCGGAATTGCCCTGCAGCCACGCGATCACGTCGCCGGCGTTTCGATCCGGCGGAAACACCGGATAGAACACGTGCGTGATCTTGGCGTCGTCGATCACGAGCGCGAGGCGCTTGATCATCGTTAGCCCTGCGACGTCCATCGACGGCAGTTTCAAAGCTCGCGTCAGTTCGAGCTTCTCATCCGACAGAATCTGGAACGGCACGTGCAGGCGCTCTGCCATCTCGCGCTGGTAGTCCGTGTCCTGCGTCGACAGACCGAACACCTTGCTCGCGCCTGCAGCCTGCAAATCCTTGAACAAATCCCTGAAAGCACAGGTGTGAGGCGTGCAGCCGCGCGCGCCGGGGATCATGTCCCAGTCATCGACGAGGCTGATCTTGCCCGGCTCGCCAGTGCGCGGATACGCGAACAACACAACACGGCCCTTGAGCGACGACAGATCGACCGACGCGCCGTCTGTCGCGGGCAATTTTACCGACGGAATCTTCATGCCGACAAGATGCTTCGCGGCACCGTCGTCCTGCGGCGCGGGAATCGTACTCCAGTCCACGCCCATCAAATTCGGTTGGTTCATCGCACTATCCTTTGACCCTCAGCAGCCGACCCTTCTCACGCGCCCAATCGCGCTTCTTTTCCGTCTCGCGCTTGTCGTGCAGCTTTTTGCCCTTGGCCAATCCAAGTTGCAGTTTGATCTTGCCGTGTTCGTTGAAATACATCTTCAGCGGTATCAACGTCATTCCCTGGCGTTCGATGGCACCAGCGAGGCGGTTGATCTCTTTCTTGTGCAGCAGCAGTTTACGCGAACGCTTCGGCTCATGGTTGAAGCGGTTGGCCTGCAGATATTCGGGGATGTTGGCGTTGACCAGCCAAATCTCTCCGGCTTTGGAATCGGCGTAGGATTCCGCAATCGTGGTCTTGCCGTTGCGCACGGATTTGACTTCCGTGCCGGTCAGCACGATGCCCGCTTCCACCGTGTCCTCGATGGAATAATTGAACCGTGCCTTGCGGTTTTCGGCCACGACTTTGATCGGGCGTTCTTTCTTCTCGGCCATGATTCCGTTTTCGTAACGCGCGGATCGACAGATTAAAGCATGGCCGAGAGCAAGGAGCCGCTACTTGTCCTTCGTTCCGCTAAATTTTGTCGCCGTCTTCGCTTTCGCTGCGGCCGACTTCGGCGCGCCGCCCTTTTTGAGAGCGTCGCGGATTTCCATCAGCAGTTCCTGATCTTTCGTCGGCTTCGGCGGCGCGGAAGGTGCGGCTTCCTCCTTCGCCTTCATCCTGTTCATCAGGCGAATGACAATGAACAGCACGAAAGCGACGATCATGAAGTTCAGCGTGACGGTCAGGAAACTGCCATACGCCAGGACCGCGCCCTGCTTCTTGGCATCGGCAAGATTGCCTGCATTCACCGTCTTTGATAGGGCGACGAAATAGTTCGAAAAATCGAGACCACCGGTGACAGCGCCGATGATCGGCATGATCACGTCGCCGACCATTGAACTGACGATTGCACCGAATGCCGTGCCAATCACAACACCGACGGCGAGATCGACCACGTTACCCTTCAAGGCAAATTTTTTGAATTCATCGCGCATTGCGAAGTCCTGTTGCGGATTTGTGTTGGAGATGAATTAGTTCAGCAATCCGGCGTGCACCATTGCAGCGTGGATTGCCTTACCTGTCGGCGGCGTCACCGGCATGAGTGGCAAGCGTACTTCCTCGGCGATGCGGTCGAGAAGCTTGAGGCCATGCTTTGCGCCTGCAAGACCCGGCTCGAAGAACACCGCATCGTGCAGCGGCGTCAAACGATCCTGAATCTTCAGGCCGGTTGCGTAGTCGCCCTTCAGCACTGCTGTCATCAGGTCGGCGCAGAGCTTCGGCGCGACGTTGGCAACAACCGAAATGCAGCCATGACCGCCCGCCGCCATATAAGCCAGCGCCGTCATGTCCTCGCCCGACATCTGGATAAAGTCGTCGCCCATCGCGTGACGCTGCTGAGAGACGCGCGCCAAATTTGCCGTCGCATCCTTGACGCCGGCAATGTTCTTCAACTCGAACAGCCGCGTCATGGTCTGGACCGACATGTCCACGACGGAGCGAGGCGGAATGTTATAGATGAAGATCGGAATCCCGATCGCATCGTTCACCGCCTTGAAGTGGTGATACATGCCGTCTTGCGTCGGCTTGTTGTAATACGGCGTCACCACGAGCACGGCATCGGCACCCGCCTTCTCGGCGTGCTTTGCCAGATCCACCGCTTCGCGCGTCGAATTCGAACCCGCACCCGCGATCACGGGCACCCGGCCCTTGGATTCTTCGATGCACCACTGCACCACTTTGTGGTGTTCCTCATGACTCAGCGTCGGGCTCTCGCCGGTTGTGCCGACGGGAACAAGCCCATGCGAGCCTTGGTCGATCTGCCAATTCACGAGACCGCGAAGCGCTTCCTCATCGAGGCCGCCATTTTTGAACGGCGTCACCAAGGCGGTAAAGGACCCCCGGAACTTCGTCTTGGCTGCCATGATGTGTCTCCGAACGCGTGCGCACTTCTCGATGCAGATGTTTGATAACGATTCCGGGCGCTTGATGAAAGCCTCGGATAGCGGCCACTGGTCGCTCCAGCCGCGATTTCGCCGCGGTGTTGCGGCAATGTGTTTCATCCTAACACATCTGGTGTTTTGTCCACATATTCAATGAACTACACCTATTGGCGAAGCATCCGCATGATTCGCCGCGCAGGGCCGCCGTGACGCAATTGAACGCCTCCAGTGACGCATTTACCGCCTCCCGCGCCCGCCGTGTGCGGGTACTGGTGTTGAGCGTCTGTGCGGCAGCGATGCTCTCAGTGGATGCGTTCGCCGTGCCTCTGCCCAAACCGCGCCCGATCTCGCGCAAAATCATTCCGCAAACGTCTTCGCCGGCAAAATCAACCCAAGCCGCCCCCGCCTCAAAGAGCGCGACGCCCGCCCCAGCCCCGAATACAAATCAGGTGGCTGCGCGGCCTGCTCTGCCGCCGGTGCCATCGAAGAAACTTTCCGCACCGCTGGCGATGTCATCGACGTTATCCACCTCGAAGGCGGATGCCGACACGCTCGAAAACGTCATCGAGCTCGTGCGCAAAAAGAAACCGGGCGATGCCACCCAACTCGAAGCAACGATCAGCGATCCGGTCGCACGCAAACTGGCCGAATGGATCATCCTGCGTAGCGACGATAACGGCGCAAGCTCCGACCGTTACCTTACATTTCTCAACGAAAATCCGAGCTGGCCGAGCCAGACATTGTTGCGCCGTCGTGGCGAAGGAGCACTTTGGGACGACAAGCGCGACGACGCAACCGTTTTGACGTTCTTCGGCAGCACGCAGCCGATCTCCGCCAAAGGCAAATTCATGCTGGCGCGCGTCATGATCGCGCGGGGCGACCGCAAGAATGCCGAGCGCCTGGTTCGCGACGCGTGGCGCAACGATTCAATTTCTTCCGACACCGAAGACGCCGCGCTTGAGCAATTTGGTTCGCTGCTCACTGGCGGCGATACCAAAGCCCGCATGGATATGCTGCTTTACGCCGGCGACAACGCCGAAAGTGGCATGCGCGCGGCGAAGAAACTCGGCGCAGGCCACGTGGCGCTCGCCAAAGCCCGCATCGGCGTCAACAAGAAGGCATCGAACGCCAAGGCGCTTTTGGACGCTGTGCCAAAGGATTTGCAGAACGATCCGCTCTATCTATTCAGCCGCGCGCAATATCTGCGCCGAGAGGAAGAGTTTGCACAGGCTGCGCAATTCATTCAGGCGGCACCGCGCGAGGCTGCGCGCCTCATCAACGCCGATGAATGGTGGATCGAGCGGCGGTTACTTGCGCGCAAGCTGCTGGATGTAGGCGACAGCCGAACGGCCTACGCGGTCGCGCGCGATGCGGCCCTCCCCAACCGCGACATTTACAAAACCGAACAGGAATTCACCGCAGGCTGGATCGCTTTGCGGTTCCTCAACGACCCGAATTTGGCTGCGCAGCACTTCGCACGTGTGGGAGTCGGCAGCGTGAATCCGACCGCGCTCGCACGCGCAGGCTATTGGCAGGGCCGCGCAGCGGAAGCCGCTGGCCGCGCCCAAGAGGCCCGCGCCGCCTATGAGAATGCCGCCGCGCAATCCACCAGCTATTACGGCCAGCTTGCGCGCGCAAAGCTGAAACTCCCGCAGATCGATATCAACGATGTGCCGGGCCGCTCGCGTTTGGGCGACAAGCTCGAAGTCGTGCGCGCGGTCGAACTGCTTTACGCGCTGGATGAGGGCGAAATCGCCATCCCGATGTTGTCCGATTTAGGCGAGCGCGCCGACATGGACGCCCTGCTCGCGCTATGTGAGCTCGCGCAGCGCAACAACGATGCGCGCGGCCTGCTGATCGTCGGCAAGGCGGCGCTCAATCGCGGCATGCCGTTCGATTTTTACGCGTATCCCGTGTCCGGCATCCCGCCCTACAAGGAGATCGGCCCGGGCACGGAGAAAGCGATCGTGTTTGCAATCGCGCGTCAGGAAAGCGCGTTCAATCCGACCGTCGTCTCGCCCTCGAATGCTTACGGCTTGATGCAGGTGACGCCGCCGGCGGCGAAGTACGTCACCAAGAAATACGGCGTCGCCTACGACTTCGCCAAACTCAAAGGCGACCCCTCCTACAACACAACGCTCGGTGCGGCTGAGTTGGGCGGATTGATTGAGGATTATCGCGGTTCCTACATCCTCACCTTCGCCGGATATAATGCGGGGCGCGGCAGCGTGCGCAAATGGCTGGAGCGCTACGGCGATCCGCGCGATCCGAAAGTCGATGCGGTCGATTGGGTCGAGCAGATTCCGTTCGCGGAAACCCGCAATTATGTCCAGCGCATCATGGAAAACGTGCAGGTGTATCGCGCGCGGTTCGGCGGCGGTAAAAATCTCACGATCGAAGCCGATTTGCGCCGCGGCGCGTCCGTGGAATAGACTACGGGTGTGTTTTGGGCTTCGTAGTCAGCAGCGTCTTTCCCGCCCGCCAAGGCCATACCTGCAAAGGCCATCATGTCCGATCAGTTCAGCGACGTGTTCTGCCAATCCGCCGACGGCCTCAAGCTTCACGCCAAGGTCATTGGGACGGCGAAAAACACAGCATTACCAGTGCTTTGCCTGCCTGGCCTGACCCGCACCGCGGACGACTTCGACGAGATCGCGACGGCGTTGGCTTTCGATCCGAACGCGCCTCGACGCGTGATCGCAATGGATTTTCGCGGACGCGGCCTGTCGGCTTACGACGCGGACCCTGCGAGCTATAACGTCGTGGTGGAGACCGGCGACGTTATCGCGCTCCTCGCGTCTCTCGAGATTCCGCGTGCGATTTTTCTCGGCACGTCGCGTGGTGGCATCGTGTCGATGGTGATGGCAGCAACAAAACCGGACCTGATAGCCGGGCTCGTTCTCAACGACATCGGCCCCGCGCTCGAGATGAAGGGGTTGATGAAGATCGTGGGCTACATCGCCAACCCTCCGCCGCGGCAGACATGGGATGAAGCGGCGAAAGGTCTGAAAGATATGTTCGGCAATGTCTTCCCCACGCTCAACGACGCGGGATGGATGGCATGGGCGCGCCGCGCGTTTCGCGAAAAGCAAGGCGCAAGTTCTTTCGATCCGAAGCAGGATGATACCCGAAAACCGCTTCACACTTTTCGGCATCCTGCTCTGGAGCGCACTTACGATCTGAAACTCGCGAAGACACTTGAAGGTATCGACCCAGCTAATCCGCCGGCGCCGATCTGGGATTTGTTCGACAAACTTCAAGGCAAGCCGCTGATGCTGATTCACGGCGCGTTGTCGGATCTGCTGTCGCCTCAAGGCGTCAAGGACATGGTCGCCAAACGCCCTGACATCGATCTGGTCGAAGTGCCCAATGAAGGCCACGCGCCGCTTCTCGCTGATCAGCCCACGATCGCGCGCATCGTGGCGTTCTGCGCGAAATGCGGTGGGGCCGCGGCGTCCTAGAGTCTGCAATGACGCTTCTTCCGTCTCCGTACGTCATCGCGGCGAACGCTATGCCCCTTAGTCCCGAACGATAAGTTCGGCATCGGCACGAACAAACGCCGCAGCAATCAGCTTCTTTAAGCGTTGCGGATTGCTTCGCAGAGGCTGTCATTGGACGGCCGCCATAGGGCGTCAAAGACGTGCGCAAACGCGCTTTTGGCGTCGATACGTTGGCTCAAAGGACGTTCAGCTTTTTGCCGCCAACGGCAATCTGCGATCGCGAGAGGTCCCCGCTTTGGCAGGGAATGACGAAAATATTCGGAAGGCACCGACAAAGAAAAACCCCCGGCAGTTTCCTGCCGGGGGTTCTTTTAGTTCAGGTGAGTAATCGCCGTAAGGCGGTTACATTACCAAGTGCGGCGAACGCGCAGGTTGCCGGAGACAGCGCCCTGATCCTTGAAGTTGAACGCTGCACCAGGAGTAATGCCACCACCAACGCCGGCTGCACCAACCGAAGTCGCTGCACCAGTGAAACTCTGGTCGATGAAGGTGTACATGACTTCCGCCGAGAACGTCAGGTTCGTGACAGGAGTCCAAGCCGTACGCGATCCAATCTGCCAGAGCGTGAAGTCTGGATTACAGGAGTAATTGGAAGACTTCGCGCCAGTGCTTGAGCTGAACAACAGGCAGTAAGCAGTGGTTGCTGTGTTGTTGAAGTTAACCTTCGTGTAGCTGCCGAGCACGCTGGTTTCCCAATTCGGGGACCAGTTGTGAAGGTAAGCGCCACGGAAGCCGATACCGTCAGTCTTTTGGATGCTACCATTGGTCGAGTAGACACCATCAGCATTCGATACCATCGTCACGTTCTGATAGAACGGCGTAGCACCGGCTGTTCCGCCCGAACCCTGGAAGAACTGGATGTTGTTGCTGAACGTTCCACCGATGAGATAACGCATCGCACCGTTGGCATAGGTGGCATCCAACGACAGTTTGTCGCCAGGGCCAGTCGGAAGGTTCTTCAACTGAAGGCCAACCGACGCAGCACCACCCCAAACATCGCTAGGATGACCGGATGTCTGCAACTCAATGGCAGTAGTCGAACCGAAACCAAGCGTGTTGGAGTAGTAAGGCGCACGAACCAGATGTGCGGCACCTGAGACCTGCAGCGTGTACGCAGCATTGTCTGCACGGATGTTACCGGTGATTTCCGGCGCAATCTGACCACCGTAGCCGACATAACCAGGTGTCGATGGAGCAAAGCTGCCGGTGAAAGCACCAGCGGCCACAGAGTTAGACCCGAGGTTGGCGTCGATCAGCAGGCCGCGGTTGATGGTCTGCTCTTCAAGTCCGAGCTGAGCCGAAATACCGTTGCCGAACTGCCAGGTGTAAGCGACCTGCGTCACGCCAGTTGCGTTGTCATAGCCACCGAAAAACACGGAGCTATTGTTGTTCGCACCGCCGAAAGCACCCCAAGGGGTCTGGAACGTACCAACAGCCTTACCGAAGGTGAACCCGGCGAACTGGATGAAGGCGTAGTCAGTCGTGATGTTACCCGTCGAAGGCGATGCGCCGGTCGAGAATTCGAAGTTGTTGACCATGAAGGTGCGGACAACGCCGTATTCAGTCGCGGTGCGGGTATCGATGTTGAGCTGGTTACGTGCGCGGGTGGTGTAAGCCATACCGCTGCGCGCATTGAAGTTCAGGCCGTCACCTGGATACGGTGCTGCCGTGGCGTTAACGGTACCAGCGGTCGAGTTCCGAAGTGCCGGAGCGTCGTCGTTGCTGCCGTAGATGTTAAGGTTGAACTGGGAGTAGCCGCCCAGCTTGATGCAGGTTTCGGTGCCTGGGATGTAGTAGAATCCGGCGCCGTAAAGGGAGCAGATCTTCACGTACTGAACGGCTTTCGCCTTCAGCGGAAGATCAGCTGCCTGTGCTCCAGCGGAAGCCGCGATAACCGCAGCCGATCCGAGGATAAGGCTCTTAATCTTGTTCATAAAACCTCCAAGTTTTGCTCTGTTAGGGAGAGTTCCAGTCCCTCGGTGTAAGTCACACCTCAGGTTAGTCCCCTTGATCCCAGCTAACCGCCTAGTCGCCTCGCGCTTTCGAACACTCCCGCAGAACGCGAGCGACTTAAGCGAAACTTCCAAACAGGACGACCTCGGGATGCCCCCCTCCGTCGCTGCATGGACCATTACCCAACGGTTGTGACCATGCAACAAATGTCCGCCATCAAACGGTGCAGTTCTAGCCGTTTTCAGGAAGGTGTTGCACAAATAGCACTCAAACCTATTTCGCACAAACAGATAAGTATCTGATATATATATGTTTTTTGAAGTATCCCGACCGCGCCCCTCCAGCCGCTGGATATGGCAATCCTGAGGCGCATGAGTGCCTTGGAGGCTTGAAAACGGTCGAATCGAGGCCCGATCGGCGGCGCGAGGACATGGCGGCAGACGCTGGATTCGCCCAACAAAACAGACTTTTTTCAGCCCGCAAAGCGGGCACATTGGAGGTCATGCATACATGGAACTGGTCTCTTAGCGCTCGATTTCGCGCCGATTGGCGCAGAACCGTGCTTCGCGCTCACTTCGAACTCATAAGAGATGTGACATTGAAAGCCGTCGGCAGCGCGCACGGTTCGTCAAATCGCGTCCCGCGCCGATTTGAGCTGTAGCTTGCGGCTCAGGGGCGCGTCAGGCATATCGAACGCTGTTGGAGACGTGGCCGAGCGGCTGAAGGCACTCGTTTGCTAAATGAGCATACCTAGAAATGGGTATCGAGGGTTCGAATCCCTCCGTCTCCGCCA
>JBBRNE010000014.1:0-50166 GCA_038230475.1 Hyphomicrobiales bacterium
ATAATGCCCTTCGAGATCAGGTTGACGTATTCGCCCGTCTGCGAGTCGAAGCCGTAAGCATACTGATCCTTCTCGAGGATCTTGCCGACGATGACCGAACCGTCTTCGCCTGCGTTGATGGCGATCTGGCGAGCAGGTGCAGAGAGCGCCTTGCGGACGATCTCAACGCCGGTTTTCTGGTCGTCGTTGGCAGTGCGGATCTTCTTGAGCTGCTCGGACGCACGCAACAGAGCGACGCCGCCGCCCGGTACGATGCCTTCTTCAACAGCAGCACGAGTCGCATGCATCGCGTCATCGACGCGATCCTTGCGCTCCTTCACTTCGACTTCGGTCGCGCCACCAACTCGAATGACGGCAACGCCGCCTGCGAGCTTGGCCAGACGCTCCTGAAGCTTTTCCTTGTCGTAGTCCGACGTGGTTTCTTCGATCTGCGCCTTGATCTGCGCCACGCGCGCAACGATGTCGGCCTTCTTGCCGCCGCCGTTGACGATCGTGGTGTTTTCCTTGTCGATCATGACCTTCTTGGCCTTGCCGAGCATGGCCAGCGTCACGTTCTCAAGCTTGATGCCGAGATCTTCCGAGATCGCCTGACCGCCGGTCAGGATCGCGATGTCCTGCAGCATCGCCTTGCGGCGATCGCCAAATCCTGGCGCCTTCACGGCGGCAACCTTGAGGCCACCACGCAGACGGTTCACGACCAGCGTTGCGAGGGCTTCGCCTTCAACGTCTTCAGCCACGATCACAAGCGGCTTGCCGGTCTGCACGACGGCTTCCAACAGCGGGAGCAGTTCGTTCAGCGACGAGAGCTTCTTCTCGTTGATGAGGATGTAGGCGTCGTCGAATTCAACGCGCATCTTGTCGGCGTTGGTGACGAAGTATGGCGAGATGTAACCACGGTCGAACTGCATGCCCTCAACAACGTCGAGTTCAGTGTCGAGCGACTTTGCTTCCTCAACGGTGATGACGCCTTCGTTGCCGACTTTCGCCATGGCCTTTGCGAGGAAGTCGCCGATTTCCTTGTCGCCGTTGGCCGAGATGGTGCCAACCTGTGCGATTTCGTCGTTCGACGTGACTTTCTTCGAGTTCTTCACGAGGTCTGCAACGACAGCTTCAACCGCGAGATCAATGCCGCGCTTGAGATCCATCGGGTTCATGCCGGCGGCGACGGACTTGGCGCCTTCCTTCACGATTGCTTGCGCGAGAACCGTTGCAGTGGTGGTGCCGTCGCCGGCAGCGTCTGCCGACTTCGAGGCCACTTCACGCACCATCTGTGCGCCCATGTTTTCGAACTTGTCTTCAAGTTCGATTTCCTTGGCGACGGTGACGCCGTCCTTGGTAATGCGGGGAGCGCCGAACGACTTGTCGAGAACGACGTTGCGGCCTTTCGGGCCGAGCGTCACTTTCACAGCGTTGTTGAGGATGTCGACGCCGCGCAACATCTTGTCGCGGGCTTCGACGCCGAATTTCACTTCTTTAGCTGACATGTATGTGTCCTTTGAAAATATGAGACTTGTTGTTTGTCATCACCGGACTTGTTCCGGTGATCCCGATGATTTGGGCGCGGTGCCCTCTGTGTCGGGATGGCCGGAATAAATCCGGCCATGACAACGAAAAGAGAGAGGGCGCTCTTAAGCGGCCTTCTTCTTTGCGGCTGGCATCCCGGTGATGACGCCCATGATGTCGCTTTCCTTCATGATCAACACGTCTTCGTTGTTGATCTTCACTTCGGTGCCCGACCATTTGCCGAACAGCACGATGTCGCCGACCTTGAGGTCGATCGGGATCAGCTTGCCAGCCTCGTCGCGGCCACCTGGGCCGACCGAGAGGATTTCGCCCTGCGAGGGTTTTTCCTTGGCGCTATCCGGAATGATGATGCCGCCAGCGGTCTTCTCTTCGGCGTCGATACGCTTGACCACGACGCGGTCGTGAAGCGGACGGAATTTCATGCAGTCCTCCTAAGAATTTGATGATGCTTGGGTTTTTAATTCAGATTTTGGATTGGCAGTCGCGGATTGCGAGTGCTACCGCGGCTGTAAGGGACATAGTCCCATGCGCCCGAACGGGCAAGGGGTCGTGACGGCCTTCTAGCAAATTATCTGGCACTCGGAAGATGGCGCTGCCAGCTTTCGTTAATGAGCGTTAACGGTGCCGCATGGCCTCTCTTATCTGTCATGGCCGGACCTGTTCCGGCCATCTCGATACATGGGGCAGGGGGCCAAACTCATCGGGATCACCGGGACATAGGCGAGCGAAGCGACGCCGTTCTTTGAACGGCTATTCCCAGTGATGACAACTTCAGGCTCTGTTAGCAGGCGCTGGGCGATGCTGCTGCTGCCTTTGTAATCAAGGGGTTAGTGAACTTTTCATCTTGTGAGCGCTTGATTCTCATTCGACACTTTCCGTGCCGGTCTTAATGGGTCTCCTCAGGAGGGTCTGATGGGTCAGAAGGATGTGGGTCAAACGGGCGTTTTAGCGGGCGGCGTCGCCTCGAACGACTTCAAGAAGCAGCTTCAAGGCTACGGCCTGACCACGGCGGAAATTCTGTATCGGCGTCCCGATCATCACTGGCTGCTGCAATCCTACGTCTGGCAGAATTACGATCTGTTTCCGAATTTCCCCGCGCTCAAGGATTTCCTCGCGTTCTGGCAGGCCAAGCTAGAAGGCCCGCTGGTCGGCGTGACGGTCGCACATTCCAAGCTGATCAAGCCCGCGGAATTACGCGCAGTGGACGGCGTGTTTCGGCTGCATTGAGCGCGTCATTGCGAGGAGCACTTGCGACGAAGCAATCCACTTTGTCTCCTGACACGACCGACGCGCTGGATTGCTTCGCTTCGCTCGCAATGACGATGCGAAAAATTACCCCCGCCCCACAAACGGCATCTGCGTCGCCATGATGTTCAAGAACAGCGCATTGGCATCGAGCGGGCGCGTCGCCATGAACACCACCGCATCCGCGACGTTCTGAACATCCATGCGCGGCTCGACCATCATGTCGCCGCGCGGCTGCGGCACGCCGCCGGTCATGCGCTCCGTCATTTCAGTCGCAGCATTGCCGACATCGATCTGCCCGCACGCAATGTTGTAGCCGCGCCCATCGAGCGCGGTCGCGCGCGTGAGGCCGCTGATGCCGTGCTTGGTGGATGTATAGGGCGATGAGAACGGACGCGGCGCGTAGGCCGAGATCGAACCGTTGTTGATGATGCGTCCGCCCTGCGGCGTCTGATCTTTCATAATGCGGAACGCATGTTGCGTGCACAGAAACGGTCCGGTGAGGTTGGTGTTCACCACGGCCTGCCATTGCGCGAGGCTGATGTCTTCGAGCGGGACTGGCGGCGTGCCCATGCCGGCATTGTTAAAAAGCAGATCGAGCCGTCCGAACGCGTCCATCGTCTTTGCAAAGAGTGCTGCGATCGAACCCGGATCGCTGACGTCGGTCGGCACGACGAGACTCTTGCCGAATTCTTTAGCCCGCGATGCGGTGTCTTCGAGCGCGTCCTTGCGCCGCCCTGCGAGCACGAGCGAGAAACCCGCTTTCATCAGCGCCAGCGCACATGCGCGCCCGATGCCGGAGCCTGCACCTGTGACGATCGCGACTTTGAGTGCGGACATTTCGTTCTCCCTTTAGCTTTCTTATTGTCGTTGATTTCTCATTTAGCCGTCATTGCGAGGAGCATTTGCGACGAAGCGATCCTTTTTGTTCTTTTAAGCTGGATTGCTTCGCTTCACTCGCAATGACGAAAAGCCAAGATGGGACAGGCCCGGTCCTAACGATTTTTATTTTTTGACTTCAGCGTTCCCATAAGGCGGGCGCGGAATGCTTTGATGCGCAGCGCGCAAAGCGCCTGACCATCGCGCGCGCAGATCCGTAAAATACGGCTCGCCCTGTTCGATGCGGTAGTTCAGATCGGCGTCGCAAACATCGGGCCGCACCAGCAGAATGTCGATCGGCATGCCGACGCCCAGATTTGAGCGCATCGTCGAGTCCATCGAGACGAGTCCGACTTTCAGCGCGTCGTATAAATCCACATCGTATGAAATGGCGCGGTCGAGCACCGGCTTGCCGTATTTATGTTCGCCGATCTGCAGGTAAGGCGTGTCGGTGGTGCATTCGATGAAATTGCCGGCCGTATAGATCATGAACAGGCGCATGCGCCCGCCCTTGATCTGGCCGCCGAACAGGAACGACACGTCGAAGTTGATATCTTCGGCGCGCAATGCACTGCCTTCCATTTGGTGCACGCTGCGGATGGCGCGACCAATGCGCTGCGCCGCCTGAAACATGGTCGGCGCGTTCATCAGTGTTTCGACCTCGCCGGTCATCGGGTCTTCCAGACCCTCGGTCAGCGTCGATATGACGGACTGGCTGATCGCAAGATTGCCTGCGGTGGCGAGCGCCATGATGCGGTCGCCCGGCTTGTTGAAGATATGCAGCTTGCGGAAGGTGGAGATGTTGTCGAGGCCCGCATTGGTGCGGGTATCGGCCATCATCATCAGGCCGTCTCGCACTAATATCCCGCAGCAATAGGTCATTGAAAGCTCCTCAGCGGCATTTCTACGCGGGGGATGCGGGAGGAGCAACTGCCGAGGGTCGTTTTAAGACTGGGATTGCCGTCCGGCCTGATCGACCTTGACCGCGACGGCCAAAATCTCTTTTCCGCCGCCATAGCGCGTGCCGCGCACCGGAGCGGCGCTCAGATAATCGAGCCCGATGGCGACCCGGACGTGGCCCTCGGTGGTGCACACAGCGTTGGTGGCGTCGAACCCGACCCAGCCGAGCTTGTCGACATAGGCTTCCGCCCATGCGTGCCCGGCCTCCTGCGCCACCATGCCGTCGGAGCGCAGCAAATGCCCTGAGACGTAACGGGCAGGGACGCCGGCAATGCGCGCACAGGCGATAAAAATATGCGCGTAGTCCTGACAGACACCGCGCCGCAGCGTGAACGCCTGCGCTGCCGTGGTGCCGCTGTTGGTTGGATCGGTATCGAATGTCATGTGATCGCTGAGTTGCAACAACAGCGCGTGGAGAAACCCCAGCACATCGCCTTCGGTTTCGGCGCGCAAATTGCCTGCGAATTTCACCATAGCCTCGTTCACATCGGTGAGCGGCGTGGAGCGCAGAAACAGCGACGGCGGAAAGCGCTCATCCGCGCCCCTCAAGACGCCACCAGTGTCATGGGTTTCGATCAAGCCTTCGACATTGATCGTCAGATCCGACAGCGGGCCATGTGTCAGCACATGCGTGATGTTGCCGAACGCGTCCTCATGCATCTCCAGACGGGAATCGGTGGAGACATCGATCTGCCAGTTCGCCACATATTGTCCGTCATGGCTGCCCGGCGTCATGCGCAGAATCTGGATCGCGCCGCTGGCCGGCGGCTCGTAGCGATAGGTGGTGGCGTGGGAAATTCTCAGGCGCATTATTTAAGCGAATCTCGGTGTGCGAGTGAAGGTAGCTCAGATCAGGTATTGCTTGGCGATGATATCGCCGAGCCGTGCATTGTCCCCAATGAATTCCTGAATGAATTCGTGGAGGCCGCGCTGGAATACGTCGTCCATGTTGCTGTGTTCGAGACGGTTGCGCACGCCGCGCGCGTGGCGCTGGCCCGCACCTTGGCGTCCGTAAGCGACGCCGATCTGATCGAGATTACGAACGAGGTTTCCATAACAACTCGCCAGCGAGCGCGGCAGCGTCTCGTTGAGAATGAGAAGGTCGGCGATCAGCCAGGGTTTCAGCGTTTCGCGATAGACCCAGTGATAGGCGGTGAGCGCGGAGACCGAACGAAGTATCGAAGTCCACTGGTAATAATCGAGCGGGCCGCCGACATGTTCGGATTCCGGCAGCAGCACGTGGTATTTCACGTCGAGAATGCGCGCGGTGTTATCGGCGCGTTCCAGATGCAATCCGAGACGGGAAAACCAGTAAGCGTCGTTGCGTAACATCGTTCGATACGCCGAGCCGTCGAAACGCAATGAGGTTTCTTGCACGAAGCGCAAGAATTTCGCGAGGTCTTCGCGCGATTTCGTGCCGTTGCGCCACACGCTTTGCAATTCGATCCACGCGCTGTTGATGGTGTCCCACATCTCGGACGTGAGCGCGGTGCGGACCGAGCGCGAATTCAGCCGCGCATTCTCGATGCAGTTGCGGATCGAGGAGGGGTTGTCGAGCGAGAACGATAGAAACTCCACGACGTTGGCTTCATTGGCCTCATCGTGAAATTGATAAAACGCGTCGTCGATGCCCGCCGTCAGCAGTGCCGATTCCCATTCGTTGCTCTTGCCTGTGTAGGCGTCGGGCAAAGCGGTGGCGCGCAGCGTTGCTTCGATGGTGCGCGCAAGATATTCCGCGCGCTCGACATAGCGTGCCAGCCAGTACAAACTTTCAGCGGTGCGCGACAGCATGGTTCTAGATTGGCTCGCGTTGGATTTTAAAATTCGTCATTGCGAGGAGCGACGCGACGAAGCAATCCAGAGTTATTGATCTCTTATGGATTGCTTCGCTTCGCTCGCAATGACGGTGATGGCTATTCATCCAATATCCAAATCTTATTCGTCGAGGATCCAAGTGTCTTTGGTGCCGCCGCCCTGACTTGAATTGACGACGAGCGAGCCTTCTTTCAGGGCGACGCGCGTCAATCCACCGGGGACGACCGTGACGTGATCCTTGCCCGTCAGCACGAACGGTCGCAAATCGACGTGACGCGGCGCCAGGCCGGACTCGGTGCAGGTGGGGCAGGTCGAGAGTGCCAGCGTCGGCTGCGCGATGAAGCCTTCGGGTGCGTTTTTCAATTTGGCGCGGAATGTGTCGATCTGGTCTTTGGTGGCGGCGGGACCGATCAGCATCCCATAACCGCCGGAGCCGTGCACTTCCTTCACAACCAAATCTTTCAGATTGTCGAGAACGTATTTCAGATCCTTCGGTTCGCGACACCGATAGGTCGGCACGTTTTTCAAAATCGGTTCTTCGCTGAGATAAAACTTTACGATGTCCGGCATGTAGCTGTAGACGGCCTTGTCGTCGGCAATGCCGGTGCCGACGGCGTTCGCTAGCGTGATATTTCCCGCCATGTAGGCTGACATCAGTCCGGGTACGCCGAGCACGGAGTCGGGGCGGAACGTCAGCGGATCGAGGAAATCGTCATCGACGCGGCGATAGATCACATCGACGCGCTTCAAGCCTTCGGTGGTGCGCATGAACACTTCATCGTTCTTGACGATGAGGTCGCGGCCTTCGACCAATTCGACACCCAGTTTGTCGGCCAGAAACGAATGTTCGTAATAGGCGGAATTGAAAACGCCGGGTGTCAGGAGGGCTACCGTCGGCTCGCCCGCAGCGGTTGTCGGCGCGACAGAACGCAATGCGGCCAACAATTCGTCCGGATAATTCTCGACCGGTGCCACGCGATGGCGCGCGAACAAATCCGGAAACAGCCGCATCATGATTTCGCGGTTCTCTAACATGTACGACACGCCCGATGGCGTGCGCGCATTGTCTTCCAGCACGTAGAAATTGTCCGGATCGACGCGAACGATGTCGATGCCGGCGATATGCACATAGACATCGTGCGGCACGTGCTGGCCGTTCATTTCTGGGCGAAACACCGGGTTCTGAAAAATCAGATCGTCTGGGATTTTTTTGGCGCGCAGAATTTCGCGGTCGTGATAGATGTCTTTCAGGAACATGTTCAGCGCTTTCACGCGCTGCTTCAGTCCCTTCTCCATCAAGGTCCATTCCTTGCCGGAGATAATGCGGGGGATGACATCGAACGGAATCAGGCGCTCGGTGGACTCGGCTTCGCCATAAACCGCGAAGGTGATGCCGATCCGCCGAAACAGAAGTTCGGCTTCTTGGCGGCGATGTTCCAGCGCGTCCGGCGGCGTCTCCTTCAGCCAGAGGGAGAGAGCTTCATAGGCCGGGCGGAGCGCGCCTTTCGACCCATTCATTTCGTCGAACGCAACTGCCATAAACGCGGACTGCTTCCTTCGTGCTCCGTCGCCGGATTTTGGAGCGTAAAGTGATGGTAGCAAGGCTTGGGCCAGCGCGATATGCATTGGCTTGAGGCAAATGTCCGAAAGGTTTACGGGATTGCCTGAAAAACGGGCGAGACCTTGCTGCTGGAAGCGGCAAAATCTCATCGGTTCAATGCGTTGCGGGCTTCGAGGTTCCGGACGGGCCCCGCCGGGCGGCTGTGGAGAGCGACAATGAGCGACATCGTCACGGCCGGAATCCTGGTGATTGGCGACGAAATCCTGTCCGGGCGCACGAAAGACAAGAACATCGGCTTCATCGCCGAGTATCTGACCAATATCGGCATCGATCTCAAGGAAGTCCGCGTCGTCTCGGACGAGGAGGCGGACATCGTCGCAGCGCTCAACGCGCTGCGCGCACGTTATACTTATGTGTTCACGACGGGGGGCATCGGCCCGACCCATGACGACATTACGGCAGACAGCGTGGCAAAGGCGTTTGGCGTCGGCATCGATCATCATCCGGACGTGGTCGCGCGCTTCAAGGAGCGCTTCGGCGCGGACCTCAATGAAGCGCGTCTGCGCATGGCGCGGATTCCCGACGGCGCGGAGTTGGTGCAAAGTGCGACGATCCTGGCGCCGGGCTTCATGATCGGCAATGTCATCGTCATGGCCGGCGTGCCGTCGATCATGCAGGCGATGATGGACATCGTGTCGCCCAAGCTAAAGTCCGGCGTGAAGATGCTGTCGGACTCGGTTCGCGCCAATGCGCGGGAAGGCGACATCGGCTCGCCGCTGCGCGATATTCAGACGGCGCATCCCAACACCAGCATCGGCAGCTATCCGTTCCTCGATGAAGACTCCAAGCCGAACACCAACATCGTCGTGCGTTCGCGCGATGCGGACAAACTGAGTGCGGCGATGACCGATGTGATCGCGATGCTCGCGGGACTTAAAGCAGCCAAGCCATGAGCGGTGAATCCGCCAAGACACGATTTCTGGCGGCATAAAAAATTTTAGCGTTTTGCTTTTTGACTCTTGGCGGCCTTCGGTCGCTTTGCTGCAGTTTTCTTTGCAGTCATCGCCATCTTTTTCTTTGCGGGCGGTTTCTTTTTCGTCTTGCTTTGATTGAATACAATCGCGGCGCGGACGAGTTGTTACAAAGCGGGCGCGTTGACTTTGTCGCCTTCGAAAAAATCAATCGCGCGGCGTTGGTTGCCCTCAAGTCCCGCATTGAACAGTTTGTCGGGATCGGCAATTTTTGCGCCGTAATCGAAAGTGAGTTTCACCCATTTCTTGTGCGCATTGCAGACCGCGATGATGCCGTCGCGCTCCCATACCGGGCTGCCCATCCACTTCCATTCCTCGACGATGTTTTTATCGGCATCGAGAATGGTTTTGCGCACACTGGCGAATGTCTTGCCGCGCCAGTCGGTGATGCTGGCGATCAGTTGGTCGATCTTTTCGGATGGAGTCATGGGCGTTCGCTCCGGGGCGGCATGGCAAAACTGTCATTGCGAGCGTAGCGAAGCAATCCAGCGGCCATAAAAATGGATTGCTTCGTCGCTGGCGCTCCGCGCAACGACGGAGCCCACTTACCCCAACCTCTCTCTCGCCAGCTTCGCGCCAGCGCCGAGTGCGTTGAGTTTGGCTTCCGCAATGTTGCGATTCATTGGGGCCATGCCGCAATTCGTCGTCGCCATGATGTTTTCCTTCGGCACGAACTTCATCACGGCTTCGATGGTCTTGACGATTTCTTCCGGCGTCTCGACGGTATCGCTGGCGACATCGATCACGCCGGCCTGAACGACTTTACCTTTCAGCAGCGCCAACAGATCGAGCGGCACCCGCGAATTTTTACATTCGATCGCGACCTGCTGGATCGGCGACTTCGCAATCGCCGGGAAAATCTGCTCGTACTGCCGCCATTCCTTGCCGAGCGTATCCTTCCAGTCATTGTTGGCCTTGATGCCGTAGCCGTAGCAAATGTGAACGGCGGTCTTGCAGGTGAGGCCTTTGGCAGCGCGGGTCAGCGCCTCGATGCCCCATTCGTTCACTTCATCCATGAACACGTTGAAAGCGGGCTCATCAAACTGGATCATATCGACGCCGTCGGCTTGCAACGCATGCGCTTCTTTGTTGAGCAAATCAGCAAACGCGAACGCCATCTTGACGCGGTCGCCGTAGAAACTGTCGGAGAGTGTATCAATAATGGTCATAGGCCCCGGCATCGTAAATTTTAATTTGCGCGTCGTATGTCCGCGCGCGGCTTTCGCTTCATCGGCATGAACGCGGCCTTTGAGTTTCAACTCAGATACGACCTGAGGGACCATCGCCTTGTAGCGATCTTTCCGGATTCCCATCTCGACCTTATGGGCGAAGTCGATGCCATCGACGCGCTCCAGAAATCCATGCACGAAATGCTGTCGCGCCTGTTCGCCTTCCGTCACCATGTCGATGCCGGCGTCTTCCTGCACCTTCACGGCGAGCAGTGTGGCATCGCGTTTGGCGTGAACGAGTTCCTCGCCTTTCAATTTCCACGGCGCCCAGAGCTTTTCGGTCTCGGCCAGCCATTCGGGCTTCGGCAGGGAGCCTGCAATCGTGGTCGGGAACAGCATCGGCGTTTCCATTCGTTTTTTGTTATGCCGCCTATCTGCCATGCATGGCCCTGCCGAGACAAGCCGTTCGCGCCCGCAGGATGGAATGTGATCGCGGGCAGGGCTAGGATCGCGCTCCTTTCAGCCTTGAGGCGGACTTCCATGATCGACCTTCATTACGCGCCCACGCCGAACGGTTGGAAAATCTCGATCATGCTGGAAGAACTAGGGATGCCTTATAACGTCATCCCGGTGAACATCCGCGAGGGCGACCAGTTCAAGCCGGAATTCCTTTCGATCAGCCCGAACAATCGCATTCCCGCGATTGTCGATCATGCGCCTGCGGACGGCGGTGGGCCGCTTGCGATGTTCGAGACCGGCGCGATTCTCATTTACCTCGCTGAGAAAAGCGGACGATTTTTACCGACCGACATGCGCGCGCGTTTCAACGTGCTGCAGTGGTTGATGTGGCAGATGGGCGGATTGGGTCCGATGCTCGGCCAGCATGGGCATTTCGCGCTTTATGCGCCCGAGAAAATTCCCTACGCGATCCAGCGCTATCGCGACGAGGCGTCTCGGCTCTATGCCGTCCTGAACAAGCAGCTCGGCAAGACCGGCGCTTATGTTGCGGGGGACGAATACACGATTGCCGACATCGCGTGCTTTCCATGGACCATGACTCATAAAGCACAAGGCTTCACGCTCGACGATTTTCCGCACATCAAGCGTTGGTACGCCGAGGTGCGTGCGCGGTCGAAAGTGCAGACGGGTCTCGCCGTCGGAAAATTCGACAAGACGCCGTTCACCGAAGAGCAGCGCAAGCAGATGTTCGGCAAGGCCGCGCAGGCGGCGCAATAGAAACCGAGTTGTCGTCATTGCGAGCGAAGCGAAGCAATCCAGCGCGCACTATTGGATTGCTTCGTCGCTTACGCTCCTCGCAATGACGGGAAATGAAACGTAAACCGAGGAAACGCTCATGATCGAATTCTTTTTCGACTGCTCCAGTCCGTGGACCTATCTGGCATTTCACAACATCCAGCCACTGGCCAAAGAATTCGGCGCGGAGATTTCCTGGCGGCCGATGTTGGTCGGCGGCATTTTCAATACCGTCAATAAAACGATGTATGAGACGCGTGCAAACCCTGTTCCTGCCAAGCAAGCCTACACCGCAAAGGATATGCAGGACTGGGCGCGTGTGGCCGGCATCAAGATCAAGATGCCGCCGACGGTGTTTCCGGTGAATGCGGTGAAATCGATGCGCGGGTGCATTTGGGTTCAGACTGCGGATCCGGAGAAATTGATTCCGTTCGCGACCGCGACGTTCGAGGCGTATTGGGGCGACGATCAGGATATTTCAAAAGACGATGTGCTCGCGAAAATCTGCGAGACGGTGAAAATCGACCCCACAAAATTCGCCACCGGCATCGGCGAACAAGCCGTGAAGGACAAACTCAAGGCCAATACCGATGAGGCGATCGCGCGCGGCGCATTCGGCTCGCCGACGATTTATCTCGACAAGACCGATATGTATTTCGGTAATGATCGTCTGCCCCTTATTCGTGAGGCACTGAAGCTCACAAGTTCGCCGGCACTCAAGACGTTCGGGTGAATCGGGATTATTCGTAAGCGCGTTCTTCCCACCACGGGAAATACGACGGCATGTCTTTGGAAACGGTCTGCGTGAATTTCGCCGGGCGTTTTTCGAGAAATGCCGTCACGCCTTCCTTCACATCGAGGTCGGCACCGCGCGAATAGATGCCGCGGCTGTCGATCTTGTGAGCGTCCATCGGATCGTCCATCGCAGACAATCGCCACATCATCTGGCGAATGAGCGCGACCGACACCGGCGCGTTGTTCTCGGCGATCTCGCGCGCGAGTGCGCGTGCGGCGGGAATCAATTCGTCCGCAGGCACGACCTTGCTAACGAGACGTCCAGCAAGCGCTTCCTCCGCGGGAAACACGCGCCCCGAATAGCACCATTCCAGCGCCTGCGAGATGCCGACGATGCGCGGCAAAAACCAGCTCGAACAGGCTTCCGGAATAATGCCGCGCCGCGCGAACACGAATCCGAATCGCGCGTTCTCGGATGCGATGCGAATATCCATCGCAAGTTGCATGGTAACGCCAATGCCCACGGCCGCGCCATTGATCGCGCCGATGATGGGCTTGAGACATTTATACATACGCAGCGTCACGCGCCCGCCGCCGTCGCGCACAGCGTCGTCGCTCCATTCGACTTCGCCGTTGGCACGTAAAGGCGCGGTCTTGCGGTCAGGCCGCGCGGCGCGGTCGAACGTAGCGCCCCCTGCGGACAAATCCGCGCCCGCGCAAAATGCTTTTCCGGCACCCGTCACGATGATAGCGCGGACATGGTCGTCGGCATCCGCCGCATCGAACGCTGCGATCAGTTCGCTTTGCATGGTTGCGTTGAACGCGTTCATCTTGTCGGGACGGTTCAATGAGACGGTCAGGATGTTGTCTTGAATTTCGTATGTGAGCGTCTCGAATGTCGGAGCCGTCGTTGTTGCCTGCGTCATGTCGCGTTTCCTCACCCTGATGTTTCTCGGTCCAGCATGTTGTCCCGAACTTAATCGTGCGTTGTTGGCAATTTACGCTATTGTTCGCCATTATGAGATGGACGCTCCGGCGAGGCGAGACTAGCCTTGCGGAAATTGAGGCATGGACGATATGCGCGCGGTTCTTGAACATTGTGTCGGAGGGCAGGAGACCAGCGTCGCTGCCGACACGCTCGTCATCCGCGAGGGCGACACCACCGGGCGGCTTTACGTTTTGATCGAGGGCAAGCTTGAGGTGGTCAAGGGTGGCACCGTGGTCGCCACTGTGTCCGAGCCTGGCGCGATCCTCGGTGAAATGTCGGTGCTGTTGCATCAGCCGCATACAGCGACGGTGCGCGCGGCGGGACCTGCCAAGGTCTATATGTTCGACGATGCGGCAGGCTTCATGCGCTCGCAACCTGAAGTCGCGTTGCTCGTGGCGCAAATGCTGGCGCAGCGTCTCAATGCGGCGACGACATATTTGGCCGACATCAAGCGGCAATACGCCGGGCACGGCAATCATCTGTCGATGGTTGGTGAAATTCTGGAGAGCCTCGTCAACCTGACGGGATCGAAAGTGTCTCCGGGCTCGGACCGGCAGCCTGAAAGGTTGCCCGACTCGCGGCTATAAGCCAGTCGGGCACGTCTTGAATCTCGGACGCAGGGCGATGCAGCGGTTGACCGAGATCGATCCATTGCTCGCCGTAAGCTGAAAACCAGTAAGCCTTGTTGGTTTCCATATCGAGCATGATGTGCGTCGGCGGTCGCCCGGCCTGCTGGCCGACGTTGAACACCCATGTTTCGCCGAGCCGGTCGAACCACGAGCCGTCGGTGATAAAGGGCGACTGATGAACATGACCCGACAGCACGATGTCGGGTTTGTAGCTCGCGATCCATTTTACCAGTTCTTCATCGCCGAACGATCGCTTGCCGCCCCAACTCGTCGGCGAATTCACAGGCGGCGCGTGATGCACCCAGACCCATTTGTGCTGGTGCGGTTGTTTCGATGCGGCCTCTAACTGCTTGCCGATCTGCTCCTTCACATGCGGTCCGTCCCACCACGGACAAATCGTGAAGAACGTATCGCCGACGGTCAGGCTCTCGCCATCATGGGAGATGCCGAGCACGCCTGAATCGCCGATCCATTTGGAAACCTTCTCGCCACCTTCGTCACGCTCATCCAGATCGTGATTGCCCGAACACAGAATCACGCGCGTCACGCCCGCCAGCAGCGAAAGATATTTCTTTACGACGACGATCTGCGCGCGGAAATCGACGATCGATCCAATGTCGAGCGCATCGCCCGCGATGATAATGAGATCGAAGTGCGGTGCCGCACTCACGAGCCAATCGAATTGCGGAAGGGAATAATGCAGATCGGCGACCACAAGACAGCGCATGAAGGCTTCTAACTTTCAAAACAAACAAACCAAAGCGACCTGTTCTGCAATTTCCGGTCCAGTCAACTTGTAAGATGTTTTCGAGGCGCGTGCGCGAAACCGGCGCGGACAATTCGCCGCACTTTTTGTGAAATGCTCATGTTTTTTGCTTCGATTGAAGCCGTTTTAAGCGCACCGGCAAAACTCGCGAGCGGGAATGCGAAGATATACGGACTTAGTTTGTGATCTTGAACGAATCCAGAAAATGAACTGCGAGAGCTTTGTTCGTAGCATCGTCCGGCACAACCGTGATGGTTTGATAAAATGTATTTCCGACCACGAAGTAGCGCGCGAGGCCCTTGCCCGCTGCGCAGTTGGCGCCATCTATCTCACGGCCTGAAATCCCGCCAGCCGTCAGATCGCGGCTCTGACTGCTCTCGCACTTGAGAGATTCGAAGGACGCTTTCGATCCGTTTTCTAAACTGATGGGCTTTGTATACTCGGTTACAGCAACGATATACGCGAACGCTCCGCCGTCTTCGAGGTATTGCGTCCCTTTGCTCATGACTTTCATGACCTCCGGAGATAACTCCATCTTGGAAATTTCGACCGGTCCGGAGAACTCGACCTCGAAGTGGTCAGTCTTGTTAATTTGCTTCACCCAGTTAGGAGCCGGCTTGTCGTCGGCTTTTGCCAGCGAAACACCGGCAGCAGCGAGGGTCATCGTTGCCGCCATGACGGCCAGCATTTTTGTTCCGGAAATCATGCGGGACAATCTCATGGCGTTATTCTCTCCTCCATAATGGATGACTCTTGGTCGTTTGCGGCCCGGAAAAGGTTTAATGCCAACTTGCAAAACAATAGCAATGTTTTGCAAAAGAGGAATTGCTTTTCGTTATTAAACCCTTGAAATGATTGGGCGCGGACGTGGCGGAACTGGTAGACGCAAGGGACTTAAAATCCCTCGGGAGCAATCCCGTCCGGGTTCGATTCCCGGCGCCCGCACCAACCGATCTCAATCGATGGAATGCTGCTGAATGATGACGCGCCGCCGACGAATTGAAGCAGCGCTGCGCATCGGCTGTCGCCTTTCGATGCTGGGCGTTGTGGCGGCCTCGCTCGGCGGCTGCACGACGGGCGGCGTGACGCAGAGCTTTTTCGTCGATCCGTCGAAATACGATCTCTACGATTGCAAGCAGCTTACGACGGCGCGTGTCGCCGTCGACGCGCGAGTTGTCGAGATGGAAAAGCTGATTGCCAAAGCCGAATCGGGCGCCGCAGGCGGTTTGGTATCGGGTCTGGCCTATCAGTCCGACTATTCCGCCGCGCGCGCGCAACGCAATCTGATCGACCAGAAAATGGTGTCGAACAATTGCCGAATGGGTGAGCCGTCGGTGATCGCTCCACAGCCGCCACCGGCGACAACGCCAAAGAGCAAGACGAAACGCTAGAGATGCAAGACGCGTGAAACACATCGGGACGCTCGAAGGACGGCCCGTCATTTGGGCGATGTGTCTGGGCCAGTTGGGAAGCCTGCTGCCGCACGTCGCCGTGCCGTCCGTGCTCGCGCAGTTTTTGATTCCGGAGTGGCATTTGAGCGGCGCGGAAGCGGGGCTGCTCGCGGGCTCCTTTGCAGCCGGTTACATGCTTGCAGTGCCGGTTCTCGCCTCGCTGACCGATCGCGTCGATGCGCGCCTCATTCTGATCGCAGGATCCTCGCTCAGCGCGTTCGCAACGTTGATGTTCGGAGTGTTCGCACAGGGGCTTTGGTCCGGCGCGCTGATCTGGAGCTTTGCGGGCATCGGATTTGCGGGCGCGTATATGCCCGGTCTCAAGGCGCTGACCGACCGGCTTGCGCCCGGCGATTCGTCGCGCGCGATTACGCTCTACACGTCGAGTTATTCCATCGGCGTCGGATTTTCGTTTCTGGTGGCGCAGCTTGTTGCTGAAAAATGGGGTTGGCGCTACGCGTTCTTTGCAACATCGGCCGGCCCGATTGTCATGGCCGCGATCTGTCTGTTGTTGAAACCGGTTCAACCGAAACCGTCGAGCGGGCGTCTCATCAATTTTGCGCCCGTCATCGCCAACCGGCCCGCGATGGGTTTCGTGCTGAGTTACGGCGCGCATTGCTTCGAGCTTTACGGCATACGAACGTGGATCGTCGCGTTCTGGACCTTCATCGTGATGCGGAACTCAGAGTCGGCTATTCTCTCGCCGCTTATGCTCAGTTTTATTTTCTCTCTGTTGGCGATGCCATCCAGCGTTCTCGGCAATGAATTGGCGCTCAAGCTTGGACGCCACCGCGCCATTACGGCGATCATGATCGCCTCTGCGGCGGTGGCCTTTGCTATCGGCGCATTGGCTGGGAGTTCCGCCACCGTGCTGCTGCCGTTGATTGCGCTGTACGCGATCACGACGCCGGCCGATTCCGGCGCGCTGACGGCCGGCATGACAATGGCATCGGATCCGAATTATCGCGGAGCCACGATGGCGTTACACACGACAGTCGGATTCGGCGGCGCAGCGCTTGGATCATGGGGCATCGGCGTCGCGCTCGATGTTGCCGGCGGCCCGACAATGCCATCGGCTTGGTTTGCCGCGTTCGGTGTTCTCGGGTTTGCAATCCTGCTCGGCCCGCTTGCGCTGTATTGGTCGCGAGCAACAAGCCGCGCTGGCGCTTGACGCGCTATTCCGCGTGCCAGTTGAAAATCCAGTTTTGACGGCCCAGCAAAAAATTTGCGGCAGAGAGCGTTCTTATCGTGTTGTCGCGCACAAACGCCGCAGCGCCGCGCAAATGATAAATCTGTCCGTTCGCCCGCGCGGTTCGCTGCACGCGCGCGACGCGCGCGGAGCGCTGGCGTGCGTATTTGGCGAATGCCGCTGCGACGTTGGTGCGGTTCTCCTCAAGGCATTTCGCGACCACAGCAGCGTCTTCGATGGCCATGCCCGCACCTTGGGCTGCGAAAGGCAGCATCGCGTGCGATGCATCGCCAAGCAGCGCGACAGACCCTTCGCCCCAGACGCCGCCGTCTTGGATTGCGAACAGCGCCCATTTGCGCCAGCCATCGACCGCGCCGATCAGCATGCGCGCGGCAATCGGCCAGTGCGGCGGCACGAACTCCTGCACGATTTCGGCAGCATCCCCCGGCTCGCTCCAGCCGGGCCTATTCCATTTGCCGGTCAGGATCGCAACGACATTGATGTGCTGGCCGTCTGCCATCGGATAGGCAACGATGTGCGCGTTCGGTCCCATCCACAATTGCACGCGCCGCGCGTTGAACTCGCGCGGCAATTGCCTCGCTTCAACTGTGCCGCGCCACGCAATACGCCCCGTAAATTGCGGCTTCACCTCGGGATATAATTGTTCGCGCACGGTCGACCACACGCCGTCGGCGCCGATCAGCGCCAGCGCAGGTTCCTGCTGGCGAACCGAACCCTTGCGCTGAACGACGGTCGCGCCCTTGGCGTAGTTTGCGACATCTTCGTAAACGCAGCCGAGACGCAGATCGATGTCGCGGCGCTCTTTCACATGCGCCAGCAGAACTTTCTGCAAATCAGCGCGGCGGATAATCCAATAGGGTGCGCCGTAACGTGCCGTTGCGGTGTTGCCGAGCGGAACGCGACCGATTTCCTTGCCCGCACGCGCGGTCATGATCGAGATGGCGTCGGGCGCAATCACATAAGGCGCGAGGCTTTTTTCAAGGCCGAGATCGATCAGGATGCGACTGGCGTTTGGGGAGAGTTGAAGTCCTGCGCCTGCTTCTTCGAGTTTTTCAGAGCGCTCGATAATGACGGCGCGGAAACCGCGCGCCGCAAGCGCAAGAGAGGCGGTTAGCCCTCCGATGCCGGCACCTGCGATAACGATAGTGCGCGATTGCGCCACGATGTCCCTGAACTCTTGAGGCCGTCCGTCAACAATGACGGGACTTCAATAGCGCGTTTCAGATTCAAACGGACTTAAAAATGCAGGTCTGGTGAATCGTGTCTGGTGAATCGTGTCCGGCGAATCGTGTCCGGTGATTGGCAACGCGGCACCTTCGTTAAGCCACGAGTTCCAAGACAGCCAGTTCTTAAGCTGCTTTATCCTTCAGCGCGCATTCTGGCGGACGGGCTTCGCCCGGACCGAGATCCTGGGCGTAGCGGAACAGCGTCGAGCAATAGGGACAGATGATCTCGTTGTCGTTGCCGAGGTCGAGAAACACATGCGGATGATCGAACGGTGGATTGGCTCCGACGCACATGAATTCGCGTGAGCCGATTTCGATGATGGCAACGCCGGCATCGTTCTGGAAGTGAGGGACAACGTGGTCCGCCATGAAAATTGACCCAATTCTGTATTAGTTTCTAACGCATCCGAGAGACGCGACTTGCGGCCTAATCGATTTTACTGGGCTGCGTCTGGAAATCCTAGGCGCGGCACCAAATCGGGTCGGTCGTAAGAATGTCTATCTGTGGATTCGACACAAAACCGCCGTGTTGGGAAAGCCCTTCTTTGGTTGGGGAGGTTGTGTCGCAAATGCGGCGCACCATCTCATCCAGAAGTCGCAGACATTCTGCATTCCGAATTCGAGTGAATAACGGACGTATATGAGAAATGGATGGCATATCGGTTTGGCGCTGGCAGGAGTGGCTTTTTCCGCCGCAGCTTTCGCTGTGCTGTGGCCTCATGCCCGCGACGCCAGTACGCTCCTTTTGGCGCAGGACGATCCGGCGGCATTGTCCGATATCCAGATCGGTTCCGCCTTGCGGAATGATCCGTCGGCCATCAGCCAGAACGTCGAGTTGGCGCTGAACGCCAAAGATGCCGATTTGGCCAAGAGCTTTACGGAGTTGGCGAAGGACAAGGACGTTGCGGTCGCGCCGGACGTGGCGACGAAAGTTGATGCGGCGGTGGCCGAAGAAAATTCGACGGCGTCAACAGCCAAGCGCTTCGTCAAAGGTCTCGTCACCGGCGAGGCCGACGATGTCGCCAGTCTCTCCGGCACGGTGACGGGCGATCTGTTCGTGTTCGGCGACATCCGCGACATCATCCGCGAGGGCAAGCATCTTGCGATGGGCGAGGACGCAGACAGACTTGTGCTCGGTCTCGCAAGCGTCGGCCTTGCTGTAACTGCGGCGACTTATATCTCTGCCGGCGGCGCGGTGCCCGTTCGTGCAGGTCTGACGATGGTGAAGGATGCGCGAAAAGTTGGACGGCTTGGCGCGGGATTGACCGAATGGGTCGGGCGCTCCGCGCGTGGCGTTGTCGATGGACCGCTGTTGCAGAAGGCTGTTGCGGACGCCTCCATCGCGCGTCCCGGTCAGACAGTCTCCGCCATCAAAGCCGCGTTCAAGGCGGAGAAAGCCGGTGCGCTCGTGCGGCTCGCGAAAGACACCGGGCGTGTCGCCGAGAAGGCCGGCACCAAGGGCGCACTCGACGTGCTGCGCATTGCCGACGGTCCGGCCGATGTCGCGCGCGCGGCGAAGCTGGCCGAAAAGAAAGGCAGCCAGACGCGCGCCATTATTAAAGTGCTCGGTCGCGGCGCATTGTTGCTCGCTGCGGGCGCGTTCAACCTTGCGTGGTGGGTGTTCGCCGCATGTTTGGCGCTGCTGGGGTTCCTGTCGTCGATCAAGGCGACCACCGAGCGGCTGACTTATTCCTACATTCAGCGAAAGAAACTAAAGCGCGCGCGGCGTGAACTGGCTTTGGTGCAAGCGCAGAATTCGATGCAGGCCGCTTGAGGCTTATCTCTCGCACGGCTAAACCCTCCCGAACAATTCCCCAACATGGACGATCCGATGCCGAGTTTTCACAACGGCTCCGTTGAAATTGCGTATCTCGACGAAGGCCAAGAAACCCCGCAACGCGATCCGGTCCTGCTCATTCACGGATTTGCCTCAAGCAAGAACACCAACTGGATTTATCCGAGCTGGACCGCGACTTTGACCAAAGCCGGTTATCGTGTGATCGCGCTCGACAATCGCGGCCACGGCGAATCCTCGAAGCTCTACGATCCTGAGCAATATCAAATTGGGCTGATGGCGGGCGATTCGCTTGCGTTGATGGATCACCTGAAAATCGAACGCGCCGACATCATGGGTTATTCGATGGGCGGGCGCATCACGGCGTTTCTCGCAGCCCATCATCCGAAGCGCGTGCGCTCGGCGATCCTTGGCGGCATCGGCATCGGACTGATCGACGACGAAGGACGTCCCGGCGAGAACGTCGCGAGCGCGCTGGAAGCGGAATCTTCTGAAGGCATCACCGATCCGATGGGCAAGATGTTTCGCAACTTTGCGGATCAGACCCGCTCGGATCGCCGCGCGTTGGCCGCGTGTATGCGCGGATCGCGCCGCCTGATGACGCGCGAGGAGGCCGCCTCGATTCAAGTGCCGACGCTGATTGCAGTCGGCACGATCGATGACGTTGCCGGTTCCGGGCCGCTGCTCGGTGAAATCATCCCAGGGTCGCAGGTGCTCGATATTCCGAACCGCGATCACATGCGGGCGGTCGGCGATCGTGTTTACAAAGAGGGCGTGCTGGAATTTTTGGCAAAACGACCGTAAAGGCGGAGAATATTCTTCTCAAAAGTGTATTCCGCGCGAACGAGATTCTCTTCATATCAACCTTGATGGCATTGCGGCCTTCTCAATGGCCATTATGTGCTAGAATAAATCATCGTCGTTCAGCCGGATGCGATTCATGGCCCAGAAGAATCTCGATCAGAAACCTTCGCTCTCCACCGTCGATCCGGTGTGGTCGCGCATTCGCGATGAGGCGGAAGAAATCGTCCGCCGCGAGCCGGAACTGGCGACTTTCATCTATTCGTCGGTGCTGCATCATGACCGTCTTGAGGACGCCGTTATCCATCGCATTGCGGAGCGCCTCGATCATTCGGCGCTGTCCGGCGACCTGATCCGTCAGGCTTATAACGACGCGCTGCAGGCCGATGCCGATTTGGGCAATGTCTTTCGCGCCGATCTTGTCGCGGTGTTCGATCGCGACCCGGCTGTCTCGCGTTTCATCGACGCTCTTCTTTACTTCAAGGGCTTCCACGCCATTCAGGCGCATCGTCTTGCGCACTGGCTGCACAAGAACGGCCGCAAGGATTTCGCCTATTACGTCCAGAGCCGCTCGTCCGCTGAATTCCAAACCGACATCAACCCTGCAGCGACGATCGGGCGCGGTATTTTCCTAGATCATGCTACGGGATTTGTTGTCGGTGAGACCGCGGTGATTGAGAACGACGTCTCGATCCTTCACGGAGTTACGCTTGGCGGCACCGGCAAGGAGAACGAGGACCGTCATCCGAAGATTCGATGGGGCGTGATGCTTGGGGCGGGCGCGAAAATTCTCGGCAATATCGAAGTCGGCCATTGCGCGCGCGTCGCATCAGGCTCGGTGGTGCTGAAAGACGTGCCGAACAACGTCACGGTTGCCGGTGTTCCCGCGAAAATCGTCGGCGAGGCGGGCTGCGCCGAGCCGTCGCGCACCATGGACCAGATGTTCGCGGCTATTTCCTGATCCTGAGACTTGAGGTTGACGCAACGCGAAGCGGCTTGACGGCTTGCTTTGGCCGGAATTTGATCTGGCGGTCGCGCGAAACTCCCACTAAAAGCCCTCTCAGCCCCCAATCGCACTGGAGACGACCCGTGGACGTTCAGGAAGTCAGGAAGCTCGACGCTTATTTGAAGCGTGTGTTCGGTAATCCGAAAATCCGCGTCGTGCCGCGTCCCAAGAAGGACGACTCAGCTGAGGTCTATATCGGTGAGGAATTCATCGGCGTGCTGTTCGTCGATGACGAGGACGATGATCGGTCGTACCAGTTTCAGATGGCCATTCTCGAAGACGATATCGCCGGAGAAGAGTAGATTTCGGCTCGCTGATTTTCGTCCTCATGGTCCGAGGGGACGAAAAGCACTTTCTTCCGATAGTCGCTTTGTAAGTGCTCGCAAGCGTGGCATTTCCACATCCGTGTCGACACCCCGTCCGACGCGCGCAAGACCTTCCGCAACGACTGCGGTGACATCTGCCTGCGTAAGCCGCCCCAACATCAAATATGGATGTTGCGGATCGATCATGGCGTCGACCGCCTCAAGTGCGTTCGTGGCCTGGGCCATGCAATCGTCAATCCAAGGTTGATATCGTGCTTCCTTCGGTCTGCGATTTTCCTCATAGGCAGCATGGAGGAATTTTTCGCAGGCGCCCATGATGATTGCGGACACTTTCAATACCGCGCGCCGGTCTGCACCCGATGCAGGCGTCAGGGCGCGATCACGGCCGTAGACTTCGTCGAGATGATCGATGATGGCGGTGCTGTCGATAAGCGTCTCGCCGCTGTCCAGCACCAATGCGGGAATGCGGCCAAGGGGATTGTTGGCTCTTACTTCCGCACGATGATCGAAACCGGAAAGCGCGCGCTGTTCGTATCGCATCCCGTAAATGTTGAGCGTGATCGCAACACGTCGCGTAAATGGCGAGCGGTTGACTCCGATCAGAAGCATCCTGCCTCCATTTAACCGCGCGGCTTGCGCATCCGGTTGACGATCTGATCCATCGCGCTTGCGACATCGCGCCATTGCGCGAGCCAGCTTCTCGGAAATCTGAAGGTTAAATCCGCACCCTCAATGCGCCGTTCGCTCAGGCACATGCCGGGCGTCGATGCATCGCGTGTGCACCGTGCGATCAATGGTGGCTTTCCCGCATAGATCAGATCTTCGCTGGCGTAAGACGTGTCGTCGCGGAACGGGCGCGTGCTCAATCCGTCGCTCACGCGCGCGGGATTGGAGTCCAGATAGCGCGGATAGATCGTGCGCGTGCGCTCATCGGGCGCGAGCGCATCATGATGCGCGGCAATCGAGAGGAAAATTCTGTCGATTCCCGGCGCGCTGTCCTCGACGGCGGCGGCACTGACATGCGGTCTTGCGACGGGCGCTTCAAGCGACGGATAAATGAAATTGAGATCGACGCGCTCCTGCGGACCGGTGTGCTTTTGCAGCTTCACGCGGATTGCATTGGTCGGCACGTTGAACGGGGTGTTGCCGATCAGCATTGGCAAATGCGACGGGTCGCTCGGTTTTTCGACGTCCCATGTCGGCCACAGCAGATAGGCGACGATCGAAAGAGCAGCGACGCCGATGGCGCTCGCGACAGCAAACGGCACGAGATGGCTTCGCCGCGCGTGCGGCACGCGATGCCGCGCCTGAGGCCGCCGGCTATTCGGATAATGCGAGGCGGATAAGGTGGACGACATGGACGAGGGCGGCTTCCGGAGCGGTGGTTAGGGGTCGATTGGAGGCGATTATGCCATGCGGGCGTTTATTTTTTACCGGTTCCGATGGATTGGCATTCTCGTCGAGCCATGCGCTGAGGTTTCAGCGGCGCGTCGCCGTTAACCTTTCTTTAAGGATGAAGTGGCGGCGGCATCCTTATTTTGCGAAAGCTCTGGGCATCGCGTGTGTGTTGCGTTGCCGGGATTTCAAATGTCGCCTGAGACTTTCAATTCGTTGTTTTCGCTGCTGATCGGATTTTCGCTCGCGGGTGCCTTGAGCAGCGGCTATCAGGCGTTCGTTCTGCGCCCCGCGAGTTTCGGATTGCTGACCAAGGGTGCCACGCCAACGGCATTCGCAGCCGTTCCATTTCTGGCATTCGCCGCACCTTTCATCATCATGCGCAATACGCTGCGCGGACGCCGCATCGAAAAACGCCGTTTTGAATTCGTGATGATGGCGACAATCATTGCAGGCTTCTGGAGCATGATGTCCGGCACCTGCGTCTTGATGGCGCTCAAGGCCACCGGCCTCGTCGCCTGATTTTGACGCCTCTCGCTTTTCGGCGTTCATCCGTGGCAATGTCTCTCTTCAGTGGAGAGCATTATGGCGATTTATGAACTCGACGGCAAAGCCCCAGAACTTCCCGCGGACGGACAATATTTCATCGCGGAGACCGCGACCGTCATCGGCAATGTCCGTCTGAAATCAAACGCCAGTGTGTGGTTTGGTTCGGTGCTGCGCGGCGACAACGAGATGATCGAAATCGGCGAGGGGTCCAACGTGCAGGACAACTGCACCTTTCACACCGATCCGGGATTCCCGCTGACCGTCGGCAAGAACTGCACCATCGGCCATAATGTCATTCTGCATGGATGTACGATCGAGGATGGTGCGCTGATCGGGATGGGTGCGATCATCATGAATGGCGCGCGCATCGGGAAAGGCTGCGTCGTCGGCGCAGGTGCCGTGATTACCGAAGGAAAGATTTTTGAGGATCGCGCACTTGTGGTCGGCGCACCTGCGCGTGTCATCCGTGCGCTGAGCGAAGAGCAGGTCAAGGCGATGACTTACGGCGCGCCGCATTACGTTCACAACGGCAAGCGCTTCAAAGCAGGATTGAAGAAGATCGGTTGACGCTCAGGCGGCGTTTAAAAATTCTACGCCGATGGTCGAGCCCTCGCGCCACACCAATCGGCATGCGCGGGTTTTACGAACATCGCCGGTGAAAGCGATATCGAGCTTGCCGCTGATCGCGCCCGCACCATCCACGCGGATGCGCGCGCCGGTGGTCGAAATATCGAGCACCGTACAATTTTTCTTCGCAAACCCGCCGTCGAGCGTCATCCATGCGTGTTGCTGGACTTGATGTCGTGTTTTGCGGTTTTCACGTTTGAACATAGCCATGGCGAAGCTCCAATCTGATGAAGCTTATACGCCGTGAAACTTTCGGAAAATTTGAATGAAATGCCGAGATACCGCGCGTCTTGGTAAGACTGCGGTAACGGTGTTTTCTTAAGCCATTTACGGATGTTGAGCGCTGTCCAGTCCAAACGCAGCGCCGCCGGGTCCAAGAGCCAATCCCCAAATAAAGCTAATGATCGCTCAGGGTTGCTGCGGAAGTCGCGCCTGCGGCTGCTGCTGTTTTGGGGAATTGGGAGACTCAGATGCGAAGGCTTTTTCTTATGACCGCCTGCGTAGCCGCGATGGCGTCGCCTGTATTGGCTGCAGATATGTCGGGTCCGGCACCGGCACCCGCGCCATACGTCAAGGCGAGTTATTCGCCAACGCCAGTCTTTAGCTGGAGTGGGCTCTATCTCGGCGGCCACGGCGGTTACGGCTGGGGCCGTCTCACCGCGACCGATCCGACAGGCGCAACGCCCGATAGTTCGGTCGATACCAAGGGCGGCGTCGCCGGTGGCCAGATTGGGTATCTCTACCAAATGGAATCGTTGGTGCTGGGTGTCGAAGGCACTTATTCATGGGCCGACATCAAGGCGAGCACCGCATTGGGCGCTGGCACGGCGACGGTGAAGAATGACTACATTGCAACGGTCGCCGGTCGCGCCGGATATGCGTTCGATCGCGCTTTGCTTTACGGCAAGGGCGGCGTTGCGTTCACTCGCGACAAGGCCGATGCAACCGACGGTACGGGTGGCACATCGACCGGCCGCTTCAACCGCACCGGCTATGTCGTCGGCGGTGGCCTTGAATATGCCTTCCTGAATAACTGGTCGGCACGCGTCGAATACAACTATCTCGGTTTCGGTTCGCAGCTCGAGACGCCGTCTTCTGCCGGCGGCCTTATCGCAACGCCGATGAACGTGAAAGACAACATTTCAACCGTGACGTTCGGTGTGAACTATCACCTGAACTAACGCTCTTCACGCACACGCAATATGAAAGTCGGCTCTTGCGAGCCGACTTTTTTGTTTTCGCGTTCGGCTGCGCAAAAAGTTGCGGCCAGCTCTGGGGGAGAGCTGGCCGCGCACGATCCGGTCTGGGACGGGGAGGGGTGGGGATACGACCGGGTCGTGTGTCTCCGTTGTCTCTTGAAAAATTATCGCGAACTTGCGGTGGCAACTGCCGGACGTGAATCTCCCAGCGAGACCCAGACGTTCGGGTCCGACTGCGATTGACGTTTCACGAAGCGGTAGCCGGTCTCGGTCCAGGCCACGACGTCCTCGTTCTGATTGTCGAGAACGAACTCGCCCTTGTCGGACTTCACCGTCAGCACGGCGTGGCCTTCGCCCTTCTTGTCGCGCACAACCGTCACCAGCAGCGCTTCGCGCGGCCATCCGGCATCGATCAGCATCTTGCGCTTCAGAAGCACGTAGTCCTCGCAATCGCCGTAGCCATCGGTCGGATACGACCACTTCTCGATGACGCCCCAATGATCCTGATCGGTCATCGGCTTGATGTTTTCGTTGGCCCAGCGATTAACGCGCAACATGTCTTTCCATGCGGTCTGCGTCATGACGATATCGCGTGGCTGCGTCGGTCCGCCTTTGCAGTCGGACGGATTGTCGGCGCAGAATTCGATCCAGCCGATCGGCGAACGCGTGGTGTCGCCGAGGCTGGCGTAAAGAACCCGATCGCCTGCGGCGTTCGCGTTCACTGCCGTTCCGAACAGGCTGACGGCGATCGCCAGACCCATTCCAAATTTCTGTCCCTGTCCCTTGATCGAAACCATTTGTGGCCCCCGTTTTTTGTTGGGACCACAATTCACACAAAGGATTTTCGGGGGGCCGAATTACGGCGCGTACATTTGAAGCAAAAGCTAGTAAAAGCTGGAGCTAATTCGATTTATACTTGAGTCAAACAAGACTAAAATTTGAGATAATCTCATTTGATTCAAATTTTATCTATCGCCGCCCAAAGCATTGGAATCGCTGCGAGAATTGCCTGAGTTTTGAGTTCCGCGTGGAACCCAAAACGATGCCCCAAAACGCTTCAAGGCGATATCCGGAGTGGGATATCGCCTTGAAAGGTCTGAAAAATCAGGAGTCGGTAACTGTTGCGGTTTACCGCGCGCTTACGTTGTCTTCGAGTGCATCGGGAAGTTGCGCATGGACGAACTCGATCGCGAAGCCTTCTTCGAGATGGCGAACGACACGCGCCTGCACGCGGCCGAGCGTAACGGCCGTGCCGACCAATGGCCGGAATTCCGCCGCAAGTGCGGCACCGGACAGCGAAAGGTCGATGATCCGGCACGAAACGTCGCGCCCTTCTTCATCCAATTTGAGCACCGCCATCGGATTGCGCGGCACGATACGGTCGTGGCGGCGATCTTCCGGCAGATTGAGGATCTGGCGGTTCGCCAGCCAAGTGAGCTGGGCGGCCAGCTTGTCGCGTTTGCGCGGCGTGGCGCCGACAGACATCGCAAAGCCGTTGTCGAGCAGGCGGGTGATTTTGCCTTCAATGCGGCCGATATGGTCGAGATAGGCGACGACGCGCTCGCCGAGATTGCCGATACCCGGCGCCAACAGTGCAAGGCCACCGGGCGACATGTTGATGACTTGGCAGGGGAATTCACGCCGGTCGGCCAGCATGTAGCGGCCGAGCAGTTGAACCTTCACGCGCTGGAAGCGCCTGCGTTCCTCGGTTGACGGAACTGTTTTTCTTTGCGGTAACGCCATCATCACACCGGTCAACCGGTTTTTCGGTAAGCACCAACCTTAGGCGTCACAGGGTTAACGATGAGTTAGCGCATGGTGCTAGCGACGGTAGTTTGCGAGTTACCGCAAGCCTTCGTAGACCGTGAAGCCGCGCATGACCGACAATTTGCGCAAAGCGCGTGGACCCAGCCATTTCTGCTGTTCGCCCGCGTGACGCCAGGATGTAAGGCTAAAATCTTTGAGCGGACCGAAGGCGTGAACGTCATCGCGTCCGATCGGGACGATCAATCCGGTCAAACTCAGCGGCGTGTGCGAGCGCGAACTGAACGGCAGCAGCAGCAATTCAAGATGAACGGTCGCGCCATCGGTTGTCCCGGCCGCGATCCCGGCTACTGTTGCGAGTTGTTCTTCGGCGACGATCTGGACGACCTCTTCGAATTCGCTACGGCTTGCATCGCTGAAAAGTGCCGAGAAGCTTTTTCCTTTGGCGTCGCAACCGAGCATGGCGCAGACACGCGTGCCCGCGACGCGAAACGGAAAGCCCGCCGCACGGTCATAGGACACCACAAAAATATCGCCGAGCAGGTGCCGCACGGCTTGCGGTTCCAGATCGCCACGCTCCGGTGCGGCTGCATCGGCGCGTTGCGCGTCCCAATAGGCGAAGAATTCGCGGCTCGCTGAATGTTTCATGATCCGACCCTGATCCGCGCTTGGCGTTCGCGGGACAGACGTGTCCCGAATTCGCGCAAGGCGCGGTCCCTTTCCTGTTGTGCGAGACAGGAGTTGCAGCGTCCATGCCGGGAAGCGGATTCACGGGCGCGAGGCGCGGGTTTGCGGTGTTAACATTAACTTAACTATACGCTTCGTGGTTCTGCAGATCGCGGCTAGTGTCTGCGCACTCCATACCGCTGGCTTTCCTCCAGGAGTTCAGCGGACCGATACACAGGTGGCGACGAACAATTCGGTCATTGCGCGGGGAGGGGTGGGGAACGCCCGGACCAAGCGCAAAAGATCAGTCGAATGAAGGGAAGGCGTTCGCGCCTTCCCTTTTTCTTTTGCCTTTTTCTTTGCCTTTTTCTTTTGGGGCGGGCGCTTGCGTGCGCACTCCAAAGACGCCTATCTGAACGTCACGACGCTCGTTCAGGCATTCAACTTTGCAAGTCCCCGAAATTCCGCCGCCACCGGCCCGCGAACCGATCCTGACCATTCCGGGCGCGATGACGGCATTGCTCGTCGTCATGTTCGCAATTCATGGCGCGCGCATGCTGTTGCCGCTGGCAACGGATGAGGACTTGATTTGGATTTTTGGGTTCGTGCCAGCGCGCTACGATGCGTCCGTGCTTGCGGCACAATTTCCCGGCGGCACCGGTGCGGAGGTCTGGACGTTTCTCACTTATGCATTCCTGCACGCCGATTTCAGCCACATCCTTTTCAACATGCTGTGGATGCTGCCGTTCGGCAGCGCGCTGGCGCGGCGATTTTCGCCGGTGAGGTTTTTTGCGTTTCTTGCAGTCACGGCGATTGGTGGTGCGGTCGCCCATCTCATCACCCACCAGCATGAAGTCGCACCCATGATCGGTGCGTCGGCTGCGGTGTCAGGCGCGATGGCGGCCTCGATCCGTTTTGCATTTCAATCCGGCAGTTTCCTGTCGTTCACGCGCGGCGACATGAACGATGCGGCGCATGTGCCGGCATTGCCGCTGCTCAAGGCGCTACGAAACGGGCGTGTGATCGCATTTCTCGCAGTGTGGTTCGGTGTCAACATCGTTTTTGGTGTCGGTTCGATCGGCATGGGTGCCGCACCGCAAAGCATCGCATGGCAGGCCCATATCGGCGGATTTCTCGCCGGCCTCTTGCTGTTTTCGATGTTCGATCCGGTGCCGCGCGCGCTTTTGCAGGACAACGAAAAAGACAACGAAAAGGATGCCGATTCATCGTCAAACGAAGGTCGCGATCAGCGCTGAACAGCCTTGTTAAAAATGCATGGGATTGGATTCGCTGCACTGCGTATTGCGGGTGAGTGGCGTTTGATCCATCATTCTGCGGCGATCCGTTGCATGGCGACGGCGCGGTAAAGGACCAAACCAGCAGAACCAAAATCAGTCTTCGTTGTTTGACTCAGAGCGAGAAACGACCGTGGCGGATACCCGCGCGGTGGATTTGACCGGGAGGCGGCAATGACGGTTCGAGCAATTCTGGATACCAAAGGGCATCAGGTTGTCAGCGTATCGATCGACGCCAAGGTTTCGGCGGCGGTCAAGATACTCTCCGAACGCCGGATCGGCGCGGTGCTGGTGATGAACGGATCGAAAATCGAAGGCATTCTGTCAGAGCGCGACATTGTCCGCGTTCTGGGCGAGCGTGGTTCGAGTGCACTCGACGAGCCGGTGAAGACTGTGATGACGGCCAAAGTCATCACCTGCCGCAAGGACGATCATGTCAGCGAGATCATGGAACGGATGACGTCGGGCAAATTTCGTCACTTGCCGGTAGTCGAGAGCGGGCGCGTCGTCGGGTTGATCTCGATTGGAGACATCGTGAAATGGCGTGTCGCCGAATTTGAGCGCGAGCAGGAAGCGCTGCACGACTATATCAAGACGGCTTGAGGCGAATTAGATCGAAGCCGGCTGCGACGTGCCCGGCGGCTGACTTGTCGTCGGCGTGAGCAGATTGATCGCTTCCTGAATTGATTCGATATTGCGCTCCGCGGCGCGTGCGCCGTGGGCGATAGCTTCCTGCGCACGATGGAAGTCGAACCATCCGATGCGTCCGACGCGCGGCGAAATCAGCACGTCTGGCGGATCACCGGCAAGACGCGCGCGCGTGATGCGATCCTGCATGATGTTGAAGGCATCGACCATCACAGTGGAAATTCCCGGTCGACCCGCGCTGCCGAAAAATTCGCGCTTCACGGTTTTCTCGGCTGAGAAGAATTTCCCCAAGCCGCGCTTTTCGGGAAGAATATCAGCTGGCAATTCCGCATCGTCATCGACCTTGCCGTAACCGGAAATGATCGTGCCGTGTCCTGCAACGTCGGTTGAGACGTTGCACGCGATCACGATTTCCGCGCCGAGCGCGCGCGCCGCAGATACCGGCACCGGATTGACCAGTGCGCCGTCGACCAGCCAGCGCTCGCCGACAAGCACCGGCTGGAAAATGCCGGGTAGGGCGTAAGAGGCGCGGATGGCTTTGACGAGGCTGCCGTTTGTCAGCCAGATTTCGTGGCCGGTTTTGACTTCGGTGGAGACCGCCGCAAACCCAAGCGGCAGATCCTCGATGTGAACGCGGCCGAGCGCCTCTTCCAGTTCGGATGCGAGTTTGCCGCCACCGATCAGGCCCGATCCGTTCAGGCGGATATCGAGATAGGTGAAAATGTTGCGCGGCTTCAGGCTCGTAGCCCACGCCTCCATCTTGTCGAGATGGCCAGCCGCATAGGATCCGCCAACCACCGCGCCGATCGAGGTGCCGACGATGATGTCGGGCACGATGCCGTGGGCAAGAAGCGTGCGCATGATGCCGATATGGGCGAAGCCTCGCGCGGCTCCTCCGCCCAGCGCCAACCCGATTTTCGGTCTTTTGATCACGGAGGGTGCCTTGGGTTTGTTGGCTGGATTTTGCCCGAACCCGATCCAATTCTCCAGCACCGACAGTCTCCTTGGTCAATCGCAGCCCGAATCGCCGCCACATTGTCTTTCGAGAACACGAAGCGCGTATATTTGTGCCCGAACGAACGTCCGCGTAGTCAGAAAATGTGACTGAAGGTGGACGAACGGTCCATTCGTCCGAAAGGCGTACAAGCGGGGTTAATCTCAGGCGGTCAAGCGCGTTGTAGGCTTGAATTTGCCTCGTTTTCAGTGAAAAACCGGCCCATGTCAGGCTTCGCCATCCGTGCATACACTTACCGACGCAGCGCGCGCTATGCGCCGATACTTGCGCTGTTCGGGCTGTTGTCGTCGATGGCACCCGCAAGCGCCCAGTTCTTCACCGACCGGCCGCCGCCGATTCCGCCTGCGAACGTGCCCGAAGCGCCAACGCCCGCCGGTCCTGCGATCAGCCTTGCGCCGTCATCCGGTCCGGCTGCAACGCCGGGTCTGCCAGCGACGTTGACCCAGCCCCCAGTGACGACAGCAATACCGCCGCAGCCTGCGGCGACAACCGGACAAAGCGTACTGTCGTTGTCGGCGCGCTACGGCAAGGACATGCCAGCCATCAACAACGGCATCGTGTGGCGCGTCTATTCCGACAAGCCGGACGCCAGCGGTGCGTTTCAACTGATCCGCGAAGAAAAATCCGCGACGCCGAACATCGTGCTCTCGCCTGGCGGTTATGTCGTTTACGCGGCCATGGGCCTTGTGAGCGCCGTGCGACCAGTGACGCTGCGCGGTGAGACAGCACGCGAGTCGTTTGAATTACCTGCAGGCGGGTTGCGGATCGAAGGCCGCGTCGGCACCAGCCGTATCCCGCAGGGACAGATTACGTTCTCGATTTATAAAGGCAGCCAGTTCGAGATCGGCGATCGCGCGCCGATCGCGACCAACGTTGCGGCAGGCGATGTCGTGCTCGTGCCGGACGGTGTCTATTACATCATCTCGAATTACGGCGACGCCAATTCAGTCGTGCGCTCCGACATTCGCGTGCAGGCGGCGAAACTGACCGACGTGACGATCACGCACCGGGCCGCCGTGATCACGCTCAAGCTCGTGGCCAATCAGGGCGGCGAAGCATTGGCGAACACGGCATGGTCTGTGATTACGCCGGCAGGCGACATCATCAAGGAATATAACGGCGCATTCCCGCGCGTCATTCTGTCCGAAGGTGAATATCGCGTCATCGCCAAGAACGAAGGCAAGGTCTATGAGCGGCCCTTCAATGTCACCAACGGCGTCGACGGCGAAGTCGAAGTTCTCACCAAGCAAAACTAGACCAAGAAAAACTAGACCAAGAAAAACTAGACCACAAAAAACTAGAAACGCGTGACGATGTCCGCAAGGCTCGGCCGCGGGCGATCTTCCGGCGGTTTGTCGGATTTTCCGATGTGAACGAAGCCCGCGATCTTCTCATCTGGCTTCAACCCGAGCGCCTCCAGCACGTCACGGTCGAACGCCATCCATCCGGTCAGCCAGTTCGCGACATATCCAAGTGCATGCGCGGCGTGAACGATGTTCATGCAGCTCGCGCCCGCTGACAATTCCTGCTCCCACAGCGGCACTTTCGGATGCTGTGCGGTTCGGCTGACAACTGCTATTACAAGAGGCGCATCGAGAAATCTGCCTTTCTCTTTGTCGACCTGGTCTTGTGTGGCGGTGACATTTTTGGCGCGAAACGTTTTTGCGAAAATCTCGCCTGCTTTCACCCGCGCGTCGCTCTCGAACACGATGAAGCGCCACGGCACGATCTTGCCGTGATCAGGCGTGCGCGCGCCGATGGTGAGGATGGTTTCAAGCTCAGTGGGCGAGGGACCGGGACCGCTCATCTCAAACGGTTTCAGCGAGCGCCGTGTTTTCAGAAGGTCGAGTGCGTCGGGCATGTCATATCCAGAATGGCGTGACCGCATTGCGCGGTGCGTGACGCAGATATCGGCACGATGCGCGGCAGCGCAAGGTTTGGAGAATTAGCAAATCTCTAAAGTGAGGCTTCAAATCGAGACTTGCCAATCCCTATTCCGCTGCCTGTTTGATCCCTTGCTTCGCTCGCTTGATATCGGGCGGCGTGGCTTCATCGGCGAGCGTTCGCAAAGCTTCATCGAGCGGCATCACGGTTTGGCCTTCGCTGCCGAGGCGGCGGATCGAGACTGAACGCGATTCCGCCTCCTTCTTGCCGACGACGAGCAACGCAGGAACCTTCGCCAGCGAATGTTCGCGCACCTTGTAGTTGATCTTCTCGTTGCGCAGATCGGTCTCGACGCGAAGACCAGCGCGCTTACACGCCGCAACCACTTCGCGCGCGTAGTCGTCGCCATCCGACGTGATGGTGGTGACGACGGCCTGCAAGGGTGCCAGCCACAGCGGGAAGTGACCGGCGAAATGCTCGATCAGGATTCCGGTGAACCGTTCAAGCGAACCCAAGATGGCGCGGTGAAGCATGACCGGCGTCACTTTATTTGAATGCTCATCGATGTAGAACGCGCCGAGACGCCCCGGCAGATTCAGGTCCACCTGAATGGTGCCGCACTGCCATTCGCGGCCGATGGCATCCTTCAGCGTGTATTCGAGTTTCGGGCCGTAGAACGCGCCTTCGCCTTTATTGAGCGTCCACGGATGCTGGGTTTCTTCCAGCGTTTTCATCAATGCGTTTTCGGCGGTGGTCCACAGCGCGTCTTCGCCGATGCGCTTCTCGGGTCGATCCGAGAATTTGATCTCGACATCGTCGAACCCGAAATCCTTGTAGATCGACAGGATGAGATTGTTCATCGCCAGACATTCTTCGGCGATCTGGTCCTGCGTGACGAACACATGCGCGTCGTCCTGCGTGAAGCCTCTCACGCGCATCAACCCGTGCATCGCACCTGATGGCTCGAAGCGATGCACCTTGCCGAATTCGGCGATTTTCAGCGGCAGCTCGCGGTACGACTTCAAACCGTTCTTGAAAATCTGCACATGGCCGGGGCAGTTCATCGGCTTGATCGCATAGACGCGGTTGTCGTCCTCGCGCTTCGCCGTCATGAACATGTTTTCGGAATAAGTCGGAATGTGTCCGGTCGTGACCCACAATTCGCGGTCCATCAACTGCGGTGAGTTTACTTCCTGATAGCCGGCCTCGGTTTGGCGGCGGCGGATGTAGTTCTCCAGCATCTGGAACAGCGTCCAGCCTTTATGATGCCAGAATACTGAGCCCGGCGCTTCTTCCTGGAAATGAAACAAATCCATCTCGCGGCCGAGACGCCGATGGTCGCGCTTCTCGGCTTCCTCGAGCTGCTTCATATAAGCGTCGAGGTCTTCTTGCTTTGCGAACGCCGTGCCGTAAATGCGCGTCAGCATCGGATTGTTCGAATCGCCGCGCCAATAAGCGCCCGCGACCTTCATCAGCTTGAACGCGTTTCCAACTTTACCTGTGGACGTCATGTGGGGTCCGCGGCAGAGATCAAACCAATCGCCCTGATAATAAATCTTGATCGGCTCGTCGCCGGGAATGGCGTCCACAAGCTCAACCTTGAAGGCTTCGCCCTTGTCGCGGAACACCTGTTTGGTTTTCTCGCGCGACCACACGTCCTTGGTGAACGGCTGATCCTTCGCGATGATCTCGCGCATCTTTTTTTCGATGGCGACGAAATCTTCCGGCGTGAACGGCTCGTTGCGGAAGAAGTCGTAATAGAATCCGTTGTCGATGATCGGGCCGATCGTCACTTGCGTGCCGGGCCACAGCGCCTGCACCGCTTCGGCAAGCACATGTGCTGCGTCGTGCCGGATCAATTCCAGTGCGCGCGGGTCATCGCGGTTGATGAATTCGATTTTCGCGTCCCGCGAAATCGGATCGGACAGATCCATGACTTCGCCATCGAGCGCCATCGCAACAGTGCGCTTGGCCAGTGAGGGCGAAATGCCCTTGGCGATGTCGAAGCCGGTGGTGTTCTTGGGGAATTCGCGGCGTGCGCCGTCGGGAAAGGTCACTGCGACCTGAGCGTCAGACATTTTATTTCTGGGCTTTCACCCAGCTCCTGTTTGCTCACTCCTGCGAACGGGCGCAGGTAAGCGATGGGCATCGATATAGCAGGGGAATCGGGTGTCGCAACAGTTGTGGGCGTGAGAGAAGCTGCCGCAATCTGGTAGATTATTTGCAAGATGAGATATTGGCATGACGGCGATGAGCTATCTTCATGCAGTTGCATTAAACATTAAGTCTGCTAACAGGCTTGTCTGCTAACAGGCTTGGATGATGAAGCGCTTCGCGCCTACCGCATTATTGCTCGGCAATTTCGTCACCGGCATTTCCGTCATGGGCCCCGCCGGAATGCTCGGCGATTTGGCCGATGGATTGAATGTGTCAGTGCGCGATGCGAGCCTGCTCATTACGTTCGGTGCGGCGGTGCTTTGTATCGGTTCGCCGGTGACGGCGTGGCTCACCAGCCGTTTCGATCGGCGCATACTTCTTGCAAGCACGCTTTTCATTGTTGCGCTTGCGCATGTCGCGTCAGCAATGGCACCGAATTATGACTCGCTGCTCGCGTTACGTCTCGTGATGCTTGCGGTCGTCGCACTCTTCACGCCGCAGGCGGCCGGCACCGCCGCAATGATGGCGCCGGTCGAACATCGCGGCGGCGTGATGTCGTTCGTGTTTCTCGGCTGGTCGCTCTCCGCAGCATTCGGATTGCCTGCGATTGCGTTCATCGCAAGTCATTTCGGCTGGCGGTTTGCTTATGCTGCGATTGCGGTGATCGCGTTTCTCTCCAGTGCTATTCTGGTATGGCGTTTGCCGCGCGGATTGCAGGGCGTGCCGGTCGATCTGAAGACGTGGAGCGATCTCGCACGCAATCCGGCGATCCTCATTCTGCTTCTCATCACGGCCATGCAAACGTCCGGTCCATTTGTGATCTTCACCTTCATCGGTCCGGTGATGACCAAGCTGATGAACGCGAGTGCGGAGTCCGTTGCCACGGTGTTTTTCATCTGGGGTATCACGGGCTTGATTGGCAACATCTTCGCCAGCCGCGTCGTCGATAGGTGGGGCGGCTGGAAAACATCGCTGATCGTTCAAATCTCGCTGCTGATCGGCGTCGCCGGTTGGGCGCTGGGCAGCGGCGCGTTGGTGGCGATGTTCATCGCAACCGTGTTCTGGGGATTCGGTTTCGTGCCGTCGAATTCGATGCAGCAGGTGCGTCTCATGTCCGCAGCACCCCCGCTTGCGAGTGCGTCGGTGTCGCTCAATACGTCCGCGCTTTACATCGGGCAGGCGATCGGCTCTGGAATCGGCGGCGTATTTTATGTGCGTGGCATGTACGACGCGATGAACCTGACCGCGATTGCGTTTGTCGTCGTCTCCATTGGGCTCGTTCTGCTGACGCGGCCTCGCGCGGACGCTGCCGTTACGCCTTAGGAGAATTGGTGCCGCGCCAGCGCGCATAGCGCCACGGCAGGTACCAGCGCGCAGTCGGCGGCACTTCATCCGGCACATTGTCGATACCGGATGTACCCCAGGGTTGGCAGCGCAACAGCCGCGCCAGTGTCATCCATCCGCCGGACCACAATCCGAATTTTGAGATGGCCTCGTCGCCGTAGACGGAACAGGTCGGCAGATGGCGACATGTGTTTCCGATCATCGGCGAAAGCGTTTGCCGGTAGGTCCAGATCATGCCGCGACCGGCCAATCGCGGAAATCGCAGAATCGATTTGGCGCAGTCAGAACACATCGCCCGATCCACCTTGTGACTTTCTTGTGCGTGATGCCGATTCGTACGCCGTCAATTGACCAGTTCCATAGCGAGGAACCGGAACGTGCTGGCTTTCGCGCCACACTGCGTCAGTTATTGCATATTTGAAGCCGCATCGCAGCAAAGTCGCATAGACGCAAATACTCCGCGCGGTTAGCTTTTCATAACGTCTGCATGACACGATTCGATTGTGGACACGGTTGTTGCCATTGCCCGATTCGGGTGGGGGAAGGAACCAAGTTGCATCACGTGAGGTCGCTTTCATATGGCGGCTGGGCGCGGGTCTGCGCTGCTGCTTTTTGCCTCGCTTTGCTTGGCTTTGCCACGCTTGGCGGAATGGCATATGCGGCCAACACGCTCGAAGAGCGCAAGCTTCCGATGACCTTCACTTGGTATGGCGCGCCTGCGACTGCCTGCGATCCGGATTGCAGTAACTGGATTTCCGCCGTCGGCATCATCACCAGCGACACACCTGCGAAGTTCGACAAGTTCATCAAGGACCGCGACCCGAAGGGTGTCACGATGGTGCTGGATTCCAGCGGCGGATCGGTGCTCGATGCCATCTCGCTCGGACGCCGCTGGCGCGATCTCGGCTTGAGGACGTCGGTTGGCCTTGTGATCGAACGAACTCCGGTGGGCGGCGGCGTCGAGCGCGATGTTTTGCCGAGCGCCTATTGTGAATCAATGTGCGTCTTTCTATTGCTGTCCGGCGAGACGCGCACCGTGCCGGCAGGCGCGCATATTCGCGTGCATCAGATCTGGATGGGCGATCGCGCCGACGATGCCAAGTCTGCAAGTTATTCCGCGCAGGATTTGATGATCGTGGAGCGCGATATTGGGCGGCTTGCGAAATACACCTTCGAGATGGGCGGTTCGGGCGACTTGCTGTCGCTGGCGCTGAGTACTCCACCTTGGGAAGCGCTGCATGAATTGACCGATGCGGAATTGCGCGTGACCAATCTCGTGACGACGGACGCCGTTGCCGAGGTCGTCAAACCGATTCAGGATCGCGTCATCAACGCCGACGCGCGGAGCGAAAAGCTCTCGACCAAAACAGCGCTTGCCGAGCCGCCGACTGGCGGTGCTGCGACCGCCGCTCCGAATCGCAAATAATGTTGCGCGGTTAAGTCAACTTTGCGCCGGCGCGAGCTTGCCGGGCTTTGCGTCAATCTTGGCTTTGATCTTGGCTTCGATCTGGTCGATCGCATCGACCACGGCATCGAACGTCAAAAGCGTCGAGGCATGGCGCGCTTTGTAGTCGCGTACCGGCTCCAGCAGCGCCACGTCGGCCCACTTGCCCTGCGGCGGCGCGCCGTTTTCTTTCAGCATTTTCCGGACGGTCTCGCGCAACTCACGTAGTTCGGTCGCGGTTGAGCCGATGATGTGACGCGCCATGATCGACGAGGACGCCTGTCCTAGCGCGCAGGCTTTGACGTCGTGCGCGAAATCGCTGACCACGTCGTCATTCATCTTGAGATCGATCTTAACGGTCGAGCCGCACAGTTTGGAATGCGCAGTCGCGGAGGCATCGGGGTCGGCCAACCTCCCGAGCCGAGGAATATTCCCCGCCAATTCGATGATTTTCTTGTTGTAGATGTCGTTCAGCATGCCGTTTGAAACTTTGACCGCATAAGACCTTTTTAGGCGGAACCCTTGGCGGGTCCAGCCCGTAACCTATATAGTGTTGAGGCGGCAGGAATAAACCACCTGCGTTTTGCGAAACCCCGGCTTAATCAGGGTTTTCGGCTTACTTCCCGGTGACACTCCGGCCCCCACCATAAGGGTTATTGTGGAATGGGACCGGTCGAACGGAGACGAAATGGACGCGATCATCAAGCCACTCCGCGGCGGAAAGCCCGGCGAAAAATCCGAAATTCCTGAATCCGATTACCTCGCAGCTGCCGTCAAAAAAGACGCGCCGCGCCCGTCGCGTGACGAGGCAGAGGCCGCCGTCAAGACGCTTTTGGCTTATGTCGGTGAGGACGTGAAGCGCGAAGGCCTGCTCGATACGCCGCGCCGCGTTGTCGAAGCTTACGACGAACTATTTCAAGGTTACTTCCAATGTCCTGCTGAAATTCTCGACCGCACCTTCGGCGAGACGGCGGGCTATGACGACTTTGTGCTGATCCGCGACATCACCTTCAATTCGCATTGCGAGCATCACATGATGCCGTTCTACGGCAAGGCTCATGTTGCCTATGCCCCGGTCGATCGCGTGGTGGGTCTGTCAAAGATCGCGCGCTTGGTCGATGTGTTCGCACAGCGCCTGCAGACGCAGGAACATCTCACAGCCCAAGTGGCCGGTGCGATCAACGCCATCCTCAAGCCGCGTGGTGTCGCGGTGGTGATGGAAGCCGAGCATACCTGCATGTCGGTGCGCGGTATCGCCAAGGAAGGCGCCAAGACATTGACGACACGCTTCACCGGCGTGTTTCATGATAATCCTGACGAGCAGGCTCGTTTTCTCAATATGGTGCGCGGCGTATAAGGCTTTCCCCGTGGGAAGGCTTTACGCCTTCTCAAGATCAAGGGTGCCGACGTGAGTGCAACTTCATCTCCGACCAACGCAAACGACATCGAAGAAGGGTTGACCTTTCAACCCAAATTCGATGCGAATGGCCTCGTGACTTGCGTCGCGACCGATGCCGCGACCGGCGACGTACTGATGGTCGCGCACATGAACGATGAAGCGTTGCGCAAAACCATCGAGACCGGCGACGGCTGGTACTACAGCCGCTCGCGAAAAGCGCTTTGGAAAAAGGGCGAGACGTCGGGACATGTCCAGCGCGTCGTCGAGATGCGGATGGATTGCGATCAGGACGCGGTCTGGATCAAGGTCGAACAGGCGGGCGAGGGCGCGTGCCACACCGGACGGCGCTCTTGCTTTTACCGGGCGGTCAAAGGCGAGGGCGGCGCGGTCAAGCTCGCCTTCGTCGATGCGGACAAGACCTTCGATCCCGCCAAAGCCTACCGCTAAGCGCTGGCTATCGGGCCAGGCCGCAGACGGCGTATTTGGATCAGTCTCTCTTGACGCGCTGCTGTTGGAGCTTTTTTGCCTTCTGATCTTCGATACTCCAGACCAAGGCCATCGAAGTCACCATTAGGCAACCGAGCAGTCCAAGAAACGCAAATGTCGAGTCGGGTGTGGCGAACGCGTAAGGCATGCGAAGATCCTCTCGTGTTGGCAAGTTTCACAGGAAAAACGAAGCAAAGCTCGTACCTCTAGGCATGAACAGGCCGCATGGCTGAATCCTGTTCTGGGTTAGCCTGCGATGGCCTTGGATATTAACGCCATATTAACCATAAATGCGGCACCTTCACGTTCGGTTCCGCGCGTGACCCGCAGAAGTGTTTCGCGGTTCTGCGGTCAGGTCACGCGCTCTTAAAATATTTTGAGCGTGATCGGACGCAAAACCGGTTCCCACTTTTGCTGATCGCGCTCAAGGGAGCGGGCACCAATATGGCGGTCGATACATCCACCATCCTTGCAGGTCTGGACTCGGCACGCGCCAAAATCGCGAGCTCGATCAAGAGTGCTGCCAACGCAACCGGCGCGAGCTTCCAGTATCTGGTCTCTACCGCGAAGATCGAATCCAACCTCAACCCCAACGCGCAGGCGTCCACATCCTCGGCGCGGGGATTGTATCAATTCATCGAGCAGACCTGGCTCGGCACCGTCAAGGAGGCTGGAGCTGCGTTCGGATTCGGCAAATATGCCGATGCGATTTCTAAGACGCCCTCAGGCAGTTATTCCGTCAGCGATCCGGCGACGCGGCAGGAAATTCTAAAACTGCGTGACGATCCGGCCGCCAATGCCGCTATGGCTGGCGTGCTCACGCAGTCCAACAGCTTCAAACTGACCGGCGCGATTGGACGGCGACCGAGCGATGGCGAACTTTACATTGCGCATGTTATGGGCGTGGGCGGCGCAACGAAGCTGATCTCCAACGCTGAAGACAATCCGAACCGTTCCGGCCCTGCGCTGTTTCCAGCCGCCGCCGCCGCGAACCGCTCAATCTTCTACAATAAAGACGGTAGCTCGCGCAGCATCTCGCAGGTCTATGCGCAATTGACATCGCGCTACGACAGCGCCGCCAATTCAAAGGCCACGCAAACCGTGCTGGCGTCAGCTGGCGTGACGCCGGGGCCGTCACGCGTCGCGGCTTTCATCCCGATCGACAACGCAGCATATTTGTCCAGCTTTCCGCAGGCGCGCGCGCCGATTTCGGCTCCGCAGGAAGTGGCGGATTTGCAGACTCCAAACAGCCCGATTTTCCGTTCGCTTTATCAGGCGGGCGACCGGCCCGAGCCGGTGTCGCGCGCCGTAAGCGAATTATGGGGCAACAATTCGTCGCTGGTCTCGACGCTCCCCGTGCCCGGCGCACCTGCCAAAACAGGCGTGCCGCAACCGCTCGATCTATTTAGCGACCGGGCTGGCGTGTTCTCGAGCTAGCGTGGAGACGGCGATTACCGCCTGCCGCAGCACGGAAGACTTCCCTTGAGCTATGTGTTCGTCCTCACCGTCGGTGTTGTCGCCGGTGTCATTAGCGGCATCGTCGGCACCGGCTCGTCGATCATGCTGCTGCCGGTTCTCATCTACGAGTTCGGGCCGAAGCAGGCTGTGCCGATCATGGCCATTGCCGCCATCATGGCCAATCTCTCCCGCATCATCGTATGGTGGCGAGAAATCGACTGGCGCGCGGTTGCGGCCTATTCTGTTACGGGCGTCCCGGCTGCGGCGCTTGGCGCCCGAACGCTTCTCGCGTTGCCATCGCACGCCGTCGACATCGCGATTGGCGTATTTCTGCTGTCGATGATTCCGGCACGGCGCTGGTTTGCCGCGCACGACATCAAGCTGCCGCTATGGGCAATGGTAATTGTTGGCGCGATCGCTGGGTTTTTCACTGGCATCGTTGCGTCAACGGGGCCGATCACGGTTCCGATTTTCATGACCTTCGGTCTGGTCAAAGGTGCGTTGCTTGGCACCGAAGCTGCCGGCTCATTAATGGTCTACATCAGCAAGGCGTTGACGTTCCGCCGCTTCGACGCGATGCCGCTGGATGTCTTTCTCAATGGATTGATCGCGGGCTCCTCGCTGTTTGCGGGCGCATTCGTCGCCAAGCGCTTCGTGATGAAGCTCGACCCGGATTCATTTCGCCTGATGATGGACGGCTTGATGCTGGTCGCAGGACTGTCGATCCTGTGGAATGCGTTCTTCACCGCATGACCCGGAAAAGTGGGCACCGGTTTTTCGATCGGGTCGTGCGTCGATAAGCTCGCGTTAATCGCGGTTAACAAAACCACAATAACCGCAGCAGCTTATGGTGAACAGTTTCTTAAGTGTCATGGTTTACAACTCCTGACAGTGGCATCGCGTGATGATGTCGTGTCATGTTGCGTAGGCCGGTACTCATGATCGTTCGGCATTTTATCAACTGGGTTCGCACCGCTCCCGCAGGCGAGCGTGCAGAGGCGACACGGGCGCTGGCCCGAGCTTGGCTCATTTCAGATTTATCCGAGGACGATCGCGCAGCCGCCGAAGGCGCGCTGCTGATGCTTCTCGACGATGCCTCGCCGCTGGTTCGCCAAGCCATGGCTGAAGTGTTCGCGGGCGCATTGGAAGCGCCGCCGTCCATCGTCGCTGCATTGTCGGTCGATCAGCCGTCAGTGGCGGTCTGCATTCTCGAACATTCTCCGTTGCTGATCGATGCCGACATGGTGGACATCGTCGCAACCGGAAATTCCGAAACTCAATGCGCAATCGCGCGCCGCGCCGAACTGCCCCCCTCGGTGTCGGCGGCGATTGCGGAAGTCGGCAGCGCATCGGCGGCGCTCGAATTGATCGAGAACCCCGATGCGGCGCTGGCGCCTTTCTCGCTCGCCCGCATCGTGGAGCGCCACGGCCATCTGGCCGCGATCCGCGAAGCGCTACTCGGTCTTGACGATCTGCCCGCGGCGACGCGCCTTGCGCTGGCCGAACGCCTGTCGAGCACGCTGGCCCATTTCGTCACCGCGCGGCAATGGCTCAATCCTGATCGCGCGCATCGCGTCACCGTCGAGGCGTTGGAAAAATCTACCGTCAACCTTGCGGCGCAATCGCGCGGTGCGGATATGGCCGCACTCATCAAACATCTGCGCACGACAGGCCAACTCAATGCCGGCCTTGTGTTGCGCGCTTTGCTGTCGGGTAATCTCGATCTGTTCGAGGAAGCTCTGGTCGAACTGTCGGGCATGCCGCGCAGCCGCGTCGCCGCCATCGTTCACGATCGTAGCAGCAACAGCATCAATGCGCTGTTGGCCAAGGCGGGCCTGCCCGAATCGACTTATCCTGCGTTCCGCGCGGCGCTCGACGCCAGCCACGAGATTGGCTTTATCGGCACGATCGACGGTGCCACGCGATTGCGCCGCCGGATGGTTGAGCGTGTCTTGACCCAATGCGAGCAGGGACCATCGAAGGCCGCCGAATCGCTTCTGATATTGCTGCGTCGCTTTGCGACGGAATCCGCCCGCGAGGAGGCTCGGCTGTTTTGCGACGAGTTGGCTGCGGAGGCCGATGCCGCCGCCGCCGAAAATGACGATCTGGCTTTTGCGGACGAGTTTGTGGCTCTGATCGAAACCGAAGCTTATGAGTTTCAGGCGTTCGACATTGACCACGATGAGAGCGAGCAAGCCCCGTTCGATCTGGACGCATCCGGTCAGGTCGTAGACGATGCTGAGGACGACGATTTCGTATGGGACAAGCGCATCGAGCCGCGGTTCGACGATTTCGATTTTTCGGCAGCGCCTCGCCAAGACAACGATCACTCAATCGCTGCCTAATTCATTTAAATTTTAATTTGGAATTTTTGCCCGCTATTCAGCCGGCGAAATGCTCGGCGATAGAATCGCTTCGAGGTGCTCGGGACGGTCTTTGTTGACCGCGATGAGATATTCATCGGCAAGCCCGCGCAGACGCTTGCTCAATTCATTTGCCATGCCGGCGGCTTCAATCTTCGCCTGCTCGCGGAAAATCGCGTGGATGGCATTGACGTGATGCGCGATCAGTTCTTCCGGAACCGCGACGAGGTCGGGAGAATGTTCGATGATCCGGCACAGGCTTTCGGCTGCGGCAGCTGCGGTCGGATACCCGAAGGTCGCGGCGTCGCCCTTGATGTCATGCACTGCGCGAAACAATTCTTCGCGGTTTTGCGGATTCATTCCAACTTCTTTGATGGCGATATGTGCCGCGCTCAGACGTTCGCATTCCGCCAGCATCCAGCCTTTGAATTCGCCTGAAAGACCCGCGAGCGCTTTTTCGGCGCGTGCGACCGGATCGTCCTTGTCCTTGTCGTCGACACGCCGCACATGCTTGCGCAGCGGATTCGGCTGGGTGATGACTTGATAGTCAGCGAAGGTTTCGACCTTGATCTCGGCGGATTTCTCTTTGGCCATGATCGCTCCTAGCCGGCGACGCGGGCTTTATCCAGCAGCGACGGCTGCTGGACCACTTCGGCTGTCCCGCCGCTGCGCCGCTCGGCGCCGATATAGGTGTTGTTGGTGTTGCGGCGGCGATCCGGTCCAAAATAGTTCTTGGTCTTGATGAAGGGACGGGGATTGGCCACCACGTTCAAGATGCGCTGATAGAGGCCCTTGGCTGAAATCGGCTTGGCGAGAAATTCAGTGACGCCGGCATCGCGCGCAGTCATGACGCGGCGTTTTTCAGAATGGCCGGTGAGCATGATGATGGGTGCGTAGGGATTTCCCGTGCCATCCGGCTGGCGGATCATCTGGGACAATTCCAGTCCGTCGAAGATCGGCATCGACCAGTCGGTGATAACAATGTCCGGGACATAGTGGCTGTACATTTCGAGCGCGGTCGCGCCGTCTTCGGCTTCATAGACTTCGCGCGCGCCGAACGAATGCAACAGCGTCCGCAGGATGCGGCGCATGTGCGCGTTGTCGTCGCACACCAGAAAACGCAGCTTGTTGAAATCGATACGGAACATGGGCAGCCCGAACGGCGCACCGGAAAGGTACACTCGCCGTTAACTATATGCCACCGCCGTTAACGAATGGTTATCCTTGGAACGCCTGGCATGGCCCCGAAAAGTGGGTGCCGGTTTTTGGATCAGCCCATGCCCAGATATGCCGACCTAATACCCGAACTGCTCGCTGAGAATCCGTTCTTCAAGGCTGTGGCCCGGATCGAACAGCATCCGGATCGAAATCGTCTTGTCCGCGATGATCTCGACGCGTTGCACATCGCGCGCCTCGTCATGGTCGGCGACGGCAGCGACCGGCCGCTTTTCGGACTCCAGAACCTCGATCACGACAAACGCCGTGTTGGGCAGCAGCGCGCCGTGCCAGCGGCGAGGGCGGAACGGACTGATCGGGGTCAGCGCCAAGAGTGGCGCATTGATCGGCAGGATCGGTCCCTGCGCCGAAAGATTGTAAGCCGTTGAGCCTGCGGGCGTCGCCACCAAGACGCCGTCGGAAATCAGTTCGGCCATGCGTTCGCGCTCGTCGACGAGAATTCGCAGCCGTGCGGCCTGATGGCTTTGCCGAAAGAGCGAGACTTCGTTGATGGCGTGGTGGATGTGAACCTTACCGTGAATGTCGGTCGCGCGCATCAGCAGTGGATTGATGACGGTGAGTTTCGCGGCATCAAGGCGCTCGACCAGTTGCGTCGCACTGAATTCGTTCATCAGGAATCCAACGGTGCCGCGATGCATTCCGTAAATGGGAATATCCGAGCGCATATGCTGATGCAGCGTTTGCAGCATCAATCCATCGCCGCCAAGCGCAACAACCACATCGGCATCGCTGGATGGACGGTTGCCGTAAGTTTTGACGAGTTGCGCAAGCGCCTGCTGCGCCTCGGGGCTTGGCCCCGCGACAAACGCGATGCGCTGATACTTGGTCGATGTCGTCATCATCAGGTTGGCTAATGTTGTTCGCCCGGTACAAACGCTGCGCCGAGGAAGGTTTCGTCTATACGACCTTGCAGGTTGTTGTCGAGGTGCGCTGTCTCCATGCGGGCAGCATGGAAGGGATGCGTTTCAAATTAACCAAAAGAATTCGGCGCCTGCGTTGCTGCAGACGCCGAATGAATTTGCGAAGCGTCCGAGCCGATCAGTAGGTTGTCTGGCCCGTCGTCAGCGCGGATGCCAGCGATTGGTATTCCGCGCAGTTTTTGCCGCAGATCTTTTCGATTTTGCCGAGGTGATAAACGGCTTGCTCGCGATTGCCCTGTTCGACCTGCCACAGGCCGTAATATTGCCAGGTCCTGACATGGTTCGGATCGGCCTTCAACGCGCGTTCGTACCAGTTGCTCGCAAGCTGATAATTGCCGAGCTTACGGTAGGAGTAGCCGATCAGGTTGGCGACATCGGCGCGGTCGGGGTGGCCGAGCGCTTCTAGCTGGGGAATGGCAGCAGCATAATCGTTGCGCTCGTAGATCGTCGCGTAGGCTTCGCGATAACCTTTGAGAAACGCCGGATCGTCGATCGACGACTTCTTGTCGGCAGGCTTGGCTGCGGGATCCGACTTCTGCCACCAGTGCTCTTTCTTGGTGTCAGTCGCCACAGGTGCGTTCGTCGTGGTCGCAGGCGCGGCTTTTGCAGCCGGGGCGGGGGTCGTCACCGGAGCGGACGGGGTATCCGAACCTGCAGCCAGTGCAGTGACACTCACTGAAGCCGATAGCAGCAGACCCAGCGACAATTGCCTCACGGTGAAATTCTTCATGCGATCGCTCCTCGGTGTTTCATGCCCAGCATATACCCTGTCGTCTGTGAGAACACGGGCTAGGTTCAAACATTCCGACGAATTTGGACGATTCTCAGCTATTTTGACGCACCGCATCACAACACTGCATGACAAAAACGTCATCCAGATGAATGAATGCTGCAATCTCGCTTCAGATCGAGTTCAGCACAGAGCTTCTAGCGTCGTCTCCATGATCGGCAACCCGGCCATCCGACCGGCCACCCTGACGATCCTACAAATGGAGACGACCATGTTTAAGAAAATTTCCGCTGCATTGCTTGTCGCTTCGATGCTGACCGCGCCTGCAATGGCGGCGACCGTCATCAAGACCGAACGTGCGCCTTCGACCAAGACCGTGATCATCAAGCCATCGGTTGCCAACGCGAAAGCGCAGGTTGTCGTGGTGAAGAAGGCTCATCGTCATCACCGGATGCACGTCACGCATCGTCATGCGCGCAAGCACATGGCAGTCGTGAAGAAAGTCAGCGTGAAGCGCGTTGTCTCGGTTGCGCCTTCCAAGACCGTTATCGTGAAGAAGAAGATCTAACTTCACGACTCTGAATTTCTGAATCTGAATTTCCAAATCTTGATTTTCAAGGCGTCGGCGGATTCGCCCCCGTATCGCCGGGGTCATTGAAAAAACTACGGCCTGCGTTCATGCCCCTGATCGCAGGCCGTTTTCATTTCTCAGAACGTCTTATCTTAGAAAGTCATGCCGCCCTTGAGCATGAACACGCGGCCTGGAAGCGGATAGATCGCGATAGACCCGTTTCCAACCGTAGCGCTGGCGATGCCGTAATCGTAGTAATAGTTATCCAATAGATTGATGACGCTCGCCGACCAGAAGAACTGATTGATTTCGCCACTGAGTTTCAAATCGATGGTGCTGTTTGCCGGAATCAGCTGCGCTTTGTTTGGCTGATCGTTGTCGAAGCGACGCTCACTCCAGAAGCGAGCGTTAGCATCAAGAACGAGATATCTCTGCCAGATATTCCATGAAAAGCCTGCATTGCCCGACAGGCGCGAGACTAGCGGCACATCGTTGCCGGCAAATTGTCCTTCCTCGAACACTGCGCGCGTGTAGGCGAACCCGCCCTTTAACCTGAATGCGTCGTTGATCCGCAGCGAGACAGCGGTCTCCGATCCATAACGATGCGTTGGATCGAGATTGTAATTGTAAAAACCTATACCTGGAATGGGATTGAAGTGAATTTCGTTCTTCAAATGCATGTCGTAGTAGCTGGTTTGAATGTCTAAACCGCCTCCATGAATCTTAAGGCCCGCTTCGACGTCGTGAGACGTTTGCGTTTTGAGCTGAAAATTTTGCGGGATCGGAGCAAAGGGAACAGGGGGCTGTGTAAACGAAGGTCCGGTGACGACGCGCTCGTCGACATTTGGTGTACGGAAGGCTTGCGCGGCGCGGCCGAACACGGCGAAGTTTTCGTTGAAGCGATGCTCTAAGCCGACATGCAATGCGTGGTTGGTCTCTTGTTTGTCGAGCGGCGTCGCCTGAGCGATGATCCCCAAATTCTGATCTCCCGGAGCTGTTGGATCATACTTATCTCGGGCACTTAGATTGAGCAGTTGGATTCGTCCGCCATAGGAGAAGTCCGTCGATGGAAGCAAACCGAGCGTTTGTTGCCAGTATCCTGCAACGGTCTGCTGCGAGAGATTGTAAACATGGTTCGGCGGAGAGCCATCGACGTAGCTGCGGTTTGATTGATATTGGAAATCATAAAAGTCGATACCGGTGAGAATGTTCGATGTCACGCTCCCGAATATATTTTTCATGCTGAGACGAGGCGTGACTGACCAAGTCGTGAGTTCAGAGTCGACGTAGCTGAACGGCGGAATATCGCCGGGGAATTGCGGAGTGAACGCCGGGTCGCCAAAGAAGCCTGCCTGTTGCTTCTTGTTGCGGACGCCTCCATCGACGATCAGTTCCGCGCCGTTCCACAATGATTTGGTGAAGCCCGCCGTTGCATTGATTCCCTGTTTATTCCCGAAGTCGTACGGCGTCGTGCTTCCGCGGAGGTCCGTCAACTGATTGGTTTTCGTGAAGCCAAAGTCGAGAGAATACTGGTTGGCGCGCGTTCCTGGAAAACCAAGCTGCTGATTGTCGCCTGAAAGATTCAGGAACGCGGTGAAATCCGGCGTCGTGTAACGGATTTCGCCGATGCCGTTTTGTTGTTCGAGCCTATTGTTGACGCGGTAGCCGTCCGAGTGAACGGTGTTTGCAAACATCGATGACGACCACGGGCCGGAGTTGGCGCTAAACGAGGCATTACCCTCGCGCTGCCCGTACGATCCAACGCCGCCTTCGACGCGTCCCGCATATGGCTTGCCGGTTCCTGTGCCAGTTTTGGTGACGATGTTGATGACGCCGCCGATCGCGTTATCGCCATACAACACTGCACCTGAGTTGCCTCGCGTGATTTCGATGCGCTCGATCGACTGGATCGGAATCGTCGAAAGATCGACGCCTTGCAGATCAGATTCGTTCAATCGTCGACCATTCACAAGAAACAGCGTGTTGGATGACGCGAATGCGCCGAAGCCCCGCAGATCGACGACGCTGCCCGCGCCGTTGACCGCGCCAAAAAGCGTCGTGAGCTGAACGCCGGGAGCGCTGGCGATGATTTCCTGAATCGTCTGGTTCGGCGCGTGCGCAATGTCTTGCGATGTGATGACCGTCGTCGACGCGCCGACGATTCCGATATTGGGGCCGGCGGTGCTTTGGCTGACGGCATTCCCGGCGGTGGCTACGCCGCCGTCTGAACTATTGCCGCCCGTATTGCCCAAGCGTGTCGCGTTGACGTTGATTTCCGGCAGCGTTGCGTCCTGCGCGTGTGCGGGAAGCGTCAGCGCCATACTGGCAAGACACGCAGCGATGAGTGCGATGCCAGTCCGGCATCGCGATGAAGTTCTAAGGGATGAAGTCACGTTCGTTCTCCGTCGATGTGTTCGATCGCGGAGGCGTGGAGACATCACGCACAGGCAAAGCAAAACGCCGCCAGCGAAAGCTGTCGTCGCGTACGCCTTGCTTGAAGAAATGAGCCATCGGCCAGTCCTCCGCAACGGTTACGTCACGTCACCGCTGCGGAACACCGCCCCTTCGCACGCCCCGTGCGACGGAAGGATGACCGGTACAGGCAGGTCTCCTGGCTCGCGGATCGTCGCCGTTGCCCGCCTTCC
>JBBRNE010000015.1:0-41738 GCA_038230475.1 Hyphomicrobiales bacterium
ACACGTCGCGCGTGATCGAGGGATTGTCCGACTTGCGCGAAATTTTGTCGATTTCGTCGATGTAGACGATGCCGCGTTGCGCGCGCTCGACATTGTAGTCGGCCGACTGCAACAGCTTCAGAATAATGTTCTCGACGTCCTCGCCGACGTAACCGGCTTCGGTCAGCGTCGTCGCGTCCGCCATTGTGAACGGCACGTCGAGGATACGCGCCAGCGTTTGTGCCAGCAGCGTCTTGCCCGAACCGGTTGGACCGATCAGCAGGATGTTCGACTTCGCAAGCTCGACGTCGTTGTGTTTCGTTTGGTGATTGAGGCGCTTGTAGTGATTGTGGACAGCGACCGAGAGCACCTTCTTGGCGTGGCTCTGCCCGATCACATAATCGTCGAGAACCTTGCAAATTTCCTTCGGCGTCGGAATTCCGTCGCGCGACTTCACCAGCGAGGATTTGTTTTCCTCGCGAATGATGTCCATGCACAATTCGACGCACTCATCGCAAATGAAAACCGTCGGACCGGCAATCAGTTTACGGACTTCGTGCTGGCTCTTCCCGCAAAACGAGCAATAGAGAGTATTCTTTGAATCGCTCGTACCGACCTTGCTCATTCCTGTCTCCGTCCGCAGCCCGATCAATCTCTGGACGACCGACCTATCTGCACATCCCAGCGAGGCATGTAGATAGGAGCAAAATCCGTACCAAAAAGACCCGACACTTCAATTTACCGCGCGAATCACGGGTTTCCGAATCCCGCCATCCTAGCTGACATCGGCTAGCCAACCATGGTGCCATCCGATGATCAAGAATTCGCTAATCCCAAGGGGACCCAACTTCGTGATTCTGGCGTGATTTCCGCAGGTTTCATCGCCATCGCGTGGCGATTTCATTGCAGCGTTGCGCGAATGACACGCAGATCGGCGAAAACGGAACTCGCGCACGCCACAGCGCAGTTGCGCGTTAGGTGCCCATAATCCCCTTCAGGCCGGCGTAGATCGAGCCGATCGCCGTGGCCAGGATGCCGGCAATGGGACCGGCCGTTCGCATCAGGTCCTGAATGATGCGTGCGCGGCGGCGCAATTGTTCCTCGCCGACGTGCTGGCCGAGCATCCGCGCGATGCGATAGGCGAAAGGATTGGGTTTGCCGCCGATCGCCATCTGCGACGGCAGGACCTGGAAAATCAGAATGCCGATGATGTCACCCGTGACGAATGCGAGCGCGATACTGAGGGCATATTCGAGCACCTCGCGCCAGTCGAACCACGACTGCGGCAGGACGGGAACGTGATCGTTGATGGCGGTGACGATGAGCATGCACAGCACGCTCAACAATGCCGTCAGAACGCCGACCACCAATGCGCCGCGCAATTGAACCTTCTGGATCGCATTAATCGCAAGTCCGAACGGCAGCGGAATGAAGACGGAAGCCAGACGCAGATAAATCGCGGAAAGATTCGGGAAGATGATCGTCAGAACAATATGGGCGATGACGAGGAGCGCTGAGGGAATGGCGATATAGGCGATGCTGTGGATCGCAAAGTATCGAAGCGGATGCTGTATGCGATAAAGCTTTGCGGTGACATGATCGAGTTCGCGCCGCAGGGCGTCGAGTTCCTGAACTATGTCCTCGACTTCGAGAACCACCGGTCGCACCACCCGCAAGTCGCGCGAACAATGCTTGCAGGCGAGTGCCTCATCCTTGACGCGCTCAGCGCAAAACGGGCACTCCATCAGCGGGCCATCGCGCTTTCGCGGCGCATCTCAGGTTCGCGCCGCGGCCAGCGGCGGCTTGCGGACCTTGTAGCTTTCAAGCTCGGCTTTCGCGCGCGACAGTTCTTCGCGAACCGCTTCTCTTTTCCGGATCAGATCGTCCCGCTCCGCCAAAAGCGAAACCGGAACGGTAATGTCGCGGCAACATGAATTGCATGCGATCGCGTGATCGAGGTTGGGCTGCGCGCAGAAGGGGCACTCGATCGTCATGTGACCGCCGCTCAGGGTATGATTTTGAGAACGATGCTCGATGTCGCCATGCGGCCATCGGAATCTTTCACATCGACGCGCAGCGTATGGTCGCCCGGCGGCAGGATCGCATCCGGCATGTCGATGCCTTCCGGCTTGACGAACGGTTTGACGCGATCCGTCAGATCGACCGACGGATCCTTCAAATAAGTCACCTTCAGGGTGCTGGTGTCGATCTTGGCACCGCCGAAAGATTCGAAATTCATCTGAAGGCGGATCGGCGATTTCAAACCGTCCGGAGTCGAGACGATTGCGATCTTGGGTCCGCGCGTGATGCCGCGCGTAGCAACTCCGAAGGCTCCCTTCTGTGGCGGAAGCTGCGCTTCCTGCGGCGTGATGAGAACTTCGCTGGCGTGAGCCCGCGTCACAGGTGCTGCGAAAGCCATCGCGCACACGGCCAGACCGCCGAGGAAAATCTGAAAATGTCGCATGGTGAAGCTCCCTGTTCCGCAATTTTGACGCTTATAGCACGGTGTTGGTCGCCGAGAACCACTACTTGGTTCAGCGGCCCCCGCCGTCGCCGATGATCGAATAAGGCGCCCAGAACAAAGGATGCGCATAGGCAAATTCGGTCTTGCCGGCGGTGCCGACATATCCCGGCCCGTCCGCCAGCGCCATCATCGCCTGCCGCAATGCCTCGCCGCGCGTGATTTTCGGATCATCCGCCTGACGCTTGAAAAGGTCAGTGACCAATTCGCGGGCGGACTGCGAATGCACCGACCAGTTTGTGACAAGAAGCGCGCGTGTCCCTGCATAGAAGAAGGCGCGTCCCAAACCGGAGGCCGCTTCCGCACCCGCGCCTGCCCCCGCGCCGGTGTTGCACGCCGACAGCACGACCCAGTCGGCATCGAGCTTCAGTGACAGAATTTCTTCCATCGTCAACAGACCGTCGCCGTCGCCGCCCGTCACGTCAGGCGAAGACAAAGCGAGGGCTGGCTGCGTGAGCCCGTCGAGTTCGCCGGGGACAAGACCATGCGTCGCAAACGCGATGACTTTGAATCCGGACAGATCCATCGACTTGACGTTCTGCTCGCTGGCGTCCTTGCCGAGGTTGAGAACCTTCGATGGATCGGCTTGAAGCGCGATCGCCATCGATTTCAATTCAGCCGACGTATCGGGCAAGCGCGGCAGCATTGACAGCGTCGCGCTGTTGGCCTTGTCGAGTTGCGGCGCGTTGCGGCGTTTGAGCGGAACGCCACGCGTGACATTGGCTCCGGAAACATCGGCAACCTTGACGGTGTCTTCTTTTGCGGCCTCCGCCGCGTCTTCCTTGCTGAACAGAGGATCGCCGAATGCAATCAATTCCTGACGCGACGGTTTGCCGGGCGGCAGCTTGCGCAGCGTCTGCAGCGCCGATGCCGACGGCACCAATGTGACCGCATGCGTCCGCGCCAGCCATGGCACCTTGCGATAACTTGAAAACAGCGGGTCGTCGTCTTTCTTGATCTCGGCGGGGGCCGTCGGCAACAGCGACAACGGCAAGAGACCGATCGCGCCATTGGTAACGACGATCAAACTCTTGGCCGGCTTCCATGTGCCTTCGGTCGGCCTGAGGATTTCGTCGTAGATTTGCGACGCCAGCTTCAGATCGAACGGCGGGATGTCGGAGATCATTGCGGCTTGCGGCTCGAGCGCCTCGCGCAGCTTGGTGACTTGCGCACTGAGGTCGCCGATCGTGAGCTTGATGCGCGCGAACTGGACCGCGCCATCCTTTCGCGCCACCCACACGAAGCTGTCATATTGGCCGAAATAAAACGACAGCAGCGCTTCGTCGGAATTAAGCAGCTTCTGCAAATCAGTGGCACTCGGCGGCGGCGGATTGGTCAAATTGCCGTAGTCGGGGAATTTTTTCGCGATGTCTTTGAGTGTCTGGGCTTTCGCGGCTTGCAGTGACGCAATTTCGGCCTGCGTGATCTTAACGGTCTTGTCGTCGCGCTCCGCAGGCGACAGCGCCAAAAGATTATTGAGCGTGGCAACCGCCGAGCCAATCCGTTTGTCGCCATCCTGTGAGGAGCGAACCAGCGCCGCCAGTTCCGGATTTTTTGCAGCGGAGCGCACGGAAGATGCCTGCAACGCGCGCTGCACCGACTGGCCGCGCAACACGTCGGCAAGGCCGAACGTCTCGTCGGCTACGTTCTGCGGCGCGACCGACGGATTCAGCGCAAGTGTCCGAATGTAGCCTTCAACAACAAAGCGGACGCGATTCTCGCGTGCGGCAGCCGTCGAACCCGAATCATCGTCGCCGCTGCCACCCGAGGTGTTGAGCAACACCGGAAGCGACTCTTTGAATGCGGCAAGCGCTTCTGCAGGCCTCGCATTGCGAGCCAGTGCAGTGGCGTAATAACCGCGCGACACCGCCGTGTTGAAACTTTTTTCACCCGACGATTTCAGATCTCGGTCGAACGCGCGCTGTGCCGCTTCAAGCGCCTCTTTGGTTTTGTTCTGTCCCAGCAACAGCGACACGCGCGCGAGCCCGCCGTTTGCGAGTTCGCGGCGTGTCGGATCCCATTTCGCCGTCCAGGTGTCGATCTGATCGAACAGCTTCGTGGCATCGTCGGTTTTCTTCTCAAGATTGAGAACCTGAGCGAGGAAAATATTGGCGTTGACGAATTGCGACGACTCCGGCGCATAGCCGAGGCCTTGATAAATATCGACGACCTCGCGCTGGAGTTTTTCCGCTTCCGGATAACGGCCCTGCTCCTGGATAACATAAACGAGTACGCCGAGAACGCCGGCGGTGTCGGCATGAAACTTTCCGGCCTTGCTGAGACGGCTCAACAAGGCGCGGCGTACGTCCGCTTCGCCTTCGCCGACGCGACCCTGCTTGACCTTGACGCGACCTTCCAACGCCTGCGCCCAGTCGGCGTAACGCTCAAACTCGCCTTCTGCAGGCGTGCTTTCCCATTGCGGGAACATCTTGAGTGTCGCGGTGTAGAACGCGGACGCCTTATGAAAGGCTTGCTCGGCGGCAGGATATCGGCCCCGAGCTTCTTCAACCCGCGCGGTGCCATCTTCGACAAACGCCTGAAAGCTGGTGCCGTAGATGCTGAAGGTCGGCCACTTCCGCGCCTCGTTCAACAAAGACTTGGCACGCGCGATGTATGACTCCGCAGCCGAGACGTCGCCGTTGCGGATACTGGTGAGCGTGGCGTTATAGTAAAGCCCGAACAGTTTGCCTTTGGTCTGATTTGAGAACGTCGCGATTTGTTTGGCGACGATGTCGTTGGCGCGCTTACTCTCACCGGAATCGCGAAGACGGCGTGACAGCAAAATCTCGTACCGGCTGCCCACGTTCTTGTAGTCGCTGTCCTTGCCGTGGGTGACAGCAGCTTCGGCATCGGCAAGCGAGTCGCTGCGGCCGAGCAGTACGCGAGCCTGTGCGCGCTTGTAGTGGAAGTCTGCAAGATCGGCTCCCGACAGCTTTGCAGGCGCTGGCGCGTCGGCGGATTTCTGAAGCTCTGCAATTTTTGCAGCGTCAGGCTTCTGCTGATCGAGAATAGCGGTGATGTCGGAAATCGTGCGGGGCGGCGCGACCAGCTTCGCCGGTGCCAGATTGGCGACGGCCTTTGCGGTCTCGGCGGCTTCCTTCGCATCGGGTGCGGACACTTTGGCGGCATCGAACAGCGCCGCAGTCGGCATCTTCGCCTTGAAGCATGGCTGCACGACCGAACTTGCCTTGGCAAAACAGGCTTCATGGCTGCCGCCGCTTTTCTTGCAAGCCTGATAGGTCGGCCGGCCGACGGAGGCGCGGCACGATTCGAGCGCTGCTTCTTTATCGAAGGCGAAAGCCGACGTCGCGAACACTATCAACGACAGAACGGTGGCTGCGAACAAAGCGCGATACGAAAAACTCACCGTCATGGCCATCTCCCCGAAGGCTGACTTCTTGGCTCTTGCGAGCGAAGCCCTTTGTTTGCGCAATCATAGCATTGGTCTCCGCGGACCGTGAATGGGGTCGATGGCACCCCATCCAATTTAGCTCACATTCTCGCGATGTTGGACGGCACAAAAAAACGGACGCTCGAGGGCGTCCGCAATGATTTGCGCGTTGATGCGGTGGAACTCGCGAACGGACCGCCAACCGCGACTGTTCGGATCAAGGAGCTTTGGGCGTCGATTCCTCGGCACGTTTGTCGATCACCTTGTCGACGATGCCGAAATCCCGCGCCATCTCAGCAGTGAGGAACTTGTCGCGCTCCAGCGCATCCTCGATCGCCTTGAAAGTCTGGCCGGTGTGGTGAACGTAGATTTCGTTCAGTCGCTTTTTCAGATTCAGGATTTCCTGCGCATGCAGCATGATGTCAGTGGCTTGGCCTTGAAATCCACCGGACGGTTGATGGACCATAATGCGCGAATTCGGCAACGAGAAACGCATGTCCTTGTGACCGGCGGCCAGCAACAAAGACCCCATCGATGCGGCCTGCCCCGTGCAAAGGGTCGAGACCGGCGGCCGGATGAACTGCATGGTGTCGTAGATCGCCAAACCAGACGTCACCACGCCGCCCGGCGAGTTGATGTACATCGAGATTTCTTTTTTGGGATTTTCCGCTTCGAGAAACAGCAACTGCGCCACGACCAGAACCGACATGCCGTCCTCGACGGGACCGGTGACGAAAATGATGCGCTCTTTCAAAAGGCGGGAGAAAATATCGTAGGCCCGCTCGCCGCGATTGGTCTGCTCGACCACCATCGGCACAAGGTTCATGTAGGTTTCAACCGGATCGCGCATTAATCACCTGAAGGTTGCCGGAGACGTTAGGCCGTTTTCTGCGTCCAGCCAGAAAGTTGGCAAGCTGGCGCGGATAAACGCCCCGTGATGCAGAACGTGGGAGAATTGAGACTTCACAGATATGAGCCGGTTGTCCGGCCACAAGAGCGGATTGTCCAGCTTCGATGGATTACGATTCGATCCAATCGCCGCTGATTCGGCAAGGACTCGGCAAGAAAAAGCGCCCGCCCCACAATGGAGAACGGGCGCTATCGTTCATGCAGCAGCGCCGATCAGGCGACCTGCTCGTCCTCGTCGTCCTTGAGCAGATCCTCGCGCGTCACCTTCTTCTCGGTGACGTTGGCCAGTTCAAGAATGAAATCGACGACCTTATCCTCGTAAATCGGCGCACGAATCTGGGCCATCGCGTTCGGATTGTTGCGGTAGAAGTCCCAGACTTCCTTTTCGCGACCCGGCGACTGGCGCGCACGCTCGACCAAAGCGCGGCTGATTTCCTCGTCGGTCACGGAGATCTTGTTCTTCTCGCCGATTTCGGACAGCACGAGACCGAGCCGAACGCGGCGATCCGCGATCGCGTGATACTCAACCTTAGCTTTTTCTTCCGTGGTGTTTTCGTCGGCGAATGTCTTGTCTGCGGACTTCATATCCGCCTCGATGGAATTCCACATCAGTTTGAATTCTTCTTCGACCAGCGAGGGCGGCGGATCGAATTTGTGCGCCTCATCCAGCTTGTCGAGCAAGGTGCGCTTGAGGCGATGGCGCGACGCTCCAGCGAATTCCACCACGAGACGCTCGCGCATCGCTTCCTTCAGCTTGTCGATCGATTCCATTCCAAGTGTTTTTGCGAATTCGTCGTCGATCGTCGGCTCAAGCGGACGCTCGATCAATTTCGCAGTGGTTTCAAACTCTGCGTCTTTGCCAGCGAGATGTTCGGCCGTGTAGTTCTTCGGGAACGAGGCTTTCACTTTGCGCGTCTCGCCCTCGCTCATGCCGATCAACTGATCTTCAAAGCCCGGAATGAACGTGTGGGAGCCAATGACAACTGGAATGTCGGAGCCTTCACCGCCCGCGAACGGCTCGCCGCCGATTTCACCCTTGAAGGCGACGGTGATGCGGTCGCCCGTCTCGGCCTTCGCGCCCTCACCCTTGGCTTCATAAGGACGACTCTGGTCGGCGATGCGCTTCAGCGCTTCGTCGACATCGGCGTCGGTGACATCGGCCACCGGCTTTTCGACATTGAATGTTTTGAAATCGGCAAGCTCGATCGGCGGCACGACTTCGATGGCAACGGAATAATTGAGATCCGACTTGCCGGAAAGAATATCTTCGATTTCTTTCTCTTCGGTCGGCATCGTGACCTTAGGTTCGGTCGCAAGACGAAAGCCGCGCTCGGTGAAAATGCCAGCGTTAGTATCGCGGATCAGCTGCTCGACGGTCTCAGCCGCGACGGAGCGGCCGTACATCTTCTTGAGATGGGCGACAGGCACCTTGCCGGGACGAAATCCGTTCAGCTTGACCTTGTCCTTCATGTCGACGAGGCGGGCATCCACCTTGGCATCGATGTCCGATGCCGGGACGCTGATTTTGAATTCGTGCTTCAATCCCTCGGCGAGGGTTTCTGTGACCTGCATGACGTTAATCTTCTTCCCGAGCTGACCCGGCAAGGCACCGGGTTCGTAACAAAATGTTGGACACGAAGCCTTCGCTTGCGGAAGCCTCGCATCGATTCGAATTGCGCAAACGAAGATCGCGCTTGGTGCGGGCGGAGGGACTCGAACCCCCACATCTTTCGACGGCAGAACCTAAACCTGCTGCGTCTACCAATTCCGCCACGCCCGCGTAGCGCGTATCGTCACGCGGAACACCGCGAGCGGCGGGCTTATAACATGAGGGTCGCGCTTCGCAGCAACAAAATGCTTTTCGGCGCGATGCGCGAGCCCAAACGCGCGCGCTGGACAGCCGCGCTGGAAAATGGTCCGCATTTGTGATGGAAAATCAGAGCTTTTGGTCGCGCAGGCAGGCGCTTTTCGCAACACTTTTCGTCACACTTGGCAGCACAGTGTCGCTGTCGGTTTTGCGACGTCCGGCGCTGGCTCAAAGCCGTCTGGCTCTCGACCTGCGCGCCGCGCCCAAAATGTCCCGTTTGAAAGCGGGGTTGCCCGAGTCGCCGATCTCGGCGCTTGAAAACGAGGGCACTTCGGCCGTTCTACGATTCAAACAAGGCGACGATCTTCAAGTTTCGCTATTAAATGAGCTTTCGGCCCTAAGTGTATTGAATTGGAGAGGTTTTGACGGTCTTCAAACCGCCGAACCGCTCATGGTGCAGAAGCCTTTGGCGAGCGGAAGCCGCACCATCTTTTCCTTACCGTTACGCCGTTCTGGCACCTTCCTGATCGATGTACGGCTGCTTGGGGATGGCGAGAAAGCAAAAGACCGCCCCTTTCCGGTGCGCGCCTTTGTGGTCGAGGAAATAGGCCCCTCTGGCGTGGACCGCGACGAGACGCTGCTGATCGAGGACTGGCGCGTGAAGCCTGACGGCGTGGCGCTGGCGGCCGGAACCGACCCTGCGGGGGCCGAGACGGTCTACACCCTCAACGGCGCACCCGACATCGAGATCAGGCTCAAGCCCTATGAGCGATTGCGCCTGCGCGTCATCAATGGATGCCAGCGCGCGCCGGTTGGCCTGCGGATCGAGAATCACGAGCCGCGCATCATGGCGATCGATAGCGCGCCTGCAGAGCCCTTCCCCGCCCGCGACGGACAATTGGTTTTGGCACCCGGTTCGCGCATCGACGCCTTGATCGATGCAACGACCGCTCCGGGAACGACATCGAACATCGTCCTTCATGATGGCACCACACCGCGCACCATCGGACGGCTCGTCGTCACCAGCGATGCGCCGGCAAGATCAAAGCCTTTGCCGCCTGCACCTGCTTTTTCGTCTGCACATTTGCCCGCACAACTCGATCTGAAAAACGCCACGCGCGTTGAATTGCAACTCGACGCGAAGATGCCGTGGAGCAAACCTTCGGAGTTTACGTCTGGCGCGCCATCTGTGGTTCAGGTCAAGCAAGGCCGCGTCGTCGTGATGGCGATCACCAACCCGACCGCAACGCCGGTGGTGTTTCGATTTCACGGACATCATTTCCGCCTGCTGGATCGTTTGGACGACGGCTGGAAACCGTTCTGGCTCGACACGCTGCTGCTCGATGCGCGCCAGACGCAACGCATCGCGTTTCTGGCTGAGTACGCCGGACGCTGGCTGATCGAGTCCGCAGGCATCGGCTGGTCCGCGCCGCAACTGGTGCGATTCTATTCCGTCGCGTGAAACTCATGTTCGTCATTGCGAGCGCAGCGAAGACTCATAACTGTCATGCCCGGACTTGTTCCGGGCATCCCGATCATGTGAGCACGATGACAAATAAATCGAGATCACAGGGACCATAGGCGAGCGAAGCGACGCTGTCCTTCGGACGGCTATGCCCGGTGATGACAAACGGTATGACGACGAAGCTTTGTCGCAACCGCTCCTCGCAATGACGGGGAGGAATTGCTGGATGAGCTGCTCATTTATTTGCGACGAAAAAGAAATCCTCGCTGCCCGGTACCGAACCGTAAGAGTAAGGTTGCTGACGGCGGTTGGTCTCTTTCATGACGTCATCTCGCACCAGATCAAACAGCTTGCGGATTTCCAGACCCGGCGTCGCTAGTCGCTTGATAAACGACGACACGAACGGACTGTTCGCCCCCTCGCCATCCATCGCCGTCTGTCCATGCTTGGCGGCATAGACGACGAGGGTCCCGCTATCTGGCTCAACCTGCGCCAGACCGCGCCCAATCGACCGCGTGGCGATACTGCGCCGCATTTGACCGGCGAAAGGATTGTCGCGGCAGGCGTCAAGCAGCACCAGCCGGAACTTCTTGGCTCCGTCGGCGGCGCCCATCACTTGCTCAAGAGGGACGGCCTCGAATTGCACATCGCGATCGACCGCAAGTTTGGCGTCGATCGGAATCAAATAGTTGACCCCGCCGATCTCGATGCCATGACCGGCAAAATACACCACTGCCCAGTCGGCCTTCTCGGCTTCAGCCGCAAACACACGCAGTGCGTCGATCAGCTTCTCGCGCGTGAGATCGTCGGCGAGCGTAACCGACTTGAAACCGGTCCGCCGCAACGCCGCCGCGACTGCATCCGCATCGCGTTGCGGATTTGGAAGCGCAGGCACGGCCCTGTAAGCCGAGTTGCCGATGACAAGCGCAACACGCCGACCGGGATCGGCGGCTGCAGATGGCGGTGGTAACGACGCGGGGACGGGACCTGGTGTAGCAATCGCGACAGCAGGACTCGGAGGAGCGCTTGCAACCGGTGCCGGGATCGCAGCAGGTGCCGGCGTCGCTGGCGGAGTTGCAGCAACCTGCGCGGCTGGCTGGATCTGCACGATGCCGGTCGTCACGTCCTTCCATTTTTCAAGACGAAAATTCGGTGGACTTCCATTTGGCGACACACTGGTAAATAGAACGCAGGTATTTCCCGCCTCGACGAGCTGCCGCCATTCGTCGGCCGACAAAATTCTCTTGCCCTTACTGACGCTTTTCGCCGACTTCTCGGTGTCCGTCGACGACGAGATATGCGACCACGCCCCGCATTTCGGATCAGCGAGGCATTCGCTGCGGCAAAGGACGGGTCCATTAAGTTTCGAACGCGCAAGTTCGTTTGCGCTCTTGCCCAACATAGCAAGTCCGGACATGGCCCGGTCTTTCTCGCTTGTCGAGGATCGCGCCGGTCCCGGCAGAACGCTGCCCGAAAAGTAATTCTCGCCCAGCATGAGCCGGGACACATCCACACTACTGGCGAGTTTGCACCTCTTCGCGCTGCTTTCGAATTCCCATACCTTGCAGCGATTCTGCCGGACGCACAGGCTCTGGCAGTCTCGTGCAGTCTCGATCTTGTCCGCGCCGGCATCGTCGATGTGGAATTTACCAATGAGGAAGCCAATGCCCGTCTCCCACGATGACGAGCGCTGCGCTTGCGCGGACGAAGCATGCAAAGCCAGCAACAGCCCCGCAAAAACAATCCAGAAAATTTGAAAACGGTTTGGGAAGGATCGGCGCAACATGGTCCCGCCTTAGATTGCCGATTGCAAACCTATCATAGTTGCTTCTTCACGACAGCGCTAATTCCCGTCAATAGCCGACGCCAAGCTCGTCATAGAGATTGCGAAAAACCTCCGGCAGCACGTCCGGCAAATCCTCCGCAATCAATCCCGGACCGAAAGCATGACCCGCCTCGCCGTGCATCCAGACGCCGATGCATGCCGCCTCGAATGGAGATACATGCTGCGCGAGAAATCCGCCGATCATTCCGGCCAGCACATCGCCTGATCCTGCCGTCGCGAGCCACGGCGGCGCGTTGGCAGCAATCGACGCGCGGCCATCGGGAGATGCGATGACGGTGTCGGGGCCTTTCAGCACAACAACCGTATCCGATGTTTTCGCTGCTGTTCGCGCGCGATCGAGTTTTGAAAAATTCGTGCCGGACGAAGCGACCTCGCCGAACAGGCGCTTGAATTCACCGTCATGCGGCGTGAGCACGATTTGCGGATTGGTTTGTTTTCTGATCGCAGCAAACAATTCGTCGGAATCCTCCGCGAAACTTGTCAACGCGTCCGCATCGAGCACAAGCGCGCGCTGCGCCCGCAATGCAGCCCGAACGAAATCGCGCGTGCGCTTGCCGATGCCAGCTCCCGGCCCGATCACGCAGGCGTTCAACCGCTTGTCGCCCAGAAGCTCTGTGAACTGTTCGAGCGTCGAGGTTTCGCGGACCATGACTGCGGTCAGTGCCGCCGCATTGAGCGTGAGCGCATCGCGCGGCGACGCCACCGTCACCAGGCCAGCGCCTGCGCGCAATGCGCCGCGCGCAGCCAGACGTGCAGCGCCCGTCGACGCAAGATCGCCTGAGACGATAACCGCATGTCCGCGCGCATATTTATGGGCGGCCATCTCAGGCACGGGGAATGCATCGGCCCACAGATCGGGAATGTTCTCGAATGTCTGCGGCTTGATCTGCGCGAGCACGCTGTCGGCAATGCCGATATCCACGACATCAACCTCGCCGCAATGAATCCGCCCCGGCAATAAAAGATGCGCGCCTTTGCGGCGAACGAACGTGACGGTGCGCGTCGCGTGGATCGCTGCGCCCAAAATCTCGCCGCCGTCGCCGTGAATGCCGCTCGGCAGGTCCACGCTCAGGATCGGCGCGCCGTTCGCATTCATCGCCTCGATCATCGCGCGCGGATCGCCCTTCACCTCGCGGTCCAAGCCCGCGCCGAACAGCGCGTCCACAATCAGAGACGGCTTGCCGATGGATTGCGGATCGCAGGGAAGCACTGCGCGCTTCCATTCCGCGGCGGCCTGCGCCGCATCGCCCTTCAGCGTTTTGGGATCGCATAGCAATGCGACCGAGACATCGCGCCCGGCAGCCGCCAACGCGCGCGCGGCGATAAATCCATCGCCGCCATTGTTGCCGCGCCCGGCAACCACGAGGATCGGGCCTGTCGGCGCCATCTGCATTGCGACGCGCGCGACGGCCTCGCCCGCACGCCGCATCAGGTTGAATCCGGGCGTACCTGCGGTGGTCGCCGCCTCATCCGCGCGCATCATTTCGGAAACCGTGAGCACTTCCATGCCAATTGCCTTGTCACGCGCCTTATCCAGAGGCATCCGCAGTTTGATTAGGCTGAATTGTAAGCCCAATTGCTGGGCATCATGCCTATTGAATTAGCCGCGCATTTTGTCCACACCTCAGATATGACGCGCCACACGCCCATCAAGAAATTGATAACACAACAAAATCGCGAGGTATTCGGTGTTGGCACGGACCCTGCTTTTAGGGGAGCGCGTCGGATCGGTCGCGCGCTTCCAAAGGGCATGGGTGAACTGCGGTTCGCGGCAGTCGTGCGCGGCATCAGAATTTCGGCGTTGAGCGAACTTCGCAACGGCGCGCGGTTCAAAATGAAAGTGCAACAAGACGTTTTGGAAGTGCCGGGAGGCGTTCAGTGAAAAAAATCGAGGCCATCATCAAGCCGTTCAAGCTCGATGAAGTGAAAGAAGCCCTTCAGGAAGTTGGAATCCAGGGAATTACAGTGACCGAAGCCAAGGGTTTCGGCCGCCAGAAAGGCCACGCCGAACTTTACCGCGGCGCGGAATATATCGTGGATTTTTTGCCCAAGGTGAAAATCGAGATTGTGGTCAACGACAATCTGCTGGAAAAAGCCATCGATGCCATTCGTCGCGCGGCGCAAACCGGCCGGATCGGCGACGGCAAAATCTTCGTGTCAAATATCGAGGAAGCCATCCGCATCCGCACGGGCGAGACCGGGAACGACGCGATCTAGCAGCCCAATCGCTATTCCTGACAATCTTCGCATTGCGTCAGAACCGGCAGCCTTGTGCTGCCGGTTGCGCCGCGACCCTTTTCATAATTTAGAGCGCGAACGGACGCAAAACCGGTTTCCACTTTTGCTGATCGCGCTCTAGTATCCGCGCGAATTCGCGACTAGACCCACCAGAAACCAGCACGACCAGACACCACCAGAGAAGACATAAGGGGTATTCATGAAGACCGGCAAAGACGTCCTGAAAGCCATCAAGGACAACGACGTGAAATACGTCGATCTGCGTTTCACCGATCCGCGCGGCAAGTGGCAGCACGTCACATTCGACGTCAGCATGATCGACGACGACATTTTCGCCGAAGGCACTATGTTCGACGGCTCGTCGATTGCAGGCTGGAAGGCGATCAACGAATCCGACATGACGCTGATGCCCGATCCGGTGACTGCGACGATCGATCCGTTCTTTGCAGAAACCACGATGGTCATCACCTGCGACATTTTGGAGCCATCCACCGGCGAGCCATACAACCGCGATCCGCGCGGCATCGCCAAGAAGGCCGAAGCCATGGTGAAAACCATGGGCGTCGGCGACGCAATTTTCGTCGGCCCCGAAGCCGAGTTCTTCGTGTTCGACGACGTGCGTTTCCAGACCACGCCTTACAACACCGGCTTCAAGCTCGACTCGGCCGAACTGCCAACCAACTCCGATACTGAATATGAAGGCGGCAATCTCGGCCATCGTATTCGCACCAAGGCTGGCTACTTCCCCGTGCCGCCGCAGGACTCAGTGCAGGACATGCGCTCGGAAATGCTGGGCTCGATGGCCAAGATGGGCGTCAAGGTCGAGAAGCATCACCACGAAGTCGCATCCGCCCAGCACGAACTCGGCATGAAGTTCGATAAACTCACTTTGATGGCCGACCAGATGCAGATTTATAAATATTGCATCCATCAGGTCGCGCACATCTACGGCAAGACGGCGACGTTTATGCCGAAGCCCGTGTACGGCGACAACGGATCGGGCATGCATGTGCATCAGTCGATCTGGAAGGACGGCAAACCGGTATTCGCCGGCAACAAGTATGCTGACCTCTCCGAGACCTGCCTCCATTACATCGGCGGCATCATTAAGCATGCGAAGGCGATCAACGCGTTCACCAACCCGTCGACCAACTCCTACAAGCGTCTGGTGCCGGGTTATGAAGCGCCCGTGCTGCTCGCCTACTCGGCGCGCAACCGCTCGGCGTCGTGCCGTATTCCGTTCACGACCAATCCGAAAGCCAAGCGCGTCGAGGTGCGTTTCCCCGATCCGATGGCGAATCCATATTTGGCATTCGCAGCGATGCTGATGGCGGGCCTCGACGGCATCAAGAACAAGATCGATCCGGGTCCGGCGATGGACAAGGACTTGTACGACTTGCCGAAGGAAGAGTTGAAGTCGATCCCCACCGTGTGCGGTTCGCTCCGCGAGGCGCTGGAAAATCTCGACAAGGATCGCGCGTTCTTGAAAGCCGGCGGCGTGTTCGACGACGATTTCATCGACAGCTTCATCGAGCTGAAAATGACGGAAGTCGCGCGTTACGAAATGACGCCTCACCCGGTTGAGTTTGAGATGTATTATTCGCAGTAAGCGATTTGCTTTAAGCGAACTGCACAAACATCAAAGCCGCCCTGAGGGGCGGCTTTTTGGTAAGTGTGTATAAATACACTTGACAGTGTTGCCGTGTAATGCGTATTAATACACATGAAGTCGGCAGACATCATTTCCGCTTTGAAATCAGATGGTTGGAAACAGGTTGCCCAGAAAGGCAGTCACGTTCAGTTCAAACATCATGCAAAGATAGGCCGCGTGACGGTCCCGCATCCGAAGAAAGACATCCCGCTTGGAACGCTAAGGAGCATCGAAAAACAGGCCGGACTAAAACTGAAGTGAAGCACAAATATTGAAATGGCCGATTGTGGCCGCCCTGCATCTGTAACCGCAGAGGAGAACGTAAAATGCGACAGTATATCGCCCTCATTCACAAAGACGCCGACAGCGACTACGGCGTTTCGTTTCCAGATCTTCCTGGCGTTATCAGCGCTGGAAGTACCTTGGACGAAGCGCGAGATATGGCGACCGAAGCGTTGGCATTACACCTCGAAGGCCTCGCAACGGACGACCAAGCCGTACCTGAGCCTTCTTCACTTGAAGAAATAATGGCGAATAAAGAGAACTCGGATGGCGTTGCTGTTTTGATTGACACGCCAGCAGCTGCCGCGAAGTCAGTCCGCGTGAATGTCACGCTGCCATCTGATGTTCTGGATCAAATCGATGCGTATGCGGAGCGTGAGGGATTCACACGATCTGGATTTCTAGCTCAAGCAGCCAAAAAGGCGATGGTCGCTTAACGCGCGAGCGTCGCACTTCACCACTTGACAATTATTTCGCTCTAGGAATATATTCCACACGTCCTGCTCACCGAGGGGCGCTTCATGAGGCGTCTTGCAAGCGGAGCAGGATACGGCGCTCGCGCGCAGGCTTCGCAAGCTCGCGTCCGGGAGGCTGAGGAGACACCGTCCGGGCCAACTACGTGGCTCTGCCTTTGGTGGCTGGACGCGGAGCGGAAGAAAGGCGGAGAAATCCATCTGGATGGACGCGCGGATCGCAAGATCGCAGCGCGCATTCCGCACCCGGAAGAACGGTCCTCAGACAGAAAAGCCGTAGCATTCAGGTTTGCGCATACTGCGTAGACTTGCATGCGCTTGGTGCGCCGAAAGGCGATGCGCTTTTTGAATGTGGCTTTCGCAAGCTGCATGACAAAAGCGAAACGATACCCAATGCGCCTTTCGGCGCGCCATGCCACTCATTCTTTTGAGTGGGCGCGATTGAAGCGGCCAACCTGCGCAGATGCGTGGGAACATTTTCGCGTGGCTGAAAGGAAGTAGCTGTTTGAAAATCGAATCCGGAAATGGTGAAGACGCCCGCTGCGCCTCACCATCCAACATTGTCATCACCGGGATTGTCCCGGTAATCCCGACAAAAGAGGCACCATGCAAAATCGATCGAGATCACCGGGACACAGGCGAGCGAAGCGACGCCGTCCTTTGGACGGCTATGCCCGGTGATGACAAATGGTGAGGATGGATTTCCACCGAGCCTGTCATCGGGCCGGCGGAGCCGGACCCGTTGGCGGGAACGACGTTGAGTGACACATGCGCGACATGGTGCGACTGATCTTCTCTTGATCCGGCGCATCGGATCAGCAAAGAGTGAAACAACGCATATTCGCCGGAAGGAACTTTCGTGGCCGCAACTCCGAAAACCAAAACGAATAACGATCTCGCTCGCTCCATCGCGCTCGGCGGCATGGGCATCGTCACTTTCGCCGCGTTCCTCATGTTCGCCTGGTATTATGCATCGACGATATTCCTGATATTCGCCGGCATTCTTCTCGGCGTCGCTTTGAACGCGATGACAGAATTGTTAGGCCGTGTCGTCCGTATTCCTCACGGCCTTCGGCTGATGCTGGTGTGCATCGTGCTAGCAAGCGGATTGACCGGCGTGGTGTTTCTCGGAGGATCGACGATTGCGCAACAGGCGACGGTTCTGAGCAACACGATTAAAGGCCAGCTTGTGAACGTGAAGGCGTTCCTCGAGCAACATGGTGTTGATACCAGCTATCTCGATTTTGGAAATGCCACCACTGCGGCAGCAACAGCCACTGCTGCGACAACAGAAACGCCGGGCGCAACGACGCCGCCCGCCACTGCCCCCGCAACGCTTCCAAAGAATCTTCCGAGCGCAGGCGCGATTGCGTCGAGCGGCGGCGCGATTGTCAGCCAAACGTTGAAGCTGCTGCTTGGGACTGTGAGTGCCGTCGGCAATTTCTTCATCGTGCTGTTTCTCGGATTGTCGTTCGCAGCCCAGCCGAGCGTCTACCGCAACGGCCTGCTGCGCATGGCGCCCGCGAAACGTCGCCTCCACATCACCATGGTGGCGGATCGTATTGGGTTTACGCTGGAGCGCTGGTTGATCGCGCAAATCGTCACGATGTTCGCGGTGTTCTTCGTCACTTGGATTGGGCTTGAACTGATCGGGATTCAAAGCTCGTTCATTCTCGGCATTCAGGCAGGCCTGCTTGCGTTCATCCCCACCGTCGGCGCGCTGATCGGCGGATTGATCGTGGTGCTGGCGTCACTCGCATCGGGATGGGTCGCAGCCGCCAGCGCGTTCGCGCTGTTTCTGGGGGTGCACGCGCTGGAGAGTTATATCCTCACGCCGATCATCCAGCGTCAGGCGCTGGACATTCCGCCCGCGACATTGTTCGCATTCCAGATCCTGCTCGGTGTCGTGTTTGGACTGTGGGGCTTGGCACTTGCGCTGCCATTGATGGCGATTGCGAAAGTCGTCATCGACACCTCGCGCTCAGATCACCTGGTGCCGATCCCCGCACTGGCACCGCCCAAACGAAAGGCGCTCCGATGAGCGCCCCTCGCCTTCGGGTATTTTGTCGGCTTAGAATGTCTTCACCGTGGTGGTGTGCTCGACGTCCGGCGGCGAAGCGAAATGCGGGCCGACCAGCGCGCGCCACTCCGCAAAGTTTGGCCCCTCGCGGAAATCCACCGTGTGGTTTTCCAGCGTCTCCCATTTGATCAGGAGACGATAACGCGACGGCTTCTCGATCGAGCGATGCAGTTCGAAACTCTTCCAGCCCTTGCTGCGCTTGAAGATGGTCTGCGCCATCCCCACAGCGGCCTCGAAATCTTTTTCGCTGCCCGGCTTGATTTCGATCTGCGCGATTTCAGTGATCATGTTTCCCGCCCTTTTTTTATTGCCCAGACGCTCTAGCGCAATTTGCGCCTCACGAAAACAAAAAGAGCGCCAGAGGCGCTCGATGGTTTCAAAACATCTGGCTGGTTGTCGCTAGATGGCGAGTAACAACGCGCCCGTCAGAACGAAAACACATCCCAGCAGCAACAACGACTGCCAATCGAATGGCGAACCGTAACGGCCCTCCGCGCGGCGCTGCGTGACCAGCGCATCCTCATATTCGTCCGACGTCGAAAACATGCATGCAAATCCTGCGCGCGTTGTAGCGGCAGCCGCTTCAAGCGCGGAGATATCGGGCGACGTGTCCTGACGCGAAATTAACATGCGTCTACGATAAGTCCGGAATGGTAAATGAGAGGTGAACGAATTTGAGCGCTTTAAGCTCTGACTGGCTTTGCACCGATGGAACTGCGCACAGCGGCAATCAGATTGGGCTTGGTGGCCTTCAGAGCCTGATCGCGACGAGATTGCTCGAGCGACAACGGCTGCTCCACCGACGCCTGGACGCGATTGCGCCCTCCGCGCTTGGCCTGATAGAGCGCGGTGTCGGCCGAGGCCATCAGGACTTCAAGCTCGGTATCGGCGGGACCGCCCGCGACACCGATGCTGACGGTGGTCTCCAATGGCGCATCGTCGATCGCCACCCCCGACGCCTCGAATGCTTCGCGCACGCGCTCGGCAGCGGTCATCGCCTCCTCCATCCCGCACGGAAGAAGAGCTGCGAATTCCTCGCCGCCCACGCGTCCCACGAGATCGGTAATGCGAAGCGTGGTTGCGACCACATTGGCAAACACCCGCAGGACCTCATCACCCGCTGGGTGCCCGAAGCGATCGTTGACCGACTTGAAATGATCGATATCGAAAATCATCACAGTAACCGGTCGCCCGGCCTTCGCTTCGCGCTCGATCATGCGCGTGGTTGCCTCGCTGAAGCCCCTCCGGTTGAGCAGCCCCGTCAGCGGATCGACGGATGCTGCGGTCTTGTGAACGCTGACGGTACGCTCGGAAACGAGGAGGAAAATGATGAAGACGGTGCCAACTGCGTAGAGCGTGAGTTCAGCGGCGAATGCCGCGACCCAAATCATCACCACGCTGCCGTCCTGCGCGCGCAGCATGTCACCGAGGATGATCGGCAGCATCAGCACGACACCGTGCAGCATCGGCACAAAAATCGCCGGCCAGCGCGCGCGGAGATCTTTGCGCCGTTCGCGCCAAAGCTCGCCGGTTGTCAGCGCCGTGTATATCGCAACGATCCCAGCACCGAGATGCATGCGAAGTTCAGGCGAGACCGGCGCCAGAAAAACCATCGCCGCAACCCACAGCGCCGGGCCAAGCAACACGCCGATCCAGTTAGCCGGGCGTCCGTGAAAGACACGCGCGGCATCCCACACCATGCCGCAGGCCACAAAACCGACCGCATTCACAGCCAATGAGAGCCAACCGCCGAGGTCGTCGCCGCTCACCGTCCACAGCGCGATCGACGCAGCCCCAAGAATGTAGGCCGCGCCCCACCACCCCAGCGCCGAGATATTTTCTTTTCGCCAGAAAAACAGAAGCATCGCGCCGAGCAACGCAGCAACCAGCGTCGCGACAAGATAGAGCGTCGACATATCGAGAGACAGATTTGTGCCGTTCGGCATCGTGATGCGGTCTCAACTCGAAGGCCCGGAATTGGTCCCCTGCACATTGAAACCTAGATGGACTTTCTTCGTACTCCGTTTTCAAGGGTCGCAAAATTTTCTCGAAAATCGTAAGCAATTTGAGTCCAACTGGACCACAATAAAAAAGGGCGCTTGAAAGCGCCCTTTTTCGTATTTTCGAAACCGTGTTGCGTAAAATTTGAACGAAGCGATTAACGTTTCGAGAACTGGCGGCGAAGCGCGCCTTAGCGTTTCGAGAATTGGCAGCGAAACGTCTTTAGCGTTTCGAGAATTGGAAGGACCGGCGAGCTTTGGCCTTGCCGTACTTCTTGCGCTCGACGACACGCGAGTCACGCGTCAGGAAGCCGCCCTTCTTGAGCACTGGACGCAAATCAGGTTCGAAATTCGTCAACGCCTTGGAGATACCGTGACGAACTGCACCTGCCTGGCCGGACAAACCGCCGCCAGCGACCGTGCAAACCACATCGTACTGGCTTTGACGTGCAGCAGCGACGAGCGGCTGCTGGATCATCATGCGTAACACGGGACGCGCGAAGTAAACTTCGACGGCGCGGGTGTTGACGATGACTTTGCCGGAGCCGGGCTTGATCCAGACGCGGGCAACCGCATCCTTACGCTTGCCGGTCGCGTAAGCGCGGCCTTGCTTGTCGACCTTCTTCTCGTATTTCGGCGCTTCAGGAGCCGCCGCCTTCAAACCCGACAGTTGGTCGAGGGACTGCATGGTATCCGACATTATGCGGCCCTCATGTTCTTGCGGTTCATCGACGCGATATCCACGACTTCAGGCTGCTGTGCTTCGTGTGGATGCTCGGTGCCAGGATAGACGCGCAGATTGCCGAACTGCACGCGACCGAGTGGACCGCGCGGAATCATGCGCTCGACGGCCTTCTCTAATACGCGCTCAGGGAAACGGCCTTCGAGGATAGACTTTGCAGTTCGTTCCTTGATGCCGCCGATGAAACCGGTGTGGTTGTAGTAGACTTTGTTGTCGCGCTTGCGTCCGGTGAGAACGACGTGCGCCGCGTTGATGATGATGACATTGTCACCACAATCGACGTGAGGCGTGTAGATCGGGAGGTGCTTGCCGCGCAAACGCATTGCGACCAGCGAAGCGAGGCGGCCAACGACCAGACCCTTGGCGTCGATAATCACCCACTTCTTGGTGACCTCGGCCGGCTTTGCCGAAAACGTCTTCATGAGAAAAATCCGTTGAATTGGAGCGTCGGCACGATCCGCCGAACTGGTGCCGTTCTAGAGAACGCCCCTCCGCAGGTCAATGTCGGGACGCTTGAATTATTACAATTATAACAATGGCTTATAATTACGGTGCAATAATACCGATAAAATCAGCCAGCGTTCGGAATGGAGTAGGTTGATGTGACATGAGCGATAGGATCAGGCGAAGTGCCCGACAGCAGCATCACTTCACCCACGGCCAAACGCTTCCCGAGCTTCATCAGCTTGGCAGCCGCGACAATGTCCTGGCCCGGCGCCCCCTTACGAAGGAAATTGATGTTGAGACTGGTCGTCACCGCAAGACCCACGGGACCGATGGCCGACAATAGCACCACGTACATCGCGAAATCCGCCAGCGCCATTAGCGTTGGACCGGACACGGTTCCCCCGGGTCGCAGCATCTTCTCGTTGTAAGGCTGGCGCAGCAGGCTGGTCGCACCGTCGGCGCTCTCGATCAGGATATCGCCGCTTGCAAACGCCTGCGGAAATTCCTGGCGAAGGAACGCTTCAAGCTCCGGCACGCTCATTTTCGCTTTTGTCATGGATGGTCTGTCCCGGCCTGCTCTCGTATATGACGGTTACATATCCTAAGGTTATCGCAATGCCCAGCCCACGGACCTCGCCATGACGCCCGCATCTGCCTCAGCCAAGACAACGACATCGTCCTCGCCTCTGCTGCGTGAAACACTCGGTCACGTCGCAGTGCTGACGCTCGATGCACCGGCCACGCGTAACGCACTTTCCGAGGCCATGATCGACGCGCTGCATGCGGAGTTAAACGAGATCCGCGACGACAAGAGCATTCGTGCCGTCGTCATCGCAGCCAAAGGTCCGGCCTACTCGTCCGGTCATGATTTGAAAGAACTCACCGCACGCCGAACCGACGCAGATCGCGGTCGCGCCTACTTCGCGCAGATGATGCAATCTTGCAGCGCGATGATGCAAGCCATCGTGCACCTGCCGAAACCCGTTATTGCCGCCGTGCAAAGCGTCGCGACCGCCGCGGGTTGCCAACTCGTCGCGTCGTGCGATCTTGCGGTCGCATCCGACATCGCCGAATTCGGAACGCCGGGAATCGATATCGGTCTTTTTTGTTCGACGCCGATGGTGGCGATGTCGCGCAACGTCCCGCGCAAGCAGGCGATGCACATGCTTCTGACCGGCGATCATGTTTCGGCGCAGCGCGCTCGTGAGCTCGGCCTTGTCAACGACGTCGTTCCCGCAGGACAGGAACGTTCGGCCGCGATTGCGCTTGCGGAATGTGTTTCAAAAAAATCCGCTTACACGCTCAGAATTGGTAAGGAAGCCTTTTATCGGCAGATCGAGATGCCTCTTGCGGACGCCTATGCCTACACTTCGCAAGTGATGGCCGAGAACATGATGGCGCGCGATGCCGAAATCGGCATTGGTGCTTTCATCGACAAGCATGATCCGAAATGGGAAGACCGGTAACGCTTGATGAATCACGACGCGTATCCGGACAGCTACATCCGCGAAATTCTCACCAGCGTAAAATCGATCGCAATGGTCGGTGCCTCGCCCGTCCATGTGCGTCCGAGCTATTTCGTCTTCAAATATCTCTCCGAGCGCGACTACGACATGATCCCGGTCAACCCGGGCCAGGTTGGGAATTCGCTCATTGGCAAACCATTTGTCGCGAAACTCGCCGACATCAACCGCCCCTTCGACATGCTCGATATTTTTCGTAATTCCGATGCGGCGGGCGCTGTGGTCGATGAAGCGCTGGCGTTGCCTATGATGCCGAAGGTGATCTGGATGCAGATTGGCGTTCGCAACGATGCCGCAGCGGCAAAGGCGGAAGCGGTGGGATTGAAGGTCGTGATGAACCGCTGCCCGAAAATCGAATATGGCCGCCTCACCTCGGAAATTCAGTGGGTCGGCGTCAACTCACGAACCCTGAGTTCCAAGCGTGCGCCGATCCCGACCGGCAACATGCGGCTGTCGATCAACCGCGCGAGTATCGGCGGCGGGGCAACAGCCGCAGCCGACCGTGCAGCCAAGAATGCGAACAAAGACAAGAACGAGATTTCATGATCTGCGCAGCGCGCAGCATGATCGTTCATCCAGTACCGTAATTCACGCTGTTCGTTGCATGTTAACGTCAATGGCCGTTGGCGGCTTGACTGCAACGGCAAGCGACCGCAGCATCGCTGAAAATCGGGCTCTGGCGGCAGCTTTCAAACAATAATTTACAGGGAAACTTCATGTCAGATCGCTTGCCGGGGTTTTCGACACTTTCAATTCATGCCGGTGCGCAGCCCGATCCAACGACTGGCGCGCGTGCCACGCCGATCTACCAGACGACATCTTATGTTTTTAACGACGCCGATCACGCGGCCTCGCTGTTCGGCCTGCAAGCATTCGGCAACATCTATACCCGCATCACCAACCCCACCACCGCCGTGCTCGAAGAGCGCGTGGCAGCACTGGAAGGCGGCACGGCAGCCGTGGCCTGTGCGTCAGGGCACGCTGCGCAGATGATGGTGTTTCATACCCTGATGCAGCCAGGCGATGAATTTGTTGCGGCGCGCAGACTCTATGGCGGCTCAATCAACCAGTTCAATCACGCGTTCAAGAATTTCAATTGGAACGTGGTGTGGGCCGACACCGACGATGTCGAGAGTTTCAAGCGCACGATCACGCCGAAGACCAAAGCGATCTTCATCGAATCCATTGCCAATCCCGGCGGCACCGTCACCGACATCGAGGCCATCGCGACGATTGCACGCGAAGCCGGTATTCCGCTGATCGTCGACAACACCCTCGCCTCTCCGTATCTCGTTCGTCCTATCGATCACGGCGCGGACATCGTTATTCACTCGCTGACGAAATTTCTCGGCGGTCACGGCAATTCGCTTGGCGGCATTGTCGTCGATGCCGGCACATTCGACTGGTCGAAAAGCGGCCGCTATCCGGCTTTAAGCGAACCGCGCCCCGAATATCACGGCATCAAATTGCAGGAGACGTTCGGTAATTTCGCATTTGCGATTGCCTGTCGCGTCCTGGCGTTGCGCGATCTCGGTGCGGCGATTTCGCCGTTTAATTCGTTTTTGATTCTGACAGGAATCGAAACGTTGTCGCTGCGCGTCCAACGGCACTCCGATAATGCGAAAGCGGTCGCGGAATGGCTGTCGACGAATCCGGCCGTGGCGTGGGTCAACTATGCTGGATTGCCGGGCGACAAATATCATAACCTTGCGCGCAAATATGCGCCGAAGGGTGCCGGAGCCGTGTTCACGTTCGGCTTGAAAGGCGGATATGACGCGGGCATCAAACTCGTCTCGAACGTCACGCTGTTTTCGCATCTGGCCAATGTTGGCGACACGCGTTCGCTGATCATTCATCCGGCCTCAACCACGCATAGCCAACTCAGTGACGAACAGAAAGCACTCGCAGGCGCAGGCGTCGATGTGGTGAGATTGTCGGTCGGACTCGAAGACAAGGAAGATCTGATCGCCGATCTCGATCAGGCGCTAAAAGCCTAAAACTCAAAGTCTCAAGATTTGGCGACGCGTGCCGCCTTGTCTTCCCGCGTCAATCGCGCGCTTCGCTGCACGACCGAGAATGTCGCCAGTGCAGCAAGTATAACGAGAAACTGAACCGACAGCGCTTCCATTGTCGGATTGAGACCAAGTCCGTCGAGCCATCCCATACTCTTGAGTTCGGTGAACGGGATGATCGTTTGCTCCTGAAATTCACGCACCGCATCGCCGATAAACTTGATGCCCATTGCGAACAAAAACGCCGACGTAATGATGAACAGCGGCCGCAGCGGAATTTTCCGCGCGATCAGATTGATAAAATAAAACAGCACCACCAGGCCCGCCGTTCCGGCCGCGAGACCACCGAACAGTCCGAGACTCCAACTGCCTTCGGTGACAGCAAGCGCGTTGATAAACAGAACTGTTTCCGCGCCCTCGCGAAACACCGCGAAGAATGCCAGCGCCGACACGGCCCACGCGGTTTCCTGAGCGAGCGCCGAATCCGCCTTGCTCGCCAGATAATCTTGCCAGCCGCGCGGATCCTGTTTCACCATCAGCCATCCGCTGACGTAGAGCATCAATGCTGCTGCTGCGAGAATGACGAAGCCTTCGAGAACGTCGCTGTGCTGTCCTGAATTTAGAACCGCGAATGCCCATGCCGCAGCGATGCTGGCGAGAATCGCTGCCAGCGCGCCACCGTACAGCGCTGTAATGCGATGCCCGCCTCCGACCTTTCTGAGATATGCCGCAAGCGCTGCGATCACGAGCATGGCTTCAAGACCTTCGCGCAGCAGGATGACAGCGGCCTGAATAAATGCATTCGACATATGGGGCTCTTCCGATCGACAACGCTCTGGTTTCGTCTTATCGCCCGCGACGCGCGACTAAAAGCGCCCATCCGTTGCACCATCGTGTGAGAATCGTCGACTACGGCAGAAACGCCCTAAATCCGGGCACTTTTTGCATTCCAGAAGAGTTTAGAATTGCTCGAGAGACGTTGTCAGCCGGAGGCGAGGCTGAACTTCGCAGCCGTCGTATTCGGCAAGTTCGCCTCAACGCGCTCCGCCTGAAAAATGGCAAGCGTCAGAACCAGAATGCCATTTGCCTGGTGCGCAAGACCGAGGTCGATCGGCACTTGATTGAGAAGCGTCGCGACGCCGAGTATCAGTTGCAAGGTCATCGCCGCAGCGAGCCACATCGCTCCGCGTACGACAGCTGCCGCTGCGCGTGAGCGGACTGCATCGATGGCGTGCGCGAGCGCCAGTATTAAGAGCGTGTATCCAATCATGCGGTGCGCAAACTGAACCGTCAGCATGTTGTCGAAAAAATTCCGCCACCACGGCTGTTCGTAGAACAAACGCTCCCACGTCGGAATCAGAACGCCGTCGATATTCGGCCAGGTATTGAAGATTCGCCCAGCGCGGAGTCCGGCGACAAGCGCGCCGAAATAAAGCTGCAAAAACATGAAAGCGAGCAATAGCCAGTTTGTGATCCTCAGGCGCACCGGCGACGGCGGAATCGATCTGGTCGCAAGTCGCCGCACCGTCCAGACGATCGCCGAAAACAAAATGACTGCGAGCATGAAGTGGAAGGCGAGTCGGACATGTGAAACGGACGTTCGTACGGCCAAGCCTGATGTCACCATCCACCAGCCCACAGCGCCTTGCAGACCGCCGAGCGCGAAGATAACCCAAAGTCTGCGTTTGAGATCACTTTGAATTGCGCCGCGCCAGAGAAACCAAAGGAACGGAAACAGGAACACGGCGCCAATCGATCTTGCCAGTATCCGGTGCGCCCACTCCCACCAGAAGATTGTTTTGAATTCTCCGACCGACATTCCGCTGTTCATTTGCCGATACTGCGGCGTGAGTTTATAGGCGTCGAATTCCTTCGTCCACTCTGTGTCATTGAGCGGCGGAATCGTTCCTGTCACTGGCTTCCATTCAACAATCGAGAGACCGGATTCCGTGAGCCGCGTTGCGCCGCCGACCATCAAAGTACAGACGATCATGGCCGCGACGATCATCAGCCAGATCCGAACGCTGCGGAGGTTCGGCGCGATCTGGTCGTTTACCTCTGCTGGATTGGCGGTCATTTACATCACGGCCTTGATTGAATTTGCGCGGACCTTATAGTCACGCGGCTTTCCCGCGCAAGGCGCGCACCCCCGACCAACTGCACAATTTTGTCATGACGATTCGCAAGCGAAAATTTATTGGAACGATCGGCCTTCTTTGCCTCGTGATCGTGTGGTCGCTGCTTGGGATGGCGCTCGCGCAGGCGCCGATTCTTGCTGCGTCAAAACTTGCGCAGGTCATTTTCTATGTTGTCGGGGGCTTAGGTTGGGTGCTCCCCGCCATGCCGCTGATTGCCTGGATGTCGAGGCCCGATCCACAAGTTTAAGTCGATTCCATCGCGGCGTTATTGCGATCTCGTGGCAAGGCGATCCCTGAAAATATGGCACGTAGCGCGCCCATCGATCTGCGTCGTCCGTCCCACGCGATGCGTGGCAATGCCAGCAATTCGGATTTTGTGCGAGCATCCACCATGCCCGGCCGCGCGGAAACTGCCGTGGTAAATCCGGCCTGTTTCGCGAAAAGAATTTCGCGCGCTCCAAATGATGCGCCGTCGCCGAACGGATAAGCAAAATGCCGACACTCGGTGCCAAGCGCTGTCTCCAAAACCGATCGGCCCATCTTCATTTCGCGCAGAGCCGTTGCACTATCAGCGGGCGCAAGAACCGAATAGTGCATGGTCGCGCTTCCGATCGTGGCCTGCGGATCGCGCGCGATCTTGGCGAGATCAGGCCACGTCATCGACAGGTCGCTTGCTGCCGCCTTAAGATCGGCGCCGTAGCGCGTGCACAAATCCGCAATGGTCAACGACATATCCGACGGCGAAAGACTGCGCAGCCAATCCGACATCAGAGTGTAGACCTGATGCTTTTCTTCGGTCGTTCCAATCGCAAAGCGCCGTTCAACGCCATCGATGATCGCACCCATGCGCCGATTGCGCGCAATGATGTCTTCCAGCGCCAGCCACCAAGCTTCGCCGAGCCCGTCGATAAAGCCGGTAGGTATATACAGCGCGAACGGCACCCGATGCTGGGACAGCACGGGATAAGCATATGTATTGAAATCGCGGTAACCGCCCTCGAACGTCAGGCAAACAAAACGGCGGTTCGACGCATCTTGTCGTGCGCGGTTTGGAACCTCGTCAATAGACACGAATTCGTAGTTCCAGCGCTTCAGCGCCCCTATCGCTTTATCGAGGAATTCGGGGCTGATTTCCTTGGCTCGCAGCGGCTGAAACGAACCGCCGCGCGGCGGCTTGACGCGCTCGAATTTAACGATGACTCCAGCGCCGCCATTGAGCCACGCCGATATATGCGCAGCGCCGCTGAATGAGGCCAGACGAAGGCCGGCATCCGCAATCAGTCGATTCCAGGACAGCAAAGGTGTTCCCCCGCGCAACGTACCCCGCGCGCACGCCATTCTCATTACTCTTTGTTGACATTTGTTTGAATAATGTCGGCCCCAACCGCTTTTTGCGGAAAACTTCAAAAATAAGGTTCGGCAATGGCTATGGTTGCGACGCTCCCGTTAGCGCAGGCGCAATGCGGAACAAGCCTTGTTTCGCGCGTCGAGGTTTTGCGCACGATGGACGCCGCTCAGACTATTTTGCGTGCGTTCGAGCCCGCCTTGCCGCTGGCGACGCCGTATCAAACGTTCGAGTTGCTCAATTCATGGCAGACGACCGTCGGTCAAGCCGAAGGCGCAGTACCTTTCATCGTTGTGGCCTATGACGCCGGCAACCGCCCGCTCCTGATGTTGCCTCTCACTGTGGCACGTGAGAACGGCGCGGAGGTCGCCCGTTTCATCGGCGGCAAACATCCCACTTTCAATATGCCGGTCTGGCAACGCGGCTTTGCTGCGTCGGCCACCGCGACCGATCTCAACACCATTCTCGATGCGATCCGCAATCAAGGCGACGCCGTCGACGTGTTGGCATTGACGCAGCAACCCAAAAGCTGGCGCGGCGTTCCGAATGCTTTTGCAGCGATGGCAAGCCAGCCATCGACCAACCCCTGCCCGATGATGACGATGCTCCCCGGCTCTAAACCGGAAGATCGCGTCAGCACCTCGACCCGGCGCCGCCTGCGCAACAAGGAGCGCAAACTACAGGCCCTGCCCGGTTATCGCTATTTGGTGGCAACGACCGACGCCGACATCAACCGCCTGCTCGATGCGTTCTTCCTCGTCAAACCGCAACGCATGGCGCTGTCGAAGCTGCCGAATGTGTTCGCCGACGATGCCACCAAAGCCTTCATCCGCAAGGCCTGTCTTGCCGTGTTGCCGAGCGGCAGCCGCGCCATCGAACTTCACGCGCTTGAATGCGACGACGAAATGATCTCGATCTTTGCCTGTGTCGCCGACGGCCAGCGCTTCTCGACGATGTTCAACACGTACACGATTTCAGAAAACGCCAAATATAGCCCCGGCCTGATCCTGCTGCGCTACATGATCGACCACTATGGCGAACTCGGCTATACCGCGCTCGACTTCGGCGTTGGCTCCGACGAATACAAAATGACATTCTGCAAGGACGACGAGGCGATCGTCGACAGCTTCATTCCGCTCACCGCGCGTGGGCATTTGGCAGCGCTCGGAATGTCATCGATCACGCATGCCAAGCGTCTGGTGAAGCAGAATCCCGCGCTGATGCAGATGGCACAGTTGCTGCGTAACGCAATCCACGGCTAACTCAAAGAGCGAAACCTATGCAGCAGCGACGCGGTCGTCGCGCGAGCTCTGCTCCGCATTGCGTGCAGGGGAGTTCAGGATCGTCGCACCGATGAATCCTGACGCCAGCAACTGATCGCGCATCGATGCGCGGCCAGCATGTGTAATCGACGGGTCCGGGATCACTACCGCCTGCGCCTGCGATGCGATGAGGTGTGATGGCAGATCGGATGCCGTACCTGCATCCAGCACCACATGGTCGTAAGCGCGCAGCAGCGAGTCGACGGCGAGCGAGATGCGTGGTAATTGCAGCAACGCGCGCTGATTGATGTCGCGTCCCGCTCCCACAAGATGAACGCCGGACAGGCGATCCTTGGTGATGATCTGGCCGAACGACGCCATGCCCTGCATCAGGTCGGTCAAGCCCGGTGCCGATGGATCGGTCGAGACCGCAGCCAACGTCGGCGATGTCATCGCGAGATCGACCAATACGACCTTGGCGTTGCGCGCCAGCAATCGCGCCAGCGTCAGCGCGGTCAATGTGACGCTTTCGTCGCGGTGTGCGCCAACAATAGTGATTTTGCGTGCAGCATCGCCGAGACGCCGCAGATCGCCCGCGAGTCGCTCAATTTCAGTCACGGTCGATGCCATTTGTGGATGCGTATCGCGCAAAATTGCCATCGGCGCGCGAACGCTCACGCCACGCGGCGCGGTCATGCGCAGCAATTCGCTGGTCGTAATATAACCCGCCGTCAGCATGAACATCGCCAACGTTGCGATCAGCACGATCGGCAGCTTTTTCGGATAGGCTGGCGTGTTGGATACGATGGCACGTGAAATTATCCGCCCGTCGGCAGGGGCCGCCTCGATATTCTCACGCGTTGTCGCCTCGCGATATTTTGCCAAATATGATTCCAGCAAATCGCGTTGTGCCTTCGCTTCGCGCTCAAACGAACGCAACTGCACGTCCTGACCGTTGGTGGAGGCCGCTTGCTGCTTCGACTGATCGAGGCTTTTGTTGAGATTATCTGAGCGCGCGCTGGCAATACGCGCATCGTTCTCAAGCGAACGCGAAATCTTGCCGGCCTCTTCCCGGATTTGCCGGTCGATGTCAGAGAGCTGCGCCTTCAATTCGAGAATACGCGGATGGCGATCCAGCAATGTCGACGATTGTTCGGCCAGTTGCGCGCGCAATGTCACGCGCTGTTCCGACAAGCGCCGTACAAGTTCAGAATTCAGCACTTCGGAGGCTTCGATCGGCTTGCCACTGTCGAGCATCTGGCGGATCAGCTTAGCCTTGGATTCGGCATCCGATTTCAGGCCGCGCGCAGTGTTCAGCTGCGAATTCAACTCGCCTAGCTGTTGGTTCGACAGTGACGTGTTGTTGGTTCCTACAAAGAGATTCGACTTGGTCCGAAATTCGTCAGCGCGAGCTTCTGCGTCCGCAACTTTCTTGCGCAAGCCCTCGATTTCGACGAGCAACCACTGCGATGCTGATTTTGCCTGGTTCTGCCGAGCTGCCTGTTGCAGGGCCAGATAGCCGTCGGCGATGGAGTTGGCGACGCGCGCAGCCAAATCTGGGTCGCGCGATTGAAACTCGATCACTACGACGCGCGATTTATCGACCGCATAGGCCGTAAGCCTGTCAAAATAGGAATCCAGCACGCGCTCTTCCGGCGTCATCTGGAGCGGATCGCGGCCAATCCCGACAAGCGAGAGCAATGAACGCAGCGGCGAAATGCCGCGCAGCACCGGATCGAACTCCGGCAGTTCGGCAAGTTTGTTCTTTTTGATAACTTCGCGGGCGAGATCGCGCGAGAGCAGCAACTGCACCTGGCTGGTCACGGCTTCCGCATCGACGGCGCCGCGTTCTTCATTACGTTCGCCGTTGGGGCGGAGGAAAACGTTTTCGCGGCCATCGATGAGGATACGCGCTTCGGATTTGTAACGCGGCGTAATCAAGTTGACGATCGTCAGCGACAGCAGGAGCGCGCTCACCGTCGGCACGATGATCCATGCGCGCTTGCGCACCAGCGCCTGCCAGATCGCGCGGATATCGACGTCGGCAAGTTCTGATGGAGAGTTGGAGACAACAGGCCGAGGCGCGGCCACCTGTGTGACGGCAGAAGGCGTCAGCTGGAACGGCAACTTGCTTATCCAGTCACGCCAGAACGCGATACGCATTAAACACTCCCACCGGACGCCACTTAACCCCCTAACCCGGGAGCAGAACTGATGACGCCGATTACAATCCATTAAGGTTGCTGGCGGGTTAATTGGCTCTGTTTCTGCGTGTTTTTCCTATGCTGACCGCGACGAGTCATACTTTGTTAACCATGAAAGTCCTTAATCAGAATCGATACTTGCCTCGGATTCTCACATGCGGCGCAGCAGCGCGATTATCGTTTGTCTCCTCACAGCGCTAGCGCTTTCCGGCTGCATGCCGCCGCGCGCGCCAGTCGCAGGAATCTCTTCGCCTAGTCTCGATACGATGGCCTACGGCCAGCCTTATTCCGGTCAGCCAATGAACGTCCGAGCGCAGATTGTGGCCACACCAGCGGCTTACGCTTACGCAGCGCAAGACGAACCCTATCGATTGGATGCCGGCGACAAACTGCGCATTGTGGTCTATGGGCAGGAAGGTCTCACCAATACTTACACAGTCGATGCCGGCGGTTCGATCACCATGCCATTGATCGGTGCGGTGCGCGCGCGCGGATTGACGCCCGCCGAACTCGCAGCATCCATCACCGCGCAGCTTAAGAAGGGCTATCTGCGCGAGCCGTATGTCGCCGCCGAAGTCGAGAGCTATCGCCCGTTCTTCATTTTGGGTGAAGTTGCCGCCCCCGGCCAGTATCCCTACGTACCGAACATGACGGTCGAGAGCGCAGTTGCGATCGCCGGAGGCTTTACGCCTCGCGCGCAGCGCGGTTCTGTGAAGCTCACTCGCCCCGGCGACGGTGGCAACATTCGGGCCGATGTGCCGCCCGGCACAATGCTTCGTCCTGGCGACACCATCGTCATCGGCGAACGATGGTTCTAATATGACCGATACGTCGAATGCGCCGCTTCGCATCCTTCACGCGGTGCGTGCTCCTGTCGGCGGCATCTTCCGGCATATTCTCGACCTTGCTGCTGGACAGGCCGAACGTGGTCATCAGGTCGGCATTCTTGCCGACAGCCTGACCGGCGGCGAGCGCGCCACGACCGCACTGAAAGAGCTAGCGCCGAAACTCAAGCTCGGCGTGCATCGGATCGCCATTCGCCGCGAACCGCATCCCGCCGACGCCATGGCAGCAACTCGGTTTCTGAAACTCGCCCAGTCGCTCAAGCTGGACGTGCTGCACGGGCACGGCGCGAAGGCCGGCGCATTCGTACGCCTTAAAGGCAAATCGAAGAATTCCATTCGCGTCTACACGCCTCATGGCGGCTCCCTGCACTACCCGCCTGAAACGCTCAAAGGCGCGTTCTATGCAAAGCTGGAACGCGCGCTGATGGACCGCACAGACCTTTTTTTGTTCGAAAGTGCATTCGCACGCGACACCTATCAACGCATCATCGGAAGGCCGAATGGCCTCGTTCGCTGCGTCTTTAACGGCGTCGGCGCGAATGAATTCGATTTGGTGGCGCAAGCGGACGATGCGACGGATCTGGTTTACGTCGGCGAGTTTCGTCACATCAAGGGTGCCGACCTATTAATCCAGGCCGTTGCGAGGCTGCGTTCCGACGGCAAACAAGTGACGCTAACACTTGCCGGTGACGGAGAAGAAACGGACGCGCTCAAGGCTCTCATCAAGAAACTCAACCTCGATCATGCCGTGCGCTTCAGCGGTCACGTCAAGGCGCGATACGGCTTTTCCAAGGGCAAGCTGCTGGTGGTGCCGTCGCGCGGCGACTCGATGCCTTACGTGGTGATCGAGGCGGCAGCGGCCGGAGTACCCATGATCGCCGCAAATGTCGGCGGTATCCCGGAAATATTCGGCCCCTACACCGACGCGCTATTCGTCGCCAACAGTGTTGGCGCAATGGCCGACGCCATCGAGAACGCGCTTTCGGACATGGATACTGCTCGGGAGCGGGCGAAAACGCTGCGGGAACGCATTTTTATGCAGTTCTCACAAAAGGCAATGGTGGACGGGGTCCTCGCCGGATACCGCGACGTATTCAACATACGTTAACCGATCTTTACCAACGATAACCAATTCTTCCGATTTGTTCGTTAGGCAGTGGGGTGAGGAATTCCCTTCTCTCGCCGCGCGCCGATATCACAGCGCCAAAACGGAAATTCAGGCCGTGGACCCCATCGACGTACGCTCCATGATGAACGCAGCCTCCGCCACGATTGAGGGGGCCTCCACGCCCAAGCACGAGCGGCGCAAACGCCTCTCGCCGGCAGCCCTCGAAGTCACCAACCGCAAAGTACGTCGCGCCTATTCGACCGTTGTCATCAACGGCGGTGTGCGCATCGCAGATTTCCTGCTGCTGAGCTGTATCGGCGTCGCGCTCTATCTTGCCTATGTGATGCCGATTGACGGTTTCACATGGGATTATGTTTGGGCGATTGTCGGCATCGCCGCTGTGGCCGTTATCAGCTTTCAAGCCGCCGAGATCTACGATGTTCAAATTTTTCGCGGCCAGCTTCGGCAGATGACGCGGCTGGCCTCTTCATGGGCCTTCGTGTTTCTGCTTTTCATCGGAGCGTCATTCTTCGCCAAACTGGGCGATGTGGTCTCGCGTGTCTGGCTTTCCGCATTTTTCTTCACCGGACTTGGGTTTCTATTTCTTGAGCGCTTCGCCATTCGCGCGGTCATTCGCAGATGGGCGCGACAGGGACGCCTTGACCGCCGCACCATCATCGTCGGCTCCGATCAGAACGGCGAACAACTCATTCATGCGTTGAACGCGCAGGACGATTCCGACATCGACATTTTGGGCGTATTTGACGATCGCAACGACTCGCGCGCACTGGCGACCTGCGCCGGCTCGCCGAAACTCGGCAAGATTGATGACATCGTCGAGTTCGCACGCCGCACGCGCATCGATCTCGTTCTCTTCGCGCTGCCGATTTCGGCGGAAACGCGCATTCTCGAAATGCTGAAGAAGCTGTGGGTGCTGCCGGTCGATATTCGGCTCTCGGCGCATACCAACAAGCTGCGTTTCCGTCCCCGCTCCTATTCCTATCTCGGCAAAGTGCCGACGCTGGACGTGTTCGAACAGCCGATCACCGACTGGGATCTCGTGATGAAGTGGGTGTTCGACCGCTTCGTCGGCGCGCTCGCGTTGATCGCGCTTTCGCCTGTTATGTTGCTTGTTGCCCTTGCGATCAAGTTGGACAGTCCCGGGCCGGTGCTGTTCCTGCAAAAGCGATATGGCTTCAACAACGAGCGCATAGATGTTTTCAAGTTCCGCTCACTGTATCACGATCAGGCCGATCCGCTTGCGTCGAAAGTTGTGACCAAGGACGACAAACGTGTCACGCGCGTGGGACGTTTCATCCGCAAGACGAGTCTCGACGAACTGCCGCAGCTGTTCAATGTCGTGTTCAAAGGCAATCTGTCGCTGGTCGGTCCACGCCCGCACGCAGTACAGGGTAAACTCGAGAGTCGCCTGTTCGACGAAGCCGTCGATGGCTATTTCGCGCGGCATCGCGTGAAACCCGGCATCACCGGCTGGGCGCAGGTCAACGGCTGGCGCGGTGAAGTCAACAGTGAAGAGAAAATACAAAAGCGCGTCGAGTTCGATCTCTACTACATCGAGAACTGGTCGGTTTTGTTCGATCTCTACATCCTTTTCAAAACGCCGTTCGCGCTCATCAAGGGCGAGAATGCCTACTGAGCAGCAGCTCACGGGTGAGACTAGCGCGCGCCAGGTGCAAATAGGAATTCCGGTCGTATGACCTACCTCGCGGCAGATGACTACTCTCTCGCTGCCCGTGCGACGCCGCCCGGCATCGCAGCGATACAACGCGGCATGATGTGGATGATCGGCGTCGGCGGCGCTATCGTCTTCATCGAACCGAGCCCCTACGAACTGGCAACGCTCACCGGTATCGTGATTTTCTTTGCCACCGGTATGAAAATGCGTCCGGTGTTCTTGCCGCTTCTGGTTCTGCTGATCGTCATGAACATCGGCTACACGATCTGCTCCGCCGATTTGATGGACAAATCCGAGATTGTGAACTGGGTTTTGACGTCCTGGTACATGGCCGTCACCGTGATTTTCTTTGCGATGGCGCTGTCCGACGACACATTCAGCCGTCTTGATGCCTTGCGGCGCGGATTGGTCGTTGGCGGCGTGATTGCTTCGCTTGCCGGTGTCGCGGGATATTTTCATCTCGTACCCGGTGGCTACGATCTGCTGACGCTTTACGAGCGCGCACGCGGCACATTCAAGGATCCGAACGTGCTTGGCGCGTTTCTTATTCTTCCGGCACTCTTTGCACTTCAGGCAGTCGTCACGGAACGATTTTGGAAATCGGCAAGGAACGCGGTCGCGCTGGCATTGATTTCACTTGCAGTGTTGCTGGCCTTCTCGCGCGCATCATGGGGCCAGCTCGTCCTGTGCTCGGCATTCATGCTACTCCTGATGTATATGACAAGCCCATCGAAACCGCAGCGGCGACGCATCGTCATGATGTCCATCGTTGCGGTGTTCGTCGCAGCATTGCTCGTCGCGATCCTTTTTTCGTTTAGCTCGATCTACGAGCTCTTCGAGCAGCGCGCGAGTTTCAATCAAACTTACGACGGCGGACGCTTTGGGCGTTTTGGACGTCACGTCCTCGGCTTCCAGATGGCGCTTGATCTGCCGCTTGGCATCGGCCCTCTGCAATTCACCAAATACTTTCCGGAGGACACGCACAATTCGTTCCTCAATGCGTTCATGTCAGGTGGATGGATTGCAGGCGTATGTTTCCCTGCGCTGATCTTCATCACCGTGACTTTTGGATTCAAACTGGTCTTCGTTCGCGTGCCGTGGCAGCGGATGTACCTTGCAGTGTTTTCGGCATTCCTTGGCGCGGTCGCCGAAGCCTTTATCATCGACGTCGATCACTGGCGGCATTTTTGGATGATGCTTGGCGCAATGTGGGCGATGTTCGCAGCAGCACATCAATATCGACGAACGGCTCAAGCTGTTGAAGTCTAACGATATCGGTTGCGCCGAAGATCGTAGGCCCAGCTGCGCCGACCGCTCGAGAAAACGACTTCCTCGAACTGGAGACGCTGCGCCTGATCGATAATCTTCGCGGAATCCGAAAGCTTCATCCACATCTCGCGTGTCATGCTTTTAGATCGAAACCTGATGACGCTTGCGCGCGAACCGGCCATATCGACTTGGATGCCCTGGTCCTTCAGCTTAATTGCCATTGCTTCTACGTATAGTTGCCTGCGCGCGACATCGGCTGCAGCAAGGGAAGGACCCAAAATTTCAAACTGCACCATCTGCATGGACTTCGCCATGTCGCGGGCCTGCGTGTTGTTCGGATCGGCGTCGGCAATTGCATTTAGTTGTATTTCGAGATTTCGAAACGCTGACATTGAAGGAGGTGTCTTGGATTTGCCGCGCTTGGAATTTTCAAAATCGGTCAGCAGCACGGCCGCATCGATGAGCACGCGGTCGAATTTCAACCTTTCGTCGGCTGCCTTCTGCTCCTCGATGGTAAGAGGACGTTCCGGCTCCACGGTGGGCGCCATCGTTGTTTCCGGAGCGGCGATCAACGGTTTTCCACCCGCGTCCGAGTCGGACGCGGTCTCAGTGCTCGGCGTAGTTTGAATCATCAGCAAAGGGATTGCAGTATCCGTCATGCGACCGACCGGCGGCGTGAAGCCTGCTATCACCAGCGAGGCCGCAGACAAAGTGCCCAAACGCACAAAAAACTTGCTGCTCCACATTAAAATCAATCCATCGATCGCTGAACAATCTATCTGGCAATTCCAACCAACATCTCAACATGTCATTTGTTCAAACACATCGCCGCGAGCAGAAATTCGCTTTACGCCGCCACAGCCAACGGCGGTTTGAACAAATGCTCTATTGCGTTGGCGTAATATTGCAGCAGGACGATTTCCTTCGGATTGACACGATAGGTGTCGTCGTCCTCCAAAACGATATGACGCAACGTCAGCATCCGCAATCCAACCGCGATGGCATAGTCTCGGTCGGCGCGCGGAATGTGAACGTAACTACCGTGTCGCTCAAGCTCTTCGATCAGGCCGGACACGCTACCTTTGATCTCGAACAATGTGCGCAGTGCATCCCCCGCCTCAAGCATCGCGGTCGCAACAAGTGAAACTGGCAATGCTGGAACGACGCGGCCGACGGCATCCATCAGCATATTGCCGAGTTTCTCGGTCTCGGCATGCCGCGGTTCGGACGTAAGGGTACGGAAATCGATGTTATGGTCAGCGACGTATTTTCGCAGCGAGACCGGATCGCCGAAACTCACGCACGTATAACCAAAACGGTACCACTCACCTTGCATCGCCATTTTAATGTGACGAAATATATGGCGCGAAAAGGTCGCCGCATTGAATCCGTAGGTCGGCTTCTTGCCGGGTTCGGTATTGGCGACCGACGTCAGCATACGATCCTCAAGCACGCGATCGTAGTTCACAGCGACGGGGACGAACACCACATCGCGTGGGCCGAGCGGATCGAAGCTCGCAACCATATAGCTCAGCAATCCGAATTTCGGCGGCCTCAATTTTCCATCACGGCTGAGGCCACCTTCGGGAAATATCGCCTGCGTCACGCCGGCGGCTGTCGCCATATGTACGTAGCGCGAAAGAACCTTTCGATAGAGCGCTTCGCGGGAGTCGCGGGCAATGAAATAGGCGCCCATCGAGCGAATCAGATTGCGTAATCCCCACACCTGCGCCCATTCGCCAACGGCGTAGCTCAATGCTGACGAGGTCGAGGCAACATAGGTTACGAGCACGTAGTCCATGTTGGAACGATGATTGATCACAAAAATCACCGACGATGCCGGATCGACCGAGGCGAGCGCGTCGTCGTTTCGCACGCCAATTCGCACGCGATACAGCATTTGCGAAATCATTCTGGCGATGCGTGTGCCGACGCGGAAATAAGCATAGGCGCTGAACGAGGGCACGATCTCGCCGGCGTAACGCTTGACCTTCTGCATCACGACGTCGCGGGGCGTGCCGGTCTCACGCGCATAGTCGTCTGCTGCGTGCAGCACCTCAGGATCGAAGGCAAGCTGATCCATCAAGACCTGACGCTTGGTCAGTTTAAATGGCTGGATGCGAAGCTTCAGGCGCGTATTGAGTTCATCGATCGCGCGATTGGCGCGATGGCGCATCGCCCAACGCACACTCGGCATCAGGATGCGATCGAGCGCTGCAAGCGTGGCCAGCGCCGCCATTGCGACAACAGCCCAAAGCGGCAAGCTGACTTGCGACCACATCCCGGTTCCCCACCCCGGCACATTATAAATTTGTGCCTATGGGATGAGCATACGGTCGGGAACTCGATCAAGACAAGCGCGAGGAACCGGGTGCGACCAAAAAACACGCATTAATTTCGAAATTGTAGCAAATCCAAAAGTTCATTTCGCGGAATTTCACGCCTCAGGAACACTTGGATTGCATCGCCGTTGACGTGCGGGACCGCAAACTATTTTGGAGGAATGAAATGATCAAGTCTCTTACCGTTACGGCATGTGCGCTCGCGCTGACCACAACGTTGGCATTTGCTCAGTCCAGTTCGCCGCAGGGCGGCGCTTCGCAGAGCCCGACCAGTCCAACTTCGGATTCGATGAGCAAGGACAAGATGGGCAAGGACGGCATGATGAAGAAGGATACAACTTCGGGCATGTCCAACGACGCGATGAAGAAGGACAACACGAAGGACACAGCCCCGCCAAGCCAGGGTAAATAGCATTATCCGTCGTTAACTAATAAGCCGCGTCGTCTGAGACGGCGCGGCTTTTTTCATGCGATTGAGAATAAACCAAATCTGTTCAAGCGTCGATGTTGTACGCCTTCTTGAGGTAAGTCAGTCCGCTCACCGTCAACCGCTGTTCGTCGGTCTCGCCCGCATCGTGCAGTTTCCGGACATGATCGCCTGCGTCTTTTTTTAGTTCTTCGTTGATATCGGCGTCCCCTGTCATCTGTTTGAAGATGACGAACATCCGTTCAAGCGCACTTTCCATATCCTGCCTCCTCTATGAAAAATGATAACGCACTTGGGGAACTTTTGTTCCATATTTGAGATGTCCAGTTGAACACTAGCGAATGACAGGCTTCAAATTGGGTTCGTTTTGCGAAAATCAAGAATTGCGCGAATGCCGCTTTAGGGCTGAGTAAATCCGACGTGCCGTCCATCGATCGCATTGGGTTTTGCGACATTTCCTATGTCTCGGGCGGTATATGACAAGCCGTGTGTCAACAAGATTCGTAAATTTGATCGAACCAAGCCAATGTCGCGCTGCACGTGCCCTGCTGGACATAACGCAGCCGGAGCTCGCCACTCTCGCAGGAATTGGACTTTCATCCGTCGTTGATTTTGAGAAATCGCGACGTGACGTATCGCGGCCCATCGTACTGGGGCTTCAAAAAGCCCTCGAGAAAGCCGGCGTTCAGTTCATTTCGGCCAATGGCGCAGGTCCAGGCGTGCGACAAAGGAGATCATGACGCATTCCGCTAGCTGCGGATGGCGCGATCGAATCTTGCCATGTCCGGATATTTCTCAAGCCACGAACCGTCCCGTTATCGAGCAAGCACTTCATACCTGCAGGCAACAAAAAAGCCCGGCGCGAAGGCCGGGCTTTCGTGTTCGAGCTCGAAGACCCGATCAGTACTTCCCGTTACTGAAACGATAGTTCAGGCCGAGGCGCACTAGGCTGCTCTTGTTGTCGGTGGTGAACAAGACGTGGCCGCCAATTGGATTGTTCGCTGGCAGGACGAGGCCGCCATTGATGTTGGCATAGTCCGTGTAGAGATATTCGATCTTCGCGGTCCAGTTACCGGAGACAACGCCCTCGATACCACCGCCAATTGTCCAGCCGCTTTTCCAGTCAGTACCGGTTCCGGACACAGACACGCCTGCCGGAACAGCATTGAAACCGCTGAGGACTGTGTCGTTGCGATTAAAGCCGCCGATGGCGTAACCGCCCGTGACATAGCCCATGATCGTTGGCGTGATGGTGTAGCCGAGGCGGGCACGAACGGTGCCAAACGTGTCAGCCGAACCCGGAGTGGTCAGCGTTAGAGGGAATGCTGCACCGGCACCGCAAATGCCGCCTGGGCAGACCACGGCACCGCGGCCGTTACGGCCCGATCCCTGGAAGTCGGCTTCAATACCGTACACCCAGCTGCTTGACTGCCAGTTGTAACCGATCTGGCCGCCGCCAAACACACCGTCAGTGTTGTTGGTGTTGGTACCGCTGAAAAGGACAACGCCGGTTGCAGGGTTGCGGAAGTCTGCGCTCGTGCGATCGCGACCAAATCCATAACCGACGTTCGCGCCAATATAGAAACCGGTCCAGTTGTAAACTGGCGCGTAAACGGGAGCCTTAGTGTACGTAGCAGGAGCCATGTCGGCTGCCAGCGTCGGCGCGGCGCTCAACCCAACAAGTGCGGCGGCGAAAAAAAGCTTCTTCATAAGAACCCCCAAAGCGTCAATTTTTC
>JBBRNE010000016.1:0-34631 GCA_038230475.1 Hyphomicrobiales bacterium
CGTTGAACGCGGCGCACACCAGCGGATGCAGCTGAATTGCCTTGCCTTCAATCAGCACAGGATCGAACGCCTGAATGCCGAGACGATGCAGCGTCGGCGCGCGGTTCAGCAGCACCGGATGCTCGCGAATGACTTCGTCGAGAATATCCCAGACTTCAGGACGCTCTTTTTCAACGAGCTTCTTCGCCTGCTTGACGGTTGTGGACAGACCCTTGGCGTCGAGCCGCGAATAGATGAACGGCTTGAACAGTTCGAGCGCCATCTTCTTCGGCAGACCGCACTGATGCAGACGCAGTTCGGGACCGACAACGATGACCGAGCGGCCCGAATAGTCGACGCGCTTGCCGAGCAGGTTCTGACGGAAACGTCCCTGCTTGCCCTTCAACATATCGGCGAGCGACTTCAGCGGACGCTTGTTGGCACCGGTGATGACGCGGCCACGGCGGCCGTTGTCGAACAGCGCGTCTACAGCTTCTTGCAGCATGCGCTTTTCGTTGCGGATGATGATGTCCGGCGCGCGCAGCTCCATCAATCGCTTCAAGCGATTGTTGCGGTTGATGACGCGGCGATAGAGATCGTTCAAATCTGACGTCGCAAAGCGGCCGCCATCGAGCGGCACCAACGGACGAAGGTCCGGCGGAATCACCGGCACAACCGTCATGATCATCCATTCCGGCTTGTTGCCGGAGTAACGAAACGCTTCGACGATCTTCAGGCGCTTGGCGTACTTCTTGTGCTTGATCTCAGATTCGGTTTCTTGCATGTCGATGCGCAGTTGCGCTTCGAGCTTTTCAAGCTCCAGACCCTTCAGCAATTCGCGGATCGCTTCCGCGCCGATCATGGCGGTGAAGCTATCCTGGCCGTATTCGTCCTGCGCTTTCAGATATTCTTCTTCGGACAGCAGCTGACGGTCCTTGAGCGCGGTCAGACCCGGCTCGAGAACGACGTAATATTCAAAATAGAGAATCCGCTCGAGATCTTTCAGCGTCATATCGAGCAGAAGACCGATGCGCGACGGCAACGACTTCAGGAACCAGATATGTGCGACGGGCGCGGCCAATTCGATGTGGCCCATGCGCTCGCGCCGGACGCGCGACAGCGTCACTTCGACCGAACATTTTTCGCAGATGATGCCTTTGTATTTCATGCGCTTGTACTTGCCGCAAAGACATTCGTAGTCCTTGATCGGCCCGAAGATGCGCGCACAGAACAGGCCGTCACGCTCCGGCTTGAACGTGCGATAGTTGATGGTTTCCGGCTTTTTGATTTCGCCGTAGGACCACGACAGAATCTTTTCCGGCGATGCAATCGAGATGCGGATCTGGTCGAAGACCTGAGCCGGTGTCGCCGGATTGAAAAGATTCATAATTTCTTGGTTCATCGTCTTCTCCTTGCGTGCCGATCGTCATCGGCAGCGAATTCGAAATTCTTTTCGGTCGCGACGCCCTGCCTTAACTGAAGACAGAGCGTGAGTGCCCGGCTCGAAAGCCGGGCAGAAACTCAATTTTACTCGGCAGCCTCGGATGTGCCCGCCGCAATCTTGGAATTGTGCAGATCGACGTTGAGGCCGAGCGAACGCATTTCCTTGACCAGAACGTTGAACGATTCCGGGATACCCGCCTCAAACGTGTCGTCGCCGCGCACGATGGCCTCGTACACCTTGGTACGTCCGGCCACGTCGTCCGACTTCACGGTCAGCATTTCCTGGAGCGTGTACGCCGCGCCATAAGCCTCGAGCGCCCACACTTCCATTTCGCCGAAACGCTGTCCGCCGAACTGCGCCTTGCCGCCCAGCGGCTGCTGGGTGACGAGCGAGTAAGGACCGATCGAACGTGCGTGGATTTTGTCGTCCACGAGATGGTGCAGCTTGAGCATGTAGATGTAACCTACCGTCACGTTGCGATCGAACTGATCGCCCGTGCGGCCGTCATACACCGTCGACTGGCCCGACTTGTTGAGGCCAGCCATCTCAAGCATGTCCTCGATGTCCTTCTCTTTGGCACCGTCGAACACCGGCGTCGCAATCGGCACGCCTGCACGTAGGTTGCGGCCAAGCTCCATCAGTTCAGCATCGTCGAGCGTCTTGATGACTTCGTCGTCGCCATAGACTTCCTTCAAGGTCGCCTTGAGTGGCTTGATGTCGGACTTGCCGTGACCGTAGTAAGCGTCAACAGCCTGACCGATGCGCTTGCCGAGGCCAGCGCACGCCCAACCGAGATGCGTCTCCAAAATCTGGCCGACGTTCATGCGCGATGGCACGCCGAGCGGATTGAGCACGATGTCCGCATGCGTTCCGTCTTCAAGAAACGGCATGTCTTCGATCGGCACGATCTTCGAGACCACACCCTTGTTGCCGTGACGGCCAGCCATCTTGTCGCCGGGCTGAATCTTGCGCTTCACCGCGACGAAGACCTTGACCATCTTCATCACGCCAGGCGGCAATTCATCGCCACGCTGCAGCTTCTCGACCTTGTCGAGGAAGCGCTGTTCGAGACCCTTCTTCGATTCGTCGTACTGCTTCCGCATGGCTTCGATTTCAGCCATCAGCTTGTCGTTCGGCGAGGCAAACGCCCACCACTGCGACTTCGGATACTCGTCGAGCACCGAACGGGTGATCTTGGTGTCCTTCTTGAAGCCCTTCGGACCCGCGATGCCCTGACGGCCTTCCAGCAAGTCAGCCAGACGGTTGTAGACGTTACGATCCAGAATGGCTTGTTCGTCGTCGCGGTCCTTGGCGAGACGTTCGATCTCTTCGCGTTCGATCGCCAGCGCGCGTTCGTCCTTGTCGACGCCGTGACGGTTGAACACGCGCACTTCCACGATCGTGCCCTGCACGCCCGGAGGCACGCGCAGCGATGTATCGCGAACGTCGGATGCTTTTTCACCAAAGATGGCGCGCAAAAGTTTTTCTTCGGGCGTCATCGGGCTTTCGCCCTTTGGCGTGATCTTGCCGCAGAGAATATCGCCGGCGCGGACTTCCGCACCGATGTAGACGATGCCGGCCTCATCCAGATTCTTCAGCGCTTCTTCCGAGACGTTCGGAATGTCGCGCGTGATTTCCTCAGGGCCGAGCTTGGTGTCGCGGGCCATGACTTCGAATTCCTCGATGTGGATCGAGGTGAAGACGTCATCCTTCACAATCCGCTCCGAAAGAAGGATCGAATCTTCGAAGTTGTAGCCATTCCACGGCATGAACGCGACGAGCACGTTGCGGCCGAGTGCCAATTCACCGAGATCGGTCGATGGACCGTCGGCGATGATGTCGCCCTTCTTCACCGCGTCGCCAACTTTCACCAGCGGACGCTGGTTGATGCAGGTCGACTGGTTCGAGCGCTGGTACTTCATCAAACGATAGATATCGACGCCCGACTTGGTCGGATCGAGATCTTCGGTCGCGCGGATAACGATACGTGTTGCGTCGATCTGGTCGATCACGCCCGAACGGCGGGCTGCGATGGCAGCGCCGGAGTCGCGCGCGACAACACCTTCCATGCCGGTGCCGACGAACGGCGCTTCGGCGCGCACCAATGGCACGGCCTGACGCTGCATGTTCGAGCCCATCAGCGCGCGGTTGGCGTCGTCGTTCTCAAGGAACGGAATCAGCGCCGCCGCAACCGAAACCAACTGCTTCGGTGACACGTCCATGTAGTCGACTTTGTCCGGCGGAATCTGCAGCACGTCGCCGGCATGACGACAGACCACGAGTTCGTCGGTAAAGCGATTGCGATTATCGAGCGCAACGTTGGCTTGGGCGACGCGATAACGTCCCTCTTCCATCGCTGACAGATAAATCACTTCATCGGTGACGCGACCGTCTTTGACCTTGCGATAGGGCGTTTCCACGAAGCCGTATTTGTTGACGCGCGCAAACGTCGCGAGCGAATTGATCAGGCCGATGTTCGGGCCTTCCGGTGTCTCGATCGGGCAGATACGACCATAATGCGTCGGATGCACGTCGCGGACTTCAAAGCCCGCGCGCTCACGCGTGAGACCGCCTGGTCCGAGCGCCGACAAGCGACGCTTATGGGTGATTTCGCTCAATGGATTGGTCTGGTCCATAAACTGCGACAGCTGCGACGAGCCGAAGAATTCGCGCACTGCAGCAGCAGCAGGCTTCGCGTTGATCAGATCCTGCGGCATGACGGTGTCGATATCGACACTCGACATGCGCTCCTTGATCGCGCGCTCCATGCGGAGCAGGCCGATGCGGTATTGATTCTCCATCAACTCGCCGACCGAGCGCACACGACGGTTGCCGAGGTGATCGATGTCGTCGATTTCGCCCTTGCCGTCGCGCAGATCGACCAGCGTCTTGATGACGGCGAGAATGTCTTCCTTGCGCAGCGTGCGATGCGTGTCAGGCGCGTCGAGCTCGAGGCGCATGTTCATCTTCACACGACCGACGGCCGACAGATCATAGCGCTCCGAGTCGAAGAACAACGACTGGAACATGTTCTGTGCAGAGTCGAGCGTCGGCGGCTCACCCGGACGCATCACGCGATAGATATCGAACAGCGCGTCTTCACGCGTCATGTTCTTGTCGGCGTTCAGCGTATTGCGGATATAGGGGCCGATGTTGACGTGATCGATGTCGAGGATCGGCAATTCCTTGTAGCCGACTTCGTTCAGCGCCTTCAGCAGCTTCTCGGTAATTTCTTCGCCTGCTTCGGAGTGAATTTCGCCGGTCTTTGGATTGACGAGGTCTTCAGCCAGATACGAGCCGACGAGTTCCTCGTCGGACATGCGCAGCGCCTTGAGGCCCTTTTCCTGCAACTGACGCGCAGCACGCACGGTCAGCTTCTTGCCGGCTTCCAGCACAACCTTGCCGCTGTCGGCATCGATCAGATCGGCGACAGTCGAGTAACCACGGAAACGGTCAGCCGAGAACGGCACACGCCACGCATCCTTGGCGCGCTTGTACATAATCTTCTTGTAGAAAGTGCTCAGGATCTCTTCGCCATCGAGACCCAGCGCGAACATCAGCGACGTCACCGGAATCTTGCGGCGGCGATCGATACGCGCGAACACGATGTCCTTGGCGTCGAATTCGATGTCGAGCCACGAGCCGCGATACGGAATGACGCGCGCCGCGAACAGCAGCTTGCCAGACGAATGGGTTTTGCCCTTGTCGTGATCGAAGAACACGCCGGGCGAGCGATGCATCTGCGAGACGATGACGCGCTCTGTGCCATTGACCACGAAGGTGCCGTTCATCGTCATGAGCGGAATGTCGCCCATGTAGACGTCCTGCTCCTTGATGTCCTTGACGGACTTCGCGCCGGTTTCTTCGTCAATATCGAACACAATCAGGCGCAACGTCACCTTCAGAGGTGCCGCATAGGTCATGCCGCGCTGGCGGCACTCATCGACGTCATACTTCGGCGGCTCGAATTCGTAGCGCACGAATTCAAGCTGCGAGGTGCCGGAGAAATCGTTGATCGGAAACACCGAGCGGAAAACCGCCTGCAGACCTTCGTCGAGACGGCCGCCTTCCGGCTCGGCCACCATTAGGAATTGGTCGTAGGATGCTTTCTGAACCTCGATGAGGTTCGGCATCTCGGCGACTTCCTTGATGTGTCCGAAGAACTTGCGAACGCGTTTGCGACCGGTGAACGTCTGCTGCGCCATAGTGGCCTCTCATTTTCGCCGCCCAAACCTTCCCAAGATGGGTCCGCTGGCGGCATCTTCCGGAGTGCGATGGGCACCGCCTCCGGGTTGAATTTCAAATACGCCCGAGTTCCAAAAAGCTGAATCTCAAGACGCAAAATGACGCGCGGGGCGCGCTGCAAGCGCCCTGCCCGTCAACACAAATCTTACGGACTGCAAAAGCCCGAAATCGTTCGTCTCCTGACGTTCTGCTTTTGAATTTGACCCGCGCTTCAAAAGCAGTTCGTCCTTTCGTGCCTCCACCCATATGGGCGGTTTTCGTATCGTTTCGAGAGGTTGAACCCTCTATGCGACACACATTGCCGTGTACCGGCCGGTCCCGAAGGACCGGCCAAATACAAATCGCTTACTTGAGTTCGACCTTGGCGCCAGCCTTCTCGAGCTGCGCCTTGATCTTGTCTGCTTCGTCCTTGTTGACGCCGTCCTTGACAGGCTTCGGCGCGCCTTCGACGAGGTCCTTGGCTTCCTTGAGGCCAAGACCCGTGATGGCACGGACCTCCTTGATGACTTCGATCTTCTTGTCGCCAGCCGCAGTGAGAACCACCGAGAACTCGGTCTTCTCTTCAGCGGCAGCACCACCGCCACCGGCAGCAGGAGCAGCAACCGCAACAGCGGCAGCAGCCGAAACGCCCCATTTTTCTTCGAGCATCTTGGACAGGTCAGCCGCTTCGAGAACGGTGAGCTTCGACAGGTCGTCTACGATCTTCTGTAAATCAGCCATTGTATTTTTCCTTCAGCGTATCAGTTCGAACCAATTGAGATGGTGAATGGCATCACGCCGCTTCACTCTTCGAGGCATAGGCCTGAACCACGCGGGCCAGCTTCGCAGCAGGCGCGGTGGTGAGCTGAGCGATCTTGGTCGCCGGCGCCACAAGGAGGCCGAGGATCTTAGCGCGCAGTTCATCGAGCGACGGCAGCGAGGCAAGCGCCTTCACCGCGTCGGGACTCAGGACAGTGGTGCCCATCGCGCCACCAAGAATGACGAACTGTTCGTTCAACTTGGCGAAATCGACGGCCACTCGCGGTGCTGCAACCGGATCGTCCGACGTGGCGATCACAGTCGGCCCCTTCAACAGAGAGCCGATGGAAACAACATCCGTGCCTTCAAGAGCAATTTTGGCGAGACGGTTCTTCGAGACCTTCACGTTGGCTCCAGCCTGCTTCATCTGCACGCGCAGCTTCTGCATCTGGGCAACGGTCAGGCCGGAATAATGAGCAACGACCGCGACGCTGGTGGTCTTGAAAAGACCGTTCAACTCCGTGACCGCCTCTTTTTTTGCCGCTCGTTCCACAGCAAGCTCTTTCCGGTTGGCGGTCTGCAAATTGAGCAGGACCGCCGGGTTGCACCGATCGTCTTGCCCAAACTCATCTCGAGACACTCAATCTCTCGACACGTCGGGCACGACGACATTCAGAAAGCCTGCCCACCCGAACCGTTGCCAGCCAAAGCTGACAAGAAACGGGGTGTCGAGGTTCGAACCAAATCCGCTTCCCGCCGCCGAAGGGCAGCAGGCCACGAAATCCGGTTTTCACCCGTCTGTGCAGGAAATTAAGCTGGACGGGCCCGAAGGTCGTCTGGCACCTGCAGTCTCGGACAGGATCGAAGCCTTTGCATTTGGTCCAAAGATTTAAGTGACCTTGGGACCGAAAGACCTCTGTCCACTTTCCTCTTAGAAAACAGCGGCTTGCCATCTCTTTATCGAGCAATCCATGCGGAATGATCGATGAGAAATGGCCTCCTGTCTGTTTGATATTCGGAAAACGAACACGGACGTGCCGACAACAGCCAGCACGCCCGGAAAGGAATGTTTAACGAGTCTGAATGGGCTTGCCAAGGGGATTCTGGCTTTCAGAAGCATTTTCCGGGCCAGATGCTGCCGAAATCGGCATTAGGTCTTTGGGCAAGCCGCTCCCGCCGCAACCCAGGCCTTGAACAGATCACCGAAGTCTTTTTGAGTTCCCGGTGCCGGCGTCCGTTTCCCACCCGGTGCCCAGCCCCAACCGACCAGTTCATCCTCCGCCATGTGCTTGACCAGCGCGGCCATGTCCTTGCCGCCGTTGCGCGCCGGATCCTTGATCTGCTCGCAGATCTGACTGAGAGACTTACCTTGCCACGCCATTTCGATCGGAGCGAGCTGCCACTTCGGATTGCCCGGCACGCCCGCCGGATCGAAATTCGCTTCGTGATGACATGTATTGCAGGCCAAGCCTCCTGCCGCACCCATGCCGCCCTCTCCGCGTACAACCAGCGGAATATGCGGTCGCATTTTATCGGTTTGCGTCGGGCGCTCCCCAGCCGGGTGACAGTTCATGCAGCGCGGCGAGGTGATGACCTTCGCGGCTTCCTCGAACAGCGCGAGGGATCGCGCGTTCTTGTCTTTGATCGCATCGAAGCTCGATACGGGCTTGAGCGCGGTCGGGTTCTTAAGCGGCTCCATCGCAGCATCCGCCTCGCCGCGAAATGCTGGCCCTGCGAACGCGAGCAAAGCTGCGGCGACAGCACCCGCAGCAAGCGCCATTGCACCTTGTTTAATGATGCTCATGCCGACGCTCCCGGAACGATCGGCAATTGCCGAGGGCGCACCTGACCGAGTTTCGCCATCGCATTGGCTACAGCCGGTCCGATCGGCGGCACGCCGGGCTCGCCGACACCGCTCGGCTTTTCGCTCGACTTGACGACGGTGACCTCGATTGCAGGCATCTCATTGATACGAAGCGACCGGTACGTATCGAAGTTGCCCGGAACAACACGGCCATCTTCCATCTGCACTTCTGCATAAAGGATGTGACCAAGGCCGAACCCTATGCCGCCCTCCATCTGCGCGCGGATGATGTCCGGATTGACAGCAACACCGCAATCCACCGCGCACCACACCTTGTGAACCTTCGGGCCTTCGTCACCCATCGACAGTTCGACAATCTGCGCAACAAAGGTGTTGAAGCTCTCGACCACCGCAACGCCACGCGCACGGCCGGGTTCAAGCTTCGCATTCTTCCAGTCCGCAAGTTCGGCGACTGCACGAAGCGCGCCGGCATGACGCGGCTTCTTGCTCAACAGTTCAAGCCGCCCCTCTACGGCGTCTTTACCGGCAGCCTCAAGCAACTCATCGACGAAGGCCTCAACCGCGTAACCTGTGTGGGTGTGTCCGACCGAACGCCACCACAGCACCGGAACACCGACATCGACCTGATGCATGTCGCATCTGAAATTCTCGACGTCATACGGTATCTCGTTCGAGCCTTCATAGGAGGTCGAGTCGAGCCCGTCCTTCACGGTGAATGCTTCCAAGAAGGAACCCTTCGTGATCGATTGCGAAACGATGGTGTCGCTCCAGGCCTCGATCTTGCCGTCGCGCACCGCGCCGCGCATACGATGGACGCTATAGGGGCGATAGTAGCCGCCGCGCATGTCGTCCTCGCGAGTCCAGACCAGCTTGATCGGCTTGCCCGGCCCGATCGCCTTTGCAACCTCGGCGAGTTCAATAGCCTGATGTGTGCTCTGCTGCGCGCGCCTGCCAAAGCTGCCGCCCGCGAGAACCACATCGATCTTCACCTTCTCCATCGGCAACCCGAGCACCTTGGAAAGAGCCATGTGATCGGGTGTCGGAAACTGGCAGCCATAACGCGCATAAGCGGTGTCGCCATCCCACTTCAAATAGGCATTGAGCGGCTCCATTGCGGCATGCGCGAGATAGGGGAAAACGTACTCGGCCTCGATCACGCGACCACCCTTGGCCACCGAGGCAGCGAAGTCGCCTTCGGCTTTGACCAGTTTGCCCGGCGTTTTTGACAACTCACGGAACTGCTGCAGCAACTCCGCGCTGCCGCGCTTCTCGGCCTTGCTGTCGTCCCAAGTGATCTTCAACAAATCGCGCGCGGTTTTCGCCGGCCAGAAGCCTTTGGCATAGACCGCAACGCCCGTCGGCACTTGCTTTACATCGACCACGCCGGCCACAGCCTTTGCCGCCGTCGCATCGAACGAGGAGACCGTTCCGCCGAAGCGCGGCGAGCGCGACACGACGACCGTCAGCATGTCGGGCTCATTGATATCGAGTGTGTAGAAAGCTTTTCCGTTCGACTTCTCGGCGCTGTCGAGGCGCTTCACGACGCCTTCCTTGCCGATGAGTTTGAACTCCGAAGGATCCTTCAACTTTGGATCTGACGGCACCGGCATCGCCATGGCCTTCTCGGCGAAGGTGCCGAAGCTGCCTTCCTTACCCGATGCGTGTTTGATGACACCATTTTGGACGGTGATCTCGCCGACCGGTACGTGCCAGGCATCAGCTGCGGCGGCAACCAGCATTTGGCGCGCGGCGGCGCCGACCTGACGCATCTGGATGAAAGAGTTTGCGATAGCCGACGACCCACCGGTCCCTTGCATGCCGAACAACAGGTTTTTGTAAAGCGCGGGATTGGACGGCGCGTGATCGGCGCGCATTTGCGACCAGTCCGCGTCGAGCTCTTCGGCCACCAGCGTCGCCATGCCGGTGAACGGTCCCTGCCCGAACTCGATACCCTTGCACAGCACGGTGACTGTGTTGTCCGGCTTTATAATCAGGAAGGTGTTCGGCGCGATGTTGTAAGCGGGCGCAGGAGGCGTCTGCGCAAACAGCCGGTCGGTGCGCGCGACGTAAGCGCCCAGCACGAGGCCAGCACTGCCCTTAAGAAGGGCGCGGCGCGAAAGCTTGGGGGTATGAATGTTCATGGCTCAGCCCTCCAACGACTTGGCGGCATCGTGGATCGCGGCGCGGATACGCACGTAGGTCGCGCAGCGGCAGATGTTACCGTTCATCGCCAGATCGATGTCACGATCGGTCGGCTTCGGATTGAGTTCGAGCAGCGACGTCGCGCTCATGATCTGCCCGGACTGGCAGTATCCGCACTGAGGCACATCGAGTGAGACCCATGCCTTCTGCACGGCCAGTGCTTCACGGCTTTTCACGCCTTCGATGGTTGTGATTTCACTGGCGCCGACCGCTGAAACCGGCAGCGCGCACGAGCGCATCGGCTGGCCATCGACATGCACGGTACATGCGCCGCATTGGGCGACACCGCATCCGTATTTTGTACCGGTGAGACCAGCGCCTTCACGAATAGCCCAAAGCAAAGGCATGTTGGGATCGGCATCCACATGATGCACTCCCCCGTTGATTTTGAGATCGAAGGCCGCCATTGGCCATCTCCTTAAAAGAGAAGACGGCAGATTAACTTCAACTCGTTCTAAGCCGCAATGAAACTAATTTGCAGTGCGGAGCGCACTTGAATGGAACGAATTTGATGTTAGATGCTTTGCGTCGCAGCTTTTTGTTTGTCGGAAATTCGTCACATTGCTTTCGATGGCACCGGTTACTTGACCGGATATGGCAGCGGCCTCCCCGCATAAAATGCCCCTAAATTTGCAATCACGCAGTCCTGCATGGCGACGTGCGATTCGATGGTGTGACCGCCGATGTGCGGGGTCAGCACCACATTGGACAGTTTTGTCAGCGCGTCCGGTGCATGCGGCTCCTTCTCGTAGACATCGAGACCCGCGCTCGCGATGACATTGGTCTCAAGGGCTTCGACCAGCGCTTTCTGATCGATCACCGAGCCGCGCGAGATATTCACGATGGTGCCGTTCGCGCCGAGTTTCTTGAGAACATCAGCATTGACGATGTGCCGCGTGTCCGGTCCCGCGCGCACCGCGATCATGAGAATGTCCGCCCATTCGGCAAGCGCGCCGAGCGTCGCGAAAAAGGCGTAAGGCACATCATGTTTGCTGCGGCTGTGATAGGCAACTTCGGCCTCAAACGCTGCACAGCGCGCCGCGATCTTGCCGCCGATTTCGCCCATGCCGTAAATTCCAATTTTACGCCCGGTCATGCCGCGTGGTGGACGCATGAACGGTGAAGGCCTTGATCCCGCCCAATCGCCGCTGCGCACGTAATCTCCCGCCGGCAGCAAGCGCCGTGTCGCCGCTAGCATCAATGCCATTGCAAGATCGGCGACAGCGGCCGCATTCGCCGCCGGACTGTTGCCAAGCACGATGCCGCGCTTTTTGATTTCCGCCTGATCGACGCCGTCATATCCGGTGCCGTAGCAGATGATTGCGCCGAGCGACGGCAGCGTATCGAGCACGGCGGGCGGGATCACCTGCCCACCTGCCGTGATCATCGCGCGGATTGGTTTCAGTTGTTCGGTGCTGAAGGTTTCGATCGGCGGCTTGCCCATGCCGTCGAGCAAATCGTAATGTTCGCCGATGCGGATCATCTGCGCCTTGGGAAATCGCGAATAAATCAGAACCTTCTCGCGCATGGCTCAAACTTCCAAACCAACTTGAAATGAAAACGGAGCGGCTTTTGCCCGCTCCGTGTTTTATTATCGTCAATCCAGAACGCCGATCAGGACGTGAGGCTGCCCGGTTCGATCTTCACGCCAGGACCCATCGTCGATGAGATCGCAACGCGTTGGATGTAGGTGCCCTTGGTGCCGGTCGGCTTTGCTTTCGCAACCGCATCGGCGAGCGCCTTCACGTTCTGCACCAATTTCTCTTCCGAGAACGATGCCTTGCCGATACCGGCCTGAATGATTCCGGCTTTCTCGACGCGGAATTCAACCGAACCGCCCTTGGCACCCTTTACAGCATTGGCGATGTCCATCGTCACTGTGCCAATTTTCGGATTCGGCATCATGCCACGCGGGCCGAGCACCTTACCGAGGCGACCGACGAGCGGCATCATATCGGGGGTAGCGATACAACGATCGAAATCGATCGTGCCGCCGTTGACCTTTTCGACGAGATCTTCAGCGCCGACGACGTCAGCACCTGCTGCCTTGGCTTCTTCCGCCTTGGCGCCGCGTGCGAACACACCGACGCGCAATGTGCGGCCAGTGCCGTTCGGCAACGTCACCACGCCACGAACCATCTGGTCGGCATGACGCGGATCGACGCCGAGGTTCATCGCGATTTCGATGGTTTCATCGAACTTCGCGCTGACGCGTTCCTTCACCATCTTCACGGCTTCGGTGAGCGTGTAGAGGTGTTCGCGGTCGATACCCTCGCGGGCTTTGACCAGTTTTTTTCCTGCAGCCATGTCCGTTACCCCGCCACTTGCAGACCCATCGAACGGGCAGAGCCCTCAACCATTTTCATGGCCGCTTCGACGGTGTCACAGTTCAAATCTTTCATCTTCCTCTCGGCGATCTCGCGAATCTGTGCGGAGGTCACCTTGCCTGCGGAGTCACGGCCCGGCAGTTTGGAGCCGGACTGGATCTTCGCCGCCTGCTTCAGAAAGAAAGACATCGGAGGGGTCTTCATTTCGAACGTGAACGAACGATCCGCATAAATGGTGATGACCACCGGGATCGGCGTGTTCTTTTCTTCCTTCTGCGTCTGCGCGTTGAACGCTTTGCAGAATTCCATGATGTTAAGACCGCGCTGACCAAGCGCGGGACCGATCGGTGGCGACGGATTCGCCGCACCGGCCGGCACCTGAAGCTTCAGGTATCCGGTCACTTTCTTCGCCATGCTCTACTCCTCATTCGAGTCCGGACGATCCGGACCTTCAGGGACCGTGGTGCGGTTCAATCGATGATTGGCGATCATCGATCTCCTCCCACGGCACTTTCCGAAACGGCATTCGCCGCCTCGATGCAATCAGACCTTTTCGACCTGACCGAATTCCAACTCGACGGGCGTTGCACGACCGAAGATCGACACCGCGACCTTCACGCGCGAACGGCCTTCGTCGATTTCCTCGACCACCCCGGAGAACGACGCGAACGGACCGTCGGCCACGCGCACATTCTCGCCGATCTCGAACGATACCGACGCCTTCGGCCGCTCCACGCCTTCTTGCACCTGATGCAGAATGCGCATGGCTTCGGCATCGGAAATCGGCATCGGCTTGTTTTCAGCGCCCAGGAAGCCCGTCACCTTCGGCGTATTCTTGATGAGATGAAACGCCTCGTCGGTGAGATTCATCTTCACCAGCACGTAGCCGGGGAAAAACTTACGCTCGGCGTCGATCTTGCGGCCGCGGCGCACTTCCGTGACCTTCTCGGTCGGCACCAGCACTTGCTCAAACAGTTCTTCAAGCCCGCGCTGCTTGGCCTGCTCACGAATGGATTCGGAGACCTTCTTTTCGAAGTTCGAATAGGCGTGAACGATATACCAGCGCATGCTCATATTGATGTATTCCGCAGGTCAGCCGTGGATGCCGAGAACAAGGGTGACAACGAAACGCAAAATCTGATCGGCCACAAAGAAGAAGACGGATGCTGCTGCAACCATGATGAAGACCATAATCGTGGTGATCATGGTTTCACGGCGCGACGGCCACGTGACCTTCGCGGTCTCGCTGCGCACTTCCTGCAGGAATTTGAACGGGCTGAAAGCCATCGTTTGCGGTCCAAGTTACGGTACTTAACGTAAAGTCGATTTCAGAATCAGAAATCCAGACAGCGATCTCGCGCGCCCAATCCTCTTTTGAAGGATGAGCCGCCAAGCAGATTGGCAAGCGGGCTCGATTGTCCGGGGATTTCAATGCCGCGCCGGATATCCGTCAAACGGGCCAGCAGCAGGTGGCGGTTACTTACTGCGAGAGACCGCAAACGTCAAGGCATACGGCGGCGTTGCGCCGCTACTGGCAGGTATCGTTTCGGGAATAAAACCAATGCCTTGCGACGAAGAACGATGGGATTCTGGTCGAAGCACGCAGCGACAATGGACAGCAATTTTTCATCAGTCTTTGATCGGGCCAGTCGAAAAAGCGCCAATTCCGCAGCGCAATCGCCACGAGTGTCACCAGCATTTAGGTCAGTCGGGTACGGGCAGTATGCTGTGCCCGAGAGCGTGACGAATGATAAAAAACACCAGCGAGCGAATTTGCCAAACTGATCCGCCTACTTCATTTAAGTGAGCCGTCGCGCGTCCAGCCAGCGACCGCTTGCCTGATCCCGCTTTCAAAATCGCGGGGTTGCACTGAGAGGCTCGCGACCATTTCAGATATGGGAACGTTTACGTCTTCGCGAAATCTGCGGACCACATTGGCATCAAGCCTTCCGATCCCGATCTTATTGAGAATCGACAGGGCCGCTATGATCGGCAATGCCGGAATGCTTGCTATAGGCTTCGGGCGATGAATGGACGACGCGCAATACTTTACCATTTCACGCCAAGTCAATGTCGGACCGGCAATGGCAACAACATGCGCTCCACTCCAATTCTTGGATGCCGCTGCGAAGAAACAATCCACAACATCATCGATGTAGATCGGCTGGACGATCTGGTGCCCGCCACCAGGCGCGGGGATGACTGGCAATAAGCGTATTGCGAATAGCAGACGTCTAATGTTGTTTTCCTGCTCACCGCCATAGATCATTGTGGGATGAAGCATGACGCCATTTCGGTTGCTTTTCAGAAAAGACGTTTCGGCATTCCTCACCTGATCAGCTGCTTGATTGGGCACCTGCGAGTAACGCCAAGCAGAGCCGGTTAAAACAATTTTGCTGACGCTTCGGGGTGCGGCTACGAGAATGCGATCAGTGAATTTGGCATGAGCACAAGAAACCACCGTATTCGCGCCTTGCATGGCCTCTTGCACGCCAATCCCAGTCGAAAGATCCGCCTCTGCATCGCCAAAACCTGATCGTGAAACTCTGCGGACATTGAACCCTGCATCCGTTAGCTTTGCAGCCAAACGTCGCCCAATATCGGTAGAAGCGCCGAAAATCACAATCATGCGGGAAGTCTACCGAAACAATCGAACTCCCTCTAGAGTTGGCGTTACCTTAAATTTCCCGATAAACCGGTAGCGCCACCACCGGCTTTTAGGCCTCCTCAAAATCTCGGACGGAACGACTGCCTAAGCATGACGAAGCCCGGTCGCCTGTTCCCTTCCCCCACCAATTATCGCCCGGACATCGATGGGTTGCGCGCATTCGCTGTCCTTTCAGTCGTGCTCTACCACGCGTTCCCTAAAGTGGTCCGCGGCGGATATGTTGGCGTCGACGTCTTCTTTGTCATTTCCGGCTTCCTCATCTCGTCAATCCTGTTCAAGGAAATTACTGAGGACAACTTCTCGCTCACCACATTCTACGGACGTCGTATCCGACGCATCTTCCCCGCGCTTGCAGCATGTCTCGCCGCCGTGCTGGCCTACGGCTTCGTCTCGTTGATTCCATTCGAACTGGCGCAGTTGGGAAAGCATGTGTTCTTCGGCGCAGGCTTTCTCTCCAACATCGCGCTTTGGAGCGAGACCGGCTATTTCGACAGCGCAGCAGGTCTAAAGCCGCTGCTGCATTTATGGTCGTTGGGTGTCGAGGAACAGTTCTACATCGTCTGGCCTGCGATACTGTGGATCGTGTTTCGGATAAACGCCCCAGTCGGACGGCTGCTGGCTTTGTTGTTAGTATTGTCTTTTGCGATCAACATCGCTCTCTCTATCATCAACATCTCCGCTGACTTCTATCTGCCGTTCTCGCGATTCTGGGAGCTGTTGGCGGGAGCGGCTTTGGCATGGCGTCGTGACATCGCATTTGCGCCCCACGTCCGGTCGTGGATTTCTCTGGCCGGCTTGGCCGCGTTGGTCACGTCGGTCGCGCTGTTCACCGCCGACCTGCGCTTTCCGGGTTGGCCTGCCTTGCTTCCGGTCGTGGGCGCGACGGCGGTGATCTTGGCAGGGCCTGATGCGCCGGTAAATCGGATTGTCTTTTCCAACCGTGCCGCCGTCTTCGTCGGGCTAATAAGCTACCCGCTCTATATCTGGCACTGGCCGCTGATTTCTTACGCACACGTCGTTCGTATGGAGAAGCCACTGACTCCATTGTTGGCCATTTTACTGATAGCGATTAGCTTTCTGCTGGCGTGGGCAACTTATCGTTTTATAGAATACCCTATCCGCTTCGGTGCACGTCGCCATCGCCGAACCCTGATCGTCGCTTCCTGCGTGGCGGCGCTCGGCGCGTGCGGACTTGTGGTGTGGATCAACAATGGATTCCCTGAGCGCTTTCCGCCATATCCCGGCGGCCTAGACATCCGCAAAATCAGCGCCGCCAAATTCGATCTGATTTATCAACCCACCGAAGGTATGGACGTAACCGATCATGACACCACGCTTGTGTCTCATCTGGGCCACGGCGATCGCAAGGTGGCGCTGGCCGGCGACAGTCTGCTGCTTCATTACGGGCCTCGCGTGCAACAGCTTGCCGACGAAGGGAAGCTCGCGGCCAATACCTACTTCGTGACGCTTCCAAGCTGCGCGCCGGTGCCGGGTTATATCGATTACGGTTTTGCGCGTTGCGCGAATGTCCCCGGCCTTCTGGCTGAGTTAGTACGGCGAGAGAAGGTGCAGTCCGTCGTGCTGGGTGCAGGATGGCTCGGCGACGGTGGTGAAGGCGGATTTATCGAGCGAGAGGGCAAGCGTATCTCTTTGGGTACTGCGGACGGTAAAAACGCGTTCTACGCAAACCTCGAAGACTTCGTGCGCGTTCTGCAAGGCGACGGTGCAAAAGTATATCTGGTGCTGCAGCCACCCGCCGCCAACCCGGGCTTCAATCCCAGCGACATGGTAACGCGCAGCCTGACCGGCTTCCGACTTGCTCGAGATTTTGACAAGGCCTTTTCTGTCGCGAAGCTGCGAGCTAATAATGCTACCGCCGATGCCAAACTGCGCACCGTCGCCGAGCATACTGGGGCAATAATATTGGACCCGTTCCCCGACGTCTGCGGCATCGGCGAGAATTGCTCGCCGCTTTTCGGAGCCGGAGAACCCAAATTCTCGGACGGCATGCATCTACGTCCCGTCTTCGTGCGGAAGCATTTGCAATTCCTGGATTTCTTATTGAAATGACCGAATGAAAATTGCGGGCCGCAGCTGAATTTATCTGCCCGTTTTCAAACGAGAATTTTCGAAGCGCGCATTTTAATCAATCTCAGCTTGGCAGGAGCGGCAGGGCTCGAACCTGCGACCCTCGGTTTTGGAGACCGATGCTCTACCAACTGAGCTACGCTCCTACAGGCCAATCTCTATAGCGAACCCTTTTAGCGGCGTCACGCGCTGTTATGGGCCTGATAGGACTAGCTGGAACCAGATTTCGCAGTGATTGCGGCACTCCGGCATGGCAGGTAGATTCATCGGAATCGCTTGGGTAAGAGGACATCGGCGTGCCGCTTCGCAATTTCATTCGTCGCATGCCGTTGACCCAACGCCTGCTCGCATTGACGCTCGCCGCCTCCCTCCCCGGTCTCGCCGCATTGGGCTATAACGCGTTCGATCTCCGCGACACCCGTTACAAAGAAGTCAGGGTGGAGGCGTTACGGAATTCTGAAATTGTCGCCTCGGAAGTCGATCAGATTTTCGACGGCCTTCAGGGGGCGCTTCGGGCGGTCGCCGAAGCCGACGAGGTCAGCCGCGCGACCAGCGCCGCCTGCACGGATTACATTGTACGCGTTCGTCCCACGATTGAACCTCTGACTGCTATTCTCGTCGTCGGCCTCGATGGCAATATTCGCTGCTTCAGCGATCCCAGCCTTGCTTCACCAAATCTCGCGCAGCGCGATTACTTTCGCGACGCCCTCGATAACAAAAGATTTTCCATCGGGCCCTTCACCGCCAGCAAGATTTCGGATCGCAACATCATTCCGTTGGCGATCCCGATCATTCGAAATGAAAAGGTCGAAGGCGCTGTTGTCGCCGGTCTCGATCTCGAATGGCTCGGCCGAAGGCTTCGCGAGCGCAGCGTGTCGCGCAGCGGGACTATCTTGATCGCCGACCGTAGCGGAATTATCGTTTCTCGCGAACCTTCTCCCGAAAAATATGTAGGCAAGCCGCTCACGGCCACGAGCGCAGAAAGAATTAACGCGGCGACGCCCGGAGCAGCCGACATCGTAGGCATCGATGGCGTACCGAGAATCATTGGCTATGTCCCTGCCGCACTCACGCCGTTCGGGCTTTACGTCAGCAGCGGCATTTCTCGCGAGGAAGCTTTCGGATCTATAGATCGCGCCGTCCGCAACAGTATCCTGCTGTATGCGCTCGGAAGTGCGATCGCATTCTTGCTGGCATGGCTCGTCGGCGAAGGCATGATCCGTCGTCCTCTCATGCAGATGGTCGCAACGGCGGAATCCTGGCGTCGCGGGCAAACATCTGCGCGAACCGGAATCGCGGGTCGTGGCGACGAAATCGGAATGCTCAGCCAGACTTTCGACCGCCTGATGGATGAAAACGAGATGCGCGAGGAACAGCGCGCGACAGCCGAAGCGCGACGCGAAATTCTAGTCCATGAACTCGCGCACCGAGTGAAGAATACGCTGGCGACAGTTCAGTCGATCGCGGGGATGAGTTTTCGGCACAGTCAAGGGCCGGAAGCACTGCGGCAGTTCCAGGATCGGCTACAGGCGCTGGTGCGCGGACACGATCTGCTGACGCAAAAGAACTGGCAGCACGCCGACATGTCCGAGATCGCAGGAGCTGCGATGGCACCGCTGAAAGAAGAGCGCGGGCATCGTATTGCGATCTCGGGTCCACCTGTCGATCTGCCGCCGACCGCGGCGGTGCCAATGGCAATGATCCTTCACGAACTTTGTACCAACGCGCTCAAATACGGCGCGCTGTCGAACGAGAGCGGTCGAATCTTTATTAGTTGGACCACCGAGGCAACCGAACGCGGCACGGCAATCGACCTGACTTGGCGCGAAAACGGCGGACCGCCTGTGCAGGCACCGGAACAGGAAGGTTTCGGATCGCGGCTGATCTCAAGCCTGACGCAGCAGATGAACGGAGGATTTGAGACCAACTATGATGTTGGCGGCATCCTTTGCCGCGTGCGCATGGTGACGCCGGAATTTGAGCCTCATCACCTCGGCTGACGCGCCGCGCGCGGAACGGTGACAACAACAGTTCAGAGTCTTCGAACCTAAACACCTATTGCCGCGACGCATCATGAAGCAATCTTTGCAAGTGATCCATCTATGAGAAGATGCCGCAAACAGTTATAATGAGAGCTGAGCGAAGGGCTCCTTTCCGGAGGCTTATTAAATTGCACGAAAAATCAATTGTGTCAGCCGTCCTTGGCCTCTGCTTTTTGGCGATGACCGCAACGAATGCCGCCGCGGACAAACGCGTCGCGCTCGTCATCGGCAACTCTGCCTATAAAAGTGTTCCTGCACTTCTCAATCCCAAGAACGATGCCGCCGCGCTGGCCGCGACTTTCAAACAGGCTGGATTCGACGTCGTCGATTATCGCCCTGACGCGACCAAGGACGACCTGCGAAAAGCGTTGCGTTCGTTCGCGGATCAGGCGCGCGATGCCGATATTGCTGTCGTCTACTATGCCGGTCACGGCGTCGAGGTTGATGGTACAAATTATATAATACCGGTTGACGCGACGCTTGAACGCGACACCGACGTTTTGGACGAGACTTATCCAATCGATCGCGTTCTCGTGGCGATAGAGCCGGCACGCCAGTTGCGCTTGATTATTCTTGACGCATGCCGCGACAATCCTTTCACCAAAAAGATGACGCGGACAATCGGAAGCCGGGGAATCACGCGCGGTCTGGCCAAGGTCGAGCCCAATAGTCCCAACACGCTCATTGCATTCGCAGCGAAAGCCGGTTCGACCGCGTCTGATGGCGGCGGCAAGAACAGTCCGTTTGCGAGGGCGCTTGTCACCTACATCGCTCAACCCGGCCTTGATCTGCGCAAGGCTTTCGGTTTCGTGCGCGATGACGTGATGAAGCAAACGAACAATCAGCAAGAACCGTTTGTATACGGATCCCTCGGCGGCAACGATGTGTGGCTGGTCCCGCCTCCATCGTCCGCCCCGGCTGCGCTGATTTCGCAACCGACGCCGGAGGCGTCGGTTGATTCATCCATTCGGCGCGACTACGAACTCGCCTCGCAAGTGGGCACCAAAGACGCGTGGGACTATTTCATCGCAAATTATCCGAAGGGATTCTACAGCGACCTCGCGCGCGCGCAGAGCAAGAAATTGGGCGGAGGCGAAAAGCGTGCGATCGAAGTCACGCCATCGACTGGACCTGTTGCATCGCTTACACCGCCATCGAATCAACCTCGTCCGCCGACAGCTGCCGATATCCCGCGACTGGTGCAAATCGAACTCGCGCGCGTCGGCTGCAATAACGGCTCCGTCGATGGAAATTGGAATGGCGCATCACAAAAGTCGCTCGGTCTTTTCAACCAATATGCCGGCACGCGATTTGACGTGAAGATCGCAAGCCTCGATGCACTTGAAGTCATCAGAGGTCGAACGGGGCGCATCTGTCCATTGATTTGTATTCGCGGCTATCAGCTGGACGGCGATCAATGCGTCAAGATTTCCTGCAAGGACGGTTATGAAGTCGGCGATGAAAATACTTGCGAACGCATTGTCGTACGCAAACCGCCTCCGCCGCGATACGCTCCTCCGGTCGCAACACGACGAGATTATCGCGGCGATCCCGATTTACGTCCGCGTGCCGCGGACAGAGGCGGTTCGGGGCAACTCTATTGTCCGGGAGGTGTGTGCCGCCCGGTGGCGCGAGGGTGCCACGTGGTCAATGACACAACTACAAATGCGGGCATTATGAACGGCGGAGCGCTGGTCTGTAACTGACGCCGGCTGTCGCTCCGTTCGATTTTCCTGCGTATGATCTGTTCAAAACCGGCCGCTTGCGACACACGTCTACCCACGACCAACGAAGAAACACCGGAGGCGACGATGAACGTCCATGCTACGCCGAGCGCAGTCAAATCCACGCCTGCCCTTCCCTTCGCCAAACCCGATTCGATTGGGCTCTCGCCGCTTCGCTTGCAGAAAATGCGCGACGCCTTTCAGCGCGAGATCGACAAGGGCACGACACCTGGCGTGGTGTCGTTGGTGGCACGGCGCGGCCAGATCGGATGGTTCGAAGCGCAAGGCAAACAAAATCCCGCTGACAGCGCGCCGATGTCGCGCGACAGCATCTTCCGCATCTATTCGATGACCAAGCCGCTGGTGTCGCTGGGCATCATGCAACTCGTCGAAGATGGATACCTGCTGCTCAACGATCCGCTGTATCGCTTCATCCCGGAATTCCGCGATCAGAAGGTCGGCGTTGAGCGAAATGGCCAACTGACCTACGAATTGCCGGTGCGGCCAATTACAATTCAGGATTTGTTGCGCCACACGTCGGGCATCTCTTATGAGATCACCGGCATGGGCATGGTGCAGCGGATGTATGCGCGCTCCAAAGCGCGCGACCGCGACATCTCCAACGACGAGCACGCCAAGCTGATCGCGGCAATGCCGCTGATGTGTCAGCCCGGCACGCAGTGGAATTACAGCCGCTCCACCGATATTCTCGGTCGCGTCATCGAAGTGATTTCCGGCAAAACCCTTAGTGTGTTTCTCAAGGAACGCATTCTCGATCCGCTAAAGATGAACGAGACGGGGTTTCATACCGCAAAAGAAAATAAGTCGCGTCTCGCCGAACCTTTCCCGAAGGATCCGTGGACCGGCGAGAAAGTCGAGCTGATCGACCAACTCGAAATTCCGAAAATGGAATCGGGTGGCGGTGGACTTGTGTCAACCGCGATGGACTATGCGCGCTTCTGCCAGATGCTGCTCTCGGGTGGCGCGCTCGACGGCAACCGCATCATCGGCCATAAGACGCTGCATTTCATGGCGTCCGACCATCTCGGGCCGCATGTGACGCACGCATCGCATTTGCTGCCGCCCGGTCATGGCTTCGGGCTCGGCTTCGCCGTGCGCACGCACGATGGCATGGCGCCGTTCGCCGGCTCCGTCGGTCAGTTCTTCTGGAGCGGCATGGCGGGCACGTTCTTCTGGATCGACCCAAAGGAAGATTTGTTCGCGATCTTCATGTCGCAGGGACCGGGACAGCGCGAATATTTCCGCACGCTGGTGCGCAGTCTTGTGTACGCGGCAGTGGAATAGCGCCGTTATTTTTTCGGCGTCAGCGTTTCATTACCGTTGGCGCCAGACTGCGCATGGACCCAACGTCCGGACAAACTGCCGTCTGCCGCGACGCGGTAAACGACAAGATATTCGCCGACATACGCGCTGGAATGGTCGCCTTTCAGGAGATCGCCGATGACGATCGAGAACTGATCGCCGAGCGCCATGCCTTTGCCTGAGTAAGTATGTCGTGTGTCGCTATTGAAGCAGGACACGTCATAGAGTGGGCCGCTCGCTTTAAGAGAGCACGTGCCGGAATAAGCACTGTCGTTCGACTCTATCCCCTTGCCCTTCATCACATAGTCGCCGGATATATCGCGCGGCTCTGCGGAATTGGCTGCCGTCGTCACGAATGGCAACAGCATGGCTAGCAAAGCAATGGTGACTAAACGGTCAAGCATGAAATTCCTCCCGAATGTTTCGGAGGAGATTAGACCGTCGCCAGACGAAGCGCCGATCACGACCCGCGACCACGCATCACAAACTTGCGAGAATACGGCGTGCCTCTAACTGATCGTCGCGCCGCCGTCGATCACCATCGACTGTCCGGTCATAAAGTTTCCAGCCGCCGAGCCGAGGAAAACCGCCGCACCGGCGATCTCATCAGGAATGCCGATACGCAGCAGCGGTGAGCGTGCCGTGGACGCTTTCAGGTTGTCGGGATTATCCCAAAGTGCCTTCGCAAAATCGGTCTTGATAAGGCCCGGCGCAATGCAATTCACGCGCACATTGTGCGGGCCATATTCGCAAGCCAGATTGCGCGCGAGTTGCATGTCGGCAGCCTTCGAGATCGCGTAAGCGCCGAGTATCGTCGAACCCTTGATGCCACCGATGGACGACACGATGATGATCGAGCCGTCCTTCCGCGCAATCATCTGCGGCACCACCATGCTGATGATCCAGTTGTTAGCGACGATATTGTTGGACAGAATCTTGTTGAACTGATCGTCGGAAATTCCGGCGAGCGGGCCGTAATAGGGGTTCGACGCCGCGTTGCAAACCAGCACATCGATCTTGCCAAACGCCTTGTTGGTCTCGTCGATCAGGTTCTGCAGATTTTCCTTCGACGAAATGTTGGCGGCAACCGCGATGGATTTTCCCTTGCCGTATTTGTCGTTGATCTCTTTCGAGACCTGATCGCACGCATCCTGTTTGCGCGACGAGATCACGACCTTTGCACCATGCTCGACCATGCGCTCGGCGATGGCGCGCCCGATGCCCTTGGTAGAGCCGGTGATGACGGCGATCTTTCCGGTCATGTCGAATAGAGTCATGTGTTTCTCCCAATGCGTTTGCGTGATTTTTATTCAAGCCAACTTGTTTACGACTTCTGGCCCAGCCGGCTGATGCATCGCATCGTGCGAGGGGCCCGCGATCCACGGTTGCTGATTGATCATTGGTACGCGCCAGCCGCTATGCTCCGCGCCGGTTAAATAATCCAACCGCGTCACCGAACAATTGTCGATGGTGAATGCGAATCCCGCCTGTGCATCTAGCCCCAACGCGAATGCAATCGCTGCCTTGATCGGGCCGCCATGCGACACGCAAATGATGTCCCTGCCCGCATGCTCCGCGTTGACGCGCGCAATGCCCGCCACCGTGCGATCAAAAAGATCCTTGAAGCTCTCACCGCCCGGCGCACGCTCGTCCGCAGGCGCGAACCAATAACTCGCAATCGAAGGAGGGCGTGACGCGAAGAAGGCCGCGCGATTCATACCCTGCCATTCGCCGAGATTTTGTTCGGCGAAGGCTTTGTCTTTCTCCATCGCATCCGGCTTTGGAAATCCCGCGCCCCATATCGCTTCGGCGGTTTGATGCGTGCGTCGCAAATTGCTTGCCATCCAAACTGCCTTGTGCGGCAGAAATTTTGCGACGCCGTCGAACACATGACGGTCGCTGCAATCGCATTCGATGTCGATCTGCCCGTAAATGTTGCCGCCATCGGAACGCACCGGCGCATGGCGCACCCACCACCAGCGCGTCGATGTCACGCCGTTTGGCAAGGCATGCTGCGCGCGGAACGGTTTTGCGGGCTCCGACATCGGCGATCAGATCGGCTTGCCGGCGTACGGCATCGACGCGGTGAGACCGCCATCGACCGGAAACGCCTGACCGTTGACGTAAGATGCTTCGTCGCTGGCGAGAAACAATCCCATCGCAGCGAGTTCATGCGGTTGGCCAGCGCGCTTCAGCGGATTGAGCTGACCGATTTTGCTGTCGGTGCCGCGCTCTTTTGCGTTGTCGAAAATCGGCTTGGTCATGCCGGTCTCGATCAGGCCCGGACACACCGCGTTGATGCGCACGCCGGTGCCGGACAATGAATACGCCGTGGTCTGCACAAGGCTGATGACACCAGCCTTACTCGACGCATAGGGATGACCGCTCGCGCCCGACTTCAATCCTGCAACCGATGCTGTGCAGACGATTGCGCCGTGGCCCTGCTTCACCATGTGCGGAATCGAATGCTTCACCGCCAAAAACGGCCCGATCAGATTGACGCGGAGAATTTCCATCCAATGCTCTGGCGTTTGCTCGGACAACGGCACGAGTCCGCCGCTGATTCCGGCATTGGCCCAGATCGCATCAAGCTTGCCGTATGACGAAATCGCTTTGGCGATGAAATTCTTCACATCGCTCTCAGTTCCGACATCGGCCATCACCGCTTCCGCAGTGCCGCCAGCTTTCTTCACTTGATCGACGGTTTCCTTGACGCCATCGGTTTTGTCGACGGCGATGAGCTTCGCACCTTCCTTGGTGAACATCAGCGACGCGGCGCGGCCAATGCCGCTGCCCGCGCCTGTGATGATGACGGACTTGCCTTCGAGGCGACCCATGACGTTCTCCCGATTTTTTTGAATTGCGAACGCGCGATGCGCGCCGATCAGCTTGCGCCTGCCTTCAGCGCGAAACTCCACGATGCTTTTGCGAGCGGCACCGTGCGCGCGGCGGACTCGGCTGCCTTGGCGCTCGCCGCCGTGCCGTCCTTGATGCGCCGAGCGATGCCTTGCGTAATGCCCGCAAGCCGAAACAGATTGTAGGAAAAATACCAGTTGATATCGGGAATCGTTTTCCGTCCCGACGCGTTGCAATAAATCTGCGTGGCTTCTTCCATCGTCGGTATGTTGAGCGCTTTCAAATCAGCGCCTTCCAGGCCGGGCATCACCCACTGCATCAGCAAATAAGTGAAATCCGCCATCGGATCGCCGAGCGTGGACAGCTCCCAATCGAGAACGGCCTTCACTTTCGGCTTGGTCTGATCGAAGATCATATTATCGAGCCGATAGTCTCCATGCACGACGGAGACACGCTCCTGCTGCGGCAAAGTTTTCGGCAACCAGTCGATGAGGCGATTCATTTCCGGAATGGTTTCGAGTTCTGCGGCGCGGTATTGTTTGGTCCAGCGATCGACTTGCCGTCCGAAATAATTTCCGGGCTTGCCGAAATCACCGAGATCTATTTTTTCCGGATCGTAGCTGTGAAGTTTCGCCAGCGTCTCGATCTTGTCGGTGAAAATCGCGCGGCGCTCCGTGGGCTGTTCATTCGGAAGCTGCGGATTCCAAAATACCCGTCCCTCCTCCATCGACATGATGTAGAAGGCGGCCCCGATCACTCCGGTGTCCATGCAGAGCGCGTAGGCGCGCGCAACCGGAAAGCCCTGCTTGTGCAGCGCTGCAATCACTTTGAACTCGCGATCGACGGCATGCGCGGACGGAAGCAACGGACCGAATGGCTTTCGACGCATGACATATGACGTCGTCGGCGTGTCGAGACGATAAGTCGGATTCGATTGACCTCCCTTGAATTGCAGAACGGTCAGCGGTCCTTTGAAACCCTCGACATGCTCGACCATCCACGCCGCGAGGGCGGCATCGTTGACGCGATGGCGCTCCTCGACAGGCTTGGTGCCCGAATATTCGTCGTCCTGACGGACGCCACCTGCAGCCATTTTACGCGATCAATGCTTGGATGGAGCATTCGCGTATTTGCGAAGCTCAAGTCGTGCGATGGCACGATTGTGAACTTCATCGGGGCCGTCCGCAAGACGCAGCGTGCGGATGCCGGCGTAGTCCTTGGCAAGTCCCGCTTCATCCGAAACGCCCGCCGCGCCATATGCCTGAATCGCGTTGTCGATGATGCGCAACGCCATATTCGGCGCCGACACCTTGATCATCGCGATTTCGAGCTGCGCAGTCTTGTTGCCGACCTTGTCCATCATGTCGGCTGCTTTCAAACAAAGCAGACGATTCAGCTCAATGTCGGTGCGTGCTTCACCGATGCGCTGCTCCCACACCGAATGTTCGATGATCTTCTTGCCGAACGCGGTGCGCGACGACAGACGCTTCACCATCTTCTCAAGCGCTTCCTCGGCCTTGCCGATGGTGCGCATGCAGTGATGGATGCGGCCCGGACCTAAGCGTCCCTGCGCGATCTCGAAGCCGCGTCCCTCTCCGAGTAGAAGATTACTCGCAGGAACGCGAACGTTTTCAAGCCTGATCTGCGCGTGGCCATGCGGAGCATCGTCGAAGCCGAACACCGGCAGCATTTTTTCAATGGTGATGCCCTTGGTATCGAGCGGCACCAGAATCTGCGACTGTTGCTGATGCTTCGGCGCGCTGAAATCAGTCTTGCCCATCAGAATCGAAATCTTGCAGCGCGGATCGCCAGCGCCCGACGACCACCACTTGGTGCCGTTGATGACGTAATGATCGCCGTCGCGCTTGATGCTGGTCTCGATGTTGGTCGCGTCGGACGATGCCACCGCGGGTTCAGTCATGAGGAACGCAGAGCGAATTTCGCCGTCCATCAGCGGACGCAGCCACTGGCGCTTCTGCTCCTTCGAGCCGTAGCGCATAATGACTTCCATGTTACCTGTATCTGGCGCTGAGCAGTTGAACACCTCCGACGCAAAGCCGATGTGGCCCATTTGTTCTGCGAGCAGCGCATATTCGAGATTGGTGAGACCCGCGCCGCGGAATTCATTGTCTTCGTGCGACGATGGCGGCATGAACATGTTCCAGAGGCCTTCGGCCTTGGCTTTCTTCTTCAGGTCTTCGACAACCTGAATGACTTTCCAGCGCTCGCCGGCCGCATCCTGCTTCTTGTATTCGGGAACGGCAGGACGGACATGTTTGTCCATGAACGACGAAACGCGATTGAGCCATTCCTTCTGGCGATCAGACATCGTGAAATCCATGAGACGCTCCTCGTTTGCCGTTCGTTGAAAATGTCATGCGCCGGACGAAGCGCGACGACCATCGCCGCAACGAAACGTCAGCTATGTTGACGTTGCGTGCCGCGAAGGATCGTCTTGCCGCGCCGCGATCTTGCTGCTAGCTTAATTTCATACATTTGTTTGAATGGCAAGCAACTCTCATACAAATGTTTGATTTCCGTCTCGCAGTGCGAAACTGCGCGCTAGATGTGGTGCCGATGTCAAGTGACCAGACCAAGACAGCGATTTTGACGGCCGCCGAACAATTGTGGGCGGAGCGCAGCTTCGGCGAAGTGACAATGCGCGACATCGTGGCTGCTGCCGGCGTCAATCTGGCGGCGGTGAACTATCATTTCGGCTCGAAGGACGAATTACTAGCGGACTTGTTCGTCAGCCGCACCACCGTACTCAACCGCGAACGCTTCGCCGAACTCAAAGCCGCCGAGGAAGCAGGCGCTGGGCAACCGAGTATCGAAGCCATTCTTTTGGCTCTGGTCGGCCCTCCCCTGCGCTGGTGTCTTAGCCCAGATCATCAGCGCTCGGCAGCGGCCCGCTTCATGACGCGCGCGTCAGTTGAAACGGTGCCACCGATCAAGAAGATCGTGGATCGAGAATTCCGGCATCTTCAGCGTTTCGCTGCAGCACTTCGCCGCGCGCTGCCGAACCGCAATGAGGCTGATATTTATTGGGGATTGCACTTCGCGCTGTCGATGCAGCGGCAAACTGTGACCGACCGCGAGCGACTGCTGAAATTATCAGGCGGCGTGTGCAACACTGATGACACCGAAGCCGTGATCGGGCGAATCGTCGCGGTGGCTTCGGATGCTTTGACCGGCACACCGGCCAAACCTGCGCAACGTTTGGCCGCGCGCCGCTCCTGATTAAAGCCGCATCAAGATAACAGCGCCGACCAACAAAGCCGCACCGGCCAACCGCGGCAAGTCCGCGCTGTGCTGTGGCACACCGAACAAGCCGTAATTGTCGATCACCAACGACGCGATCATCTGCCCCGCGACCAACAGCGCGATGAAAGTTGCCGCGCCTAAACGCGGCACCAGGAAAATCGAAATCGCGATAAAGATCGCACCGAACGCGCCGCCGATCCACGCCCACCAATTGCTACGCGCAAGCATGGGCGCAGATGGAATGGCTTCGCGCAGCAAAATGATCGCAGTGAGCATGCACAGCGTGCCGACGGCATAGCTGACAAAACCGGCCCATACCGCCGAATCGAGACTCGCACGCAGATTGGCATTGATGGCCTGTTGAACGACGACACTCACGCCGGCTGCCATCGCAAGCAACGTCGAGGCGACGAAAATCAGGACATTCTGCATCGGCGATCGCCTTAATAGATCACGGAAAAGGGGAGTGGAGCGGGTGAAGGGAATCGAACCCTCGTATTCAGCTTGGAAGGCTGCTGCTCTACCATTGAGCTACACCCGCATAATGCGTTGAACTAGCATGGCAGTTCGTGCGTCTCAACCTTAAGTGCTGCTTGTGCAGGCTGCCCCGGGAACGTTTGTGGCGAACCGGGGTTCTTATATAAATAAAGGAGAAAACTCATGCGTAATGCATTTTTGGCTGTCGCCACATTGGCCGGCGTCCTCGCAATCAATACCGGTGCCGCAAATGCTCGGGACTATCGCTATTGCCTGAACGTAGGTTGGGAGCCGGGTCCGGGCACCTGTTATTACGACACCTATGCGCAGTGTATGGCCAGCGCATCCGGCCGTAACGCCTATTGCAATGTGAATCCGCGTTTCGCTTACGGGCAGTATGACGGGCAACGCCGCACGCGCAGAAACTATGCCCCCTATTGATTGTGCGGCACCCATCGTGACGATCGCGGCGCCCTCACCGGTGTCGCGTTTCGTTGCGTAAGACTTCGTCCCGTTCGACTTCGTCGCGATACGATGTGAGGCGCGCAAGAAACGCCAGCATCAGTCCGATGCCCGCGAGCGAATATCCCATCGTGAAAATCTTTGAGAGTCCGGTCGTGGGCGATAGCGTCGCATCGCCGACAGTCGTGAGCGCCACGACACTGAAATAGGCGGCATCCAGCCACGACCAGCCTTCCTGCAGATGAAAGAAGATGGAGCCGAGCACCACTGCTAAAGCAAGCAGGAATACGATCGCCCTAAATTCCGGATCGCGCATACCAAGGCAAAATCCGACAAGCAGGCGGCGCAGACCGAGCACGAGCGATTTCATTTCAAAATCCCCAGGTCGAAATTTCGAAACCGAAGTCTAAAGGTGAAATTCCAAATTGTAACCGGACACAAAAGCCGCCGGAGAATACAGGATTCTCCAGCGGCTTTGATTGGTGGGGGAAGAAGGACTCGAACCTTCGAAGTCATAAGACGGCTGATTTACAGTCAGCTCCCTTTGCCACTCGGGACACTCCCCCGTTGACGCCATCGCGACCCGCCCGCCGAACGGCGGCTGGAAGGCCAAGGATGGCGGAAAAACGTGCCCGCGTGCGGGCGCCCGATTGGCGCGTTTATGGGCGATGCCTGCGGGTAAAGTCAACCAACGCTGCGCGATTTATGTCCCCTGCCGCAGGTCCCAAATTGCCATTATTCCAACTGCATGAGACAAGCGCGGCATGGGCGACAAGTCTCGAAAATCGGGCTTCGGGGGCCGTCAGGCGCCTCCACGCGGCCCTGAGCGGAACCGCGGGCGTGACGGGGACCGCCCGACATGGCGCGGCCGCGAAGGTAAATCCGACAAACGAGGCGACCGAAATAGCGATGGCGCAGTCATTCTTTATGGCTGGCACACGGTCATCGCAGCACTCGCCAATCCCAACCGCAAGATTCTCAAATTGCTAGTGACGGAAAACTCCGCGCGCCGTCTCGCCGACGAGAAGATCGATACCCGCGTACAGCCTGAATTGGTGCATCCCGGCGACATCGACCGTCGGCTTGGACCGGACGCCGTGCATCAGGGATTGCTTGCGGAAGCCGATCCCCTCGACTCACCCCATCTCGACGAACTGCCGCAGGATGGCATTGTGCTGGTGCTCGATCAGATTACAGACCCGCACAATGTTGGCGCGATCATGCGTTCGGCTGCTGCGTTCAACGTGAAGGCGATCGTGACGACGGCGCGTCACAGTCCGGAGGCGACCGGCGTGCTGGCAAAGTCTGCTTCTGGCGCGCTGGAGCTTGTGCCGATCATCGAGGTAACAAATCTGCATCGCGCACTCACCGAGATGAACGATGCTGGATTCATGACCGTCGGTCTCGACAGCGAAGGTGGTCAGGACCTCGGAAAGGTTACGTTGCACGCGCCGCTGGCTCTGGTGCTTGGCGCGGAGGGCAAAGGTCTTCGCCAGTTGACGCGTGACACCTGCGGCGTCGTCGTACGCATGGACATGCCCGGCGCGATCAAGAGCCTGAATGTCTCAAACGCGGCGGCACTTGCGCTTTATATCGGCGCTAGTCGTCTCGGATTGATGGGCACCTAACCCAAATGAAAACGCCCGCCTGCGTTATGCAGACGGGCGCGAATTTCAGAACGATCTGAAAATCAGAACTTGTAGCGCAGCGGCTGACCCGGACGATAGCGCGGGGTCGCATACACCGGCGCGTGATAGCGCGGGCCGTGCGCCAACGGACGCGGGCCGTAGAAGCGCGGCGCGTAGCCATGACGAACGGCGTAGCCGTAACGCACCGCAGGACGCGCGCGATAACCGTAGTGATAGCGATAGGCCGGGCGCACCGAATAACGGTAACTTGGGCCGACGCGATATGGGCGGTAATGACGGCGAGGAACGGTGTAAACCGCAGGCGCCTCTTCTTCGTAACCCTGCCAGCCGGTGACGGTGCGTTCCTGATAGGTCGGTGCTGGAGCGTAGTTGCCCGGACCGGTGTGGAACGGGCCCTGATTCACGTAATAGTATTGTGGACCCTGTGGATCAGGCAGACGCTCCGTCGCGTAGCCACCGCATCCGCCAGCCACGACACCGCAACCTCCGCGGTAGCCATAACCGTTGTAGCCATTGTAACCGTAACCGGATCGATGACCATAATTGTAGTTGTAGCCGCTTTGAAACAATCCGCCGCCCGCGCAAGGATTCAAAACCTCGCATGCTGAGGCCGATGCTGCCCCCAAGGTGACGGCGAGCGCCGCACCTGCAACCAATCCTTTGAACGTCTGACGCATAACTCTCTCCTGTTGGAACGCTTTTGTTTTGGTTTTAGAATTACTGGAAGCGACGCCCGCCGATTTGCGGTGCGACAATCACGGCTGGTGGATTGTCGGGAATCTTTTGCACGGCCGGTGGCGCGGATTGCGCACCCCACGAGCGATAGTAACTCTCCGCTGGTTGCGGCAGCACGCGATTGGACGCCGGCTGAATTTCAAGACGCCCGTAACCGGGCACGCGGCCTGAAGTCGGATAATAATGTCCGACCGGCGGGCCGATGTAGCGATCCCAGCCGCCATAGATTGTCGGTTGAACGTGGACGTTTTTGGCAAGACCCCAATCGCCTTCCACGACAGCATAAGACGCGTCGCGGCCATTGATCATGACGGGCACGCCGGCACGGCCCGGAATCACAAGAACGGGTCCGGTGTCGGCCATCGCCGTCACCGTTAAACCTGCCAAAACTGCAAGCGCCACTATCACGCGCATCAAAACCACCTTCATCGTTGCCCGGACCCTAATTCAGCCGCTGGCGGAAGGGGTTAAAAGCGCCGGTCATTCGCCGGGTAAGCCTAACGCGTAAGCATCTGGGTGCGTTAAATTGCGAACGATTGCGATAACGATCTGGAAAGATGCACGTCGCCGGCTGACGGATTCGGGCAAGCTATCAATTGCGCTCACCCCTCGGGAACGCCCGCCTTGCGCATGCCGTCATAGACCCGCTCGCGTTGAGCGAGAAAGATCTTGTTGTCACTCAGCACCGCCCCCGCGCGGTAACGACACAAGGTAAACGTAGGATCGAGAGCAAGCCCTGCTTGAACAGAGGGTCGCGCCTCATCGAAGCGATCAAGATGCGCTAACGCAGCGGCAAGTGCAAAATGAGACAGAATGTCGTTTCGATTGGTTTCGCTGGTACGACGAAGCCACATCGTCGCTTCTTCGTCGCGGCCCAGATACAACTTGGCCATCCCGGCCCACGTCATCCACCAATAGGCGAGCGCATCGCGAGGTGAAAGCCGGAGCGCATCTTGAACATGAGCTTCGGTTTCCGCAGCCCTGCCGAGATAACATTTGGCCAATCCGATGAAGCTGTGCGCGACCGCTAGATTTCGATTGAGTGTCAATGCACGTTCGAATTCAGCAATGCTTTGGGCCGCACGGTTCGTAAACAGAAGAACCGCTCCCAGAGTGACTCGAATTCGCGCGTGCTCCGGGGCCAGAGATAACGCCTTGATTGCAGCAGTCTCAGCCGCAAGGAAGCGTGCAGCGCGTTCGTCAGTTAAGTAACCAGCTGCGGCGGTCGTATCGATCGATGCCAAGCCGCCCAACGCCTCAACGTTCCGAGGATCGAGTTCGAGCGCACGCTGGAAAAATTCTCGCGCCTGCGCTAGGTACTGCGGGGTGATCCCCTTGTTCATCCAGAATTTGCCCTGGAAAATCAAATCCATCGCGTCGGGACTGAGCGAACTTTCCGCGCGGCGCGCCTCGGCCGCCACGAGCTGCGTATCGAGCGTATTGGCAAGTCGCGACACGATTTCGTCCTGCATATCCAAGAAATCTGCGATCGGCTTGTCGAAGCGCTCTGCCCAAAGATGATGGCCGGTTTCGGCGTCGATCAACTGCACATTCACGCGGAGCCGGTTGCCGCCGCGCTGGACCGAACCTTCGAGCACATAACGGACCTTCAAATCACGGCCGACTTGCGTCACATCGAAGGACTTGCCCTTGTAAGAGAACGCCGTATTGCGAGCGATCACGAATGAGCCGCTGATACGGGAAAGATCAGTGGTCAGACTTTCCGTCACACCGTCGACGAAATAATCCTGCTCGGGATCTCCACCTATATTGTCAAACGGCAGAACGACAATCGAGAGACGTGGAGCCGGGTATGGAGTCGATCTCGCGGCTCCACTGCGCGGCGCCACGCCGTGCCCGTCCCGCGCGACGGCGTAAGCCCGGACCGGACGCGCGATGTTCTTCAAGTTTTGCTCGCCCAGATCAGTGAACTCGACTGCGACCTTGCCTTGGACTTGATCGTAGGCCGAAGCCGAAACGCAAATGCCACCGGGTTCGGCGATGCTCTCCAGTCGCGATGCGATATTGACGCCGTCGCCATGAATGTCGTCACCCTCGATAAGAATATCGCCGAGGTTAATGCCGATCCGAAACTGCATGCGCCGGTCCTGCGGAACGCTTTCGTTGCGTTCGGCCATAATGGCTTGCATCGCCAAAGCGCATTCGACAGCATCGATCACCGACGAGAATTCCAAAAGTAAACTATCGCCTGCGGTCTTGACGATGCGACCGCCGTGTTTGGCGATGAGTGCGTCGGTGACTGCGCGATGTTCGCGCAGGCTGCGGACGGTGCCAATCTCGTCGAGCCCCATAAGCCGCGAATAGCCGGCGACGTCGGCGGCCAATATCGCCGACAACCTCCGTCCAACCCTGCTTTGCTGATCTTGCACGACGCCCTATACCAATTTGCCGGATCAACGCGTTGACGAAGCACCCGGCCCTGCAATAAACACCATTTTAGCAGAAGTTGGATAGCAAAGCCGAAGCAATACATCGACGCATTATTTTGCATTCAGCGATTGGCTTGCAGCCTTCAAGAATTTGGCCGGTTTAGCTCAGCGGTAGAGCAGCGGTTTTGTAAAC
>JBBRNE010000017.1:0-26666 GCA_038230475.1 Hyphomicrobiales bacterium
CTCATAACCTGAAGGTCATAGGTTCAAATCCTATCCCCGCAACCAAGATCTTATAAGCCCCTGGAAAACATTGTTTTTTCAGGGGTTTTTTGTTGTCACCACGGCAGTCCGCAGAGATCGACGACACCTTCGCGCGGGCCGTAGCGGATGTCGAACACGTAGGGCGTCATCGCGTCGAATTGGACGCGTTGGCCTTTCTGCTCGACATAGAGTTCGCCGCCGAACGCATGCCATCCGCGTTTTTCGTAAAATGCGAAATTATTCGGCCGGCAGACAAGCAGCACGAAATCGATCGTCCGCTCGTCTCGAAGGGTCTGAATAGCTGCCGTCAGCGCCAGCCCTGCGTATCCGTGACAGCGATGATCCGGATGCGTCGCGACGCCGCCGATACCGCCGATACGGACCTTGCGGCCTTTCCATGTGCCGATGCGGCGATAGATCCCGACGTGGCAGACAACGCCCTGTTCAGGTTTTTCGATCATCACCCGCAGGTCAGGGTTGCCCCATTGAATAACGCCGGTGGACAGGCTGAGCGCGGTTTCCGCCTTAAAGACCGACGTCAGTAATGGCTCAACCGCAGGCCATGAGGCGTCACCTGTTTGAATGTCGATTTCGATGCTCATTTTCCGTCCGCTCTTGCCTCGGCGCACATCAGCATTGCCGGTGGGTTGGGTGGTAAAACGCCGATTCCGGTGCCAAATAGCAAGCAGCAATTGGAGTCGATTTGACATGCGCGCGAGCGAAATGACGACCTATCAAAAGTGGTCCATCCTGGTGGGTGCATCGGTGATGCTCAGCCTTGCCATGGGCATGCGCCAGAGCTTCGGGTTGTTTCAACCCGCGATCCTGCACACCACTCAGATCACGGCGGCCGACTTCTCACTCGCCACCGCTATCTCCAACATTGTCTGGGGTATCACGCAGCCTTTCGTCGGAATTCTCGCCGATCGCTATGGCTCGCGTTACGTGATGTTCGCCGGCGTCTTTATCTATGCACTTGGCATCGTCACCATGATCCTGTCGACCACGGTGATGCCGTTTATTTTTGGAATGGGCATCTGCATCGGCGTCGCGCTGTCATGCGTCGCGTCCAGCATCAGCATGACAGTTGCCTCGCGCGCTGTCTCCGCCGCTAAGCGCAGCGTGACCATGGGCGCGGTGTCAGCTGCCGGATCGCTTGGTCTCGTCATCGCTTCACCGCTCGCACAATCGCTGATCACAAACTTCAGCTGGCAGATTGCGTTTGTCGGATTTCTCGGCCTTACGGCGGTTATGCTTCCCGCTGCATTCGGAGCGGGGAAGTCGGACAAAATTGAAATCGAAAAGGGCGACGAACTCAATCAATCGCTCGGTGCTGTCGTTCAATCGGCGCTCGGTCATTCCGGGTATGTCGTGATGGCGCTCGCATTCTTCGTGTGCGGATTGCAACTTGTGTTCATCACGACGCATCTGCCGAACTACCTCGCGATCTGCGGTCTTGATCCTTCGCTCGGTGCACAGGCGCTCGCGCTGATCGGTCTGTTTAATGTTTTCGGCTCTTACACATTCGGCTGGCTCGGTGGAATTTACCCGAAGCAGCTTTTGCTAGGCGGCATCTACATCGTGCGCTCACTTGCGATTGCGGCGTATTTCATCCTGCCTGCAACGCCGACATCGACACTGGTTTTCGCAGCCGTCATGGGCTCACTGTGGCTCGGCGTCATCCCGTTGGTGAATGGGCTGGTCGCCCAACTGTTCGGCCTGCGCTTTATGGCGACTTTGACCGGGATTGCATTCTTCAGCCATCAGGTTGGCTCATTTATTGGCGCATGGGGCGGTGGTCTGATTTATTCGCGTCTCGGCAGCTATGACATGGCGTGGCGAGGCGCTGTCATTATCGGCCTATTGGCAGGATCGATGCAGATGCTGATGAATGTCCGCCCGCCTAAGGCGAAGGATGACCTTTCGGGAGCTGTCCCGACTGCCGCCTGACGCGTCGGGCGACCTCGGCGCGGAACATCTGCTGTTTTCTCGTCCGTGAAACCATCTATAAGTGGGCGCGTTGACACGTCGTCACCCATCATTCTGGATACGATCCCATGACCTTTACGCTTCCAAATTTGCCTTACGCTCACGACGCGCTTGCGCCGTACATGTCGAAGGAGACCCTCGAATATCATCACGACAAGCATCATCAGGCCTATGTCACGAACGGCAACAACGCCATCAAGGGCACCGAGTTCGAGGGTAAGTCTCTCGAAGAGATCGTGAAGGGCTCGTTCGGTAAAAACCCCGCAGTCTTCAACAACGCCGGACAGCATTATAATCATATGCACTTCTGGAATTGGATGAAGCCGAAGGGCGGCGGCGACAAGCTTCCCGGCATGCTCGCAAAAAAGATCGACGAGGATCTCGGCGGTCTTGAGAAATTCAAGACCGATTTTGCAGCAGCAGGTGTCGGGCAGTTCGGCTCAGGCTGGGCGTGGCTGTCGGTGAAGAACGGCAAGCTCGAAATCTCGAAAACCCCGAACGGTGAAAGCCCGTTGGTTCATGGTGCGACGCCAATCCTCGGCGTCGATGTGTGGGAGCATTCCTACTACATCGATTATCGCAATCGTCGCCCCGATTATCTCAAGGCGTTCGTCGATAATCTTGTGAACTGGGAATATGTCGAACAGCTTTTCGAGAAGGCAAAGTAACGACCTTTCGTAGACAAAATGTTATAGCGGGGCCCAGCAATGCGGCCCCGCTTGTGTATCGGCCGCGGCAATAGGGCGATTTGAATGAACTACCTTCTTGTATTTGTTGGCGGCGGACTGGGCGCATCCTTGCGGCACACAATCAACATGGCTGCGGCGCGCGCCTTCGGCACGAACTTTCCCTATGGAACGTTCGTCATCAACATTACCGGTTCGCTGGTGATGGGCCTTGTTGCCGGATATCTCGCTTTCAAGGGCGAGGCTTCGCAACCTTGGCGCTTGTTTGTGATGACGGGAATTCTCGGCGGTTACACAACTTTCTCGGCATTCTCGCTCGATGCGGTTCTGCTTTATGAGCGCGGCGAGTTGGGCCTGGCGTTGCTCTATGTTATTGGTTCGGTGGTCTTGTCGATCCTAGGACTTGTCGCGGGTCTCGCGTTGGTCCGGCATTTCGCTTAACCATCGTATTTCTGCATGGAGCGCGGCGCGCTACGCATTTGCGTCGCGCACGGGTCGGGACTATCCAGTGCGGATAAATATCGCATCAGATTGTCGCCTTTGTCCGATCCCGATTTGAAAACTTCCGTACCCGATGATGGCGAAGCCGCCGCATCCGGTACACGCCGCAAACGCCGCAAGCGCAAGCCGTTTGGCTGGTCGACGTTCATCATCCTTGCACTCGTTGTCGTCAGCGCATCCCTCGTCTATCGCCGCGACGGCCTCGATGGCGTCCTCAACATTCTATTTCACGACATCTCGCTGTTCGGCGAAATCATGCCGCGTGTTCTCGCCGGCTGTTTGCTCGGTGGATTGATTGCGGCTGTGCTGCCGCATGACAAAGTGTCGAAATCGCTTGGACCTGAATCCGGATTGAAGGGACTTCTGATCGGCACAGCATTCGGTGCGATTTTGCCGGGCGGCCCGTTCACCGCGTATCCCGTCGCCAGCGCTCTCCTTGCGGTGGGCGCCGATTTCGGCGCAACCATCGCGATGGTCGTGAGCTGGACATTGATCGGCTATGGCCGCGCGGTGGCGTGGGAAATGCCGATCATGGGCGCTGACTTCACGCTCTGGCGCATCGTGATTTCTCTGCCGATGCCGATCTTGGCCGGCGCTTTGGGCCGTTTCGTGTACGCACGCGTCAAGCATCGGATGACGCCATGAGCGCGATTATCATCGATGTCCTGCTATGGGGTTCGCTGATCGGCGTCGCCATTATTGCTTGGACGCAGGACCGCAAGGTGATGACCTCGGCACTTCGCAAGGGAACGATGGATTTCGTCTACATCGTGCCGCGCATCGCGCTTGGCGTGATCGGGTCCGGATATATCGCGGCGATCATTCCGTCGCAGTGGATCGTGGGCGGCCTCGGCCCGGACAGCGGTTGGACAGGCATTGCGACCGCCGTGATCGCAGGTGCCGCGACACCCGGCGGCCCGGTGATCGGATTTTCCATTGGTGCGGTGGCGCTCAAAAGCGGTGGAGGCGCGCCGCAAGTCGTGGCCTACGTTGTGGCGTGGGCGCTGTTTGCCTTTCAGCGGCTGATCATTTGGGAAATCCCGTTCATGCCGGCGCGGTTCGTGTGGTTTCGCGCAGCCGTCTCGCTGCCGTTTCCATTCCTCGCCGCGGCGATTGCGATGATCGCCGGGAAGCCCTGAAAACACTGGCTTGTAGGCCGTCAAAATCGGCTTATGTTATAATATTACATAAACCGTAAAGTACGTCGCCACCAAGTGTTTGAAGGCCGCTCCATTGCAATTCGACAACGTCACATTGGGATACGACCGCCATCCGGCGGTGCATCACCTCAGCGGAGAAATCCCGCAAGGCGCTCTGCTGGCGGTGGTGGGCCCGAACGGTGCTGGCAAGTCGACGCTGTTGCGTGCGATTGCAGGCATCCTCAAGCCGCTCGCGGGTTCGATCCAACGGCACGGTCTCGATGCGCGCGACATCGCCTACTTGCCGCAGACGAGCGAGATCGACCGCAGTTTTCCGATTTCAGTTTTCGATTTCGTCGGAACGGGGTTTTGGCGCAGTGCCGGGTGGTTCGGACGTCTGGGCAAACGGGAGCACGGCGCGATTGCGAATGCCCTTGCTGCCGTAAGCCTCACGGGGTTCGAGCGCCGCCCGATCGGCACGCTGTCCGGCGGGCAGATGCAGCGAATGCTTTTCGCGCGCGTACTGGTGCAGAATGCGCCGCTGATCGTATTGGATGAACCTTTCAACGCCGTCGACGCTGCGACGACATCCGCTCTGCTTGCCATCGTCAAGCGATGGCGTTCAGAAAAGAAGACTGTGATCGCTGCACTCCACGATCTTGACCTCGTTCGCGCGAATTTCCCGGAAACCCTGTTGCTTGCACGTCATGCTATCGCCTGGGCACCGACACCTCAGACGCTCACGACAGAGAATCTTCTCGCTGCACAGCGAATGCATGAAGCCTTCGATGAGGCTGCGGCGGAATGCGGCGATTTAAATTCGCGCCGCGCGGCATAATTTTTCATGATTTACAACATTCTCGTTGCACCCTTCGTCGATCTCGACTTCATGCGCCGCGCGCTTACCGGCGTGGTCGTGCTTGCTTTCGGAATCGCACCGGTCGGTGTGTTTCTGATGCTCAGGCGAATGAGTCTAATGGGCGACGCGATGTCCCACGCGATTTTGCCGGGGGTCGCGGCGGGCTTTTTGCTCTCGGGCCTCAATCGCATCGCGATGACAATTGGCGGCTTGATTGCCGGATTAGTGGTCGCGATGTTTTCCGGCGCTATAGCGCGCTTGACCGACAAGAGAGAGGACTCATCGCTAGCGGTCTTTTTTCTAGTGTCGCTTGCACTCGGCGTCGCAGTGATCTCGAGTCACGGCACCGATATCGATCTTCTGGAAATCCTGTTTGGCAACGTCAAATCGCTGGATACGACGGCGGTATGGCTGATTGCGGTCAACACCGCGCTGACGTTGATAACACTTGCCGTGATCTTCCGTCCGCTCGTGATCGAATGCGTGGATCCTGTATTTATGCGTGCTGCGGGTCGCGCAGGCGCCATCGCCTATTTTGCGTTTATCGTGCTGGTCGTCATCAACCTCATCAGCGGGTTTCTAGCGCTTGGCACGTTGCTCGCCGTGGGTCTGATGGTTCTCCCTGCGGGCATCGCCAAATTTTGGTCACGGGAAGTCGCCGGCCTCATTCTCATCGCCGTCGCGAGCGCCATCCTGTCGGGTTATCTAGGTCTGGTATTGTCGTTCAAGACCGGCGTGCCGGCTGGCCCCGCAATCGTGCTCGTCGGCGGCGCGATATATTTCCTGTCGCTTTTTGTGGGTGCGTCCGGAGGCATTCTGTGGCGGTTTTTCCCGCGCCGCCATCTCGAGGCGTGATAACCGCCGGAAAGCCTGAATTTCCACTTACATTATTCGCGTTCATCACAATATAAAGGCGCACCGGAACGCGCGTTTCAGTGAGGCGGGTCCATCCCGCCAATCCGGTGTATCGCTCGACTGTCCGGGGTTTTCATGTCTGAAGCAGCATCAACCAAAATTCCTGTTACCGTCCTCACCGGCTATCTCGGTGCCGGCAAGACGACGTTGCTCAATCGCATCCTGTCGGAAAATCACGGCAAGAGATACGCGGTGATCGTCAACGAATTCGGCGAAATCGGTATCGATAACGATCTGATCATCGGCGCGGATGAAGAAGTGTTCGAGATGAACAACGGATGCGTCTGCTGCACCGTGCGCGGCGATCTCGTCCGCATTATCGATGGATTGATGAAGCGCAAGGGAAAATTCGACGCGATCATTCTGGAAACCACAGGTCTTGCAGATCCCGCGCCAGTCGCTCAGACGTTTTTTGTCGATGAAGACGTGCGCGACAAGACCACGCTCGATGCAGTGGTGACAGTCGCCGACGCTAAATGGCTCAGCGACCGCCTCAAGGACGCGCCGGAGGCGAAGAACCAGATTGCCTTCGCCGATGTGATTGTTCTCAACAAGATCGACCTTGTGAGCAAGGCTGAGCTTGCGGAGGTCGAAGCACGCATTCGCGCGATAAATCCTTATGCGACACTGCACCGGACGGAGCGCGCGCAGGTTAAGCTTTCGGACGTGCTCGAACGCGGCGCATTCGATCTCGACAGGATTCTGGAGATTGAGCCGGAGTTTCTTAAAGATGGCGACCGCGATCATGACCACGATCACGATCGTCACCACGATCACGGCCATTCCCACGGCGGCCTGAAGCACTATCACGACGAAGATATGCAATCGCTGTCGCTGCGGACCGATAAGCCGATCGATCCCACAAAGTTCATGCCGTGGCTCCAGGATCTTGTCGCTAAGGACGGCCAGAAGATCCTGCGTTCGAAAGGCATCCTGTCTTTCAAGGGTGACGAAGAGCGTTATGTCTTTCAGGGCGTTCACATGATGTTGGAAGGCGATCATCAGCGAAAATGGAAAAGCGATGAGATGCGCGAAAGTCGGCTAGTGTTCATTGGGCGCGAGTTGCCGGAAAAGATGATCCGCGATGGCTTCGAGCGTACTATCGCCGCGTGATGAAAGACTTCAATCTTCCGCCTGAACCTGAATCGATTGTCTCGGTCACTGATCGTGTGACTAGCGTCAAGCTTGGTGGCCCTGCGACCGGCGTTCATTTTCTTGGCGATGTTGCGGTCTTCGTCGGAGCCGAAGAAACCGTCACCTTGGCTGAAGGTGCGTCGGAACCTAAGGCCGTTGCCGTACTTGGCGCCGGCATTCTCTGCTCGGCGTCTGACGGCAAGCGACTCGTCATCGGCGGGGACGACGGCAAGCTGGTCTCCATCGATTGCAAAGGAAATATCGAAACTCTCGCGACCGACGCAAAGCGGCGCTGGATCGACAATGTCGCGTTGCATCCGGATGGTGCCGTCGCATGGTCCGCAGGCAAGACCGCGTTCGTGCGTCCGCCGAAAAGCGATGTCAAAAATCTCGACGTACCTTCGACGGTCGGCGGGCTGGCATTCGCACCGAAGGGCCTTCGGCTCGCAGTCGCGCACTATAACGGCGTGACGCTTTGGTTTCCGAATATGGGCGCCACGCCTGAATTTCTGGAATGGAAGGGTTCGCATCTCGGTGTCATCTTCAGCGCGGACAACAAGTTTCTTGTGACCTCAATGCACGAATCTGCATTGCATGGCTGGCGGCTAGTGGATTCGCGGCACATGCGCATGACGGGATATCCTGCGCGCGTGCGCTCGATGTCGTGGAGCGTCGGTGGAAAATTTCTTGCAACATCGGGTTCGGACAGCGTGATTCTGTGGCCGTTCGGCAGCAAAGACGGGCCGATGGGCAAGGAGCCGACGATGCTGGCACCATTGCAAGCAAAGGCGACGGTCGTTGCATGTCATCCGAAAGAGGATATTTTTGCTGTCGGCTATAACGATGGCACCATCCTGATGGTGCGTATCGAGGATGGCGCGGAGGTTCTGGTTCGTCGCAATGCGGGCGAGCCTGTCACAGCGCTCGCGTGGAATGCCAAAGGGTCCATCCTCGCTTTTGCAGTTGAAGAAGGCGACGCCGGATTGATGCCGCTTTAGTCGTTCGCAGAATTTGGTTCCAAAAATTCGTTCACATTTCATTGCGCATTTTGTCGCGCACCGGCGTTGTGCCGGAACTATGACCGCGCCCACCTGTTGCCTCTGCAGGAGCCAACGGGTGCTGACATGACACTGGCGAAAACAACTCTTGTGAAAACAAAACGCGTGAATCCATTGGATTTGTTATTGGCCGCGGTATTGATCGTTTGCGGATTGACCGTCTGCGGGATTTCGTTGGAAGAATTGGCGGCGCGCGGCGAATTGATATCCAGTCGGAATATCTCTCGCCAAAAAATGGCTCAGGTTGTTGCGCCGCAGCCGGACGTGCCGGTTATTACACCGGGCAAAGATAACGGACCTGCGGAATCCAAACCTGGCGGAACGCGACCGACCACGCCAGCGCCTGAACCAGCGCGTCCTGATGTCGATGCACAGAAAGCCGGCGCGGTACCCGCGTTGCCGGCGGCACCGGCTGAAAAAGTCGGCGAGCCGTTGCCGGAACGAAAGTGATCAGCGAACGAGAATATTCCGAAATTGCCACGGATCGCTGTTGTCGATGTCTTCCGGAAACAATCCCGGACGATCGGTGAGCGGTGTCCAGTTGGTGTAGTAGCCTTTCACGGGCCCGAGATAAGGCGTCTGAATTTCGAGGCACCGCTGGAAATCCATCTCGTCGGCTTCGACGATTCCTGCAGTCGGATTTTCCAACGCCCAGACCATGCCTGCCAGCACCGCCGACGATACCTGCATGCCGGTCGCGTTCTGATAAGGAGCAGCGTCGCGCGTCTCCTCGATGGAAAGCTGTGAGCCGTACCAGTAGGCGTTCTTGTTGTGGCCGTATAACAGCACACCGAGTTCGTCGATGCCGTCTTCGATCTCGTTCTCGTCCAGAATATGCCAAGATGGCTGCATCTTGCCTGTCGCGCCGAAAATTTCATGCAGCGAAAGCACGGCGTCATTGGCGGGGTGATAAGCGTAGTGGCAGGTCGGGCGATACACGACCTTGTCGCCGTCGCGCATGGTGAAGTAGTCCGCAATCGAGATCGACTCGTTATGCGTCACCAGAAACCCGTATTGCGGCCCCGGCGTCGGACACCAAGAGCGTACGCGCGTGTTGGCGCCGGGCTGCAGCAGATAGATCGCAGCACCACATCCGCCGCGATGCGTGCGTCCGTTGTCCGGCATCCATTTCTCATGCGTGCCCCAACCCAACTCCGCAGGTTGCATGCCTTCGGATACGAATCCTTCCACCGACCATGTGTTGACGAACACGTTCATCGGCTTCGGCTTCTTCGAGCGCTGCGTGTCGCGCTCGGCGATATGGATGCCCTTGACGCCGAGCTTGTGCGCAAGCTGCGCCCAACCCTCGCGGCTTTTGGGTTCGTTGATTTTAGTATTCGTGTCGCGCGCGATGTCGAGCAATGCTTGCTTGACGAACCACGACACCATGCCGGGATTTGCACCGCAGGTTGACACCGCTGTAGTGCCACCCTCGCTCTTGCGTTTCGCCGCCAGCAGTGTTTCGCGTAGCGCGTAGTTGGTTCGCGACTCCGGTCCAAGCGACTTGTCGAAATAAAATCCGACCCAAGGCTCGACGACTGTGTCGATATAAAGTGCGCCGATCTCGCGGCACATCGTCATGATGTCGACTGACCCCGTATCCACGGAGAGATTGACGCAGAATCCTTGGCCGCCGCCGTTGGTCAGCAGCGGTACCAGAACTTCGTGATAATTGTCCTTGGTAATCGCCTGCTTGATGAATTTGACGCCGTGCTTCTTGGCAAGTTCGCCGTCCGCGTGCGGATCGATGATCACGAAACGCGATTTGTCGTATTCGAAATGCTTCTCGATCAGAGGCAGCATGCCTTTGCCGATTGAGCCGAATCCGATCATGACGATGGGGCCGGTGATGCGCGCGTGCACAGGCGAAGCAGGGGACATCGTCGGGAACTCCAGAATAGTGAGGGAAGCATTTTGGCGGGCTACGGCGAACTGCCGTGTGTCGTTGAAAACGACATATAGCCGACGAAATCAAGAGTATTACGACGGCCGCGAAAGGAAATCCTCAGGAGCAGGCGTTGCAGACCGTATCTGTGCTGGTCTCGATTTGCAGCGTTGCGTGGCAGATGCCGAACCGGCGGTTCAATTCATCGGCAGTTTGGCTGAGGAAGGTATCGCCTGGGTTTCCTTGAGGCGTTACCAGATGAGCCGTAAGCGCTGTCTCGGTGGTGCTCATCGGCCAGATATGAAGATCGTGAATCGCCGAGACTTGCGGCAGCCCGCACAAAAAAGCGCGAACTGCGTCCGGTTCGATCTTGGATGGCACCGCGTCCAGCGACATCGCCATGCTTTCGCGCAGCAGACCCCACGTTCCCCAGATGATGACCGCGACAATAACGAGGCTTGTCACCGGGTCGAGCCACAGCCAACCCGTATACAATATGACTAGGCTGGCGACGACAACGCCGGCCGAGACGGCTGCGTCTGCGACCATATGCAGATACGCGCCGCGAATGTTGAGGTCGCTCTTGCGTCCCGAAGCGAACATCATCGCGGTTGCGCCGTTCACGAGAATGCCGATCGCGGCGACAACGATCACCGTTTTTTCGGCGACGGGTTCCGGGTGCAGCAAGCGCTGGATCGCCTCGAGGCCGATGGCGCCGACAGCGACAAGAAGGAACACGGCGTTGAAAAGCGCTGCAAGCACCGAGGCATTGCGGAAGCCGTAAGTCAAACGCGGCGTCGCAGGGCGCTTCGCGAGTACGGCCGCAATCCACGCGACACCTAGTCCAAGCACATCGGAGAGATTGTGCCCTGCGTCTGCGAGGAGTGCGACGGAGTTGGACCAATAGCCATAGGCAGCTTCAATCGCGACGAACGCGGTGTTCAGTGCGATGCCGATGGCGAAGGCCGTACCGAAGCTCGCAGGCGCATGCACATGTCCGGCGTGGCCATGACCATGATGATCGTGACTGTGGTCATGATGATGGTCACGATCGTGCGCGTGGCTGCTCATACATGGATCCTATCACTTCATGAGCAGTAGATCGACAACGGCTTTCGACGCTACTTTATAACGTTACGTCGATATGGAATTTGCCGCAGCGTTTAAGAGCCGCGGCGCTTAGCAGTGACTTCGATCTCGACCTTCATCTCCGGCTTGTAGAGAGCCGAGACGGCGACGATTGTCGCAGCCGGGCGAATGTCGCCCAGCGTTTCGCCGCAGACGGCGAACACAGCATCGAAGTCTTTTGCATCGGTGACGTAGTAAGTCGCGCGCACAAGATCGGCCATCGTAAAGCCGCCTTCCTTCAACGCGGTGTCGATGACCTTGAAGCAATTGCGCGTTTGTTCGGCGACATCTTCGGGCAGGATCTTCGTGACGGGATCGTAACCCGTGGTGCCGGCCACGAAACAAAAATCCCCATCGACGACAGCGCGGCTGTAGCCCGCGATCTTCTCGAAAGGCGATCTGGATGAAATCAGGCGGCGGGACATTCTTGCACCTCAAACGAAAATTGCGTGACGAGGGCGCGATCCCGAAAAGTGGAAACCGGTTTTCGGAAAAGATCGCGCCCCAATTTGTTGAGGTCACGCAATGCCGTGGATTGGCTGTCAAATCAAGCGGAGAGGGCAATCAATTTGCGAGCTTTTCCGCCAACGCGCATGCGGGAACGCTTCGCTGTCATACCGATCGGAACGATCATGCCCCATACGCCATCGAGTGCGCCGTCGCGCAACTCAAGGCCGAGCAGCCGCTCGCGCTCGAACGGGCCGGGCAACGACAGTTCAGGCGTCTTGAGCGCCGAGAAACCGAAGCGAGCATAGTACGGCGCATCGCCGAGCAATACGATCGCGGCATGGCCGCGTGCTTTTGCTGCCGAGATTGAATGCTTCATCAGCGCAGCACCGACGCCGAGCTTGCGGCAGGAGGGGTCGACCGCGAGCGGGCCCAGCACGAGCGCGGCAGTTCCACCGGCGCTGACGTGCCACAAGCGAACGGTTCCGACGAGACGGCCTTCATACATCGCCGAGAAGGCGAGACCTTCGGCAGGCGCGTAGCCTTCACGCAGGCGCTGGCAAGTGCGGGCATGGCGGTTCGTGCCGAAGCAAACATCGAGCAATGCTTCGCGCGCGGCAACGTCGATTGAGCGCTCCGCGCGGATCGCGAAAGGAGCGGCTTGCTGTGGAACGGTTTTCTTCAAAGCTTTCATGTGAGCGCAATCCCCACTCCGTTTTCGAAGTGTTGTCATCCAAAATGGAAGGTGACGGGATGGGAGCCGGCGAACCGGCTCCCGGTGATGTCAGCGACCTTAAATGTGGTAGGTCTTCAGCGGCGGAATACCGTTGAAAGCCACCGACGAGTAGGTCGAGGTATACGCACCAGTGCCTTCGATCAGCAGCTTGTCGCCGATCTCGAGCGTCACGGGCAGCGGGTACGGCGTTTTTTCGTACATCACGTCGGCCGAGTCGCAGGTCGGGCCGGCGAGGATGCACGGAGCCATTTCCGCGCCGTCATGTGGCGTGCGGATCGCGTAGCGGATCGACTCGTCCATCGTCTCGGCGAGACCACCGAACTTGCCGATGTCGAGATAGACCCAGCGCGCATCGTCCTCGTCGCTCTTCTTCGAAATAAGAACGACTTCGGTTTCGATGATGCCCGCATTGCCAACCATGCCGCGGCCCGGCTCGATAATCGTTTCCGGGATCTGGTTGCCGAAGTGCTTGCGAAGCGCACGGAAGATCGACCGGCCGTATTGCACGACCGGAGGAACGTCCTTGAGATACTTCGTCGGGAATCCACCGCCCATGTTGACCATGGTGAGGTTGATCCCGCGCTCGGCGCAGTCACGGAACACGGTCGAGGCCATCGCCAGCGCACGGTCCCACGCCTTCACCTTGCGCTGCTGCGAGCCGACGTGGAACGAGATACCCACGGGCTCCAGGCCCAGACGCTTGGCGAGGTCGAGCACGTCGACAGCCATTTCCGGGTCGCAGCCGAACTTGCGCGACAGCGGCCACTCGGCACCTGCGCAATCATAAAGAATGCGGCAGAATACCTTCGCGCCGGGAGCGGCACGGGCGATCTTCTCGACTTCCGCCGAGCAATCGACCGCGAACAAGCGGATGCCGAGCGCGAACGCGCGCGCGATATCACGTTCCTTCTTGATCGTGTTGCCATAGGAGACGCGGTCGGGCGTCGCACCGGCAGCCAGCGCCATTTCGATTTCGGCGACAGTTGCAGTGTCGAAGCACGAGCCCAGCGAGGCAAGCAGCGTCAGCACCTCCGGCGCAGGGTTTGCCTTTACCGCGTAGAACACGCGGCTATCCGGCAACGCCTTCGCGAAGGTGTGATAGTTCTCACGTACGACTTCGAGGTCGACAACGAGACATGGCTCGGTGTCCTGGCCCTCGCTGCGTCGGTTACGCAGGAATTCCTGAATACGGTCGGTCATAGCACTCTCCCAAACGGCCCTGCCAAATGATCTGGCGATGAGCCGTCCAAAAAATGATGCCGGGTATGAGCGCTTCAGCCTGTCGCACGATGGAGACGCGACAACGCCAAGCTCTCAGACCAGACTGTGCTGCCGTGGATTGGTTGGGAAAGGATCCCGCCCGCACACCTGGCAATGAAGGACAAGCCTCTTCGGTATTCGCGTTGGCTGGTGGAGAGCCAACAGAGACCAAAAAAGCCCGATCCGTCGTTGCTTTAAGTCGCGTCCCCCGTTGAGAGCGGGGTGCGCCGGTTCGCCTCCGGCTGCCAGTCACGGTTGCAAGGGAATGAAGTCACCTTCAGCGGCATCCCTTGAGAGAGATGCTGGCCTCTTAAGTCTCGCGACTGAAGCGACCCTCGGTTCTTCTTCCCCTTGGCGGCTGTCCGGCCTCTTGTCCGGATACCTACCGACTGACACACGACCACAGGCACGTGCGAAATTGGGCAAGAGTGCAAATAAGAGTTTTGAGTCCGCGGTGCAAGTATTTTTTTCTTAACGAAACGTGTTTGCCCCAAGCGTGTTCGAAATGTCGCGATCGGACTCACTCAACACGGCCGAAGATGAATGTGCGTTAAGTTTTGACGCCTGACAGCGCTCTTGCGCGCTTAGATCTTGCGCGTGAAGGGCTCGACGTGCTGAGCGGCGCGCACGAAGGCGATCATGATGACCACTCCCAGCAGAAACAGCACTGCCTGGATGATGTGAGCGCCTGATTCGCCGACGCCGAACAGGATCGCGAGCGCCCAACCGCCGGCAAAGGCGGCTCCGAACACTTCGGCGCCGATCAAAATGGCCGCGCTAATGACGGTGATGACGCTCGGCCAGGAGATTTCGCGGGCGTTGGCTTCGAGGAGCTTGGCGTTCATGGTCTTGGATCCTGTTTCGGGCGGCAATCTCTGCGAAATTGACGTCGCAATCAAGGCGCAGAGGCTCAAAAAAGCCTTCGCGAGTGCTATATCCAGAATACAGGAAATAGCTGCAAACAGGGCCTCTCATGTCAATTGCGTCTCCGTCCACCACCCGCGCCGAAGCTGCCTCCGGCAATCCGCTCCTCGCTGCGTGGAAGACGCCGTTCGAGACGCCGCCTTTCGCCGAAATTCGTCCCGAGCACTTCCTGCCGGCCTTCGAAAAGGCCTTCGCGGACCACACCGCCGAGATCGAGGCCATCAAGAGCAACCCAGCCGAGCCCACTTTCGAGAACACGATCACTGCCCAGGAGCGCTCCGGCAAGCTGCTCTCCAAGGTCTCGTCGGTGTTCTACGACCTCGTCTCGGCCAACTCGAACCCGGAACTGCTCAAGCTGGAGACGGAAGTGGCACTCAAGATGGCTCGCCACTGGAATCCGATCAGCATGGACGCCAGACTCTTCGCCCGGGTCTCGGCGCTCCACGACAAGACCGCCACCCTCGGCCTCACACCCGAACAGGCACGGCTGCTGGAGCGGAACTGGACCCAATTCCACCGTGCCGGAGCAGGTCTCAGCGAGGGCGCCAAGGTCCGGACGGCTGAGATCAACGAGCGGCTGGCCCATCTGTCGACCGCTTTCAGCCACCATTTGCTTGGCGACGAGCAGGACTGGACCATGGAGCTTGGCGCGAACGACCTCGCGGGCCTCTCCGAGAGCTTCGTCGCCTCCGCCAAGGCAGCCGCCGAAGAACGCGGCATGTCCGGCAAGTTGGTAGTGACGCTCTCGCGCTCCTCTGTGGAGCCGTTTTTGAAGAGTTCGAGCCGCCGCGACCTGCGCGAGAAGGTTTTCAAGGCGTTCACGGCGCGTGGCGATAACGGCAACACCAACGATAACAGCGCCACCATCCTCGAAGTGCTGAAGCTTCGCGAGGAGCGCGCGAATCTGCTCGGCTACCCGACCTTCGCCGCCTACCGGCTGGAGGACTCGATGGCCAAGACGCCCGAGAACGTTCGCGACCTGTTGGAGCGGGTCTGGAAACCGGCCCGCGCCCGCGCGCTGGCGGATCGCGACGCCTTGCAAGGCTTGGTTGCGGAGGAGGGTGGCAACTTCAAGCTCGCCGCATGGGACTGGCGCTTCTACGCAGAAAAGCTGCGCCAGCGCCGCGCCAATTTCGACGATTCCGCGATCAAGCCTTATCTCGCGCTCGACCATATGATCGAGGCCGCCTTCGACTGCGCGACGCGGCTGTTCGGCGTGACCTTCAAGGAGCGCAAAGACATTCCCGTCTGGCATCCGGACGTGCGCGTCTGGGAGGTGAAGGACGCCAAGGGCAAACATCAGGCGCTTTTTTATGGTGACTATTTCGCGCGGCCCTCGAAGCGCTCCGGCGCATGGATGACGTCGCTGCGCGACCAGCAGAAACTCGACGGCAATGTCGCGCCACTTATCATCAATGTCTGCAACTTCTCCAAGGGGACCGACGGCCAGCCGTCGCTGCTCTCGCCGGATGACGCGCGGACGTTGTTCCACGAATTCGGCCACGGACTTCATGGCATGCTGTCGAATGTTTTCTATCCTTCACTCGCTGGCACCAGCGTGTTCACGGACTTCGTCGAATTGCCGTCGCAGCTTTACGAGCACTGGCAGGAACAGCCGCAGGTTTTGCAGAAATTCGCGCGTCACTATCAGACCGGTGAGCCGCTTCCAGAAGATTTGCTCAAGCGTTTTATCGCCGCGCGCAAATTCAATCAGGGTTTTGCAACTGTGGAATTTGTGTCGTCTGCATTGATGGATCTCGAATTCCACTCGCAACCTGCTGCATCCATCAAGGATGTCCATGCGTTCGAAAAGCAGGAGCTGGATAAAATTGGCATGCCGTCCGAGATTGTGCTGCGCCATCGTCCGCAGCAGTTCGGGCACATCTTCTCTGGCGATCATTACGCGGCAGGCTATTACAGCTACATGTGGTCCGAAGTGATGGATGCCGATGCGTTCGGCGCGTTCGAGGAGGCTCATAACATCTTCGATCCTGCTGTCGCCAAGCGTCTTCACGACGACATCTATTCTTCGGGCGGGTCGCGGGACCCGGAAGACGCTTACATCGCATTCCGTGGCCGCAAGCCGGAACCGGATGCGCTGTTGCGTCGAAGGGGTCTTTTGAATGAGCCGGAAGCGGCGTAGAAGCGGGCAATGGACGCCATTTCCAATTCCAATTTGCGAAACGCCGAAGTTGTGACGAAGCCAGCAGCTTCTCGGGTCGGCGTATTGCTTGTGAACCTTGGCACGCCGGATACCGCAGACGCGAAAGGCGTGCGCGTTTATCTGCGGGAGTTTCTGTCCGATCCGCGCGTGATCGAGAACAATGGGTTAATCTGGCAACTCATTCTCAATGGCATCGTGCTTCAGATCCGTCCGGCCAAGAAGGCCAAGGACTATCTGAAAATCTGGAACACCGAGAAAAACGAGTCCCCGCTAAAAACCATCACGCGCGCGCAGGCTGAAAAGCTTGCCGCATCCATCGCCGATCAGAAACATATCATTGTCGATTGGGGCATGCGCTACGGCAATCCGTCGATCAAGTCGCGCATCGACGCGCTGACGTCGCAAGGCTGCGATCGCATTCTCGTTGTGTCGATGTATCCGCAATATTCGGCATCGACCACAGCGACCGTCGTCGACAAGGTCGCGTTAGCCCTAAAAGACATGCGTGCGCAGCCGACGTTGCGTTTCACGCCGCCCTATTATGACGAGCCGAGTTATATCGATGCGCTTGCCGTGTCGATCGAGCAGCATCTTACGACGTTGTCGTTCAAGCCAGATACGATCATCGCATCGTTTCACGGTATGCCGCAGTCCTACATCAACAAGGGCGATCCGTATCAATCACAATGCGCCGCGACGATGGAAGCCTTACGCAAGCGCATGGGCCGCGACGAGAAGAGCCTGATGCTCACCTTTCAATCGCGCTTCGGCTATCAAAAGTGGCTGCAACCCTACACGGACAAGACCATCGCGCAGCTTGCTAAGGATGGCGTTGGTAAAATCACGGTGGTGACGCCGGGATTTTCGGCGGACTGCCTTGAGACGCTCGAAGAGATAGCGCAGGAAAACGCCGAAATTTTTCACGAAAACGGCGGCAAGGATTTTTCGTTCGTACCGTGCCTCAACGACAGCGACGCCGGCATGGACGCGATCCGCCAGCTTGTGCTGCGCGAGTTGCAAGGGTGGATCTAGGCTTTTCGCAGGTGCTTCCTGAAAATATCTCCGCCAAGGGCAATGAACCGCAGCGCCTGTCATGCAGACAATGATAGAATGGCCGCGATCCGTCGCTCTCGTCAATCAATAGTGCATTCATGTTCGGCTTTGGAGGACCCATGTCCGGTTTCGATATTTTCACCATTGCAATCGTGCTGTTGGCCATCTTCACGCTGTTTGCCGGCGTGAAGACGGTATCGCAGGGTTATGACTGGACCATCGAACGATTCGGAAAATACACCCGCACGCTGGAGCCGGGTCTCAACATTATCATTCCGTATTTCGATCGCGTCGGCCGCAAGGTTAACATGATGGAGCAAGTGATCGATATTCCCGAGCAGGAAGTCATCACCCGCGACAACGCGACGGTGTCGGTGGATGGCGTTGCGTTTTATCAAGTGTTCGATGCAGCAAAAGCAAGTTACGAAGTCTCTAACCTCAATCAAGCTATCGTCACGCTGACGATGACCAACATCCGCTCCGTCATGGGCGCAATGGATCTCGATCAGGTGCTGTCGCATCGTGACGAGATCAACGAGCGTCTCTTGCGCGTTGTCGATGCAGCCGTGTCGCCTTGGGGTCTCAAGGTCAACCGCATCGAGATCAAGGATATTGTACCGCCGGCGGACCTTGTCGAGGCGATGGGACGGCAGATGAAGGCGGAACGCGTCAAGCGCGCCGACATTCTTCAAGCGGAAGGCCAACGTCAGTCGGAAATTCTGCGCGCGGAAGGCGCTAAGCAAAGTCAAATTCTCCAGGCCGAAGGCCGAAAGGAGGCAGCATTCCGCGACGCCGAGGCGCGCGAACGTTCTGCTGAGGCCGAGGCGAAGGCGACCGAAATGGTCAGCAATGCAATCGCCAGCGGCGACGTTGCGGCGCTCAATTATTTTATCGCAGACAAATACATCAAGGCGTTTGGGCAGATCGCGGATTCACCGAACCAGAAAATCATCATGCTGCCGATTGAGGCGATGAACGTTCTCGGTTCGCTCGCGGGCATAGGCGAAATTGCCAAGGCGACCTTTGGTGAGAGTGCTGCGTCGGCTGCCGCCGCTACGCGTCGCCCGACGACCGTTCCGAATACCACGCCGCCGAAAACCTGAGGGGCCGTTCGTCATGGTGGAGATGCTTGCCAAACTGGGAACGTGGAACTGGCTTATCATCGGCGTGGTGCTGATGGGCATCGAGACTTTTGCGCCCGGCGTTTTCATGCTGTGGCTTGGACTTGCCGCGCTTATTGTCGGGTTGTTGACGTTCACCATCAATTGGTCATGGCAGACGCAGATTATCGTCTTCGCAATACTTTCGCTCGCGATGGTGCCGCTATGGCGGCATTTCTCCAAACGCAACGAGAAGCCAACCGACAAGCCGTTTCTGAACAAACGTGCGCAGGGTTTGATAGGACGCGTCTTCACGTTGGAGAAAGCGATCATCGACGGTGTCGGCACGGTGAAGATCGACGACACGGTCTGGCGCGTATCGGGTCCGGATGCGCCCGCAGGCAGCCGCGTGAAAATCGTTCACGCCGACGGCGCGAGCTTGCAAGTTGGACTAGCTTAAACGATTAAGCGACGCCCGCGCGCAGAAGGTCGTGCAGATGCACGATGCCGATGGGCTTCTTGTGGTCCGTCACAATCAGCGCGGTGATCTTCGACGAATTGAGAATTTCCAGCGCTTCGCTGGCCAGCAAATCGGGACTTATTGTCTTCGGGTTTTTCGTCATCACGTCATCGACATTCGCTGCAAGTAAATCAGGACGCATGTGGCGGCGCAAATCGCCGTCAGTGACGATGCCGGCAATGTCTCCGCGCGAATCGATGATGCCTACGCAACCGAATCCCTTCGAGGTCATTTCAACCAGCGCGTCCGACATTTTGGTGCCGAGAGGTTTGAGCGGCACTTCGCTTTGCGCGTGCATCAGGTCGCGCACGAATTTCAGCATCGCGCCGAGCTTTCCAGACGGATGAAGCGTTCCGAAGTCCACAGCCGTAAATCCTCGGCTTTCCAGCAGCGCAACCATCAGCGCATCGCCGAGCGCAAGCTGCATAAGCGACGATGTTGTCGGAGCAAGGTTATGCGGACATGCTTCGCGCGCCTTTGGCAGTGTCAGCGAGACATCGGCGGCGGTGCCGAGTGTCGAGTCTGCTTCGGACGTGATCGCGATCAACCCGATGCGAAAGCGACGCGAGTAGTTGATGAGGTTCTTCAGTTCGGCGGTTTCGCCCGACCAAGACAGCGCCATGATGACGTCGTCGGGTGTGATCATTCCCATGTCGCCGTGGCTGGCTTCGGCTGCGTGAACGAAGAAGGCGGGGGTGCCGGTGGAGGCGAAGGACGCGGCCATCTTCTTGCCGATGTGGCCGGATTTGCCCAATCCCGTAACGATCAGGCGGCCCTTGGCGTTACGGATAAGTTCGACCGCGGCTGTGAAAGGCGCCCCTAAATCCGTTTGAAGCGAACTTGCCAGCGCGGCGATGCCGCCAGCTTCCGCATCGAGTGTGCGAAGCGCAGATTCAACTGCCTCGGATGTCGCGGAGGGTGTGGCGGTCCGCGGTTTGGAAGTGGCCATTCTTTGAGTCCAGCAACGGCGGGACGGCGTCGTATGCGCGCATCCGGCCTCATTTGATGAAGCCGTTCCTTACCACGGCAAGCACCCAGAGGCGACGCAGGCGGGCGTCCGCAACGTCTCATTAACCATAATTGTTTTAACTCTGTTAACGGCGTCCGCTTGCGCCGTGCGGCGGCGTTCCTCGTCGCAATTCACTGAATTTGTTGCGTTTTCGGCGCGGTCTCGGGTTCGACCCAAGGCCGGGAGGATTGTGAAAAGTGCCTATTCGGCGGCCAGCCGTCAGGTTGCGGGATCTTCGCCCGCGCGCGCAGGAATTGCGCGCGCTCTCGGCATGCTTGCTGCTGTCTGTTTGCTGGTCCACGACCGCTAGCGCCCAGGCGCTTACCAGCAACCTGTTGACCCCAGTGCGCGGCGGCTTTGCGCCGCAGGATCAGTCGCCGCTGCGAAAGACAAGCGACGACGCGCAACCCGACGATGCGAAGAAGGACGCGAAGGCTCCGTCGCGCATTTTCAACACACCGAAATACGGCATCCCGCCTGCTTCGGGCGCGTCGGACTCTGGTTTTGACTCGCTCAATCGCAAACTGAAAAAGCCGAAGGCTTATCCCGGCGCGCCGAAGCCGAAAGTCGTCGGTCCTGGCAATGCACCTGTGATCGCCGGTGCGAAGCAACCGGGAAAAGTCGCCGCGCCGGTTTCACCCTCCGTCGCAGGAATTGCCTCAGGGCAACCGACGCGTCGTGCGCTGAAACCCGACGAAGATCCATTCGGCAATGTCGGGTTTCATACCGGGCCATTTTTGACCAAGGCAGCCGTCGAAGTCTGGGGTGGTTACAATTCCAATCCGGGTCGCATCGAGCCACCTCGCGGTTCGGCGTTCTATACGGTTGCGCCGGAACTGCTCGCGACATCCGACTGGTCGCGGCATTCGCTGATTTTCGATCTGCGCGGATCGTTCACCGGCTACGACACGACATTTCCGCCATCTGCTGGCAACCCGGCGGTTCCTTCGCCGGTTCCGACCAATATCGATACGCCGAGTTTCAACGGCAAGATCAGCGGCCGCATCGATGCTTCGCGCGATACGCGTATCAACACCGAACTGCGCATGCGTACGTTCACGGACAACCCCGGATCGCCGAACATCCAGGTCGGGCTGTCGAAATATCCGCTTGCGACAACGATGGGTGCAACAGTCGGCGTCGAGCATGATTTCAACCGGCTTCAGGTATCGATGAGCGGCCTGGCCGATCACACGACATATCAATTTTCGCAACTCACTGACGGCACGCAGAGCACCAACGACGACCGCAACTTCAATCAGTACGGCGGCAATTCACGCATCAGCTACGATCTGTTGCCCGGCATGAAACCGTTCGCAGAAGTGGAAGGTGACACACGCGTCCACGATGTGAAGTTCGATCGCAGTGGCTATCAGCGCGACTCAAACGGCGGTTATGTGAAGGGCGGCACGACGTTCGAGTTCTCACGGCTGCTGACCGGCGAGGTCGGCGTCGGCTATTCCACACGATCCTATGCCGATCCGCGGTTGAGCAATCTCAACGGATTGCTCACCAACGCGTCGTTGGTCTGGACCGCAACTGGCCTCACGACGGTTCGCTTCGACGCGACGTCGTCGATCGACGAAACAACGCTGCCCGGAGTTTCCGGCGCGAAATCGAACGATTATTCGTTGACCGTCGATCACGCATTCCGTCGTTGGCTGATCGGCACAGCCAAGTTCGGCTACGGCACCACGGATTATGACGGCACGCGGTTCGACAACCGATATTTCGTCGAGGGCGACCTCGTCTACAAACTCTCGCGCACCTTCCACATCAAGGCGCAGGTCCGTCATGACTGGTTGGCAAGTTCGCTCGCCGGTGCCAATTCAGACGCCACGGTTGTAATGCTCGGCATTCGCGTGCAGCGCTAAAATCCAGCTTTTTGCCGCTAGTTACGGGCAATTAACCTGATCCTAACCATGTTTGTTCAGAATCCTCCTAGCGGCTCGGACCGCCCGTGCCACGCATTTTTTGTAGAGGGTTTCATGAAAAAGCTGCTTCTCACCACTGCCGTGCTCTCGGTTGCCGCCACTGCGGCAATGGCGGCCGATGCACCGATTCGTCACAAGCGCTGGATTAAAGCGCCCGTCTACAAAGCCATGCCGATTCCTTACGTCGAACCGGTCTACGACTGGTCGGGTCTCTACATCGGCGGTCACGTGGGCTACGGCGAATTGCGCGATCGCTACACCACGCTCGACGGTGCAAACGGTCTGTTCGCACCGGGCGCGGGCAATAGACTTATTGCCGATCAGTTCATCGGCGGCATTCAGGCCGGCTACAACTACCGCCTCTCACGGAACTATCTGATTGGCTTTGAAGGGGAGTTCACCTGGTTGACGCATGGAGCATCGTCGATAGTGCCGACGCTTGCAGCCACTGCGCTGACCAACACCTCCAACCCAGACTGGGTTGCCACCGCTGCTGGACGCCTCGGCTACACCTCGAACAACACGCTGATCTACGCCAAGGGTGGTGCTGCGTGGCTCGACTCCAAGTACGCGGCGTTCCAGACCCCTGCGACCGGCGTGCCTTACTCCACAAGCAGTACGCGTCTTGGCTATACTGTCGGCGGCGGCCTGGAATACGGCTTCGCGTCGAACTGGTCGGCAAAGATCGAATACGCCTACCTCGATTTTGGTACCGACACCTATAATGTCGGCTTCGGCGGCGCGACGAGCGCAACCTCGATCAAGACCGACATGCAGCAGGTCAAGGTCGGACTGAACTATCGCTTCAACACCTTCGGCGGCTTCAGCGGATTCCCGGTCGCCGAGCCGATCGTCACCAAGTACTGAGTGAGCGCAAGGCTTCGTACAACCTGACGAAAGCCCCGGCCTTGTGCCGGGGCTTTTTTCTTTGACCCCGATCGTCGCATCAGGCGAGCGCGAAGGATATTTTGTAGCTGTAGCCGGTCTCGGCGAAGGTCGGCTCCAGCGTGGCCTTCATCTGCTTCAGTGTGACGGTGATGAGCTTGGATCCGAAACTGTACTTTGTCGGCGGCGATACTCTCGGCCCGTTATTTTCGCGCCACACGATGATGAGCGTATCGCCATCGAGCAACCAGTCGATCGCAACATTACCCTTCGCGACAGACAGCGCGCCGTATTTCAACGCGTTGGTGGTCAATTCATGGAACACGATGCGGAGGCTTCGCGCCTGGTCTTCGTTCAATACGACATCCGGCCCCGCAAGCGCGACGCGATCTCCGCCGTAAGGCTTCTGCATCGTCGACTTGAAAAACAGGCGCAGATCGGTCTCGTGGCTTGCGGTGTCGTCGAGCAAATCGCGATTGTCGGCCGCAACGAGCAGGCGATTGATGAGGCCTTCCGCCTCATCCTTGTCGGTGATCGTTTGCCGGATCAGCGAAGCGGTGACAGCAAGGCTGTTCTTGTTGCGATGTTCCAGTTCGTGGACCAGCAAATCCCGCTCGCGCTCCTTGTCCTCGATATCGAAAACAATGCTCCGGTGGGCAAAAGCAAGCGCGACGACCAGAAGGCTCGACAGCGTAAAGAGAATAAAATTCGCCGCCTGAACCGGCGTGACTTTGTCGAATTGGTAGTAAGGCTCGACGAAAGCCCACCACACCGTGACGATGGAAAATGGGATGGCCAGCAGCCCTGCGATTCGTCCGCCGAACAGCGCCGCGACCAGAACGGCGGGAAAGAAAGTGGCGAACGCCAGCGTCGAGCCGAGCAGGCCGAGTGCCATGCGCGCGAGCGTCGCGACGCCAACGCACACCAGCGCAAGTGCAATCGAGCGGAGCCAACCGTAATCAGCCCGCCCATACGAAATTCGACGCCACCAGACTTTGACCATTCATCCTGCCCGAAATCATTGTCCCATAAAAACAAATCGCGTTCCAGCGCATCGCTTTTGTCCGGTCGCGGACTCAAGCGCGGCAAAATGCATCTGCGTTTGCATCCTTCAAATGCAATGCAAATGCCGTGCGATCCGCGCGCGAAAAAGCCGCCCCGGGTGGGGGCGGCTCTGTCGTTATTCTAATGGAAATGAATTGCGAATGAACCGGATCGGCGACGCAAGACGCCGGTCTTCCGGTGCCGCTTCCAGTTTAGCGCGCGCGGATCTGTCTGTTGGAGACTGCTTCCACGGTGGCGGGCTGGTCGAACACGCTTTTGCAGCCGTCGCTGAGTTGTTTTTTCTGCTCGCGCATGCAGATCGTGACGGCATCGACGTTGGGGATCTTGTCGCCGCAGAGGCGGAAGGCATCGTTCGTGCAGAGCCGCGCCTGTTCGTCGGTATAGGCATTCGCCGCCGACGCAAATATCAAAAGTCCGAGCACCAGAATCGACTTCACGAAAACCTCCCAGCTCATTTCCTCGCCACGCACAGGCTACGTTGCGTCGCTGCGCCGATCAAGACACACCCGTTTTATTTTGCTTATCGCAAATGCGAGACAAATTGTACGGGACGAATTGTGGCAAGAAATTTCCAGAAATTTCAGGAAACGCGACGCGGCCGTCACGCCGCGAACAGTTCGCGGATCGCGGTTGCGATCTGTTCGCCGCTATAGGGCTTGGGGAGAAACCGGCCATCGTCGGGCAGATCGCCATGCTTGATGCGGAAATGTCCGGAGGTTGCGATGATCTTGATCGGGGGCCAACGCCCGCGCACCGCTTGGGCCAGCCGGATGCCGTTCATGGAACCCGGCATGTCGATGTCTGTGAACATGATGTGGATATCCGGACGCGCTTCGAGAATGGCGATCGCCTCGTCGGCGTTGGAAGCCTCGACGGCCTGGAACCCGGCGTCTTCGATCATGGCGACCGCACTCATGCGAATGAGAGGCTCGTCCTCCACCACCAGCACCACCGTCTTTGCGACTGTCGACGCACTCATAAGTCGCCCTTTCTACACAAGTCTGCACCAAGCTGAACAACCGTCAATCGTTCCGGAAATAATTTAGAAATCAGGGATTTAGTTTCCACCTCCACATTCGTCGTAAGGCGCGTTATCTTGGTTCGGGAACTTTGACGCATTGAAGTGAGTCCAGCGCCCAGATGGCCATGAGTTTACCTTGGGTTTGAGCAGCCGGATCTTTGCAGTTGTGGCTTTCTGCGCCTTGGGCGGGAGCCATGCACAGGCGGCGCAGGCGGCGGAAACGTGTCTGTCGGTCAATCAGGATCTGTCGCTGGGCGCTGCGCTGCCCAAGACCGCCGCCATCCTGAAATTGCGCCAGCCTCTGAAAATCGTCGCGATCGGGTCCTCGTCGACGGTCGGGCTTTATATGACCGACCCGGCCAAGACCTATGTCGGCATGATGCAGAGCGAGTTGCAAAGGCTCAGTCCGGGCTTGCAGCTCGCAATAGTCAACAGCGGCCGCAACGGCGACACCATCCCTGGAAATATCGCGCGCTTTGAGACGGATGTGTTCGCGCATGATCCCGATCTTGTGGTGTGGCAGATCGGCGGCAACGATTTCACCTGGTTTAAAAGCGGCCACAGCCTTGAGATGAAAATTTCCGCCGGCATCGGCGCGTTGCGCGCGCGTGGCGCCGACGTCGTGCTGATGGACCAGCAATATACGCCGGTGATTCTGGCCACCAGCTACGCCAAGATGCAGACGGCGATCGAGAATGTCGCCAAGCGCGATCAGGTGGCTTATTTTCCGCGCTTCGAGATCATGCACAGAACGGTCAAGTCCGGCGTCAAGCTCGGCGCGTTTTCGGCGATGGATGGTCTGCATATGTCTGCCGATGGATATGAGTGCGTCGGTCGCGCGCTGGCGCGGGCGATTATGGCTGCTGCGAAATAATTTTCGCGATGGGTAAGAGTCCGCGCGCCCCGCAAATTTCGCGTGGAGGGGCGAGGCACAATTTCCTCGCAAGCGGCGAGGGGCAAACACTTCCCCGCTGTCAAGCGAGGGGCAAATACTTCTCCCCCTCAACAGTGAGGGGAATGGAGCGCCGTAAGGCGCAGTTTGTGGTGTGTCGCTTCCGGCGCCGCGTGCGAGGCGGCGTTGGGTCCGAAAGCGCGGAAACGCGCGCAGCCGCAGCTCTTTCAGCTGGGCGCTGAGCAGGTCGGCATCAGACTCGACAAGCCGCGTTAGCGAGCGCACCTTTTTACCGGTGCGGTGACTGGTGTCATTTGCTGCTAGAGCCGTCATGTACGCTC
>JBBRNE010000018.1:0-11905 GCA_038230475.1 Hyphomicrobiales bacterium
GGCGCTCGAACTGTTCAAACCGTTCATCTATTCGCGGCTTGACGCCAAGGGTCTGTCCACCACGGTGAAGCAGGCAAAGAAGCTGGTCGAGAAGGAGCGTCCCGAGGTCTGGGATATTCTCGACGAGGTGATCCGCGAGCATCCCGTGCTGCTGAATCGCGCGCCGACGCTGCATCGTCTCGGCATTCAAGCGTTCGAGCCCGTATTGATTGAAGGCAAGGCGATCCAGTTGCATCCGCTGGTTTGCGCGGCGTTCAACGCCGACTTCGACGGCGACCAGATGGCCGTGCACGTACCGTTGTCGCTCGAAGCGCAGTTGGAAGCGCGCGTGCTGATGATGTCGACCAACAACATTCTGCATCCGGCGAATGGTCAGCCGATCATCGTGCCGTCGCAGGATATCGTGCTGGGTCTTTATTACCTATCGATCCTGCGCGAAGGATTGCAGGGCGAAGGCAAGGCTTTCGCCGAGATGGCGGAGATCGAGCATGCGCTGCACTCGAAGGTCATCCACCTTCACACCAAGATCAAATATCGCTGGGTTGGTCTCGATGAGAACAGCAAGCCGGTCACGCGTATGGTCGATACGACCGCCGGCCGCGTCATGCTCGGTCAGGTCTTGCCGAAATCGCCGAAGATGCCGTACGAAATCATCAACAAGCTGATGACGAAGCGCGAAATCTCCAGCGTGATCGATCAGGTCTACCGTCACTGCGGTCAGAAAGAGACCGTGATCTTTTGCGATAGAATCATGGCGCTCGGTTTCCACAACGCCTTCAAGGCCGGCATTTCATTCGGCAAGGACGACATGGTCGTGCCGGGAGGCAAGTGGAAGATCGTCGATGATACGCGCGTGCTCGCGAAGGATTTCGAGCAGCAGTACAATGACGGCCTGATCACGCAGGGCGAAAAGTACAACAAGGTGGTCGACGCCTGGGCGAAAGCTTCGGAAAAGATCGCCGAGCAGATGATGAAGGAAATTTCCTCCGTCAAGAAAAACGCGAAGGGCGAAGATTCCCAGATCAACTCGATCTACATGATGGCTCACTCCGGCGCGCGTGGTTCGCCCGCCCAGATGCGTCAGCTTGCCGGTATGCGCGGCCTGATGGCCAAGCCGTCGGGTGAAATCATCGAGACGCCGATCATCTCGAACTTTAAAGAGGGTCTGTCGGTTCTCGAATACTTCAACTCGACCCACGGCGCCCGTAAGGGTCTCGCGGATACCGCGTTGAAGACCGCGAACTCGGGCTATCTCACGCGTCGTCTGGTTGACGTGGCGCAGGACTGCATCATCACGCAGGACGATTGCGGCACCAAGCTCGGCATCAAGATGCGGGCGATCATCGACGCAGGTACCGTCGTTGCGTCGCTGGCTTCGCGAATCCTCGGCCGAACATCGGGTGAGGATTTGAAGGATGCGGCGACTGGCAAGGTCGTCGTCAAGCGCGGCACGCTGATGGAGGAGACGCACGTCGACGCCATCCAGCAGGCCGGCATTCAGGAAGTGAAGATCCGCTCGGCGCTAACTTGCGAACTGGTCAACGGCATCTGCGGCAAGTGCTATGGGCGCGATCTTGCTCGCGGCACGCCGGTCAATCACGGTGAGGCTGTCGGCGTTATCGCCGCACAGTCGATCGGCGAACCCGGTACGCAGCTCACCATGCGCACGTTCCACATCGGCGGCGCTGCGCAGATCAACGAGCAGTCGTTCATCGAGTCGAACTTCGACGGCAAGATCGTCATCAAGAATAAAGCTATCGCCAAGAACGGCGAAGGCATCTCGGTGGCGATGGTGCGCAACATGGTGGTCGCGGTTGTCGATGCCGATGGCACCGAGCGTGCGACGCATCGTATTCAGTACGGCGCGCGCATGCGTGTCGATGAAGGCGATACCATCAAGCGCGGTCAGCGTATTTCGGAGTGGGATCCGTACTCTCGTCCGATCCTGACCGAAGTCGAAGGCGTGGTCGGTTTTGAGGATCTGGTCGAAGGCCAGTCACTGGCTGAGACGCTCGACGAATCGACGGGTATCGCCAAGCGCATCGTCATCGACTGGCGCTCGACCAGTCGTGGTGCCGATCTGCGTCCGGCCATTGTCGTGAAGGGCAAGGACGGCAAAGTGCTGAAGCTGGCACGCGGCGGCGACGCCCGTTACATGCTTTCGGTCGATGCCATTCTGTCGGTCGATGCTGGAGCCAAGGTCAAGGCGGGCGACATTCTCGCGCGTATCTCGACCGAGGGCGCCAAGACCCGCGACATCACGGGCGGTCTGCCGCGTGTTGCGGAATTGTTCGAAGCCCGCAAGCCGAAAGATGCTGCGATCATCGCGGAAATCGCCGGCACCATTCGCTTCGGACGCGACTACAAGAACAAGCGCCGCATTTCGATTGAGCCTGTCGACAAGAATGAGGAGATTCGCGAGTACCTCATTCCGAAGGGCAAGCACATCCATCTGCAGGACGGCGACGTCGTCGAAAAGGGCGATTTCATCGTCGAAGGCAATCCTGCGCCGCACGACATTCTGGCGATCAAGGGCATCGAGGAACTCGCTGCCTATCTGGTCAACGAAATCCAGGAGGTCTATCGGCTTCAGGGCGTGCTGATCAACGACAAGCACATCGAAGTGATTGTTCGTCAGATGCTGCAGAAGGTCGAGATCACCGATCAGGGCGAGACCGACATGATCTCGGGCGAACAGATCGACAAGATTGAGTTCGACCAGATCAACGCGAAGGCCAAGGAAGAGGGCAAGAAGATCGCGACAGGAACGCCGGTTCTGCTCGGCATTACCAAGGCGAGCCTTCAGACGCGTTCGTTCTTCTCGGCGGCGTCGTTCCAGGAGACCACGCGCGTTCTCACCGAAGCCGCAGTCAACGGCAAGGTCGATCCGCTCGAAGGCCTCAAGGAGAATGTCATCGTTGGACGTCTCATTCCGGCCGGCACCGGCGCCTCGATGGCCAAGATTCGCGAAGTCGCAACCAAGCGCGACAAGCTGATCCTGGACGAGCGCGAGAAGCAGGCGGCGATTGTGACAGCTGCTCCCGAAGTTGAGCCATTGGCGCTTCCGCCTGCCGAATAAAACGGCAGCCGACGTTTACGCTGTTATCGAAAAGGCCGCCCAAGGGCGGCCTTTTTGATGTTTCCGGGGGCATTTGGCGCACGGGTATGGTTTGTTCATCTTCCCTTCAGCCGAGAAAGGCTTTTCATTAGGGTGACTTAGCGGCATCCCAGAAAGGGAGTCCGCAGGCGGGGACGAACAACGGCAATGCTCGATCTGGCAATTATAGGCGGAGGCCCCGGCGGCCTGATGAGCGCCTGGTATCTCAAGAAGAAGCTTGGGCCGCTTTGCCGCGTCACCATTTATGAAGCGTCGGACCGTGTCGGCGGCAAAATCCTCACCAAGACATTCGATACCGCGCCCGCAATGTATGAAGCTGGCGTCGCCGAAATTTACGACTACTCGATGACTGGCCCCGATCCGTTGCGCGAACTGGTCCAGCATTTCGGCTTGCAAACCATTCCGATGGACGCGGAGCAAGTTCAGCTCGACGGCGAGTTGCTCGACGATGTACCCGGAATGCGTCGCAAATACGGGCCGACAACGGCGAAAGCCATCGAAGACTTCCGCAAGAAATGCGCAGGTATGGTGACGCCTATCGAATATTACGAAGGCGTCGGCGCGCACGACAACGAACATCCATGGGCGTACATCAGCGCCGAAGAGCTGCTCGACCGCGAAGTTGCCGATCCGGTTGCCAAGCGTTTTCTGAAAGTGATGGCGCGGTCCGACATCGCAACCGAAGCGCACAACACCAACGGCCTCAATGCGCTGAAGAACTTCGTGATGGATGTCGAAGGTTATATCGGTCTCTATTCGATCCAGAACGGCAACGAGCAGCTCGTTCACGGGCTGCGCAACGAGATCGACGCCGATGTTCAACTGAATCATCGTGTGCTGAAAGTCGGCAAAGCGGATTCAGGCCGCTATGCCGTCAACATGATGAATGGCAAGGGGCCGATCACCAAGGAGCACGACCTCGTCGTAATGTGTCTGCCGCATTCATGGCTGACTACGATGGGTTGGGACGGCGAGTTGCTGCGTCACTCGATGGTCAAGCACATCGCCTACTTTGATCGCCCCGCACACTACCTGCGCGTTTCGTTGCTGTTCGATTCGCCGTTCTGGGGCAACAAAGTCCCCGGCGCGTGGTGGATGTCCGAAGCGTTCGGCGGTTGCTGCGTCTATGTCGAAGGCGCGCGGCACGATGTCGGCAAGCTCGGCGTTCTGAATTTCCTGATCGCTGGATCGGACGCTCTCGCTTTCGCCAATCTCAGCGACAAGGAATTGATCGATGCGGCGATCAAGTCGTTGCCGAAATCTTTCGGTGACGCGCGCGCGCATTTCATGGAAGGTAAAATCCATCGCTGGCTGTCATCGGTAAATTGCATTCCGGGCGGATTGCCCGCGCGCGATGTGATGACGAACCATCATCCCGAACCGCACGAGCATCCGGGTTTCGTCGTGGTCGGCGACTACCTGTTCGACTCGACGCTGAACGGTTTGCTCGATTCTTCAGACGCTGCAACCGACATCATTCTCACGCAGATGATGAAGCTGCGCTATGAGCGCGGCGGCAGCGGAAATGTTCCGTCAGACAAGATCGACCGCACTTATTTCGACAATTATCGCAATGTCGGTCCGTATGGTAAAGTTTGGAATCAATTCACCGATCCGGCCTACCTCACAAACCTTATCAAGATCGTTTGGGGCAGGGTGAAGGGCTACAAACTTCTGGTCGCAGGCTCTGCGAGCGGCGAACTGGTCGGTACGTTGCGCGATCTCGGCGTCGATGCATGGGGTATCGAGAGCAATAAATACATTCACGGCAAGACGCCGAAAGCGCTTCGGAAATACAATAAGCTCGGCTCCGTCACGAAACTGCCTTTCAAGAAAGGCGAGTTTGATTTCGTATTCGAGACCAGCCTGTGTCAGGTCTCCGAAAAGCAGGTCGTCCGCGCAGTGCGTGAACTCAACCGTGTCGTGAAGACGGGCTTCGTATTCGGATCGATCACCAGCGACATGGCGTCCGTGCTGATCGACAAATACGACCTGCTGCGCGGTGTAAAGAAGCTCGGCACGTGGTGGGAGTGGTCCGAGTTGTTTTTCAACAACGGCTTTGATCTTTCAATGCATCGCCGCGATTGCACCGACGAAGTCTGGGCGGCAACACTTGCTGCTAACAAGGGACCGGGCAACTGGTATGCCGACGCTGACAGCTTGCGCTATTCGTTCTTTGACAAGATCGCCGCCGACGATTAATCGCATATAAGCATGACGACTGTTCGGGTCGTGGTGTTATTTGCGGCCCAATCGGCCTCCCATCAGCGACGGTTTGTTCGATGCCGACAAGGCAGCCTCCATCTGACAGTGACAAACCGACGCAGGCGCCCGCCGATGACGAGGCGGCTCGGCTCGCGGCTGAGCTGCCGGAGATCGATCCTGAAGACCTGGATCTCGATGACGATGACGACGATGAGGATCTCGTCGTCTATACCGCGAGCCAGGCTGCGGGTGCGTTCGCAACCATCTGGAATTTTACCTGGCCGCATGTCCGCAATTACAAGACTTGGCTGATATTCGTGGGAATAGGGCTATTCGTCGAGACGTTGTTCAACGTCATCATGCCGCTCAGTCTGAAATACCTGATCGACGACGCGCTCGGCGAAGAAGACTTTCAGGCTCTCTACACCATTCTGTCGGTGCTGGCTGCGGCGGGTATCATCACGTCCATTGTTGCCGTCTGGTATGAGCGCTGGGATGCGCGTCTTGCGGCAGGCGTGATCTCTGACGTGCGAGCGCGCCTGTTCAATCACGTGCAAGATCTGCCGGCTGCGTTTTTCGGCCGCACCAAGCGCGGCGAGATTCTCTCTCGCTTCTCGGTAGATATGGCCGGTTACGAATCTTCGGTCAAAACTGTCGCCAACAGCGCGGTGCTTCCGTTCCTGGAACTGATCGCTGGCATCGGCCTGATGATCTGGCTGAACTGGCAACTCGCTGCAGTGGCCCTTCTCGTTTTCCCGATCACGCTCATCGGGCCGCGATTGCTGACGCCGAAGGCTGTGCAGGCGAATTACGAGCAGAAGGTCAATGAGTCCGCCATTCTCGGCGTGGTTCAGGAAAACATCGGCGCGCAGATGGTAGTGAAGGCTTTCGGCCTGCAACGCCGTGCGCTTGGCTGGTTCAGTTTCCGTAACGATGCGGCGCGACGCTCAATGGCGGATGCGACATTTCTTTCGACGATGGTGGAGCGCACCGTCACCATTTCAGTTCTGCTGCTGCATCTCGTCGTGCTGGCGATTGGCGCGTATCTTGCGACCATCGGCAAGATCACGATCGGAACCTTCGTTACATTTGAGAGCGCGTTCTGGGAGATTTCCTACAACATCGCGCATCTGATGCACTTCATTCCGATTGCGATTCAGGCCTCTGCTGCCGTGCGGCATATGGAGGAATTGCTGGATGAGCCGACGCGCGGCGCGGATCGTCCCGGCGCGCCGGATTTGCCGCGGATCACCAACAACATCGCCTTCGATCGTGTCAGCTTCAAATATGAAGGCAGCGACGTGCCGGTTCTCGACAGTCTGTCACTGAAGCTCGGTATTGGAAAGCGCATCGCTATCGTCGGGCCGAGCGGGTCGGGCAAGAGTACGCTGCTGAATTTGATTCTGCGCCTCTACATTCCGACCGACGGCAAGGTGACGATCGACGGCGTTGATATTCGCCGTGTGACGCGCGATTCGCTGCGCAAGAGCATGGCGGTGGTGTTTCAGGAGAACATGCTTTTCAACCTTTCGCTGCGCGAGAACATCCGTCTCGGCAAGGAGGGCGCGAGCGACGACGAAGTCGTGGAAGCCGCAAAGAAAGCGGAGATCCATCGCTTCATCATGACGCTGCCGAACAAATACGACACGGTGGTCGGCGAGCGCGGCGACTCGCTGTCGGGCGGCCAGCGTCAGCGCATTGCGATCGCTCGCGCTATCATTCGCAATCCTTCGGTGCTGCTGCTCGACGAAGCGACTTCGGCACTCGATCAGACGACCGAAGCAGCGCTCAACCGCACGCTTTTGAAAGTCGCCAAAGGTCGCACCATGATCTCATCGACGCACCGACTGACGTCGGTGGTGGAGATGGACGAAATCATCGTCATCAGCGGCGGCAAGGCGATCGAGCGCGGCACGCATCAAGAGTTGCTCGCCAAAAACGGTATGTATCGCCAGTTATGGGACGATCAGCTTCATAAGAAGCATGAGCTAGTAGATGCCGACGGCGATGAAGAAGAAGACGAAGACTAGGCTGGCGTTATGAACGGGCCAAGCGTCGTGCAGCCATCGCCTCTCGCACGCTGCGCATCGCGCCAAGTCCGAACCGCACCGCGAACCGCGCCCAGCGCCGTAAGTGCCAATTCATGCCGGTATCGATTGATATCGACCGAAGGGCGTATGCTTCCCGCGTTGAGTTTTCGTCGTTCGCTCGCTTCTTCGGATCGTCATAGAACTGCGTGATCTTCGTGACGCTCATTCCGTCATTGGCGAGCCACTGCGGAATATAGACGTTGCACAGTCGCTCCACATCCATGAACACTTTGCTGGTTCCGGTGCCTGCAGCGGGGCAGGACGTCGCGAATGCATCGCCGACGAGCACGATTCCAGCCTGACGATGACCGTGTGTGACATAAAGATCGGCGGGGCGGATTTTGATCAAGCCATCGACTTTGAAGTTGCCGGCGAGGCGATGAAGGTTCGGCATCAGTTCGTGCATCGCCGCTTCCGGCGTTTGCCGCATCCGTCGCAGCCACGGATCTTCCATTTTTCGATAGACCATGAGGTTTGCGCGCATTGCGCCTTTGATTGGAAAAAGCGTCAAATAGGCCATCTGCGCGGCCGCGTTTTCCGTAAAATAGGTAAGGGCAGGAAACTCGAACGCGTCGCGGCCAACGGGCACAACGTTGAAGCCGACAGTAATCGAATGGCAGGGGCTGGTGACTTCGCGCTCGATGCCGAGCGAGTGGCGTAGTCCGATGTTGAGGCCGTTGGCGAGCACGACAAGCCGCGCCGAAACTTCTTCGCCATTGGAAAGTGCAAGGCTCTGGCGATTTGCGCTGGTGACGATTGCCGTAACCTTGGCCTCAACGAATTCGACGTTCTGCGGAATTTGGACGCGAACGATGTTGACGAGGTCGTCATACGACGTGCCGTGCTGGTCGCTCGGCTTTTTGTCGAGGAGGCGACCTAGCCGTGCCGTCCATACCGCGCCATCGAGGGTTGTTGAATTCAGAACAGGCTCACAGATGCCGGTTCGTTGCAGCGTGATCAATTGATCGCCGCCGAGCTTTTCGCACCGGAAGTCGGATGGGTAAACCTTGTGCGGATCGATCAGGATTGTGGAAATTCCCGCGCGACCTAGCATCGCCGCGGCCGTCGATCCGGCAAGCCCGCCGCCGATGATTGCAATGTCCGTGTGTCGCATGAACGCCTCGTTGCCGTGAAACTATCACGGGTGCGACAAAGGAGACTAAACGTTGATGGAACAGGGTGAATCGTTCGTGGCATGAATAGATGAGGATCGGACGTATGCGAATCGTTAACCATACCGATCGCTCAATCGGACACGATTTCGCGTTCCATTTATCGACGCCATTCAATTTCGTATGGAACCACCTTAATGGATCGGCAATCGACGAAGTCCAAGGATGCAGTTCGACATAAATCGCGCCGGGCGTTATTCCGATGATTTCAGTCACGACCACTTTGCCGAATATTGATATCGCGTCGTATTGGGACGATCTCATCGCGCGCGCGCCGGCGAACGCGTTCATGAACCCGGTGGCGCTCAAGGCCGCGAGCGACACGGGTTTTGCAAATATCCATGTTCTGCTTGCGTGGGACGACAGCGCCGCGCTCAAGCGACTTGTCGGTCTGTGGGCGCTGCAGAAACGCAATCTGATGATGTTCTGGCCGGCACTGCTGGAAGCGCGGCCTTACAATTACGCGTTTCTTTCAACGCCGGTTATCGATCCTGAGTACGCCAGCGAAGTTATTCCAGCGTTCTTTGCGGCAATCCGCACCAATCCGACGCTTCCGAAGGTTGTCAGCCTCAAGGAAATGGATGCCGACTCGAAGGCCTTCGCGGAAATTCGCAACATCATCTTAAGCGAACATCATGCAAGCCTGACGCTGACACAAAGCAAGCGTCCCGTGGTGTCGCGCGAAGCCGGATTGAAGAATTCCGGTTCGACCCGCAAGAAGCTGCGGCAGGACTGGAACAGGTTGTCTTCGCTGGGCGCGCTTGAGGTGGTCAATGACCGCGCTGTCGGGGACGTTCATTCGGCGTTCGAGCAATTCCTCATGCTCGAACTGCGAAGTTGGAAAGGCAAGGAGGGGAGCGCGATCCTCTGCGACGATCACCACGCCGAATTCACACGACGCCTGATCGGCGATCTTGCGGCGGAGGGAAATGCGTCCGTTGCGCTGCTGCAGCTTGACGGCAAGCCGGTTGCCGCGCAGGTCGTGATGTATTGCGGCACGATGGCCTATACGTGGAAGACGGCATTCGATGCTGAATATGCCAAATATTCGCCGGGCGTCCTGCTGATCGACCGGATGACTGAACAGCTGTTTGCCTCGACCGATGTTCAGGCCATCGATTCATGCGCTGCGGAAACGAGCTTCATGGCGCAGCTCTGGACTGGCCGCAAAACCATGATCGACATGGTGGTCGATGTCGGCTCGGAGCGTTCTGCGGTGTTCGCGCTGGAAGCTGCCCGCCAGCTTGGCTACGAGAAGCTGCGGAGCTTGAGGGACTGGCTTCGGGGCATGTCGCTACTGCCTGCAAAGCGGCGATTGGCTCCACCCCGCTAATTTTTTCGTAAAGCATTGAAAATGCTACATTAATCAACATATCTTCGATAATCCGCCCGCTCGGCGGTCGATTTGACTCGAATTCCGGCTTTTTTCGCTCCGCTCAAAGCAGGAATCGGATTCGAAAATTGCCTAGGACGGGGTCAAATTCGTCGTCAGAAGCGGTTAGGCAGGACGGGGCCGGGAGTGCAAGAAGTGGCTCTGCCGCTTGCGCTTTTCGTGTGTCCTTTATTCTTGACTTGGCCATACCGCGCTACTACAACCCGCCCACTTCACGACAGGCGGTGAGCTTCCTCGCGTCGGAACGGATCACCTTTCAATCTTCTGGTTCGCCAGTGGAATGAAATGGCACCAACCTCGACGAATGTCGCTCAAACGCTGTCGGCACTAAGTCAGGCAATGCCAGGACGACGTTGGTCTCTTGAGTGAAAAGCTCCTGAGATTGGTTTCGGATGCATGACCTCGGTGAGTCTCAGGTGAAAGCCTGACGGCGATCCGCGGTCCTCTGTGGCGGTCAAGCGCTTTCCATTCAGCGATGAATGATTGGCGCGATTTCGCTTTGCGCGGTCGTTTTCGCGCGGACAGCGAACAGGGCGGTTCGGAAGAGAGTGGGACGATTGTCCCGAACGATTTTGCGAAGCCTTTTGGTTTCGCGCGAATAAGGGTGAACGATGCCGACGATCAACCAGCTGATCGCTAAGCCACGCGAATCGCAGAAGGCCCGTAAGAAGGTGCCGGCGCTGCAGCAGTCGCCGCAGAAGCGCGGCGTTTGCACGCGCGTCTACACGACGACCCCGAAGAAGCCGAACTCGGCGCTTCGTAAGGTTGCCAAGGTGCGCCTGACCAACGGCTTCGAAGTGATCGGGTACATTCCGGGTGAAGGCCACAACCTTCAGGAACACTCGGTGGTCATGATCCGCGGCGGTCGCGTCAAGGATTTGCCCGGCGTTCGCTACCACATTCTCCGCGGCGTCCTCGATACGCAGGGCGTCAAGAACCGTAAGCAGCGCCGTTCGAAGTACGGCGCGAAGCGTCCTAAGTAAGCGGGAACAGAAACGATGTCGCGTCGCCATTCTGCCGAAAAGCGTGAAGTGAACCCGGATCCGAAATTCGGGAACATCATCATCACGAAGTTTATGAATTCGATCATGTACGACGGCAAAAAGTCTGCCGCGGAAACCATCGTCTATGGCGCTCTCGAAATGATCGAGAGCAAGACCAAGCAGGGTCCGTTGCCGGTGTTCGAGCAGGCGCTCGAAAATGTCATGCCGACGATCGAAGTGCGTTCGCGTCGCGTCGGTGGTGCGACCTACCAGGTTCCGGTCGAAGTTCGCTCCGTGCGCCGTCAGGCGCTGGGCATTCGCTGGATCATCTCGGCTGCGCGCGAGCGCAACGAAAAGACCATGACCGAGCGGCTCTCAGCCGAGTTGCTCGATGCGTCGAATGGCCGTGGTAACGCCGTGAAGAAGCGCGAAGACGTGCACCGGATGGCGGAAGCCAACCGCGCATTCTCGCACTATCGCTGGTAACGGCGAACGAACGGATCAAAGGAACAGACCATGGCGCGCCAACATCCAATCGCTGATTACCGAAACTTCGGTATCATGGCGCATATCGACGCCGGCAAGACCACGACCACCGAGCGCATCCTTTATTATACCGGCAAGAGCCACAAAATCGGCGAAGTGCACGAAGGTGCTGCGACGATGGACTGGATGGAGCAGGAGCAAGAGCGCGGCATCACCATTACGTCGGCTGCGACGACCGCTTACTGGAACGAAAAGCGCCTCAACATCATCGACACCCCCGGCCACGTCGACTTCACCATTGAAGTTGAGCGTTCGCTGCGCGTGCTCGACGGTGCCGTTGTCGTTCTCGACGGCAACCAAGGCGTTGAGCCGCAGACCGAAACCGTCTGGCGTCAGGGCGACAAGTACAAGGTTCCGCGCATCGTTTTCGCGAACAAGATGGATAAGACCGGCGCTGA
>JBBRNE010000019.1:0-8580 GCA_038230475.1 Hyphomicrobiales bacterium
GGTTGAACGTACCTCTGGTGGAGCAGTTGTCGCGCCAGCGGCAGTGCTGCATAGCTATGTACGGACGGGATAACCGCTGAAAGCATCTAAGCGGGAAACCCACCTCAAAACGAGTATTCCCTTGAGAACCGTGGAAGACGACCACGTTGATAGGCCGGGTGTGTAAGCACAGCAATGTGTGTAGCTTACCGGTACTAATCGTTCGATTGGCTTGATTGCTCTCATTTTCAATGTCCACCTTTTGGTTGGAATTGATGTGAGAAGAAATTCCAAATGCTTGCTTCGTGTTTCTGTCCTTCGCCGGCCTGGTGGTTTTAGCGAAGAGCCTCAACCCGATCCCATTCCGAACTCGGCCGTTAAACTCTTCAGCGCCAATGGTACTATGGCTTAAGCCCTGGGAGAGTAGGTCGCTGCCAGGCCTGCAAAGGACAGACATTTCCTCTTTATCGATTCAAGAACACAAAACGCCGTCTCCTTCTGGAGGCGGCGTTTTTTCGTATATGAACGCCTTGCCAGGCGAATTTCTGTGCGTTCTCGCATCCATCGATCGTGCGGGCGCTATGTTTTGGCCACGATCTGGAAGATGATCGATGAAGCGTTATTTTGCTTGAACGGAGTTTTGAGCGAAGCCGACTACCTCTCAGCCATTCCAGAAAAGCCGAGGAGAAATCCATGCGTCAATTTGCCAAATCTCTTGTCGCCGTGGCGGCGATCGCTGCGTGCGCTCTCGTTGCCGGCGCAGCCTCCAGCGAGCGCGCGTTGGCGCAGCAGCCTGCCAAACAGTCGGCACCGCCCGCACCCGCGCCCGTGAAACAAATTGCGCTCACCTCCAAACAGGTCGAGTCGTTGCTGACGGCACAAAAGGAAATGGACGTTATCACCGACAAGATGCCGGAAGGCGCTGCTGACAAGCCAGATCCGAAGCTGCAGGCGCAGTTCGACGGCATCGTGAAAAAGAACGGCTTTGCGGACTTCAACGAGTACGGCTCAGTTTATGACAACGTGTCGCTCGTGATGTCGGGAATAGATCCCAAGACCAAGGCCTTTATCCAGCCGCCTGAAATGCTGAAAAAGCAGATCGCGGCAGTCACCGCCGATCCGAAAATTCCGGCGAAGGACAAGAAGGCCATTCTCGACGATATGAATGAAGCGACGAAGACGGTGTCGCCGGTGCAGTTTCCCGACAACGTCGCGCTGGTCACGAAATACTACGACAAGCTTGGCCCTCTTCTTCAGGATGACGAACAGTAAGATCGTCTGTCGCCAATCGGAATGCATCGACGCCGCCTCCTTCGAGGCGGCGTTTTGCTGTATTGATATTTTATGAGTGCTTTGAGCCGAGATGAGATATGGCCGCCGTTGCCGTTCGCCGGGTGGCAGGACACTTGCGCCACGTTGCACATGTGGACGCAGATCGTCGGCAAAATTCGTCTCGCGCTCGAACCGATGGTCAATCACTGGTGGCAGGTGCCGCTTTACGTCACGTCCACGGGACTAACGACGTCGCCGATCCCGTACCAGCAGCGCAGCTTTCAGATCGATTTCGATTTCTGCCGGCACACGCTCAATATCGTGACCAGCGATCAGCGCCGCGCAGAATTCGCGCTGACACCGATGTCAGTCGCGGAGTTCTACGACCGGATAATGCAGATTTTGTGCGACCTCGGCATCGATGTGAAAATTTGGACCATGCCGGTGGAAGTTGCCGATGCAATTCCATTCGAAAAAGACCGCCAGCACAAATCCTACGACGCAGATGCCGTGCACCGCTTTTGGCGAGCGTTGGTCCAATCCGATCGCGTGATGAAAGAATTTCGCGCACGTTTCATCGGCAAAGTGAGTCCCGTGCATTTTTTCTGGGGCAGCTTCGATCTCGCCGTGACACGATTTTCGGGACGAAGCGCGCCGCCGCATCCCGGCGGCATGCCGAACCTCGGAGACTGGGTCGCAGTTGAGGCCTATTCGCATGAAGTCTCAAGCTGCGGGTTCTGGCCGGGCAATGGCGGTTACGGCAAAGCGACGTTTTACGCATACGCTTATCCCGAACCGAAAGGTTTTTCGGACGCGCCGCTGCGTCCATCGGCTGCGAGTTTCGATTCGAACTTGCGCGAGTTTGTTCTGGATTACGATGCTGTTAGGCAATCGAATGCGCCAGATAAAATGCTGCTCGAATTCTTTCAGAGCACATATGAAGCTGCCGCGGACGCTGCGACGTGGGATCGCGCGTCTTTAGAAAGAAAAATCGGCTGAATCGTCCTATTCCGCTTGACTTTCTTGCATACGGATTATATTCCTATGACGCTTCGCTGCGGTTCCGGATCGCAAGCGACGCAAGAACCTGATGATGACGGTGGAGCGGCGGGAGGCGCAGCGCCTGTCGCAACGGGCGCGCGCGGCTTTCGCAAAGCTGCGCGGCGGACTCGATCGCAAGAGTTCGCCAAAGATGCCTCGCAAGCATCTGGCGCCTCCCGCCGCTCCACCGCCTCCGTGTGAGGCGAGGAGATTGCACACCTCGGACGCATTAAATTGCGCCGCGAGAATAATTTTGGCTGAGTATTTTACGCCGGAGGCGGAACGGAAATTTTCACTGACTCGCGCTGCATCATTTTGTTATGAAACGCGTCGAGCTTAGGAAACGCCTTGCGCCATCCGCAATCGGGAAAACGAAAGTCCGCGTAACCGAGTACGCACACAAGACCGATCTGCGCCACATCTAAAGGCCGCGCGAGAATATCGCCGTGCGTCTCGAAGCGTTGTAGCCCCTGCCATGCGCGTTCCCACTGATCATCGATCCATGTTGGCCAGCGCAGATTTTCAGGACGCAACATTTTCTCATAACGACACAGCAGCATCGCATCGAGCATGCCTTGCGTGATCGAATGCTCGGATTTCACTTGCCATTTTTTTGCGCCAGATGCCGGAATTAATTTTCCTCCGCCTGCGAGCTCGTCGAAGTATTCCGCGATCACATATGAATCGACGATGGTCTCGCCATTGTCGAGGATCAGCGCCGGCAGCTTGCGAAGCGGGCTGACGTTGCGGGAATAGTCTTCGTTGAACGTGCCGGGACTGGCTTTGGCCGACACGAGTTCGATTTTGTCGAGCAATCCGAGTTCGATCGCGCAAATACGAAGTTTGCGCGCAAACGGCGATGCCGGCGAATAAGTCAGCTTCATGCTGCGACCACTTCCTGGCGCTGTTCGCCGAGACCGTCGATTCCGAGTGTGACGATGTCGCCGACATTGAGAAACTTTTGCGGCTTCATGCCGAGACCGACGCCGGGCGGCGTGCCCGTCGTAATAACGTCGCCCGGCATAAGCGTCGTGATCTCCGACAAATAGGAGACGATCTTCGGCACGTTGAAAATCATCGTCGCGGTCGATCCGGTCTGGCAGCGCTTGCCGTTGACGTCGAGCCACATCCCCAATTTATGCACGTCCGGAATTTCATCGGTCGTTGCAATCCAAGGTCCGAGCGGGCCGAAGGTGTCGTGGGATTTGCCCTTGGTCCACTGGCCGCCGCGTTCCTGCTGAAAGAAGCGCTCGGACACATCGTTGCAAATTGCGAAGCCCGCGACGTGCTTCATCGCGTCGGCTTCTTTGATGTATTTGGCGCGAGTGCCGATGATGATCGCAAGCTCGACTTCCCAGTCGAGCTTGGTCGAGCCGCGCGGCTTTTCGATCTTGTCGTTCGGCCCGCTGATGCTCGAATTGGCTTTGATAAAGAGAATGGGCTCCGACGGGATCGGCATCCCGGCTTCCGCTGCATGGTCGGCATAGTTCAAACCGATAGCGAGAAATTTGTTGAAGCCTGTAACAGGCGCACCGAAGCGCGGCGTTCCATCGACGAGGGGGAGCGACGTCGGATCGATTGCTTTGAGTTTTGCGAGGCCCGCGGGCGAGAGCACGTCGCCGGTAATGTCTTTGACGTGGGCAGACAAGTCGCGGACTTTGCCCGACTTGTCCACCAATCCGGGCTTCTCCTGACCCAAGGTCCCATAACGCACCAACTTCATTTTCGTCGTCTCCCAACGGTTTATCGTTGGGATGTTTCATGAAGCAGTGAGCAAAGAAATTCAACCGCCGATCGCATTGTGCGGTGCGCTTTATCGAAAAATGATCGCCCGACTGACGGTTATCAAAGCGACGACGAGACTACATCGTTCCGGGATACGCGCCGCCATCGAGCAGGATGTTTTGCCCGGTGATGAAGCCCGACTTGGCGCCGCACAGAAACGCACAAGCAAGACCGAATTCTTCCGGGTCGCCGAAGCGGCCTGCAGGATTCTGCTTGGCGCGGATTTTCAACATTTCATCCGGTGAGACGCCCTGTGCTGCGGCGGCTTTTTGCAACATCGGTCCGCGCAGGCGATCGGTGTCGAACGGACCCGGCAAGAGGCCATTGATCGTGACGTTTGCGATCACAGTTTTTCGCGCGATGCCGGCGACGAAACCGGTAAGGCCGCTGCGCGCGCCATTGGACAACCCGAGCACATCGATCGGTGCTTTTACGGCTGCCGAAGTAATGTTCACGATGCGGCCGAACTTGCGCGCCATCATGCCGTCAACCGTCGCCTTGATGAGTTCGATTGGGGTGAGCATGTTGGCGTCGAGCGCCTTGATCCAGTCGTCGCGGGTCCAGTCACGGAAGTCGCCCGGCGGCGGACCGCCCGCATTGTTGATGAGAATGTCGGGATCGGGACACGCTTTCAGCGCGGCCTCGCGTCCGGCTGGTGTCGTGATGTCGCCGACGACTTCGGTGACAGTGACTTTCGGATTTAATTTTTTGATGTCCGCCGCTGTCTTGGCCAGCGCTTCCGCGCCGCGTGCGGTGATGGTGACGTGAACGCCCTCATTGGCCAATGCAATGGCGCATGCGCGCCCAAGACCCTTGCTGGCTGCGCAGACAATCGCGCGTCGTCCGGAAATTCCAAGATCCACGTTCTGACCCTTTCAAATCGATCGGTTACTCACTTCACGCACCAATACCGGCTCGGTCGCAGTTGAGCAGCGCCGATGCGGACATAGCTGATCTGCCGTCAGAGCGAAAATCAATTCGCCCGCATCTCTGCCTTGATCATATCGGCGGCTCTCTCGCCGATCATGATGGTGGGCGCATTTGTGTTGCCGCCGATAACGGTCGGCATCACGGACGCATCCGCAATCCGAATGCCTTCCAGTCCATAAATTTTGAGCTTCGGATCGACGACAGCCATGGGATCGTTGACGCCCATCTTGCAAGTGCCGACCGGGTGATAAACGGTGTCGACGCGCTTGCGCAAAATGGAACGAATATCGTCGTCGGTTCGTACATCCGCCGTGAATGCATCTTCGGTCTCGATCGCCTTCAGCGCGGGCGCATCGAGCAGCCGCTTTGTCGTCTTGTAGGCAGCGACCATGGCCTCGACATCTTCGGGATCGCCGAAGAAATTCGGATCGATGGCCGGTGGCTGCATCGGGTCGGTGCTTTGAAGCCAGACGCTGCCGCGGCTTTTCGGGCGCAGCAGGCAAACGTGGCATGAGAATCCGCTGCCGAAGAATGGCGTGCGGCCGTGATCGTTGACGACGGCCATGCAGAAATGAAGCTGGATATCCGGCAACGCGAGATCGGGGCGCGTCTTCAGGAAGCCGCCGCATTCGGCGATATTCGACGTCATCGGCCCGCGCCGCTCGCGGCGATACTGGAAGATCGATTTGATGATCCGAACGATGCCGGGAAATGTAAGACCGGTGAAGTTCGGCAAGTCGGATTTGTAGCCGAACACGAAATCCGGATGATCGTGCAGGTTCTTGCCCACGCCCGGCAAATGATGCACCGACGCAATGCCGTGCTTGGCCAATTCATCGGCATCGCCGACGCCGGACAGCATCAGCAATTGCGGAGTCTGGAACGCGCCGAGGCCGAGGACGATCTCGTGCCGTGCGCGAATTTGCTTGGTGTCTTTACCCTGCCGATATTCCACGCCAACGGCGCGCTTGCCCTCGAAAATAATGCGCGTTGCGCGCGCGCCCGTGATGACGTGGAGATTTTTCCGGCTCTCCATGAACGGATGGATGTAACCGCGCGCGGCACTCCAGCGTTCGCCGTTCTTCTGCGTCACTTGATAGACGCCGAGGCCTTCCTGATCGGGGCCGTTGAAATCGTCGTTGATCTTGAATTGCGCTTCGCGCGCGGCTTGGAGATAGATGTCATGAACGGGGCTGTCGGTTTGCAGCTTGGTAACGCTCAACGGGCCGCCTTTGCCGTGATACTCGCCGCCGAGTTCGCTATTATCTTCGGACTTCTTGAAATAGGGCAGCACATCCTTGTACGACCAGCCGGTGTTTCCGAGCGCGGCCCACTCGTCGTAGTCGGCCTTGTTGCCGCGAATATAAACCATCGCATTGATCGCGGACGATCCGCCAAGACCTTTGCCGCGCGGCTGATAGCCGATGCGCCCGTTGAGTCCCTTTTGTGGAACGGTGTTGAAGGCCCAATTGTTGACGGGGCCTGACACCATGAGGATCAGCGCGCCGGGTGTCGTTACGACCCAGTTGTCGTCCTTGCCGCCGGCTTCAAGTAACGCGACCGAAACGTTCGGGTCTTCGGAAAGCCTGCTCGCAACCGCGCAGCCGCCGGAGCCAGCACCAACCACCACGTAGTCGAACGTGTCTGCCATGAATTCCTCCCGAATTTATTTCGCTGCGCCGGACGTTGCTGCCGGTCGCGCGTCTTGCAGTAATCTTAAGTCTCGCAGAATTTTACGACAAGAAGCGCAGCAGTTTGATGAGCCGCGCAATCTTGCCGCCGTAGGGTGGGTAAAGATCGGCGAGCCTGTTGAATGGCGAGCGATAGAAGATCGGCTTCATTTTACTGAGTGCCTGGAAACCCCATTCGCCGTGATAAGCGCCGATCCCGGACGCGCCGACGCCGCCCATCGGCTGATTGGCCTGTACGAAATGAAACAGGCAGTCGTTCACGGTCACGCCGCCGGATACTGTGCGCGCTAACACTTCGTCGCGCGCGACGTCGTCCTTGCCAAACCAATAGAGTGCAAGCGGACGGTCATGCGCGTTGATGTAATCAATGGCCTCCGCCGCTGTTTCGCAGGCAGTGACCGGAAGTACGGGGCCGAAAATTTCTTCCTGCATGATTTTCATGTCGGGCGTTACGCCGCTCACGAAGGTCGGCGGGAATTTGCGCTTCGATTTCCACGCCGGATCGCTGGGCTTTGCGACCTGCGTGACCTTTGCGCCTTGGGCGACAGCATCCGCAACAAGGCCTTCAAGCCGCGCGTAATGATGATCGGAGACAATCGAGGTGTAATCCTTGTTGTCAGGACTTGTGCCGAACATGCGCGCGACGGTGGCGTGCGCCTTGGTGACGAACTCATCCATCGACGCTTTCGGGATCAAAACATAATCCGGCGCGATGCAGGTTTGCCCCGCGTTCAGCAATTTGCCGTAAACAATACGCTCGGCGGCCTCTGAAATATCCGCCGAACGATCCACGATGGTCGGCGACTTGCCGCCGAGTTCAAGTGTCACCGGCGTGAGATTACGGCCAGCCGCCTCGGCGACCTTGCGTCCGACGCGCGTTGAGCCGGTGAAGATCAAATGATCGAACGGGAGCGCCGCGAATTTCTCGGAAATATCGTTGTGGATCTCCGTGACGGTCAGTTCGGTCTTGTCGAATTTCTCGGCGATCAGCTTCTTCAACAGCGCCGAGAATTGCGGCACCAACTCACTCGGCTTGATCATCACGCGGTTGCCCGCAGCAATGGCGGCGATGGCGGGCGCGAGCGTCAACTGCAAAGGGTAATTCCACGGCGCGATGATGCCGACGACGCCGAGCGGCTGCGGCAGCAATCTATTTTTCGCGGGGAAATATTGCAGTTCAGTCGCGATGTGTTTTGCGGCCATCCAGCGGCGGAGATGTTTGGTTGCATGCTTGATTTCAGCGAGCACGAACAGCGTTTCCGCAATCAGCGTCTCGGTCGAGGAGCGATTGCCGAAGTCGGCCGAGATCGCCCGGTCGAAGGCTTTCTCGTTCTCGACCACCAGCGCGCGCAGGCGCGCCAGTCGATCGAGCCTTTCCTCCGCTGTCGGAGCGAGAGCCGCGCGGGACAATTTGACCGCCCTATGGAAGTTGTCCTGCATCTCGTTCACAGCGGGACTGTTTACCGATTGGTCCATTGGATTTCCTTCGAAGAGCAAACCTAATTGTCCTTGGTCTTATCGCGGCCAAGGCTGGTCCCTCGACGCTTTATAGGCAAGAGCGGTTGACGGCGCCAAGGATGACCGGGCAATGAAGCGGCGCTAAATGCGAGCTTTTGCGGTCAAGAATCGCGAAAAAGATCGATTTCCGCCCTTTCCAAAGCGGGGTGCCGTTGGTACATACCCCTCGCACCGAGGACACGGTCCTGGTTGCTTTCTCTGGATCCTCTGGACGGTCGGATCGACGCTTGAAGCGTTGAACATCAGCCGTCTGAATGATCGAAAGGGAAAGCTTGCAACGGTTTATCGCGGGGTGGAGCAGCCCGGTAGCTCGTCAGGCTCATAACCTGAAGGTCATAGGTTCAAATCCTATCCCCGCAACCAA